>NZ_PEHF01000084.1 GCF_015762685.1 Candidatus Symbiopectobacterium sp. 'North America' | reverse complement strand
CTTTATGTAAACAATCAATTATCTCCTTAGCGTGGTTTTTTACATCATTGACCTTCAAACCCCGTCATTAACGCCCCCAGCCAGATGGCATCCTCTTCGTACAAGCGGCAGTGAATATCCATTTCCGGCGGTGTCAGGCGCGCATTGATTTTCCCCGCTCGTGCCAACAGCCTCTCCCGTGCCGTCAATACGCGTGCTCGAACGTCGGCACTGAGCTCTCCCTGCCGCCCCTGTGTTTGTGCAACGTTCCGGGGGGCAGTAGCGAAACTTCAATCGACAGATCGAACCGGTCGAGAAACGGCCCGGATAATCCCTATTCACCCAGAAACTCATACTGTGATAACGCCTTGCCACAAATCTGCTCTGAGGCTGCCAGAATCGATAGTGCGATGGGCAGATCGTAGCGCCCGCCCTCCTTGGGCAAATCCGCCGGGGCGGGATTGACGGTGATCCGCTTGGCGGGAAAGGTGAACCCGGCGTTGAGCAGTGCGCTGCGCACCCGATCCCGTGCTTTCTTAACCGTGGTTTCCGGCAGGCCAACCAGCGTCAGTGCGGGCAAGCCATTGCTGATATGGGCTTCGATCGTCACGCAAGGGGCCTGAATGCCAATCATTGCGCGCGTATAGGTAACAGCCAGCGACATAAGGCTCCCTCCAGTCAATCCCGACAGCGTGCGTCATTCTGAGCCTAAGCGGCAGTATAAAAACAACGTTATCAGAAACGGCTTGCACAAAGGTGGTTACCATACAGTGCGTTTCCTCTGGAATGGGCGCTGGTTTGCAGCTTTTGTGGGAATCGATGACGTCGTCGGTGAAAGCTCGAAGAAAAAGCAAAATATGAATAATTGTTTACATATATATGATTAATTTGCATTTAACGCAGATTTTTTCATCAGCTTTCGTTACGCGTTAGAAAAAAAATATTGTCAGTGGCGCTAAGTCTGTGGTAACTCTATAGGTATTCGTTCGACAGTGATGACAGAACAAACCATTTATGAAAGCGTTCTCCCTCGTGATTAGCCTAGTCATTATTAGCGTGGTGGTGATTATTAACCCACCGTGAGGGGCGTCGCTGAGACGAAGAATGGCTTAAAAATCAAGCCGTAATTCAAAAAAACCCCGCACCGTAAGGTCGGGGTTTTTTGTTGGGCGGTAAAAACTACAGAAGGGAGTGGAGTATGTCTTACAGCATAAAATCCTGCTTCTCCCCGGCAGCGTCGGGGAAATAAACTATGAATGGGGCTCAATGGGTGGTGCAAGCGTTGCGGGCGCAAGGTGTCGATACCGTATTTGGTTATCCGGGCGGCGCGATCATGCCGGTTTACGATGCACTCTACGACGGCGGCGTTGAGCACCTGTTGTGCCGTCATGAACAAGGCGCTGCCATGGCGGCGCTCGGTTATGCCCGCGCGACCGGCAAGGTGGGCGTGTGTATCGCCACTTCAGGCCCCGGTGCCACTAACCTGATCACCGGGTTGGCGGATGCGCTGCTGGATTCCGTGCCGGTCGTGGCGATTACAGGTCAGGTGGCTTCACCGCTAATCGGTACTGATGCCTTTCAGGAAATCGACGTACTGGGCCTGTCGCTGGCCTGCACCAAACAGAGCTTCCTGGTAGATTCGCTGGAGTCGCTGCCGGAGATCATGGCAGAAGCCTTCGCCATCGCCAGCAGCGGTCGTCCCGGCCCGGTACTGGTGGATATCCCTAAAGACATTCAGTTGGCCACCAGTGAGATAGCCCCGCAGTTTACGCCAGTTGATGACAGCCAGCCGAATTTCCCCAAGCAAGCCATTGAACAAGCGCGCGCCATGCTGGCGGCGGCGAAAAAACCGATGTTATACGCCGGCGGCGGTGTGGGCATGGCGCAGGCGTTGCCTGCTCTGCGTGCGTTCATTGCTGAGACGGGCATTCCCTCCGTCGTTACGCTGAAAGGATTGGGGGCCGTTGATGCCGAGCATCCGCACTACCTCGGTATGTTGGGCATGCACGGCACCAAAGCGGCCAACCTGTCGGTACAGGCGTGTGATTTGCTGATTGCCGTCGGTGCGCGTTTTGACGATCGAGTGACGGGTAAACTGAATGCGTTTGCGCCTCATGCAGCGGTTATCCATCTGGATATCGATCCGGCAGAGCTGAGTAAATTGCGCCAGGCCAACGTGGCGCTGCCGGGGGATTTGAACACGCTGTTGCCTGCATTGGCCCAGCCGCTGGCGATTGACGCCTGGCGTCAAGAGGTGGCAGCGCTGAAAGCCGAATACCCGTGGCGTTACGATCATCCTGGTGAAGCCATCTATGCGCCCGCGCTGTTAAAAACCCTGTCTGAACGCAAACCGGCGGAAACCGTGATCACCACCGATGTCGGCCAGCACCAGATGTGGGCCGCACAGCACATGCGTTTTTCCCGTCCGGAAAATTTCATCACCTCCAGTGGATTAGGCACTATGGGCTTTGGTTTGCCAGCGGCAGTCGGCGCGCAGGTAGCCCGCCCTGAGGATACCGTGGTGTGTATTTCCGGTGACGGCTCTTTCATGATGAACGTGCAAGAGCTGGGCACCATCAAACGAAAACAGCTGCCGATAAAAATCGTGCTGCTGGATAACCAACGGTTAGGCATGGTTCGACAGTGGCAGCAGTTGTTCTTCAATGAACGTTATAGCGAAACCAACCTCTCCGATAACCCCGATTTTCTGACCCTGGCAAGCGCATTTGGTATTCCAGGGCAACGCATAACCCGAAAAGATCAGATCAATGCCGCGCTGGATGCCCTGTTGAGCAGTGATGGGCCATATTTGCTGCATGTCTCTATCGATGAACTGGAAAATGTCTGGCCGCTGGTTCCACCGGGTGCCGGGAATGAAACCATGCTGGAACGTACCGAATAATGGCAGGAGAACAGAGAATGACGCACCATCAACTTTCCATACAGGCTCGCTTTCGTCCCGAAATGCTGGAGCGCGTGCTGCGCGTGGTACGCCACCGCGGTTTCCGGGTGTGTGCCATGAACATGATGACGGCCGACAACCCCGACCACATCAATATCGAATTGACCGTTGCCAGCCAACGTCCGGTGGATTTATTGTCAACACAGTTAAGCAAGCTGCTTGATATCGCTTGTATTGAAATACAACCCCACACATCACAACAAATACGTGCCTAAAGGCATTAGAAAGGATAAAGAGAATGACGAGCAAAGCTGATTATATTTGGTTCAATGGTGAGATGGTGCCGTGGGCGGAAGCCAAAGTACACGTGATGTCCCATGCGCTGCATTACGGCACGTCGGTGTTTGAAGGGGTGCGCTGTTACGATTCCCACAAAGGCCCGGTGGTCTTCCGTCACCGTGAACATATGCGTCGCCTGCACGACTCCGCTAAAATTTACCGTATGCCGGTGCAGTACAGCGTGGATGACCTAATGGAAGCCTGCCGCGCAACGCTACGTAAAAATGACCTGAAAAGCGCCTATATTCGTCCGCTGGTGTTCGTTGGCGACGTTGGCATGGGCGTGAACCCGCCGGAAGGTTACGTCACGGATGTCATCATTGCGGCATTTCCCTGGGGCGCATATCTGGGCGAAGACGCACTGGATCAGGGGATTGATGCCATGGTGTCCTCCTGGAACCGTGTGGCAGCCAACACTATTCCGACGGCCGCAAAAGCGGGCGGTAACTACCTTTCCTCCCTGCTGGTAGGCAGCGAAGCACGTCGCCACGGTTATCAGGAAGGGATTGCGCTGGACGTCAACGGCTATGTGTCTGAAGGTGCAGGTGAAAACCTGTTTGAAGTGAAAGATGGCGTGTTGTTTACCCCGCCGTTCACCTCATCAGCGCTGCCGGGTATCACCCGTGACGCCATTATCAAACTGGCGCAGAGCCTGGGGCTGGAAGTGCGTGAGAAGGTGCTGTCGCGTGAGTCGCTCTATCTGGCTGATGAGGTATTTATGTCTGGCACTGCCGCGGAAATCACTCCGGTGCGCAGCGTGGACGGTATTCAGGTCGGCATTGGTCGTTGTAGCCCAGTCACCAAACAACTACAAAAAGCGTTCTTTGGCCTGTTTACCGGCGAAACCGAAGACAAATGGGGCTGGTTAGATCAGGTTAACCCGTAATCGTAACAAGAAAGATTAACACACCCCTTTCCCTTGCTTCACGAACCCAAGACGCCAGTCGCCGCTGAACGGGAGCAGGAAAGGGGATGAAACACACACTGGAGTAACAGAGTATGCCTAAGTACCGTTCAGCCACAACCACGCATGGCCGTAACATGGCAGGTGCGCGCGCCCTGTGGCGTGCCACCGGAATGACCGATGCCGATTTCGGCAAGCCGATCATCGCCGTGGTCAACTCGTTCACACAATTCGTTCCGGGCCACGTGCACTTGCGTGATCTGGGCAAACTGGTGGCGGAGCAAATCGAAGCCGCTGGCGGCGTGGCCAAAGAGTTCAACACCATTGCGGTGGATGATGGTATCGCGATGGGGCACGGTGGCATGCTCTATTCCCTGCCATCACGTGAGCTGATTGCCGATTCGGTCGAATACATGGTCAATGCCCACTGCGCCGATGCGATGGTGTGCATTTCCAACTGCGACAAAATCACCCCCGGAATGCTGATGGCCTCGCTGCGCCTGAGCATCCCTGTGATCTTTGTTTCTGGCGGCCCGATGGAAGCCGGGAAAACCAAGCTTTCTAACCAACTGATCAAACTGGACTTGGTGGATGCCATGATCCAGAGGGCTAACCCGAACGTCAGCGATGCGGATAGCGATCAGATCGAACGTTCTGCTTGCCCGACCTGCGGTTCCTGTTCCGGCATGTTTACCGCTAACTCGATGAACTGCCTGACGGAAGCGCTGGGCCTGTCACAGCCGGGCAATGGCTCGCTGCTGGCGACCCACGCCGATCGTAAGCAACTGTTTTTGAACGCGGGTACGCGTATCGTTGAACTGACCAAACGCTACTACGAGCAGGATGACGCCAGCGCGCTGCCGCGTAATATCGCGACCAAGGCGGCGTTTGAAAACGCCATGACGCTGGATATCGCCATGGGCGGTTCCACCAACACCGTTCTGCACTTGCTGGCCTCCGCGCAGGAAGCAGAAGTGGATTTCACCATGGACGACATCGATCGTCTGTCACGCCGTGTGCCGCAACTGTGTAAAGTGGCTCCGAGCACGCAGAAATACCACATGGAAGACGTACACCGTGCGGGTGGGGTGATCGGTATTCTGGGCGAATTGGATCGTGCCGGATTGCTGAACCGCGATGTGCGCAACGTGCTGGGCAAAAGCCTGACGGAAACGCTGAACGCTTACGACGTCATGCTGACCGATGATGACGCGGTGAAAAGCATGTACTCCGCAGGGCCAGCGGGTATTCGTACCACACAGGCGTTCTCACAGGATTGCCGCTGGGAGTCGCTGGATACCGATCGTGAACAGGGCTGTATCCGTGCGCGTGAGCACGCCTACAGTCAGGATGGCGGTCTGGCGGTGCTGTACGGCAACATCGCGGAAAAAGGCTGTATCGTAAAAACCGCCGGTGTGGATGAAGGTAGCCTGGTGTTCCGTGGTCCGGCCAAAGTGTACGAATCGCAGGATGACGCCGTGGAAGCCATTCTGGGCGGTAAGGTGGTAGCGGGTGATGTTGTGGTTATCCGTTACGAAGGGCCGAAAGGCGGGCCGGGCATGCAAGAGATGCTCTATCCGACCAGCTTCCTGAAATCCATGGGATTGGGTAAAGCCTGTGCGTTGATCACTGACGGTCGTTTCTCCGGCGGCACCTCCGGGCTTTCCATCGGCCATGCTTCGCCTGAAGCGGCCAGTGGCGGCACCATCGGGCTGGTGGAAGAGGGTGACATCATTGCCATTGATATTCCTAACCGTACCATTGAACTGGTAGTGGCGGAAGATGAACTGGCACGCCGTCACGATGCGGAACTGGCGCGCTGTGATGCAGCCTTTACGCCGAAAAACCGTCAGCGTCAGGTGTCCTTTGCCTTGCGTGCTTACGCCAGTCTAGCAACCAGCGCGGACCAAGGCGCGGTACGCGATAAGAGCAAGCTGGGAGGCTAAGTTCAATGGCAGTATCACTCCCTCTCCCCGACGCTCCGTGCGGCGCGGAGTATTTGCGTGCGGTGCTGCGCGCGCCGGTCTATGAAGTGGCACAGGTGACGCCGCTTCAGCCGATGGATAAGCTCTCGGCGCGTCTTGGCAACACCATTGTGGTGAAGCGCGAGGACCGTCAGCCGGTGCACAGTTTCAAACTGCGTGGTGCCTATGCCATATTGGCAACCCTGACCGAAGCGCAGAAAGCGCACGGTGTGGTAACGGCCTCCGCTGGTAACCACGCACAGGGCGTGGCGCTTTCGGCTAGCAAGCTCGGCATCAAGGCGCTGATCGTCATGCCGGTCGCCACGGCGGATATCAAAGTGGGTGCGGTGCGCGGTTTTGGCGGTGAAGTGTTGCTGCACGGCGCCAATTTCGATGAAGCCAAGGCCAGAGCGATTGCACTGTCGCAAGAGCAGCATATGACCTTCATTCCGCCGTTCGATCATCCAGCTGTGATCGCCGGGCAGGGAACGCTGGCGATGGAGCTGTTGCAGCAGGATGCGCATCTCGATCGCGTGTTTGTGCCAGTCGGTGGCGGTGGTCTGGCAGCCGGCGTGGCGGTGTTGATCAAACAGCTAATGCCGCAGATTAAAGTGATCGGTGTTGAGGCGGAAGATTCTGCATGCCTGCGTGCCGCATTGGATGCCGGACACCCGGTGGATTTGCCGCGCGTTGGATTGTTCGCCGAAGGCGTGGCGGTCAAGCGCATCGGCGATGAAACCTTCCGCCTGTGCCGGGAATATCTGGATGATGTCATCACCGTGGACAGCGATGCGATTTGTGCCGCACTGAAGGATATCTTTGAAGATGTGCGGGCGATAGCTGAGCCGTCTGGTGCACTGGCACTGGCGGGGATGAAGAAGTATATCCAGCAGCACGGTATTCAGGGTGAACGGCTGGCGCATATTCTGTCGGGTGCCAACGTCAACTTCCACGGCCTGCGCTACGTCTCTGAACGCTGTGAACTGGGTGAACAGCGTGAGGCATTGCTGGCGGTAACCATCCCTGAGCGCAAGGGCAGCTTTTTGACCTTTTGCCAACTGCTGGGTGGTCGTTCGGTGACCGAGTTCAACTACCGCTACGCCGATGATAAAGACGCCTGCATTTTCGTGGGGGTGCGTCTGACGCGTGGTCATGCTGAGCGGGATGAGATTATTGCAGAGCTCTCCGCGGGCGGTTACCAAGTGGTCGATCTCTCCGATGATGAAATGGCGAAGCTCCATGTGCGTTACATGGTTGGCGGACGTCCTTCCAAGCCGTTGCGGGAACAGCTTTACAGCTTCGAGTTTCCGGAGTCTCCCGGCGCGCTGCTGAAGTTCCTACACACGCTCGGCAAGCACTGGAATATCTCGCTGTTCCACTATCGCAGCCACGGCACCGATTTTGGTCGCGTGCTGGCGGCGTTCGAAGTGAGCGAGCGCGATCCGGAGTTTGAGCAACGCTTGCAGGCGCTAGGCTACGAGTGCCATGACGAAACCCAAAATCCGGCGTTTCGTTTCTTCCTGGCCGGTAACGCGGCGTAATGTCAGTGTGCCCGACGGTGGAATTTCACCGCCGGGCGCGCTATCGTGATTGCCATTCAAGGGATTAGCAATGGCAGACCATCATGACGACGTTCAACGGTTTCTCGCAGCAGGGCCTGACTTTTCTTCAACAGGTCCGACAGGAAAACAGCAAAGAGTGGTTTGACGACAACCGTACGATATATGATGAGACGCTGGTTGCCCCGTTTCGCGCGTTGGTCAATCATTTGAGCCTGACGATGCTACCGATCGACGATCAGTTTGAAATTCGTCCCGCCATTGGTAAAACCCTGTCGCGTATCCATCGTGATACCCGTTTTTCTCACGACAAATCCCGCTACCGCAGCCAGATGTGGCTGACGTTTAAACGCCCGCGTAAAGGCTGGACGGACGCGCCGGTGTACTTTTTCGAAATTGGCCCGGATTTCTGGCGTCATGGCTTGGGATACTACAGCGCCACGCGCGATACCATGGAGCTGTTTCGCCAGACACTGCGCGACAACCCGCAGACCTTTTTGGCAATGGCCGCGTGTCTGGCGCCTACGTTTACGCTGGAAGGCGAAAGCTATAAACGTCCACTGATCAAGGATCAGCCTGCGGAATTGGCGACCTGGTACAACCGTAAATCCTTCGCTGCCATGACCACGCGGCAAGATATGGACGCGCTGTTTTCTGCTGATTTGGTCACCACGCTGGCACAAGGTTTTCGCCAATTGGAGCCGCTGTATCGCTATCTGATGGGCATTGAGAGCATGAAGCGGCTGACGCCGGAACAGGATGAGGGAAGCTGGTCGAGCTTCCCGGCGTCAGCGCGTTTTGAACGTTAGGGCTTTTGCCGCATCATCACCATGTTGAACAGGTAGCTTTCACCCTGCGTATCAAACGTCGAGATGCGAATTTCGTCATCGCTCACGCAGGTAAACAGGATCTTGGTGGTGCCGCCAAAGCTGCTTTCCCGGCGGCCAATCGCCTGCGTATCACTCATCTGGCGGGCGGTAAACTCACCGTCATCCAGCCGGTTGGCGTAGCGGAACGCGACGGAAATGTTGCCGCTGATTTTCCCTTTTTCCTGCGTCATGTCCAAACCGACCGCATTATAGGGGGCTTTCTGATCGTACATTTCCTGAAAATAGCTGCCGAGGTTGTCGTATTCTTCCTTGGTGAGGTCCTGCAAATAATCCTCGTAGCTGAACGCCCCATGGAAACACCCGGTAGTTTTGATCGGAGTAATGGGCGTCGGTAACGCGTGCTGGGCCACCTGGTTGAGGTAGCGCAGCCGGTTAAGCTGCTGCTGATAGCGCTGGCGCAGGCAATCCTCATCCTGGCATTGGTTACGCGTGGTGAGCCAACTGCACTGAAACAGGTTTAATGCTTGTTCAAAGGGCTGGCTCTGTGTATAGGTGGTCAGCGCCGATCGTGCGGTCTTCCACTCCTGCGCCAGTTCATCATCCAACTGGCCGAGCAGCGGGCTTTGGCAAATCTGCTTTTCCTGTGCGCAGGTGGCATTGGCACAGTCGAACGAGACAGCCTGTGCATGAGGCACAAACGCGCAAGCCGCCAATGCCGCCACGGCAGAGAACACAGAGAGCTTCATAGGGGATCCTGTTTCATTCCTTTAGCAATTAGTGTTTGTTATACAGCCATCTGCGCTGCTCCGCCAGTCCAGTGCACCAACGTAGAGTGCCGTGACCGTTTAACACAATCTCTTCCTGTTGCCGATGTGTTAACAAGATAGCGGCATGTCCAGAATCGAAAACTGATATTCGCGACGGCGGAGTGACGTTAAGCTATTCAATAATTTTATCGGGTATTAGCCCGAGTGATGCGGTCTTATCAGGGATGTCTTGTGGTATTTCCTGCGAAAATGATTTGTCTCGCGGTTCACGTTCACCAGACATCAGGAGCAAATTCGTGACGGCAAGGCTGTAACGATAGAACATCCCCATGGTGAATCCCTTTCATTTTTAAAACGCAATGTTAAATGCAAAGTAAGAAAAATTAATGCAATTTAGACTAAGATTGCACTTGAAATAGTCTTTTTTGCATTATCAGCCACGAATATGTTGACTTATTTGTGATGCATAAAAATAGTATTGCAGTGAAGGATTAGCATACGTCTGAAAATAAAAGGAAATATTACCTCATTGGGCGGTTATTTTTCAGCTATGTCACGGTACTGAGTGTTGCATCGTCGCTATTGATGGCTGTGCAAACGTTGGCCGCCGAAACGGTAACCAGCAACGCGGATGTGATGGTGGTCATTGCACAGGACAAACAAAATACCGCGCTCCCCGCTGGTGGGATGATAGCGAAACAGAGTGCCGCCGGTACAAAAACGCAAATGCCGCTGGTAAAGACGCCACAATCAATTGCGGTGGTCACGCGCGCACAAATGGACAAGCAGCGGGTGAGATCCGTCTCCGATGCGTTTAATTACTCTGCCGGCGTGCTTCCAAATTACCGGGGCTCCTCTAACCGCAATGATGAAACCATCGTGCGCGGTTTTCGCTACGCGCCTAAATTTCTTGATGGGCTGAGCTTTGGCCTGATCGGGCAAGGTGCCGGTATTGGAAAGATCGACCCCTGGTTGTTAGAAGGCGTTGAATTGATTCGCGGCCCGGCGTCTGTCATGTATGGTCAGGTCGATCCTGGCGGTACGGTTATTATGACCAGCAAACGTCCCACGGCGGAAAAGATTCGCCACGTGCAGTTTAGTGCGGGTAACCAACGTTTTGGTGAAGCCGCGTTTGATTTCGGCGGTGTGCTAAGCGATGACAGCGCACTGTTATATCGCTTGAACGGGATAGCCAATACCCGGCAGCAATTTGTTAAAGATGCCAGACAACAACGCATCGCAATCGCCCCGGCGTTGACGTGGTTGCCCAATGCCGACACCAGTCTGACTGTACTGACCCGTTACCAATACGACCCTGAGGCAGGTTTTCGTAACTTCCTGCCCGCTTACGGCACGGTGTTTGCCACCAACGCCGGTTATATTCCTTACTCGCTGAATGTCAGCGATCCGAATTACCATCACTCAACGCGTGAGCAGAGCACTCCTTTAACAGGGCGATTTCTGTTCAACAGAATCTGCGCTACTCGCAGCTGCATGATAACTATAAATCCCTGGTTTACAGCACCGGCGGCAGCGCCACGGATACTAGGCTAACGCGTAACCAGCAACGCGAAAAAATAGATGCTGATGAATTGGGGATCGATACCCAATTGAAAGCAAGCTTCGTCACTAGCTCTGTGAACCATACCCTACTGGCTGGGTTGGATTATATCTGGCAGAAGCGTGACGCTAATTTGTGGCTCAATAGCGGAAGCCAGTACGATTTTGATTGGGCTCACCCTCACTATGGTGAGTCTTATCTGGAAAATGACAGTGACTTGCCCTTGGTACGCTGCGCGTTTAAAAAGCTCGATCAGGTAGGGCTCTATGTGCAGGATCAGGCGGTATGGCAGCAGTGGAACCTGCTACTCTCTGGGCGTCACGATTGGACAGAAATTCGTACTTACGAGAGCACGCTCAACAATGCCAAAAGGCAGTCGAATGATGATGATTTTACCGGTCGTGCGGCGCTGCTGTATGCGTTTGAGAATGGTTTTTCACCCTATATCAGCTACAGCACTTCCTTTGAGCCTAATCTGAACAGCAGCATTCCGGGGTCGGTACCCTTCAAACCCACAACCGGTGAGCAAACTGAAGTGGGGATAAAATTTCAGCCAGTGGGCCACAACACCTTGTTAACGCTATCGTTGTTTGACATCACGCAGAAAAATATCACGTCATGGAACAGCAAGCTCAAGTTCAACGAGCAAATTGGCAAAGTCGAATCACGAGGCGCTGAAGCGGAACTCCATACGCAAATCACACCCGCACTGAGCCTGATGTCGGCGTACAGTTATACGGAGGCGGAGACGAAAGAGAGCACCAATGCGAGCACGCCAGCGGAGAACAGGCCAGCGGAGACGCTACGCCATATGGCCTCCGCCTGGGGCACCTATTTTGTCCACAACGGCCCGCTGGGCGGGCTGACGGTGGGAACCGGTGTGCGTTACATCGGCAGCAGCTATGGCGATAACAAGGAAAGTTTCAGTGTGCCGCACAACATCCTGTATGACGCGATAGTGAGCTATGATTTGGGCTCAGCCTCGTCGCAGTGGAAAGGCGCGGTGTTGCAGATCAATGTCAACAACCTGACCGATAAGCATTATGTGGCCTCTTGCAGTAATAATGAAGCCTGCTTCTACGGCGTTGGACGCTAGATTATCGCGACGGTCAGCTACCGCTGGTAATCCCTCAAACACTGTCCTGCAAGATATGCCAGAACGCGGCAATCAATGGCTCATTGAGTCGCTTTTTCTGCACGCAAACGCCGAGTTCAAACGGTTCCATCGCTTGCTCCAGCAATACCGAAACGCGGTTACGCACTGGCTCTGGGCTGTTTTCCAGCACCACATCCGGGATCAGCGAGATGCCGCAGCCCAGTGCCACCATCGACACCATTGCCTCGTGCGCCGACACGGTGGCGTAAATCAGCGGATTGGCGATGTGGTGACGACGGAACCAGACATCAATACGTTTTCGCACCGGGCCGTGCTCGGGCAAAATAAACGGAATCTGTGCCCAGTCTGGATTGGGTTGCTGTACCATCGACTGCACCGGTGATGCCAGCGCTGGGGCAATCAGTACCAGGGGGATCTTGCCGATAGGCATAAAATCGATGGTGGTAGGTAAGGTTTCCGGGTGGCCCGCGATGCCGAGATCGGCTTCATTGGACTGCACTTTTTCCACCGCATCGGCGGCATCGCCAGTTGTCAGCTTGATTTCGACCAGCGGATGCTGGGCGCGGAAACGGTCGAGGATCGGCGGTAGATGGCTATAGGCGGCGGTCACGGAACAGAAAATGCGTAGCTCACCGCTCAATGAAGGCCCTCGTTGCCCAATGGCGTGGCGCAACTGCTCGTAATGCAGCAGCGTTTGCTGAGCAAATTGTTTCAATTGCTCACCAGCATCGGTCAGTTGTACCGTGCGGTTATCACGTAAAAACAGGGTTTACCCGACATCCTCTTCCAGTCGTTTGGCGTGACAAGGTTGACGGACTCAGGTGCATGGCTTTGGCGGTGCGCCCGAAATAGCGGCTGTCACACAGGTGCAGAAACAGTTTTAAATCTCGTAAATCCATGTGCGCACGGCCTCATTTTCGTCTTGCAGTTATTGCAATGTCATCTTGTTAATATATCAATTTAAGCAATACTTTTCCTGTCATATCATGAGGGCATTCAGGCTTCCCTGACAGGAAACCTCTTCTGAACACTCGCAATTAACAGATTAAACGGAGTTGTGCATGGCTAACTATTTCAACACTTTGAACCTGCGTCAGCAGTTGGCGCAATTGGGTGTATGTCGTTTCATGGGACGTGAAGAATTCGCAGACGAAGCGAACTACCTGAAAGGCAAAAAAGTGGTGATCGTCGGTTGCGGCGCGCAAGGGCTGAACCAGGGTTTGAATATGCGTGATTTCGGGCTGGATATTGCCTATGCGCTGCGTGCAGAAGCTATCGCGGAAAAACGTGCGTCATGGCGTAAAGCGACTGAAAACGGTTTTAAAGTTGGCACCTATGAAGAGCTGATCCCGCAGGCGGATCTGGTGGTGAACCTGACGCCAGACAAGCAGCACTCCGCTGTGGTTCAGGCTGTTCAACCGCTGATGAAGCAGGGTGCATCTCTGGGTTACTCTCACGGCTTCAACATCGTTGAAGTGGGTGAGCAGATCCGTAAAGACATCACCGTGGTGATGGTGGCGCCGAAATGTCCGGGCACCGAAGTACGTGAAGAGTACAAACGCGGCTTTGGCGTTCCGACGCTGATCGCGGTTCACCCGGAAAACGACCCGAAAGGTGAAGGCATGGCGATCGCCAAGGCCTGGGCTGCCGCTACCGGTGGTCACCGTGCGGGCGTACTGCAATCTTCTTTCGTTGCCGAAGTGAAATCTGACCTGATGGGCGAGCAGACCATCCTGTGCGGTATGTTGCAGGCCGGTTCTTTGCTGGGCTTTGATAAACTGGTTGCTGAAGGTACCGATCCTGCCTATGCGGAAAAACTGATTCAGTTCGGCTGGGAAACCATTACCGAAGCGCTGAAGCAAGGCGGCATCACGCTGATGATGGATCGTCTGTCTAATCCGGCAAAACTGCGTGCTTACGCGCTGTCTGAGCAGTTGAAAACGATCATGGCTCCGCAGTTCCAGAAACACATGGACGATATCATCTCCGGTGCGTTCTCCAGCGGCATGATGGAAGATTGGGCCAACGACGACATTAAACTGCTGACCTGGCGTGAAGAAACCGGTAAATCCGCGTTTGAAAATGCCCCGCAGTTCGACGGTAAAATCGCAGAGCAAGAGTATTTTGACCACGGCGTACTGATGATCGCTATGGTTAAAGCCGGTGTAGAACTGGCGTTCGAAACCATGGTAAGCGCGGGCATCATCGAAGAATCCGCTTACTACGAATCGCTGCACGAACTGCCGCTGATTGCGAACACCATTGCACGTAAGCGTCTGTATGAAATGAACGTGGTTATCTCTGACACCGCAGAATACGGTAACTACCTGTTCGCGAATGCCGCCGTGCCGTTGCTGAAACAGGCATTCATGGCTTCATTGCAAGCGGGCGACATAGGCAAGCCAGTGGCAGCCAGCAGCGTGGACAATGCGCAGCTGCGCGACGTCAATGATGCGATCCGCAACCACCCGATCGAAGCGGTTGGTCAGAAACTGCGTTGCTACATGAAAGACATGAAACGCATTGCGGTTGCAGGTTAAGAATAAACACATTACTTCGGCAATGAAAAAAGGCGCAACCGTGGTTGCGCCTTTTTTATGCGTGAAACACATGGTTCCTTAACGGCTTTGGAGGGCGCACGACCCATCAGGCTAACGATAAAGATCGCTAGGCTGGCAAAGAGAAAGCCGGGAATGATTTCATACAGATTAAACCAAGCATTCTGTTTCCAGATAATCACCGTGGCAGCCCCGATCAGCATACCTACCAGCGCGCCGTTACGCGTCATACGTGGCCACAGCAGGGAAATCAGGATCACCGGACCAAACGCGGCCCCAAAACCTGCCCAGGCGTAGCTGACAAGCCCCAACACGCGGTTTTCCGGGTTGGCGGCCAACACGATTGAAATGATGGCAATCAATAACACCATAATGCGACCGACCCAGACCAGCTCGCGCTGCGTAGCGCCGGGGCGGAAGAAGGGTCGGTACAAGTCTTCGGTAATGGCGCTGGAACAGACCAGCAGTTGACAGCTCAGGGTGCTCATTACCGCCTCCAGAATAGCGGAAAGTAACACACCAGCAATCCACGGGTTAAACAGCAGCATGGAAAGCTCAATAAATACCCGTTCAGCATTGTTGGTGACGTTGCCCGCTTGTTCCGGATGATTGCTGAAGTAGGCGATACCGAAGAAGCCCACGCTCACCGCACCCGCGAGACACAGGATTATCCAGGTCATACTGATGCGGCGTGCGCTGCGAATGGTATGGTGAGAATCAGCTGCCATAAAGCACGCCAGAATGTGCGGTTGTCCAAAGTAGCCCAGGCCCCAACCCAGCAGCGAAATGATGGCAATAACGTCCAGCCCTTTGAACATATCCAGATTGGCCGGATTTTTCGCCGCGATAACCAACAGGGACGTATCGATTCCATCCAGCGCCAGAATCACCATCACCGGTGTCAGGATCAAAGCGAAAATCATCAGCTTGGCCTGTACCGTATCCGTCCAACTGACTGCCAGATAGCCACCGATAAAGGTATAGGCGATGGTAGCGGCCGCACCGGCCCACAATGAGGTGGCGTAGCTCATGCCAAAGGTGCTTTCGAACAAGCGGGCACCCGCAACGATACCAGAAGCGCAGTAAATGGTAAAAACACCAGAATAATCAAGGTCACAATGACTCTCAGGATTTTTCTGGTGTCTTCGAAACGGTGTGTGAAATAGTCTGGCAAGGTCAGCGCGTTGTGGTTCACTTCGGTGTGAACGCGCAGATGGCCTGCAACCCAGCGCCAGTTGAGGTAAGCGCCGATAGTCAGTCCGATAGCGATCCAACTTTCAGAAATGCCGGAAATAAATATTGCGCCCGGCAACCCCATCAGCAGCCAGCCGTTCATGTCAGAAGCCCCCGCTGGAAGTGCCGTGACCACGCTGCCCATCCGGCGTCCACCCAGAATATAGTCGCCAAGGGTGGTGGTTGAGCGATAGGCGGCCAGGCCGATCAAGACCATTCCGAAGATATACACCAGAAAGGTCACCAGCATGGGTGTACTCATTGTCATTAGAATCTCCAAGTTAAAGCGCCCTGTCTATCCCCATCATGCTAGGGCATAAAGGCAAATCATATTGTTGGTATAACCTGACGGGAACGACGTCAGGTAAAGCGCAGTCTGCACGATTGCACATCCCTCGTGCAGCCTGTTTTTTCTTATAATGCAAAGCGTTAACGATTTGTTATATTTCCCTGCTACGCCAATGTTATACACTTGTTAACTGCATTGCATCTTATGGCAACTCGCGAAAACCAGGTTGCATAATCCGATAACGACGGCCAAGCTTCGAAGGCATACCTTCAACAAATCAACGTTATCCGATCCCTCACTATCGATGATTATCTTGGTTTCACTGGAGTGAAACGATAGGATTCTCCACTATAGCGGTAAAGCTTGACGATGCGACCCGCAATCGTATCGAACGTACAGCACAGCGCCTTGATCGCACATCGCATTGGTTGATTGAGCACGCCATTTTTTGTTATCTCGACGCCGTCGAGCGCGATGGTGAGGCTCCTGACATCACACCAGAGCAGGGTAAAGCATTTCAACGCGCGCCGGAGATTATGCCGCAATCTCGTCAGGAAGGAAGCTATCAGCCGTTTTTAGCTTTCACGCAAACGCTGTTACCCCGTTCACCACAGCGTGATGCTATCACGGCGGCATACCGCCGTTCCGAGGGCGAAATGGTGCCGTTACTGCTCGAGCGGGTAGAACCGATGGCATCAATGGCACCGGCAGTGCAGGCGCTGGCCTATCGGCTGGCGCAGACGCTGCGGCGTGAACAGCAGACCCATGGGCGAGCGGGACGGGTGCAAAGTTTGTTACAGGCCTTTTCCCTGTCATCGTCAGAGGGGATTGCGCTGATGTGTCTGGCGGAAGCGTTGCTGCGCATTCCCGATGCCTCAACGCGCAATGCGCTGATCCGTGACAAGATCAGCAGCGGAGACTGGCATTCCCATTTAGGGAAAGGGCAATCGCTGTTCGTCAATGCGGCGACCTGGGGACTGCTGATGACCGGAAAGCTGGTTGCGACGCACAGTGAAACGCGTCTGGCGCACACCCTGAAGCAACTGATTAACAAGGGGGCGAGCCGGTTATTCGATTGGGAATGGATCGCGTTATGCGCCTGATGGGGGAGCAGTTTTTTACTGACGAAACCATCGATGAGGCGCTGTCCAACGCGGAAGATCTGGAACGGCAGGGATTTCGCTATTCCTATGACATGCTGGGTAAAGCGGCCCTCACCGAGCAGGATGCGGAGGCTTACCTCGCGCTTATCAGCAGGCGATTCATGCGATTGGCAGGGCATCGCAGGGGCGAGGGGTGTATGAGGGACCAGGTATCTCCATCAAGCTGTCGGCGCTGCATCCACGTTATAGCCGCGCACAGTACGATCGCGTCATGGAGGTGCTTTATCCCCGTTTGTTGGAGTTGACGTTGCAGGCGATGCAGTACGACATAGGCATTAATATTGATGCGGAAGAAGCGGAACGGCTAGAGATCTCCCTCGATCTGTTGGAGCGGTTGTGTCATGAGCCTGCGCTGGCGGGGTGGAAAGGGATCGGTTTTGTGGTGCAGGCCTACCAGAAACGCTGCCCGTTTGTGATTGATTTCCTTATCGACCTGGCACAGCGTACCCAGCGACGCCTGATGGTGCGATTGGTGAAAGGTTACTACAGGGACAGCGAAATCAAACGTGCGCAAATAGACGGTCTGGAGGATTACCCCGTCTATACCCGTAAAGTCTATACCGATGTTGCCTATCTGGCCTGCGCTCGCCAACTGCTGGCGGCACCGGATGCCATTTACCCGCAGCTACCCACAATGCTCATACCCTGAGCGCGGTGTATACGCTGGCTGGTGACAGTTATTACCCTGGACAATATGAATTTCAATGCCTGCACGGTATGGGGGAGGCGCTTTATTCGCAGGTCGTCGGTCCCGAAGAACAGGGCAAGTTGGCGCGCCCCTGCCGGATCTATGCCCCCGTCGGCGCCCATGAAACCCTGCTGGCCTATTTGGTGCGACGTTTATTGGAAAATGGTGCCAACACCTCATTTGTTAACCGCATTGCGGATGCGGAGGTCCCGCTGGAGCAACTGATTGCCAGCCCGATAGCTGAAGTGCGGGCGCTGGCTTACAAAGAGGGGGGCTTCCGGCTGCCCGCATCCGCGAATTCCTCTACCCGCTCAGCTCTACGGTGCAGAACGTTGCAATGCGCAAGGCGTAAACCTGACCGATGAGCGCCGCCTGTAAATGCTCGCTGCGGCCTTAAGCGCCGACGCCGCGCAGGTACGGCATGCGGCACCGATTATGGTCGATGCATCATCGCCGCTGGCGGCTCGGCCAGTGATCAATCCGGCCCAACAGCACTATATCGTGGGGTACGTGTGTGATGCCAGCGAGGAGGATGTGCGCATTGCGTTGGGCCGTGTGGTGCAGGCCGCAGAACGGTTCTCGGCGGCGTCGCTTCCGCAGCGGATTGCCAGCCTGCAACGCGCTGCCAGCTTGCTGGAAGCGGCGTATCCGCAGTTCATCGGGTTATTGGTGCTCGAGGCGGGGAAAACCGTGCCAAATGGCATTGCTGAAATACGCGAAGCGGTGGACTTCTTGCGCTATTACGCACAGCAGTCTGCTACGGTGTCATTGGAACAAGTTTGCCCGCTGGGCGTGGTGGTTTGCATTAGTCCGTGGAACTTCCCGTTGGCCATTTTTACCGGGCAGATTGCTGCCGCACTGGCAGCGGGGAATGCGGTACTGGCAAAACCTGCGGAGCAAACGCCTCTGGTAGCCGCGTTGGCGGTGCAACTGCTGCATCAGGCTGGCATTGCGCCTGATGTGTTGCAACTGCTGCCCGGCGCTGGGGAAAGCATCGGTGCGGCGCTGGTGCGCGATGCGCGCGTCAATGGCGTGCTGTTTACCGGATCTACTGCGGTTGCCAAGAGCTTGCAGCGCACGTTGGCAGACCGGCTGGATGCGCACGGGCAACCTGCGGTACTGATCGCTGAAACCGGTGGGATGAATGCCATGATTGTCGATTCGTCCGCGCTGACGGAGCAGGTGGTCAGCGATGCTATGGCCTCCGCCTTTGACAGCGCAGGGCAACGTTGTTCAGCACTGCGTATGCTCTGTCTTCATGAGGACATTGCAGAAGCGACCTTGAACATGCTGCGTGGCGCCATGGTGCAGTTTCGCGTGGGCAATCCCGACAGTCTGGCGACGGACTGCGGCCCGGTGATCGACGATGAAGCCCGCGAACGGATCGAGCAGCATATTCACCTGATGCAGTCGGAAGGGCATTCGGTGTTTAAGGCGGCTTTCGGCGCACAGACGTGCCTGGCCTCATGGCGACAGGGCACTTTTGTATTGCCGACGCTGATTGAACTGGACCAGGTAGCCAGCTTGTAACAAGAGATCTTTGGTCCGGTGCTGCACGTGGTGCGCTATGCCCGCGAGGGGCTGGATACGTTGATTGAGGAGATCAACGCCCTGGGGTATGGGCTCACGCTTGGCGTCCATTCACGGATTGATGAAACCATTTCGCGTATCACGCAGCGGGCGCATGTGGGTAACCAATACGTCAACCGTAATATGGTGGGGGCTGTGGTCGGCGTTAAGCCATTCGGGGGCGAAGGGCTGTCCGGTACGGGGCCGAAAACGGGCGGGCCGCTCTATCTGCCACGCCTGCAGAGAACACCGCCTGGCCTACCCAGCGCGGCGAACAACGCATTGGGCGTCAATGCCACATTGGCGACGACGCCGGAACGCGCGGGGTTTGCACTACTGGTTGACTGGGCGCAACAACAGGGACGGCTGGCAGTGTTCGAGGCGGCGCAGCGCTACCGTGCCAGGGGCGCCGTCAGCGGTGTGATACGCCCGCTGGCGGGGCTTACTGGCGAACGCAATACCTATATGCTGACACCGCGCGATAATGTGTTGTGTCTGGCGCAGGAAAGCGACGATATTCTGCGCCAGTTTGCGGCGCTGCTGGCCGTGGGCAGTCACGCATTATGGCCTGACAGTGCAGCGTTACGTGAACTTGCCCGGAGTTTGCCACTGGAAGTGCAGAGCCGCATCCGTTTTACGCCGGAATGGCAACAGGAAAGTGAGCATATTGGCGCGGTTATCTGTCACGGCGAGAGCGACATGCTGCGTGAGGTTAATCAGCAGATTACGCAATGGACGGGAGCGATTATTCCTCTATTCGGCTGTGAACCCGGCAGTGACACGATCCCACTGGAGCGGTTATGGCATGAACGTGTACTCAGCGTGAATACGGCGGCAGCGGGGGGAAATGCCAGCCTGCTGATGATGACGGAGTAATCACTCCGTACGCGCCGCGCACACTGCGCGGCGCAACAACACAGAACGCCGGTTGCCAGAACGCTTAGTTGCGGTACAGCACCTTGATGATGTGATAGCCGAACTGGGTTTTTACCGGTCCAAAGGGTTTCAGCAACTCGCAGGAAAATACCGCCTTGTCAAAAGTGGGCACCATATCGCCCTGACGGAACTCACCCAGATTGCCCCCATCCCGTTTGGATGGGCAGCTAGAGTGCTTTTTAGCTAACTGCTGAAAGTCTGCCCCTTGCGCCAATTGGTCCAGTAGATCATTCGCCTGTTGTTCTGTATCGACCAGAATATGCAGTGCAGATGCCGTTTTCGCCATGGGAATACCTTTCATGTAATTAAGAAGCGTGAATTGAACAGGCCTCACGCCGACGCCGATGGCTGGCAATGTAGCACGATGCATGCCTGATGTGGATCGGTAAAGGCGAATCCGGCCATCAAGATCTGCGTGGCTTTCTGCTACAATCGGCTTCCGTTTTTATTGCGAGTTGAACGTCATGCGCCTGAATCCCAGTCAACAACATGCTGTCGAATTTGTCACCGGCCCTTGTCTGGTGCTGGCTGGCGCGGGATCAGGCAAAACGCGCGTTATCACCAACAAGATTGCTCATCTGATCCGTCAGTGCGGCTATCAGGCGCGTCATATCGCCGCGGTGACCTTTACCAACAAGGCCGCGCGTGAAATGAAAGCACGCGTGGCGCAGACCTTAGGCCGCAAGGAGACGCGTGGGTTGCTGATCGCCACCTTCCACACCCTGGGGCTGGAGGTCATTAAACGGGAATATGCCGCGTTGGGCATGCAGGCGAACTTCTCGCTGTTTGACGATCAGGATCAGGCCGCACTGCTCAATGAACTGACGGAGACCTGGTTGGAAGGGGATAAAACCCAGCTACAGCAGTTGACCTCCACCATTTCCAACTGGAAAAACGATCTGATGAACCCGGCGCAGGCGGCGGCATCGGCGCAGTCGGAGCGTGATAAGCTGTTTGCGCACTGTTATGGCCTGTATCACGACCACTTACGCGCCTGTAACGTACTGGATTTTGACGATCTGATCCTGTTGCCAACGCTGCTGTTCAAGCGCAATGAAGAGGTGCGTGAGCGCTGGCAAAACCGCTTGCGCTACCTGCTGGTGGATGAGTATCAGGACACCAACACCAGCCAGTATGAGCTGATTAAACTGCTGGTTGGTGCACGTGCGCGCTTTACCGTGGTCGGCGATGACGACCAATCCATCTACTCTTGGCGCGGTGCCCGTCCGCAAAACCTGGTGCTGCTTTCACAGGATTTCCCTCAGCTTGAAGTGATCAAGCTGGAGCAAAATTATCGTTCTTCGGGCCGTATTCTCAAAGCGGCCAATATCCTGATCGCCAATAACCCACACGTATTTGAAAAAAAACTCTTTTCGGAATTGGGTTACGGCAGTGAATTGAAGGTGATCACCGCCAACAACGAAGACCACGAGGCGGAACGGGTGGTGGGCGAACTGATTGCCCATCACTTTATCAACAAGACGCAGTACAGTGACTATGCCATCCTCTATCGTGGCAACCATCAGTCGCGACTGTTTGAAAAGATGCTGATGCAAAACCGCATTCCCTATCGCATCTCCGGCGGTACCTCCTTCTTTTCTCGTCAGGAAATCAAAGACCTGTTGGCCTATCTGCGCGTTTTGACCAACGCGGATGACGACAGCGCCTTTCTGCGCATCGTCAACACCCCTAAGCGAGAAATCGGCCCCGCGACGCTACAGAAACTGGGGGAATGGGCCAATGTGCGCAACAAAAGCCTGTTTACCGCCAGTTTTGATTTAGGGCTGGAAGCACACCTGTCTGGCCGTGGGTTGTCCTCACTACAACGTTTTACCCACTGGATGCGGGAAATTGCCCAGCAGGCTGAGCGAGAACCGATGGCGGCGGTGCGCGACCTCATTCACGGGCTGGATTATGAAAGCTGGCTGTATGAAACCTCAACCAGCCTGAAAGCGGCGGAAATGCGTATGAAAAACGTCAATCAGCTGTTTAGCTGGATGACGGAAATGCTGGCAGGCTCGGAGCTCGATGAACCGATGACGCTGACACAGGTGGTAAGGAGGTTCACCCTGCGCGATATGATGGAGCGCGGCGAAAGCGAAGAAGAGGTGGATCAGGTGCAACTGATGACCCTCCACGCCTCCAAAGGGTTGGAGTTTCCCTATGTGTATCTGGTGGGGATGGAGGAGGGACTACTGCCGCACCAGATCAGCATTGACGAAGACAATGTCGATGAAGAGCGTCGCCTGGCGTATGTCGGTATCACACGGGCGCAGCGTGAACTGATTTTTACCCTGTGTAAAGAACGTCGCCAGTATGGCGAGCTGGTGCGGCCAGAACCCAGCCGTTTCTTGCTGGAACTGCCGCAGGACGATCTGCAATGGGAAACAGCGCGCAAAGTGGTTAGCGCGCAAGAGCGGATGCAAAAGGGGCAAAGCCATCTGGCGAATCTGCGCGCGCAGCTGGCGAAGGCGCGCGATAAGGAGTAATGCCGCTGTTACGGCGCGGCTTCCTCAATCACCAATGGCCAGTGGGCATAGCCCTGCCAACGGCTTTCCTGCTCCAGCGCTTCTGCGCGCAGGGGATGGGCAGCCAGCCAGCCAGCAGGTAGCTGGATGTGCAGGGTATCGCCGTCCGCTCGCAAGATGCTGTCAGGCAAGGTGTCATCACGGCGACGGCTGGCGAAAATAATCGCCAGTCGCAACAAACGGCATAAGCGCTGCGCAGGCAGTACGGGTACGGCGTTTTGCTGATTCAATGACTGAAGATCGAGCGCACCACTCTGATTTAACACCAGAATAGCCAGCAGTTTTTTCTGTGCCGGTGTGAAACCGGGAAGATCGCTGTTGCGTATGAGATAGGCGGCGTGTTGCGGAGCATTGCGAAAATCAATGGCCAGACCGATTTCATGCAGAAAACCGGCGCTGTGCAGCAACTCGCGACATCGGTGATCCAACGGCCAATCCTGCGCCAGTTGATGCAGGAAATTGTCGGCTAATGTGCTGACGCGCTGGCCCTGTTCACCGTCTAACAGGTAGCGGCGTTGCAGATTGAGCAGCGTGCGCTGGCGAATATCCTGCTCTACGGGCAGGTGCAGCATCCCGTATACCAGGCCTTCGCGCAGTGCGCCACCGGCCAATGTCATGCTCTGAATGCCAAGCTCCTGGAAAATCGCCAACAGAATGGACAATCCGCTGGGGAATACCAGCGCCCGCTCTAACGTCAGGCCGTCAATTTCCAGCTCTTCCAGCTTATGGCACTCGATGGCATGCTCTTTCAGGGCGCGCAGCTTGTCGAGCGTAATGTGCTCGTCCATGCACGCAGCCACCATAATCTCTTGCAACGCTTGTACGGTGCCGGATGCGCCCACGCACACTTGCCACCCCTGCGCACGCAGTTGGGCGGCCACGGGGCGTATCATGTCACCGGCAGCCTGTTCAGCACGGGCAAAATTTTCCGCTGTCAGGGTGCGGTCGCTGAAATAACGCTCCAGCCAGGTCACGCATCCCATGGGCAAACTGAGTAACTGTGTGGCCTGTGCGGCGGTTCCGGTCGCCAGTTCGGTACTGCCACCGCCGATATCCACCACCAGGCGTTGTTCCGGGCCGCCAGTGGTATGGGCCACGCCCTGGTAAATCAGGCGCGCTTCCTCTTCACCGCTGATGACTTGAATTGGCAAACCCAGGATCTGCTGCGCCTGCGCCAGAAATTCATCGGCATTGGTGGCAAGCCGCAGGGTCGCCGTCGCGACAACGCGGGTTTGCGTCTGAGGGATATCCTGCAAGCATTCAGAAAACAGGCGTAAGCACTGCCAGCCGCGCTGCATGGCTTCCTGTGACAAGCAGTTATCACGATCCAGTCCCGCAGCCAAACGCACTTTACGTTTAATGCGCGCTAGCGTTTGAATGCTGCCAGCGCTTTCCCGCACCACCAGCATATGGAAGCTGTTCGAGCCTAGATCGATCGCCGCATACAGCGAGGAAGCGTTTAGCATGGATGCTTAACTCGGTCTTTTACGGTTGCCGCGCGGTGAGCTGCTACGACGTGGCGGGCCACTGCTGATGCGCGTGCGGGGCAAGCGCTTCGGCGCGGGCAGATTGGTCATCAGCGCATCGCTATCGTATTTGCTTACCGGGATTGAATGGCCGGTATATTGCTCAATAGCGGGCAGGTTTAGCGTATACTCCTCACAGGCCAGGCTGATGGAGAAACCGCTGGCACCAGCACGTCCGGTACGGCCGATGCGGTGCACATAGTCTTCGCAATCGTCCGGCAAGTCATAGTTGAATACGTGAGTGACAGACGGAATATGCAGACCGCGCGCCGCAACATCGGTGGCGACCAGAATATCCAGGTTGCCCTGCGTGAAGTCATCCAGAATGCGCAGGCGTTTTTTCTGCGCTACGTCGCCAGTCAGCAGACCCACGCGATGGCCGTCCGCAGCCAGATGACCCCAGATGTCTTCGCAGCGGTGCTTAGTGTTAGCGAAGATGATGCAACGGTCCGGCCACTCTTCTTCCAGCAACGTTTGCAGCAGGCGCATTTTCTCTTCGTTTGACGGATAGAACAGCTCTTCCTTGATGTGGTGCCCGGTTTTCTGCTCCGGCTCCACTTCAACGTACTCAGCGTTGTTCATCTGTTCAAACGCCAACTCACGCACACGGTATGACAGCGTGGCGGAGAACAGCATGTTCAGGCGCTGCGTTACCGGCGGCATGCGGCGGAACAGCCAGTGAATATCTTTGATAAAGCCCAGATCGTACATTCTGTCGGCTTCATCCAGCACCACAACCTGAATGGCACCAAGGTTAATATGATTCTGCTTGGCGTAGTCGATCAAGCGGCCTGTGGTACCGATCAGGATATCAACACCCTGCTCCAGCACTTTAAGCTGCTTATCGTAACCGTCTCCGCCGTAAGCCAGACCCAGTTTCAAGCCTGTCGATTCTGCCAGCGCCTGTGCATCCGCGTGGATTTGCACGGCCAACTCGCGAGTGGGGGCCATGATCAGCGCGCGCGGCTGGTTGGTTTGACGCTCTGCCGAAGCAGGGTGCGACAAGAGATAGTGGAAAGTAGACGCCAGAAATGCCAGCGTCTTGCCAGTTCCGGTTTGCGCCTGACCCGCGACGTCCCGACCATCGAGGGCGAGAGGTAGTGCGAGTGCCTGGATGGGCGTGCAGTTATAAAACCCTTTATTTTCAAGAGTTTTGATCACCTGCAGGTGCAGCGCGAAGTCGGAAAACTTCTGTTCAGTCAAGTGTGTTTTGCTCATAGTGTGGTAGAATATCAGCTAACTATTGCTTTACGAAAGCGTATACAGTGAAATAAAGTCAAGCTTTGTTGGTTAATGCTACACCAACTCGCTAAAGATAATCCTGCGGAGTAAAAAATGAGCGATAAAATTATTCACCTGACAGACGACAGCTTCGAAACGGACGTATTGCAGGCCGAAGGGGCAACACTGGTTGATTTTTGGGCCGAATGGTGTGGTCCCTGCAAAATGATCGCTCCCATTCTCGATGAAATCGCTGATGAATTCGAAGGTCGCATCACCGTTGCCAAGCTTAACATTGATGAAAATCCGGCTACTGCGCCGAAATACGGCATCCGTGGCATCCCGACCCTGCTGCTGTTCAAGAACGGTGAAGTGGCGGCAACGAAAGTAGGCGCGCTGTCCAAAGGACAGTTGAAAGAGTTTTTGAACACCAATCTGTAATGCCTGATAGATTTATCAACGCTATTTCATCGCACAAAGCGGTCAGTGTGGATTTCTCGTATTGACCGCTTGCCGCACGTCATGAAGCGTGCTAGATTCATCAGCACTGCATATCGTACTTGCCTATGTTTAAGCCTCACAGGCTTGAGCCTGAAAGTTTGAATCTATAGCATTACTCGCTGTCCATACCTTAACACTGCCCGTTCGTGACAACAAATCGCACAAACACGGCATAAGAATCCGTAGCGTGGTCAGGCAATCTAAAAGTATTACATTAATTGGTTTCAGGTGTCTTCGATCTCTTGCCGTCGTTTTGTATCGCGCTTGCGTGGTCAACGTGTAACACGTTCACGTATCAAGCCAAACAGAATGGTGTGATTGAGGGCGGTATATGATAGTGGCACGGTGACCCTTGCCATCCCATTCACGTTAATTGTTCGAGATTTACCCCGAGTTTAAGAACCCACCACTATGAATCTTACCGAATTAAAGAATAAGCCAGTTTCTGAGTTAATTACTCTTGGCGAAAACATGGGGCTGGAAAACCAGGCTCGTATGCGCAAGCAGGATATTATTTTCGCCATTTTGAAGCAGCACGCAAAAAGTGGCGAAGATATTTTCGGCGATGGCGTGCTAGAAATCTTGCAGGATGGTTTCGGTTTCCTCCGCTCCGCAGACAGCTCCTACCTCGCCGGCCCTGATGATATCTACGTTTCTCCCAGCCAAATCCGCCGTTTTAATCTTCGTACTGGTGACACCATTTCAGGCAAGATTCGTCCTCCCAAAGAAGGGGAACGCTATTTTGCCTTGTTGAAAGTCAACGAAGTCAATTACGACAAACCTGAAAACGCCCGCAACAAGATCCTGTTCGAAAACCTTACTCCGCTGCATGCCAACTCACGTTTGCGTATGGAACGCGGTAATGGTTCAACAGAAGACCTGACAGCACGCGTATTAGATTTGGCATCGCCGATTGGCCGTGGTCAGCGTGGTTTGATCGTGGCACCGCCGAAAGCCGGTAAAACCATGCTGCTGCAAAATATTGCGCAGAGCATCGCGTATAATCACCCTGATTGCGTGCTGATGGTGCTGCTTATCGACGAACGTCCAGAAGAAGTGACCGAGATGCAACGTCTGGTGAAAGGGGAAGTGGTGGCGTCTACCTTTGACGAGCCGGCCTCCCGCCACGTTCAGGTTGCTGAAATGGTGATTGAAAAGGCAAAGCGCCTGGTCGAGCACAAAAAAGACGTTATCATCCTGCTGGACTCCATCACCCGTCTGGCGCGTGCCTACAACACCGTGGTACCGGCGTCTGGCAAAGTGCTGACCGGTGGTGTGGATGCCAACGCCCTGCACCGTCCGAAACGCTTCTTTGGTGCTGCGCGTAACGTGGAAGAGGGCGGTAGCCTGACCATTATCGCGACCACGCTTGTAGATACCGGCTCGAAGATGGACGAAGTGATTTACGAAGAGTTTAAAGGTACAGGTAACATGGAACTGCATCTGGCGCGTAAAATCGCTGAGAAGCGTGTGTTCCCGGCTATCGACTACAACCGTTCCGGTACGCGTAAAGAAGAGCTGCTTACCACCTCCGAAGAGCTTCAAAAAATGTGGATCCTACGCAAAATCATTCACCCGATGGGCGAGATCGATGCAATGGAGTTCCTGATCAACAAGTTGGCGATGACCAAAACCAACGATGAATTCTTCGACATGATGAAGCGTTCATAAGCAGGCTGTGTTCTCGGGGAAAACGGCACGCGGGTCGTGGCGTTTTTTTTTAGGAACTTACCGACCTTTACACTACAGGGTGTTTTTCCAGAGTATTCTAGGATATCCCGGCGTCATGCTTTCCGTTATGGTACGCACTGATTTGATGGCGTCATCATAACCCCGTTGCGAGTGCTTGCTCTGTGCATGCCCGCGCGATACCGCCGGCCGCATAATGATGTTGTGGTGAACGGCCCTGTTATGGCGAACCATGCTTCGCCGTGGCAGCCTGCGGCGGCTTGTAGCCATAAACGGTAAACTTACTCGCTATGCGTCTAGAGTTATTATTGATTTTCTTGTTTTCTCTGACTTTTCTATTCTTGGCCCGTCGCGTGGCCGGGCCGTTGCGCCTTGTTGATCGTCCCAATCAGCGTAAACGTCACCAAGGTCTGATTCCGTTGGTGGGGGGTATTTCCGTTTATGCTGGCCTGTGCTTTACCTTCCTGGTCACCGACTATTACATTCCCCATTTCCGCTTTTACCTGCTGTGCGCCGGTATTTTGGTGTTTGTCGGGGCATTGGACGATCGCTTTGATATCAGTGTCAAAATCCGCGCGCTGGTTCAGGCGCTGGTGGCCATCGCCATGATGGTGTTCGCACATCTTTCATTGCGCAATCTGGGAGAGTTGTTTGGCCCGTGGGATATGGTGCTGGGGCCCTTGGGTTATCTGGTGACGCTGTTTGCCGTGTGGGCGGCCATTAACGCGTTTAACATGGTCGACGGCATCGACGGTCTGCTCGGTGGCCTTTCCGTGGTGTCGTTCGGCGCGATGGGTATCCTGCTCTACGGTTACGGTCATCACAATTTGGCACTGTGGTGCTTTGCCATGATTGCGGCCACGCTGCCGTATATCTTGCTCAACCTCGGTTTTTTTGGCCGCCGCTATAAAGTGTTTATGGGCGATGCAGGCAGCACCATGATAGGGTTCACTGCCATCTGGATCCTGATTCAATCCACGCAGGGCAAATACCATCCGATTAACCCGGTAACGGCACTGTGGCTGATCGCCATCCCGCTGATGGACATGGTTGCCATCATGTACCGTCGCTTGCGCCGAGGGATGAGCCCCTTCGCGCCGGATCGTCAGCATATCCATCACTTACTGATGCGCGCCGGGTTTACACCGCATCAGGCTTTTGTGTTGATCACCGTGGCCGCGGTGCTGTTGGCGGGTATCGGCATGGCCGGAGAGTATTTCTCTTTCATTCCTGAATGGGCCATGTTGGTGCTGTTTTTACTGGCCTTTGGGCTTTACGACTATTGCCTGAAACGGGCATGGCGCGTGGCGCGCTTTCTGAAACGCATCAAGCGTCGAACGCACCGTAACGACAATCATCGACACTCAACTTGAAACCACATCACTTTGGGGAAGTAACGAAACAAGAAAACCCTGCTAACGGAAACTCTGGCGAAGCCCATTACCGCGTGACGACTGCGGGTGCCGGTATTGAGAATGAACTGGACATTCGCGGCCTGTGCGGTGCGTTGTGGCGAGGCAAATTCTGGATTGCTGGCGTCACGCGGCTGGGCGGCTGGGCGGCTATTATCCGCAACAGCAGTTCTTACGTAATCTGGATGCCAAAGCTTTTGCATCGCTGCCGTCCGAGGCGCTGTCGGTGTCAGCCAAGGTTTACGACGAGTTTGTCATGCAGGTTGCCGCGTATGATACCCGGCGCGATTTCTGGCTACAGAGCGACTACTATAAATCGCATCAGGAAGGTGATGCCAAAGCGGATGCGGCCTTGCTGGACGAACTGATCGCCGATATCCAGTTTACCCCGCGTGACGACGGCAAAAAGACCTTCGACAGCGTGCGCCTGACCCCGGACAACGCGCCTGCCGCCAATCGCCTGTTGCGCGACTATATCGAGTTTGCCAGTCAGCGCGCCGCACTGCACCTTAACGGTGAGCTGAAAGGTGCCTGGGCAGCACGTAAGGTCTTTTTGCAGTCACAGATTCAGCGTCAGGAAGCGGTCGCGCAGGCTATTTTCGATCGCGATCTGAATAGCGTGAAGACGGCGCTAAAAATTGCGCAACAGCAGGGGATAAGCCGCAGCCAGACCGATACCCCCGCGGAAGAATTGCCGCCTTCAGAACTTTTCCTGTTGGGGCGTCCGATGTTACAGGCGCAATTAGAGTCCTTGCAGGCCAGTGGGCCGCGCTACAACATCGATTATGACCAAAATCGCGCCATGTTGGCGACATTAAGCGTTGAACCAACGCTTAATGTCGCATTGCAGACCTACCGTTATCTGCGCACGCCGTAGGAGCCGGTGAAGCGAGACAGTCCCGTCGCCTGTTCTTGATGGCGATGTGGGGCGCTATCGGTGCATTAACCGGGATGGGCATTGCATTGGTTCGCTGTAAACCTCAGCGGCGGATGGATTGACCGTTTATGCAGCCTGAAAGGGCAGCCCCTAACCTGATGAAAGAGATTCATAGTGAAAGTGTTGACTATTTTCGGCACCCGTCCAGAAGCCATCAAAATGGCCCCTCTGGTTTATGCACTGGCTCAATATGAAGCCTTTGAATCGAAAATATGCGTAACAGCCCAGCACCGGGAGATGCTGGATCAGGTGCTGCGTTTATTTGCTATTACGCCGGATTATGATTTGAACATTATGCAGCCGGGCCAGGGGCTGAGTGAAGTCACTTGCCGCATTTTGGAAGGACTGGAACCGGTATTGACGGCGTTCAAACCCGATCTGGTGCTGGTGCATGGTGATACCACCACCACGCTGGCCGCCAGCTTTGCGGCGCTGTATCAGCGTATTCCCGTCGCTCATGTGGAGGCCGGGTTGCGCACGGGCAATCTCTATTCGCCGTGGCCTGAAGAGGCCAACCGTAAGCTGACCGGCCATTTGCGACGTACCACTTTGCGCCAACCGAGCGGGCTCGTGATAACCTGCTGCGGGAAAACCTCGGCGACCGGCCCGATCTGACCTTCCCGCAGCACGCCGGGGACGATGCCGATATTCACATCGCTTACTGCCCGGAGCGGGTATTGCCTGGGCAGGTCGTGGTGGAACTTGTGAAAAATGACCGCGTGATTGGCGGCATGACGCCAGCCTGTGCCGAGCACGCCAGCGCGTTGTACAAGATTTTTCTTGAAGGTGAGTGCGTTGAAACCGACGCGCGCACGGCCGAGATGTGTAAACTGACGGAAAACAGCTTCCGTGACGTGAATATCTCCTTTGCCAACGAGCTGTCGCTGAATTGCGCTGAACAGGGTATCAATGTATGGCAATTGATTCGTCTGGCGAATCGTCATCCGCGTGTGAATATTCTTCAGCCTGGCCCCGGCGTTGGCGGTCATTGCATAGCGGTAGACCCGTGGTTTATCGTGGCGCAAAATCCGCAGCAGGCGCGTTTGATACACACGGCGCGGTTGGTGAACGACGTTAAGCCGTTGTGGGTGGTCGATCGCGTCAAAATGGCGGTAGCGGATTGTCTGGTGCAGAGCGGCAAACGCGCCAGTGACGTGACCATCGCCTGTTTTGGGCTGGCGTTTAAGCCGGGTATTGACGATTTACGCGAAAGCCCGGCGGTCGGGATTACCGAAATGATTGCACAGTGGCACAGCGGCACGACGCTGGCCGTGGAGCCCAATGTGGCTGCGTTGCCGCCACGTTTAACCGGGTTGGTCACGTTGACCGAATTGCCGACGGCGTTGCGTGAAGCGGATGTGGTGGTGATGCTGGTCGATCACCGCGCATTCCGCGCGATAGAACCTGAAAAGATAAAACAACAGTGGATTGTAGACACGAAAGGAGTATGGCGTTGAAACGTATTTTGGTGACAGGCGGCGCAGGATTTATTGGATCCGCGCTGGTGCGTTATCTGGTAACAGAAACGCAAGACAGCGTCGTGGTAATTGATAAGCTGACGTATGCCGGTAATCTGGCGTCATTGGCGCCGGTGGCGACCAGCGATCGTTTCGCGTTCGAGCAGGTTGATATCTGCGATCGTCCCGCGTTGGATCGGGTATTTGCCACGTATCGGCCGGATTTGGTGATGCATTTGGCGGCGGAAAGTCACGTTGACCGCTCGATCGATGGTCCGGCGGCGTTTATTGAAACCAATATCGTCGGTACCTATCAGATGCTGGAAGCGGCGCGCCACTACTGGAACTCACTGGATGACGAGAAAAAAGCCGCGTTCCGTTTCCACCATATTTCCACCGATGAGGTGTTTGGCGATCTGCACGGCACGGACGATCTGTTCACCGAAACCACACCGTATGCGCCCAGCAGCCCTTATTCCGCATCCAAAGCCTCCAGCGACCATCTGGTGCGTGCCTGGATGCGCACCTATGGGCTGCCGACGATCATCACCAACTGCTCCAATAACTACGGTCCTTACCACTTCCCGGAAAAATTGATTCCGCTGATGATCCTCAACGCATTATCCGCTAAGCCGCTGCCCGTGTATGGCAACGGTGCGCAGATCCGTGACTGGCTGTTTGTTGAAGATCATGCGCGTGTGCTTTACCTCGTGGTGACGACGGGTGAAATCGGGGAAACCTACAATATCGGCGGCCATAACGAGCGTAAAAACCTCGACGTGGTGCATACCCTGTGCGATCTGCTGGAAGAACTAGTACCGCAAAAACCAGCGGGTGTAACCCATTATCGCGATCTGATTACCTACGTGACTGATCGACCCGGACATGACATGCGTTATGCCATCGATGCCAGCAAAATGGCGCGGGAGCTGGATTGGAAACCACAGGAAACGTTTGAAACTGGCATGCGTAAAACGGTGTTGTGGTATCTGAACAACCAAGCCTGGTGGCGCAGTGTGCAGGATGGCTCCTATAACTATACCGGAGAACGGTTGGGGCTGGACGCATAATCGGCGCGTTTGTCGTGCCCGTGTGTCAGTAACAGCAGCGTGCAGGCCATTACAGGAGAGGCGATGACAACCACGATCCGTGCACATCTGATGCCGTTAGCGTGGGAAAGCGATTTTTTCGCCCTCCCCAGCGTGCGCCTGTCGTTCAGTGATGATGCGCCAGTGCTAACGCCCTCGGCGTTGAACGCCTATGCCGTGGTGCAGGCCAAGGTCGCTGCCAGCGAGCTGGCGACGATCGATGCGCTCTCTGCCGGAGGTTTCCAACTGGCAGAGAGCGAAGTGGATTTTTGCCTGCCCATCAGCGCTGGCGAGGCGGCACTTCCGGCCTGGCGCGTGGCGGATACTGTGGATATTGCGCCGCTGCGTGACGCCTCTGCGCGCGTTTTTTCGCAGAGCCGGTTTCGCACACCCTGGTATCGCGCGGCGGATAGCGGTCGTTTTTACGCACAGTGGGTGGAAAACGCGGTGCGTGGCACCTTTGATGATGTCTGCCTGATTGCGCACAACGCGCAGGGGGCGCCGCTTGGTTGGGTGACACTGCGCCAGGCGCAGGCAGGCCAGGCGCGCATCGGCCTTTTGGCTGCGTGGCCGGGCACTTCCGGTGGGGTGGGCATGCGACTTATGGCACTGGCAAGGCACTGGTGCCAACAGCGGCACGTGGCGCACCTGTGGGTGGCTACGCAGTTGGGTAATACGCGCGCACTGCGCTTTTATCAACGCAGTGGCGCGCAGATTCATGACACGGCGCATTGGTTTTACAGGAGACCGCATGATTCCCTTTAACGCTCCCGCGGTTGTGGGTAGCGAACTGGACTATATGCAGGCCGCCATGAGCAGCGGCAAGCTGTGTGGTGACGGCGGTTTTACGCGCCGGTGCCAACAATGGCTGGAGCACTATTCTGGCAGCAAGAAGGTGTTGTTAACCCCCTCCTGTACCGCATCATTGGAGATGGCGGCCATCCTGCTGGATATTCAGCTGGGGGATGAAGTGATCATGCCCAGCTAGACCTTCGTTTCCACCGCCAATGCCTTTGTGCTGCGTGGAGCAACCATCGTTTATGTCGATGTACGCCCGGATACGCTGAATATCGATGAAAGCAAAATTGAAGCGGCGATTACCGGCAAGACCCGTGCCATCGTGCCAGTGCACTATGCCGGTGTGGCGTGCGAAATGGACGCCATTATGGCGCTGGCGGAAAAGTACGATCTATGGGTGGTGGAGGATGCCGCGCAAGGGGGTGATGGCCCGCTACAAAGGGCGTCCGTTGGGGGCGATTGGTCACATTGGCTGCTTCAGTTTTCACGAAACCAAAAACTACACGTCCGGCGGAGAAGGCGGTGCCACACTGATCAACGACCCCGCGTTGGTTGAGCGGGCGAAAATCATCTGCGAGAAAGGCACCAACCGCAGCCAGCTCTTTCGCGGTCAGGCCGATAAATATACCTGGCGCGATATCGGCTCCAGCTACCTGATGGCAGATATTCAGGCTGCCTACCTGTGGGGGCAGTTGGAAGCCGCCGGGCGCATCAACGAACGACGTTTACGCCTGTGGCATAACTATTATGATGCCTTCCGCCCGCTGACGGAGGCCAGGCGCGTCACGCTGCCCACGCTGCCGGCACAATGCGCATCTGTTTTACCTCAAGCTACACGATATTGACGATCGCGCCGCGTTTATTCATGACATGAAGGATACGGACATACTGACGGTGTTTCACTATATTCCGCTGCATACGTCACCTGCGGGGCTGCGCTTCGGGCGTTTTTCTGGTGAAGATCGTTACACCACGCGGGAAAGCGAGCGACTGGTCCAGTTGCCGCTGTTTTATAATCTGTCAGATGTGAATCAGCGTACGGTGATCAACACCATCCTGAACTTCTTTTCCTGACATGTCATTGGCAAAAGCGTCCTTATGGACGGCGGGTTCGACGCTGGTCAAAATCGCCATTGGCCTGGTGGTTATCAAATTGCTGGCGGTGGCCTTCGGCCCGAGCGGCGTGGGGCTGGCGGGGAATTACCGCCAACTGATCACGGTGTTGGGCGTTCTGTCAGGCGCGGGAATATTTAATGGTGTGATCATGCTGGTGGCGCGCCATCAGCAGCAGCCTCAGCCGTTGCAACAGGTTTTGGGGACGTCAGCGACGCTTATTGCGCTCTTTTCATCAGCGTTAGCGCTCCTCTTTGTGCTGGCGGCCGGGCCAATAGCCACGGCGCTGTTTGGCGACGATCGTTATCGTGACGTGATCCGCCTGCTGGAGTTGCTGCAAATGGGCATTGCCTGCGCCAACTTCTTTTTGGCTATCCTGAAAGGGTACCGGGACGCACAGGGCAATGCGCTGGCGATTGTCGGGGGCAGTCTGATTGGGCTGGTGGGGTTGGCGCTGATACCGGTGTTGATTGCGCTGCCCGCCGGTGTGTTGCTGTGGCGTCGCACCCCTTTGCGTTGGCAGCACTTGCGTCCGATATGGGATCGCGCGTTCGCCACGTAGTTAGGGAAATCTACATTAATGGCGGTGATGACGGCGGTAACGGTACCCATCGCTTATATCATGATGCGTAACGTGCTCGCGGCGCATGCCGGGTGGGACGCAGTCGGCTTGTGGCAGGGCGTGAGCGCGATATCCGATGCTTACCTGCAATTTATCACCGCCGCGTTTTCGGTCTATTTGCTGCCGACGCTGGCGCGATTGCAGGAAAAACCGGCGATTGAGCGTGAGCTCGGCCGCGCGTTGCGGTTTGTTATCCCTGCGGTGGCTGCTGTTTTCCCCGCAGTTTGTGCCGATGCGCGATCTCTTCGCCTGGCAACTGATGGGCGATGTGATGAAAGTGGGGGCCTACGTCTTTGGTTATCTGGTGATTGCCAAAGCGGCGCTGCGCTTTTATCTGCTGGCGGAACTGAGCCAGTTTTTGTTGCTGAGTGGCTTCTCCCAGTGGTTGATTCCGCGCCACGGCGCATTGGGGGCCAGGCAAGCCTATATGTTGACCTATGTGGTTTACTTTTTCTGTGCTGTTGTGTTTTTCTTATTTACCGTAGGCGACCATGACGACACTGATTCACGTGCTGGGATCGGATATCCCGCATCATAACCAGACGCTGCTGCGCTTCTTCCATGACGTGATGGCAACGCAACTGCCTGCGCCCGTGGTCACGCATTTTATGGTGGTATCCGGTGATGAGGGCTTGCCGCAGGCTTTTCCTGGGTTGACGTTAACCTGTTATGCCGATAAACGTGCGCAGGCGGTGGTGACGCGGGCGCGGGCCGATCGACAGACGCGGTTCTTTTTCCACGGACAGTTCAACCCGTGGATTTGGCTGGCGCTGTTGGGTCGGCGTATCAAGCCGACCCAGGCCTATTGGCATGTGTGGGGCGCGGATCTGTATGAAGAGGCCACGCAGTGGAAGCATCGCCTGTTTTACCTGCTGCGTCGCATGGCGCAGGGACGTATCGGTCATGTCTTTGCCACACGTGGCGATCTGGATTTTTATCGGCAGCGGCATGCGGATGTGCCCGCCTCTTTGCTTTATTTCCCCACCAAAATGAACCCGGCTCTGACGGAAGAGACCGTGACCAAGCCGCTGGCTGGACCGATGACGGTGCTGGTGGATAATTCCGGCGATAAGAGCAATCGGCATATCGAAGCGCTGCGGGCCATTCATCAGCAACTGGGGCCGCAGGTGCGGGTGATTGTCCCCATGGGATATCCCGCAAACAATGAAGACTATATCAATCAGGTGGCGCAGGAAGGTGAAACGCTGTTTGGCACGAAGCAGTTCCAGTTGCTGCGTGAACAGTTAGCGTTCGATGATTATCTGAACATGTTGCGCAGTTGCGATCTCGGCGTATTTATCTTCTCGCGTCAACAAGGCATAGGTACGCTTTGCCTGCTGATTCAGTGCGGTGTGCCCTTTGTCATCATCCGGAAGAAGCCTTTCTGGCAGGATCTGGCCGAACAGCATTTACCGGTGCTGTTTTACGGCGATACGTTGACGGAAGCGGTGGTGCGTGAAGCGCAACGTCAGATCGCCAGCGTGGATCAGCGCCGCATCGCGTTCTTCCAGCCTAACTACCAGCGAGGATGGCTCGATGCCTTGACGTTGGCGGCGGAGACGAAACCATGACACAGGGTGAATTCGGCGGCTTGGTCGTGGTGTATCTGTTTTCCGTCAGTTTTATTCTTTTTTTGACCTGGCAGAAGTTTCGTCGAGTACGATTTAACTTTAACGTACTGTTCTCAATACTGTTTTTTCTGACGTTCTATTTCGGTTTTCCCTTTACCTGCCTGCTGGCGTTCAAATTCAATGTGGCAGTGGTGCCCGCGACCTATTTACTTCAGGCGCTGCTGTCGGCAACCGCGTTTTACGCCATCTATTACGTGGCTTATAAAACCCGCCTGCGGGCGCAACGCCGACCGCCCGGAGAACCCTGGCTCGTGATGAATCGCGTCGAAACGCACCTGACGTGGCTATTGCTGGCGCTGGTGGCCGTGGTGACAGTGGCTATCTTCTTTATCAACAACGGTTTTTTGCTGTTCAAACTGCGCTCCTACAGCCAGATCTTTTCCAGTGAGGTCTCGTGCGTTGCCCTGAAGCGCTTCTTCTATTTTTTTATCCCCGCCATGCTGGTGGTCTATTTCCTGCACCAAACGCGCCGTGCCTGGCTGCTGTTTCTGGTGGACACCGTCGGGTTCGGGATACTGACCTACCTGATTTTCGGCGGTACGCGGGCGAATATCATTATCGCTTTTGCCCTGTTCTTGTTTATCGGCATCCAGCGCGGTTGGATCACGCTATGGATGCTGGTCGCGGCGGGGGCAGTGGGCGTGACCGCCATGTTCTGGCTGGCGTTAAAACGCTACAGTCTGGACGTAAGCGGTGCGGAAGCGTTTTACACCTTCCTTTATCTGACAAGCGATACATTCTCGCCGTGGGAAAATTTGGCGCTGCTGTGGCAACACTACGGTGACATCGAGTTTCAGGGGCTAGCCCCCATCGTGCGTGATTTTTATGTCTTTATTCCGTCCTGGCTGTGGCCCGCTCGTCCCAATCTGGTGCTCAAAAGTGCTAACTATTTCACCTGGGAAGTGCTCAATAACAACTCCAGGTTGGCGATTTCTCCTACGTTGCTGGGATCGCTGGTGGTGATGGGCGGCGTGTTGTTTATTCCGCCCGGTGCTATCGTGGTGGGCCTCATCGTCAAGTGGTTTGATGCCCTGTATGAATCGGGTCGTCGCAGCCAGAATCGCTACAGCGCAGCGGCGATGCTTTTGTGTCGCGCGTGGTGTTTTTTATCCTGGTGTTTGGGCTGTGCGTGCTGGCGGCGAAGTTGCTTTATTGGCTGTTTGAACGCGCGGGTCTGATCCGCCAGCGTTGGTCGCGTTCGCATATGGCACCGTCTACCTTGACTCCACACACTCCGGATACACCATAAGGAACCCTCATGAAACATCCTGCTTCTGTCCCGCTTTATCGCATTCGTAATATCCCGCTGCATGGATTTGCGGATCAAGCCGCCTGTCTGGCGTATCTTTTCGCTGAGGGAGAGGTCAAAGCCGGCACGTTAGTGGCAATCAACGCCGAGAAAGTATTGGCCGCCGAGCAGGATAAGCCGCTGTGGGATTTGATTGCCGAGGCCGAATACAAGTATGCCGATGGCATCAGTATTGTGCGCGCCATCCGGCGTAAATATCCTCAGGCGCAGGTGACGCGTGTCGCCGGCGCTGATTTGTGGGAGGCGCTGATGCAAAAAGGCGGTGCGGAAGGCACCCCGGTTTTTTTGCTGGGCGGAAAACCGGCGATACTGCGCCAGACCAAAGAGAAACTGAGGGCGCAGTGGCAGGTGAATATCGTTGGCAGTCAGGATGGTTATTTCCCTCCCGAACAGCGCGATGAGGTGTTTGAACGGGTGCGAGCCAGCGGGGCGCGTATCGTTACGGTGGCGATGGGCTCCCCTCGCCAGGAGATACTGATGCGTGATTGTCGCCGTTACCATCCGCAGGCGCTTTATATGGGCGTGGGAGGCGCTTACGACGTCTTCACCGGGCACGCCTCTGGCGTGGCAGCGTATGGGGTTGGAATGGCTCTACCGGCTGTTGAGCCAACCCAGCCGCATTACGCGCCAGATTAAGCTATTAAAATTCCTCGCCTACTACTTCAGCAGTCGCCTGTAACGGCGTTCCCCTTCTGCGTAGCCATCGTTATTTATTATGATAATTGGCTCTTAAAACAAAATTGTTATTCTCATTTTGTTTTAAATGACTATTTGCTAATCAGGTAAAAATGCAGAAGAATATGCTGCCCAAAATGTGCGAACCTGCTCAATAGCGGGATGGGCACGATAAAACCCGGTATGAAACCGGGAGGAAAACACAACATTTAAGACTGAGGATCTATGGCAAACGAGGAAACGCAAGGCAAGCTCCACCGTGGGCTTGAGGCGCGACATATTGAGCTGATCGCGCTTGGCGGAACGATTGGCGTTGGGTTGTTTATGGGCGCGGCGAGCGCATTGAAGTGGGCCGGCCCCTCTGTGCTGCTCGCGTATATCGTCGCCGGGATATTCGTTTTCTTTATCATGCGCTCAATGGGCGAAATGCTCTATATGGAACCGGTCACCGGCTCCTTTGCCGTGTATGCGCATAAATACATGAGCCCGTTTTTTGGCTATCTCACCGCGTGGGGTTACTGGTTTATGTGGATGGCGGTTGGGATTTCCGAAATCACCGCCATCGGCGTTTACGTGCAGCACTGGTTCCCGGAACTGCCGCAGTGGATCCCCGCTATCGTGTGCGTGGCGCTGGTGGCGCTAGCCAACCTGGCCGCTGTGCGTTTGTACGGTGAAATCGAGTTCTGGTTTGCCATGATTAAAATCACCACCATTATTGTGATGATTGTCGTTGGCGTTGGCATTATCTTTTTTGGTATTGGCAACCACGGTCAGGCGACCGGCTTTGCCAATTTGACCGAGCACGGCGGCTTCCTGGCGGGTGGCTGGAAAGGGCTGTTGTTTGCGCTGTGTCTGGTGGTGGCCTCTTATCAGGGCGTTGAGCTGGTTGGGATCACCGCAGGTGAAGCCAAGAACCCCAAAATTACCCTGCGGCGCGCGATTAATAACATCTTGTGGCGTATTCTGATTTTCTATGTGGGTGCCATTTTTATCATCGTCACCATTTTCCCATGGAATGAAATTGGCACTGCCAGCAGCCCGTTTGTGCTGACCTTTGCCAAAATCGGGATTACCGCTGCGGCGGGTATCATCAACTTTGTGGTGCTGACCGCTGCGCTTTCTGGCTGTAACAGCGGGATGTACAGCTGTGGCCGTATGCTTTATTCACTGGCAAACAACCGTCAGCTACCGGCCTGGATAGACAAAGTCACGGCCAGCGGCGTGCCTGCGGCAGGTGTTGCCGTTTCTATTTTTTGTCTGCTGCTAGGTTCGGCGTTAAACTACATTATTCCCAACCCGGAAAAAGTGTTCGTCTATGTCTACAGCGCCAGCGTGCTGCCGGGCATGGTGCCGTGGTTTGTGGTACTGATAAGCCAAATACGTTTTCGCCAGCAGCATCAGGCACAATTAGCAGGGCATCCGTTCAAATCCGTGCAGTTTCCGTGGGTGAACTATCTGACTATGGCCTTCCTGCTGTGCGTATTGGTGGGAATGTACATCAATGAAGACACGCGGATGTCCTTATTGGTAGGGATGGCGTTTCTTGCCGCGGTTAGCGTGATTTATGCCATGCTGGAAGGGCGTAAAAAGCAGGCATTAACGGCACCAGAAGCCTGATTGATGGGTGGGGATCGTCGCTGACTGTGTGTTTTCGGTACAAAATGCGCAAAGCATAAGCAAACGCATCATTTCGATAAAAAAGCACTAGACAGGCAGAGATTAAATCCGTACTATCCCCACCCGCAACGGCGCTATGCGCCCGTAGCTCAGCTGGATAGAGCGCTGCCCTCCGGAGGCAGAGGTCTCAGGTTCGAATCCTGTCGGGCGCACCAATAACTTTTTTTACAAGAATTGTGTGCAAGAGCTGCGGTGGTACAATTCACCGTAAGGGACGTACCAGTTTTATCGTTAGTTGTAAGCAGTACATTGGTGGCTATAGCTCAGTTGGTAGAGCCCTGGATTGTGATTCCAGTTGTCGTGGGTTCGAGTCCCATTAGCCACCCCAGATTCAGATGTTCGTGAATGTATGCGAAGGTGGCGGAATTGGTAGACGCGCTAGCTTCAGGTGTTAGTGTCCTTCGGACGTGAGGGTTCAAGTCCCTCTCTTCGCACCAACGAACATTATCAACAGTCAGTGTGATACACTGATGGCGTTGGAAAAAAGTATTTCGGCGAGTAGCGCAGCTTGGTAGCGCAACTGGTTTGGGACCAGTGGGTCGGAGGTTCGAATCCTCTCTCGCCGACCACTTTCTGTGAAAAGCAGCTATTCCTCAGGAATAGCCGCTTTTTGCTTTCCGCATGCATCTTTCTGCTATATGCGTAGCCTGTTCTGTGGAAAACGCCCCCGCTGTGCGAGGGCGAAAATTGCTTATTCCGCTTTACCGCCTTCCAGCACTTTATCGCTGCCGAAATACTTCTCAACTGGCCGTTCTGACGCAGCTGTTGCAGCTTCTGATTGAATGCTGCCAGCAACTTGTCGCCTTCCGCCGTTTTGGCAAACGGGAACGTGACTTGCTCATTGAAGATGGGGTCACCCACCAGTTTCAGCGGCAGGTGACGTTTATTAATCTCTGCCAACAGGATAGGGCGGGAATTGACATAGCCTTGAAAGCGGTTGTTGATCACATCATTCATTGCCCCGTCGCGGGTTTCATAGGTGCGGATGGTTACGTCATTGTTGGGAAAGGCGTTGCGTAGGTTGGTCACATGGGTCGAGCCTAAGACGCCAGATACGGTTTTACCCTTGAGATCGTCCAGAGACTGAATGTCTTTGTTCTCAACGCTGGTGACGATTTGCGTTGCGTAAGTGAGGTAAGCGTCAGTGAAGTTGTATTTTTTCTGGCATTCGGTGGTTTTCACGAAATTATTGGCCACGGTATCCAACTTTCCGGCCTCCAACTGGCCCATCAGTCCGCTGAAATCAGCCGTAGTCCAGGTGACCTAATAACCCAGTTCGCGAGCGATGGTTTCCACAACCTCGACATCGTAGCCGGCCAGCCTGCCGTTCTCTTTATAAGAACCAGGGAAGCTTTGGCCCGTCGTGCCCACGCGCAGCACCTTACTCTGCGTTTCCGCACTCTTGTTATTATCGCAACCAGCCAGCGTCACGGCGGCAAGCAGGGTCAGCAGTGCGGCACTGACGTGGCGGGTCAATTGGATTTTCATCATGAGATTCCTGTTTCAACATTCCTGGTTTAGAACGAAATTGGGTTAACTCTTTGCAACGCGCTCATCAGTTCTGAGGGTAATGGCAGGCTAACAACAGTGGGATGCACATTGAGGGGACGTGAAGGAGCGTTGTTGGTTTGAAAACTATATCATTCAAAATAAACAGGATTTTATACCTTCACGTTATATCTTATGACCATTTGATCGGTTACAACCTGCTAACAGGCTTTTACTATTGCACTTTATAGCCTGTGCGTATGCGTTGGCACAGTGTAGATAAATCAAAGGATTACCGTTTTTGCTATCAAATCTCCCGGTGTCTATCACCACCAGTCTGGCCTGCTTTCACGTGTGGGTGAACTGATTGCGCCATTTTCTCGTCACATTGCCGTGTTGACCAGCCCACGCGCCTGGGCAGCGGTAGAACGTGCACTCTCCACCAGTTTGACGCAGTCCGACGTGCAGTTTGATGTGTATCTGTTGGAAGGGGAATGCACGCGCGAGGCGATTGCATACCATCAGCATTAAATTGCTCAACGTGGCGTTCAGGTTGTCCTCGGTGTTGGCGGTGGACGCTTGATGGACTGCGCCAAAGCGGTCGCTGACGGGCTGGAGAACGGTCAGGTGATCACTTTGCCGACCATCACTGCCACCTGCGCGGCCTGGTCACGGATCAGTATTCTGTATGATGAGCAGGGTGGGCATCAGGGAACGCAGGTATTGCAACACATGCCGGTGATGGTGTTGGTCGACAGTGACGTGATTGCCCGCAGCGATGTGCGCTATCTGAAATCCGGAATCGTCGATGCGCTGGCTAAATGGTATGAATTTCATCCCTATCTGGCGAAAAACGGAGATAATCTGGCGCTGAACCTTAAGGTTCAGGTGGCGACGCTCACCCGCGATACCTTTGTACAGTGGGGCGAACAGGCACTGAGAGATAATGCCGAACAACAAGTGACCGTGGCGCTGCAAAAGGTGATCGATGCCAATATCGCGCTGGCCGGATTGGCAAACAGCATGCGTGATGACTCCCCTTCACCCGGAGTAGCCCATGCGATTCATAATCGAATGACGCTCGTTCCTGAACTGCATGACTGGTTGCACGGAGAGAAAGTCGGCTATGGCTTGCGGGTGCAGTCGCTAGTGGCGCGCGGCGACGGTTCGGTCGATCCCGATTTGCTGGCACTGTTGCAGCGCTATGATGCCCCCGCGCGCTTGCCGGTGGCGGAAACGCGCTATGCCGAACTGGCCAATACGCTGTCTCAAACCTTTAAATTCCCCGCTGCCAGCGCCGCACTGCTGCCGTTTTCGCTGGCACCCGAGGCGATTCAAAGGGCTGTATTAACAACGCAATACAGCAAGTGATGCGGTTTTACGGGATGTGATGGATATCAATATAGCATTACGTCTGGATGTGTGGTAAACGATATATCTTCCTATATTCTGAATATAAGATAGATCCAGAAGATATATAGGAGCCGATTTGTCGCATGCTATATTCCCAACATTAGAACGACGACAAAAATCCCGCCTGACACATCCAACGAACGAGTAAGCTATGGCATCACATATCATTGATTTTCTCCTCATCGAGAACAACTTTGGCACGCCCGAAATGCGTGCTGTCTGGTCAGAACATAACCGCCTGACGAAGCAGGTTGACGTTGAAGTTGAAGTTGAATTGGCGCTGGCCGAAGGTGAATTGGGCGTTATCCCGGCCGACGCCGCACAAACCATTGCCGCGAAAGCGGATGCAAGCGCACTGAATGTGGAAAAGATCGCGCAGGATGCGGTCCGTATGAAGCACTCCCTGATGCCCACCATCACCGCGATTCAAAAGCAGTGTGGCGACGCGGGCGAATACATTCACTATGGTGTGACCACGCAAGATATCGTGGATACCGCTACGGTACTGCAATTACAGCAGGCTTTTGCCATTGTCGAACGCGACACGCAATTGATGGCGGTTGAGTTGAAACGCCTGGCGAAAAAGTATCAGCATAGGCCGATGACGGGGTGCACCCGCGGCATGCAGGCGCTGCCGACCACCTTTGGTTTTAAACTGGCGGTATGGCTGGATGAGTTTGTTCGCCATCTGGAGCGTCTGAAAGAAATCAAAGCCCGCGTACTGGTGGGTAACGTGAATGGCGCAATTGGCACCTATGCATCGTTCGGCGAACTGGGACCGCAGATTGAGCGCCTGACGCTGGATAAACTGGGGCTGGCTACGCCGAACATCGTCTGGCAGTCCGCGCGCGATCGTTTCTCCGAATATGCTTCCGTGGTGGTGCTGATCAGCGGCAAGATCGGCAACGAGCTGTATAACCTGATGCGCACGGAAATCAACGAAGTTGAAGAGCCGTTCTCAGCAGGCAAAATTGGTTCCACCACCATGCCGCACAAACGTAACCCAGCGGCATTTGAAGGGCTGGCTAGCCTGACTGCACCCATTTTCAAAAGCGCATCGCTGATTCATGAGTCCATGAAGGTGGAATATGAGCGTGACGCTATGAGCTGGCGCGCTGAGTGGATCGCTCTGCCGGAAGTGAACATTTACCTCTCCGCGCAGTTGCAGAATGCGCTGGGTATCCTGCGCGGTATGTCGGTGAATGAAAAGCAGATGCTGGCGAACTTGGAACTGCAAAACGGCCTGTTGCTCTCTGAGAAAGTGATGTTTGAAATTGGCAAACGTATGGGTAAACAAACCGCGCACCATTTGGTGTACGAGTGCTCCATGAAGGCGTTTGAACAGAGCCGTCACTTCAAAGAGGTGCTGCTGGAAGACCCGGTCCTGTCGGCGCAGGTTACCGCGCAGGAACTTGACGCATGGCTGAACCCAGTCAACTATTTGGGCTGTGCACCACAAAAGGTGGATGAAGTGATTCGTTATGCCGACAACTCTGGTCTGCTGCCAGCGTAAGTGAGCGTTAAACATGAGTACGGTTTTTCGCCAGCTCACGCTGGAAGATGACGAAGCCTTTCTGGCGTTGGCGGCCTATGAACCGATTCGCCAACTGGGCATTCACTTTGCCGCGGCTGAGGCGGATATCGATATGGTACGTCGCCATATTACGCGCCACGGTGTTTATGCGCTGGAAAAAGACGGCGTGATGGTGTCGTCTTTTAGCATCCGTTACCCTTGGGGACCGGAGCCTGGCCCGTATGGTTTGCCGCATTTGGGGTGGTTCGCCACCCACCCGGACTACAAAGGGCAGGGATTTGGCCGCCAGATGATGCAGTGGCTGAAAGAAACGGTGCTGATAGGGCAACTCAAGGCACCCGCGGTTTCTTTGGGCACGGCACAGAGCCACCCCTGGTTTATCGATATGTATAAGCATTACGGTTTTAACGAAGTCGGGCAGGCGAATCTGGGTAAAGGCCACCTGACGATTTATATGGAAAAAGTGTTAGACCAGGATGGTTATCACCAGTGGAAGAAGAAAAATTCCCAATGAGAGGCATGAACATGATAATAATAATGATAATGATAATGAAAAAACTGACTTTGTCTGCGTTAGCGCTTACCACTGCCTTTCTAATGGCGGGCTGTGACTCTCAGGACAAAAAAGCGGCGGCGGGCGGAAAAGCCAGCACGGTGCTGCGCGTAGGTTCTACCGGACAAAGCTACCCGAGCGGCTTTAAGCAAGATAACAAGTTAGTGGGTTTTGACGTTGAAGTCACTGAAACCATCGCGAAAGATCTGAATTACAAAATCGAGTGGGTTACCACCGATTTCAGCGGCCTGATGGGGCAGTTGGAAGCGAACAAACTCGATACCGTGGCTAACGTCGTGGCGATCACGCCGGCGCGTAAAGAAAAGTATAACTTTGCCGATGTGTACAGCTACTACAGCAGCCAGATTGTTACGCACAAAGATAACACCAATATCAACACGCTGGATGACCTGAAAGGTAAAACAGTGGCGGGCGTATTTAGCTATAACTACCTGAATAACCTGAAGAAAGCCTTTGCTGACGGCAGTGTGACCATCCGCACCTATGAAACCCGCGATGGCGCAATGAATGATGCGTTGTCCAAGCGCGTGGAAGGCTATGTAAACTCCCGCCCAATCCTGTTGGCTGAAATCAACAAGCGCAATCTGCCGTTCAAACTGGTTGGCGATCCGCTGGTGATCGAGGAAGTCAGCTTCCCGTTCCACAAAGATGAAAAAGGCGACAAACTGCGTGAGCAGTTCAATGCTGAGCTGGCGAAAATGCGTGCTGATGGCCGTCTGAAAGAGATTTCCGTGAAATATTTCGGTGAGGACATTATTACCGCACCGCAAGCACACTAACCGACGCGCTTTTTGTCATCTCTTTTCCACCGGTGCTTGCGCCGGTGGAAGCATTAATGGTACTGCTCATGAATATCGATTTTGCTTACCTGCTGAAGGTGTTTCCTCAGGTTTTGCTCTATTTACCGACCACGCTGCTGTTAGCCGTGGTATCCATGATTTTCGCCATGATACTGGGTCTGGTGCTAGCGCTGCTGCGGGAAAGCAAGATCACGGTATTGGTGAAGGTGATTGAGTTTTATATCTCGCTGTTTCGCGGCATTCCGTCTCTGGTTCAGTTGTTTATCTCTACTTCGGTTTGCCGCAGCTGTTCCCAGCGCTGAGCGATCTGACCGCGATGTCGGCGGCGATTATCGGCTTTAGCCTGAAAACCTCGGCGTACTTGGCGGAGATTTTCCGCGCTGCGCTGGCCTCGGTCGATTGGGGACAAACGGAAGTCGGGCTGTCGATCGGCATGAATCGTTCGCAGATTTACCGCCGTATTGTACTGCCGCAGGCGATGCTCAATGCGCTGCCTGCCACAGGTAACACCTTTATCTCGCTGATCAAAGACACCTCGGTAGCCTTTGCACTTGGCGTATCTGAACTGTTTGCTGAAGGTAAAATGATCGCCGCAGAATCGCTGCGTTTCTTTGAAACCTTCCTGGTGGTAGGGCTGATTTATTGGCTGGTCATCATTGTTTATTCCAGACTGCAAAACTGGCTGGAAAAGAAACTGAACCACTCATTACAGCGCTAAGAAGACGCCGCCATGATCAGTGTAAAAAACCTCTCAAAACGCTTTGGCGACAAAGTGGTGCTGCACAATATCAGTCTGGATATCGCACAGGGCGAAGTGGTGGCGATTATCGGCCCTTTAGGGTCGGGTAAATCCACCCTGCTGCGCTGCCTCAACCTGTTGGAAAAACCGGAGTCCGGCACGATTGAAATTGGCGATCGCGTACTGGATACACGCCGTTATAGCACCAAGGAAGCCTACGCACTGCATCAGCAAACAGCGATGGTTCCAGAACTACAACCTGTTCAAGAATAAAACCGCGCTGGAAAACATCACGGAAGCGTTGATCGTGGTGAAAAAAATGCCTAAGAAGCAGGCACAGGAGATTGGACTTCGGCTTATCGAGCAGGTTGGCCTGCTGCCGGAAGCCCATCATGTCCGGCGGGCAGCAGCAGCGCGTGGGTATCGCGCGCGCGCTGGCCGTGGACCCGAAAGCCATTCTGTTTGATGAACCTACCTCGGCGCTGGATCCGGAGCGCGTGCACGAAGTGCTGCAAGTGATTCAAAATCTCGCGAAAAACAGCACCACCATGGTTATCGTGACCCATGAGATGCAGTTTGCCAAAGAAGTTGCTGATCGGGTTATTTTCATGGCCGACGGGAATATCGTCGAGCAGGTGATCAGTTTCTCGGATAACCCGCAGACGCAGCGTTTCTTACGTCAGATGACCAAGATACCGGAACATACGGAATACGACATCTGACGATGCGGTGATAACAAGCTATTTAGATAAAATACCTTGCGCGCCGCGGGTTTATCCTGCGGCTTTAAGCACGGACAGTGTGGAGAAAACATCGTAAAAACAGTACCTCAGCATGCGCCGTTAGCGCAATTTATTCAGGCGTTCCGGCACGATCTGCACCAGAACCCTGAATTATCCAACCAGGAATTTGAAACCACCAAGAAAATCCGCGCCGCGCTGGAGAAGGAAGGCATCCGCATTCTGGATCTGCCGTTGAAAACCGGTCTGGTCGCTGAAGTCGGCGGCGTGCAGGATGGCCCGTTGGTTATAGTGCGTTCAGATATCGACGCACTGCCGATTGAAGAAGAATCCGGCGTGGAATTCACCTCTCAGCGTCAGGGCGTGATGCACGCTTGCGGGCACGACTTTCATTCATCCGCCGCGCTGTGTGCTGCCATTTTGCTTAAAGGCATCGAGTCCGAGCTAAAGGGCACTGTGCGCATTCTGTTCCAGGCGGCGGAAGAAACCGGGCTGGGCGCGCCAGAAGTGATCGCGACCGGTGCGCTGGATAATGCGGCAGCCATCTTTGGCATTCACAACGACCCAAAGCTGCCAGTTGGCGTGGTCGGTGGTAAAGATGGCGCGTTGACGGCAGGCGTGGATCGTTTTGAAATCAAGATTGCTGCTAAAGGCTACCATGCGGCCAAACCTCATGAAGGCAACGACCCCATTATCATTCTCAGCCAGTTGATTAGCGCGGTGCAGACCATTATCAGCCGCACGGTGCCAGCGGATGATACCGCCGTGGTGTCAATCACTCAGGTACACAGTGGCAGCACCTGAAACGTGATCCCGGATACCGCCTACGTGGAAGGTACGGTACGCACCTTTAGCCAGACAGCGCGCGATCTGATTGAACAGCGCTTTCGCCAGATTGTGGCAGGTATTGCCAGCACCTTTGGCGCTGAGCTCGAGTTTATCTGGCACGCCGGACCGCCGTCCGTGGTCAATACGCCGGAATGGGTGGATTTTGCCCTGCGTGTTGCCGATGAAGAAGGTTTTGAAGCGCGCCGCGTGGATGCCAGCCCGATTGGCGAGGATTTTGCCTTCTATCAGCAAAAACTGCCGGGTACATTCATGATGGTCGGTTCGGGCGGGCCTTATACACTGCATCATCCGAAATTCCGGGTTGATGACAGCGCACTGTTCCCTACCGCGCACTACCTCCATCAGTTGGCGAAACAGAGCCTGGAACAACTGTCTTCTCGCTGATGTTTTCATCCGCGCCGTGTTCACGGCGCGGATAATCTATTTATACCCGTCATACTTCACGTTGCGTTTGCTGGTGCCGTTCAATGCGTTAACGTGTTGTCTTGTAATGCAAATAATTAAGGCTATATCCCTATTTTTATTTAGACAAAGCAGCCAAATACTTTTCATTTCTTGTTCGATATTTTCCTTTTTAATACTAAACAAAAGTTAAACGATGTGTCATTGATTGTATAAATTGCTATTCAAGAAATGAACCAATAATACAATTTTATGCCAAAGGTAAGAAATCTGTATTAAAAGGAATCGAAATGAATATTAATTTACATTATTGTTTGCCACACTTCTGATTTCTGGTTGTACGACGCAATGGGTGAAAAACATCGCTAACGCTGAGGATTTCACCATCTCGAAAGGTGCCTGTGAAACGCTGAGCGAAGAAAAATTCCCTGTGAAAAATGAAGTGTCGCAGCGAACGCAATATACGTCCTACTATTTGCCGTGTGGAAAAAAGGACGACTGTAAAAATGAAAAATATATCAGCGGGCAACGACCAGAAACACAAAGTTATGTGATGGATGTTAATAGCGGTAGCCGCCAGGCCCTTTTCAATCAGTGCATAAAATTGAGGGAATGGACATCGGAAACGAAATGGTTCCCATAAGGACGATAATGTAAAAGGAAGACCATGAATAACTTGCAACGTTTTGTTTTTATAATGATGTTTTTATGCTTAAGCTCCGCGTTTGCCATGGCATCACCGCCGCCAGTACCAGAACAGGCTCCGGCGCCGAGTGATGTTGTAATGAGTGAAGGGCAAGTGAAACTTAACCAGGGGCGCCTTAATTATCGTGCCGAAGCGGGCGCATTAGCACTGAATACGGACGATCCCGACGAACCCATCGCGACCTTGTCCTACGTGGCCTACTTCAAGTCGGTAGATAAGACGGCGAAGCCGGAGAATCGGCCGATCACGTTTATCTATGACGGCGGACCGGGTTCTTCTTCCGTGTGGCTGCATATGGGCGGTTTAGGGCCAAAGCGGGTGGTCGCCAGCACGCCGGATAAACCCGTATTGCCGCCTTATCCGGTTATCGATAATGCCTATTCTCTGCTTGATGTCAGCGATCTGGTCTTTATCGATGCGCCGGGCACCAGGTTTGGTCAGTTTATCAGCCATGCGGCCAATGTTCAGGAGCGGCAGGCGCAGAAGCGTCAAAAAGAGAATGACACCTACAGTATTAATGGAGACGCACACGCGTTTGCGCAATTTATCACGCAGTTTCTGAGTCGCTATCAGCGCTGGAATGCGCCGCGTTACCTGCTTGGTGAGAGCTACGGCACGACGCGTACGGTGGCGCTGGCAAACCGGCTGAAGGTGCAGCACAACGTCGATGTTAACGGTATTATTTTGCTGTCGCAGTATTTGAGCCAGGATATTGATATCGATCGTCCCGAATCCAACCCCGGCATCGATCAGCCCTATTATCTGGCGTTGCCAACCTATGCGGCAATAGCCCATTACTATCAGCATCCGGCAAATGTCGCAGAAAATCTGGATCATTTGCTGACTGAGGTTGAACAGTTTTCCCTTGGTCCCTATGCACAGGCGTTGGCTCAGGGCAATCTCTTGCCAGAATCGCAGAAAGCAGAGCTTGCTGAGCAACTTGCTCGCTATACCGGTATACCCGCGCGGGAATGGGTTAAGGCCGATTTGCGCGTTTCAGGCCCGCTGTTTGTTAAAAAATTGCTGACAGAGCAGGGCGATACGGTCAGCCGTGCTGACGGCCGTTATCGAGGAGCCTCGCTGGATAAATGGCTGCGCGGAGCGATTACGATCCGGTTATGACTATCGGCTCCGGGTTTATTTCCGCGTATCGCGACTATCTGGCAAAAGCATTGAACGTAAATACGGTGCAAGATTATGTTTCTGACTCGAATGCCATTTACTATTGGAATATGACGCCAGAAAATCGTTCTTTCAATCTACTGACTGCATTGTCCGAAACCATGAAAATGAATCCGCGCATGAAAGTGATGGTGCTCGGGGGGATCTACGATTTGGCGACGCCTTACTTTGTCGCGCAATATCACCTCAATCACCTCTCTTTGCCTGAAAAACTGCGCGCTAATCTTCAATTTAATCGGTATGAGTCGGGGCATTTGCCTTATCTTGATGAAAAATCGCTGCAACAGTTACATCAGGATCTGCGTGACTTATTGCGGGATAGTTCAGCAGACTGTTGGAAAATGGCGACAGAAGCCCTGTTTAAACGTCTCCATTTAGAGACATTTAAACAATTGAAATAAAACATGAAAAAACAAAACCCAACGTTATGTCTCTATATGGAGACAGTTGGGTTATTCATGCTTGGTGCAAGCTGTCAGTCGAGAGGATAAATTGCGAAAGCGATGTATTTTAAATTATATATTTTTCAATAAATTAGATTGGTTTGTTTTTTTGTTTTCAATGTGGCGACGATCTGGCACGGTTCATGCTAATATGACCCCTTAGATGCTCATTCCTCCTTCTATGTTTGCTTCGGCTTCATAATCCTGGGAATGACGCAGAGCCGTTTACAGGTGCCTATCGTCCACCTCCAGATGACGTTGTGATTAGCCGTTTTACTGCATTTCACGACACCATCGGACTTTTCGGACATTACGTTGAGTGAAGCACTCTACTGTAGTCTTTTATGACCTGATCTTATTCAACGCTTGCCGTTTATTGGCAAGCGTTTTTTTTGCGCCATTTTTAGTGCGTGAGATCTTCGCCGTGGGTGGCAATGACCTTTTGATACCATGAGAAAGATTTTTTCTTGTGGCGATCTCCGCTGCCAGAGAGGGTGTCATCGAGATCAACATAAATAAAGCCATAGCGCTTGGACATTTCGCCGGTCGACATGCTGACCAGATCGATACAGCCCCAAGGGGTATAGCCCATCAGTGTCACACCGTCAGCAATGGCATCGGCCATCGCCTCAATATGCTGGCGCAGATAATTGATGCGGTAATCGTCCGCCACGTAGAGGTTGCTGTCGGGTTTATCGATCGCACCTAATCCGTTTTCGACCACAAACAGGGGCTTACCGTATCGGTCATAAAGCTGGTTCAGAGCGATGCGTAGGCCGGTTGGATCGATCTCCCATCCCCATTCGCTGGCCTCGAGAAACGGATTGTGCGTTCCTCCCAGTAAATTGCCTTCGGTATCTTCACCCTCAGCGTGGGTTTCATTCACGGTGGTCGACATGTAGTAGCTGAAACCGATGTAATCGACGGTATTATTCGCCAGCAGTTCAAGATCACCGGGTTCGATCGCTAAAGTGACGCCGAGCGAGTCCCACAATAGTTGCTCATAGTAGGGGTATCTGCCGTTGGCTTGTACATCGGCGCAATAGAAATTGAAGGACTGCGTGCGTTGCATGGCCGCCAACTGATTAACCGGGTTGCTGTCGTAGGCGTAGGTGGTGGCATAAATAATCATGCAGCCCATCTGGATGTTCGGATTGACGTCGCGGGCAATTTTGGTTGCCAGACTGCTGGCGACAAACTGGTGATGCCATGCCTGAAATTTCGCCTGTGGGTCCCGGGCCCCGTTTTGACGACGAGCCCCTGGCTCATGATCGGAAAATGCGCAGCACTGTTGATCTCATTGAAGGTCATCCAATATTTGACCTTGTGCCCGAAACGCTCGGGCACCGTGCGAGAAAAACGCTCGAAAAAACCGACCAGCGCGCGGTTTTTCCAACCGCCATAGACGGTGGCCAAATGCAGCGGCAGTTCGTAGTGAGAAATCGTGATAACCGGTTCAATGCCGTCGGCGATACAGCTATCAATTATCGCATCGTAGTGTGCCAAACCAGCTTAATTGGGCGTTTGTTCCACGCCGTTAGGGTAAATACGGGTCCAGGCAATGGAAAAACGGTAACACTTGAAGCCCATTTCAGCGAACAGCGCGATATCTTCCTTGAAACGGTGATAATGGTCGATGCCCTTGTGGTTAGGGTAAGTATAACGCGCGGTATCCAGCGAAAAATCGAAGGATTCAGACGCGACGATGGCTAAGCGTGCTTTGCCGCCTGGGAGGGTATCCACAATAGACAGTCCCTTGCCCGCTTCATCGTATGCGCCTTCTACCTGATTGGCGGCGGTGGCACCGCCCCAAAGGAATTCGGGAGGAAATCGTGTACTCATGGGCTGCTCCTTTTAGTATCCAAAATGAAACCGGTTTCATTTTATACCCGTCATACTTCAAGTTGCATGTGCGTTGGCTGCACTCGTTATTCGGCCCATCCCTGGGCCTCACCTCTTACGAGGCCGCCGCACGCGGCGTTCAAATCTGCTCCCGGCAGATTTGTCACCCGAATCACTTACCTGAGTAAGCTCATCGGGATGAATGAACCTCATCCCTGAGGTTCACCCTACGGGCCAGCGCAAGCGCTGTTCAAATTTGTTCCAGACAAATTTGTCACTCACTTGCCGCCTTCCTGCAACTCGAATTATTTAGGGTATATTGCGTAACGGTATAAAAGTGTGTCTCTTTCGCTGATGGGATAGCGCTGCCCCAGAATGTGGGGCAGCGGGGAGCGCGATTAAGACGGGGTTTGTAGTGTGAGTAACAGCCCTTCGCGACGCATCTGGGCCGCTTCCTCCGGCAGCCGCAGATGGTCAAAGGAATCGGCGCGCCAAGCGTAATCAAAGGCATCCGGGCGCAGCGCCAACGCCGCAGCAAACGCATCGCAGGCCTGCTGCCATTCCCCCTGTTTCAGCATTAACTGTCCCTGGGTACTGTGCAGTAACGCACTGTTATCGTGTTGTTTTAGCAACTGGCTCAGGAGTTTTTCCAACGAGGCCGGTTCGCCTGCGGCCAGACGTGGCATCAGCAGTACCAGACGTTCATCGTAGTGACGTTTCAAACCGTCGATCACAATCTGTTGGGCGGTGTGGTGATCGTCGCAGGCAATAAGATGCTCCGCCATCGCCACTTGCAATGGCAAATCTTGCAGCACCTTGCAGCTTTGTTCCTTCCACCACTGCTTCAGTCCTTCGCTGCCGCCTTCCGCCATCTCTTGTTCCATCAGGCCGAGCAGGGCGGATTGGCGCAATGCCTCCAACTCATCCTCAGTACGAATCTGGGTTTTGCGCATGGCAGGCAGAATATCTAACAGCGCACCGTAAGCGTGGGTGCGTTGGAACGCCAGTTCCGCTAACCGTAATACTTCAGGATGGCGCGGTGCGTATGCCAGCAAACGATCGACGCCATGGCGTGCGGCGTGATCCTCATTACGAGCCAGTTGGATGCGCACGCGGGTGATGTCTACCGGCAACTGATCGGTGTCGGCCATTTCGACCGCCCGTTCCAGATACTGTCGAGTGCGAAATTCATCACCGCGTTGCTGCGCAGCTTCGGCGGCCAGCAGATAGTTCACCACCGGTTGCTCTGCGTGATCCGCGTTACGCGTCAGCAGTTTTTCAACCTGAAGATAATCGCCCTCGGCCAGTTTGAGCAGAGCTGCTTTGGTCTGTTTTCTGGCGCGCGAGCGTTTACGACCGAGAAACCAGCCGCGGGTACGCGCGCCGATGCGAAATACGCGACGCAACAGCCACTCCAGCGCAAACAGGACGACCAACAGCAGCACCAGGATGATAACCAATCCGGTAACGCTAGTTTCGATGTTGTAGGTGTCGGTTTGCACCAGTACATAGCCCTGACGTCCTGCGAGCATCGGGCCAAGCACTACGCCAGCAATAAGGAGCAGTAACAAGAACAGCATGATCAGCCCTCGTGTTGCTGCGCAGGCGATTGCGCCAACAGATTACGCACTCGCGTTTGCATCAGTTTTTCCAGCAGCGGCTGGCTTTGGAGCGTAGTAGGAACATCCAGAGAGACAAGCTGCTGGCTTAAGCTGTCAACCTGTTCCAGAAAGGCTTTGGTGCCGGGATCGCTGGTATCAAAATAGGCTCGCACCCAGGTGGATACCGCTTCCAGAGACTGTTTGAAGGTCTCATTCTGATGACGCGGTACGGCCTGTGCGGCGGTCAGCAGGCGCGCTCGGATGTTTTCACGCAGGTAGAAATCCTGATTCGGAGCCAGCAGGGGTTCGGCATTACTGTCACGCCGGCGAATGGTAATAAAATCGGACATGAAGTTGTGCCAGCTTTTGCTCAGATTCTGTCGCCATTCGCTGAGTGTGGCCGAAAGCTCGCCGTCGGTTTCATCCATTGGCGCATCATCGTCCTGGGTGTTATCGGCCAGACGTAGATTGTCGACCTGATCGGTTAACTGATTCACCCGCAAAATAATGCCGTCGAAATCCACCTGACCGACTGACGCCAGCGCGCTGATATCATTGGCAATGGCCCGGCGCAGTTCAAGCAGACTCGGATCGTTCATGTCAGCCAGACTGCCATCGGCGCTTTTCAGCAGTGCGCCCGCGGTCAGTACATCCTTATCACTCCACAGCTTGCGCCCGGCCAGTTTGACCAGAAAATCCGCCTGCGCCAGCAGCCAGGTGCTGGTATCGTGGTTGGAAAGGGCGGCCAGTTTCTGGCTGAGTTCGCTGGATTCCCGCGTGACCCCGTTCAACTGGTTCGCGGTGCTGTCCTGCCACTGTTTTTGTTGTGCCAGCGCGGCCTGCCACGCCGTTTTATCCTGTTGATACTGTTGCTGTAGCGCCGCCAGTTCGCCCTTCATTTGTGCCATGGACGCGGCGTTTTGTTTCTCCTGTTGCTGTCCGATATAGTACACGCCCCCGCTTAACAGCAGGGCGATAGCAATGGCAACGCCACCCAGAACACGGCCATGTCCCGCACGGTCCCGGCGCGGTTCATCCGCTGACGCGGCGTCGGAGGACGAAAATGTGGCATCAGGACGTTTTGTCACCGTTTCCGGTGGGGTTGAAGGAGTATGGTGTTCCGTCATAATGGGTCATCCCATGGTCTGGTTTGTTGTACGGTTGGCCGTGCAGTCACGATAGCAGACGCACAAGCGCGTCGTTATCGGCATTGTCCGCGATAAGCACGTCACGCCAGCCAAGCTGGCGCGCCTCTAGCTCCAACCGTTCGCTAACAACGATAACCTGGCAATGGAGCAGCCAGGATTCGCGATAATAATGTGGCACCAGCGCATACAGCTGATGCAGCATATCGCCGCTGGTGATCACCAGACGATCGATACCGAGTTGCTGCCAATGTCGGCTCTGTTCCGGCCCATCATAATAGACCGGACTGCGCTGATAACATTCACAATAACTGACCTGTGCGCCGCGTTCTGCGAGCGTTGTTGCCAGCAGCTCTCTGCCGCCATTCCCTCGTAATAATAGCGCGTTTTTGCCACTAATATTTTGTAATTCTGGCAGTTGCAGCAGCATTTCGCTGGTTTCCCGCTCGGGCGGATAGGCAACGGCGCGAGAGGTGGCCTGATGCAGCGCCAGTGCGGTGGTACGTCCGATGGCGTAATAAACCGGGACGGCGGGCCAGGGTAAACCCACTTGTGTGAGTGCGGCGGCGGCATAGCGCACGGTGTGCTGCGACAGCGCGAACAACATATCGCCCTCGCGTAGCGCCGCCAGCCGTGCTGATAGGGAAGGCAATTCACTGCCGGGGGAAAAATCGATAAGCGGACTATGGCAAGCCGCGTGGCCGAGCTTGCGCAGCCGTTCCACCAGTGCCTCTCCCGCTGGTGACGGGCGGGCCACCAGAATGGTCATGATGAGCCTGCGCCCTGATAAACGGCGTGCAGAATAGCGTCTGCGCCTTTGGCTAACAGCTCTTCAGCCAGATCGATACCCATGCGTTCCGCTTCGCTGGCGGGGCCGATGCGCTCACCGCGAATCATCTTGCTGCCATCCGGTGCGCCAACCAAGGCTCTTAGCCAGAGTTGCCCCGCATTAAGTTCAGCATAGCTGCCGATCGGAACTTGGCAGCCACCGTCGAGGCGAAGATTCATGGCGCGTTCAGCAAGAACACGGCAGGCGGTCTGTTCATGGTTGAGCGGTGCCAGCAGTTCGCGCACACGGGCGTCATTTTCCCGGCATTCGATACCAATCGCGCCCTGACCGACGGCGGGCAGCGACTCTTCCGGGGTGAGTGGCGTGCGGATGCGTTCTGACAGATTCAGACGTGATAGCCCGGCAACGGCCAAAATAATGGCGTCATAGTCGCCGTTATCCAGCTTGCTCAGGCGAGTTCCAACGTTCCCGCGCAAATCGCGGATGATCAGATCCGGTCGGCGAGCGCGCAACTGGCACTGGCGGCGCAGGCTGGAGGTGCCGACGCAGCTTTCGAGCGGGAGATCGGCCACGCTGGCATACTGATTCGAAACAAAGGCATCGCGCGGATCGTCACGCTCACAAATGGTATACAGGCCAAGCCCATTGGGGAACGATACCGGCACATCCTTCATAGAGTGCACGGCGATATCCGCGCGACCTTCCAGCAAAGCGCGCTCCAGCTCTTTAACAAACAGCCCCTTGCCGCCCACTTTCGCCAGCGGCGTGTCCAGGATGATGTCGCCGCGCGTCACCATGGGAACCAGTTCAACCTGCAACGTGGGGTAGTATTGCTGCAACTGTTGTTGCACATAATGAGCTTGCCACAGTGCAAGTGGGCTTTGTCGGGTGGCAATTCTAAGGGTGTTGTCTACCATGCTTAATACCGTTTTTATCATTTAGCGCCATCGTATCACTGAGACGCTCAGGTGTCAGCGTTCCGGCGCTGAAGGTGCTGGATAGCGACGGTAAGGTGCGTGTTTTCACCATGAGGTTGGGGATCGCGGCGTAATCATGCCATAGAGCGAGGGACAATAAGAGAAAGTAAGCTAATCGTGGCTAACTTTCTTTAGTTTCTTTACGCTCAATGAGCAAGGTGTTAAATTGATCACGTTTCCAGCACTATCTTAATCAGTCACTCCTCTAATTCTATTGCTGATGAGTTTGGAACACGGGGTTTTTTCTAGGCACTGGGATAATCAGGCGGACCGTCTTGTACTTCTACATCGAGACTTTGAAGCAGAGACTGGACGCGATCAACCAACTGCGAGTTGACCGCGCTCTGGAAGCAATGAAACCCGCTTTTCAGCAGGTTTATCGCCTTCTGCCCGTATTATTGCACCACCATCATCCGCTCATGCCGGGCTACCTTGAAGGTAAGGTTCCGCACGGTGTGTGCACCTTCACGCCTGATGAAAACCAACAGCGTTACATCGACAGCATTGAACTGCGCTGGGGGGAGATCCCTGCCATCAATTCCCAAGGTGAATTGCCGATTACCGGCGTTTACTCCATGGGCAGTACCTCGTCCATCGGTCAGAGTTGCTCTTCCGATCTGGATATCTGGGTGTGCCACCAATCCTGGCTAGACCACGAAGAGCACCAGCGTTTACAGCAGAAATGTACCCTGTTGGAGCAATGGGCGGCGGCGCAAGGGGTGGATGTCAGCTTCTTCCTGATTGACGAGAACCGTTTTCGCCACAATGAAAGTGGCAGCCTGGGCGGCGAAGATTGCGGCTCGACGCAGCATATCCTGTTGCTAGACGAATTTTATCGCACTGCCGTGCGCATGGCTGGTAAACGCCTACTGTGGCATATGGTGCCGGTTGAAGAAGAAGAGCATTACGACGAATACGTCCTGTCGCTTTACGCGCAGGGTGCGCTTGCGCCCAACGAGTGGCTGGACCTGGGCGGATTGAGTTCGCTCTCTGCGGAAGAGTATTTCGGTGCCAGTCTGTGGCAGTTGTATAAAAGTATCGATTCCCCGTACAAGGCGGTATTGAAGACCCTGCTGCTCGAGGCCTATTCCTGGCAATACCCTGACACGCGTTTGCTGTCGATGGATATCAAAGCCCGGCTGCACAAATGGGAGATCGTGGCGTTTGGGCTCGACCCTTATTGTATGATGCTGGATCGGGTAACCGAATACCTCACGCAAATTGAAGACCCGACGCGCCTCGATCTGGCGCGGCGTTGTTTTTATCTCAAAGTCTGCGAAAAACTGTCGCGTGAAAAAGCCTGCGTCGGCTGGCGGCGGCAGATCCTAAGCCAACTGGTGCAAGAGTGGGACTGGAGTAGCGAACACCTTGCCATGCTGGATAATCGCGCCAACTGGAAAATCGAGCGCGTGCGTGAAGCGCACAATGAATTGCTCGATGCGATGATGCAAACCTATCGCAACCTGATCCGCTTTGCGCGGCGCAACAACCTGAGCGTGAGTGCCAGTCCGCAAGATATCGGCGTACTGACGCGTAAACTGTATGCCGCCTTTGAAGCGCTGCCGGGTAAAGTGACGCTGCTCAATCCGCAAATTTCGCCGGACCTGTCCGAAGCGGATCTGACCTTTATCTACGTTCCGGCGGGCCGCGCCAACCGCTCTGGCTGGTATCTGTACAATCAGGCACCGTCTATGGATGCTATCATCAGCCATCAGCCGCTGGAATATAACCGCTACCTGAACAAACTGGTGGCGTGGGCCTATTTTAACGGGCTGCTGACGCCGAACACGCGCTTGCACATTAAGGGCAGCGAACAGATCGACATTGCCCGCCTGCGCGAATTGGTGGATGACGTCTCCTGCCACTTCCCACTGCGTTTACCGGCACCCACGACCAAGGCGCTGTACAGCCCGTGCGAAATTCGGCATCTGGCGATTATCGTCAATCTGGAGCACGATCCGACGGCGGCATTCCGCAATCAGGTGGTGCACTTTGATTTCCGCCATCTGGACGTGTTCAGTTTCGGTGAGCAGCAGCAGTGTCTGGTGGGCAGCATTGACCTGCTGTACCGCAATTCGTGGAATGAAGTGCGAACCCTGCATTTCAACGGCGAACAGTCAGTGCTGGAAGCGTTGAAAACCATTTTGGGTAAAATGCATCAGGATGCGGCGCTGCCGGAATCGCTGGAAGTGTTCTGCTATAGCCAACACCTGCGCGGTTTGATTCGCACGCGCGTGCAGCAGTTGGTGTCCGAGTGCATTGAACTACGCCTGTCCAGCACCCGACAAGAGCCGGGCCGTTTCAAAGCGGTAAAAGTGGCAGGGCAGACATGGGGTCTGTTCTTCGAACGTCTGAGCGTATCGGTGCAGAAGCTGGAAAATGCGGTGGAGTTCTACGGCGCGATTTCCAACAACAAACTGCAAGGGTTACCCACGCAGGTGGAGACCAACCATATCCACCTTCCAGCGGTTATCGACGGCGTGGCGAGCGAAGGGATCATCCAGTTCTTCTTTGAAGATCTGCCGGAAGAGCAAGGTTTTAATATCTTTATTCTAGATGAGTCGAACCACGTTGAGGTTTATCACCACTGTGAAGGCAGCAAGGAAGAGTTGGTACGTGACGTGAGCCGTTTTTACTCCTCGTCCCATGACCGCTTTACCTACGGCTCCAGCTTTATCAATTTCAACCTGCCGCAGTTCTACCAGATTGTGCAGTTGGATGGACGGGCGCAGGTGATTCCTTTTCGCAGTACGACGCTATCTCATTTGAACATATCGCCGGGCAAAGAAAGCGCGTCGCCCGCGATCAAACAGCGACTGCACATGCTGTAACGCTCTGGTTGTCCTTGGTGGCAACAGAGCGTTTTCCCGCTTTAATCGAAAGAGACGTCCTCACCGGCCTGCGCACTGCATGCCTGCGCCAGCAGCGCAAAGAAGGATTCGCCGCTGCGATCGCAGATCCACTGTTCCTTCTGACCCTTGCCTGGCTGATACGTAAAGTGATAGCCACCGGCTTTGGTTGCCAACCATACCTGATGCAGTGGCTCCTGGCGGTTGATGACTATCTTGCTGCCGTTTTCGAAACTCAGTGTCATCACGCCGCCGTTGGTTTCGTAATCGATATCGGCATCACCGTCGAAGTCGTCCAACGCTTCTTCGATCGTCAACATTAACGCATCCGCTAATTGATGAAACTCACTGTCGTTCATTTTCGATTCCTATTGCTTTTCATGATCCACCTGCGATTATAGAGAGCATGCATAGATGATTGACAGGTCTTAATGACATGAAGCAGGTATTTCGTTCATTTTCTCTGGCGCTGATGCTGCTGGGATTGGTGGGTTGCGGGTTGAAAGGGCCGCTTTATATGCCGAACGGTGAGCCGACCAACACCCCAGACGCACAGAAGAATACGCATCAAAAGCCGTCGATGCGTCCGTAACCGGCACGGTTGCATTTTAATCACGGATAACAGGTCACGATAGCAATTACCGCGCCCGGTTACATGAGCGGAGTCAGTATAATGCAGTTCGCTAAAATGCACGGTTTGGGCAATGATTTTATGGTTGTCGATGCCGTTACACAAAATGTCTATTTTTCGCCGGAGCTGATTCGCCGTTTGTCGGATCGCCATCGTGGGGTAGGGTTTGATCAATTGCTGGTGGTCGAGCCGCCTTACGATCCTGAGCTGGATTTTCACTACCGCATTTTCAATGCGGACGGCAGCGAAGTGGCCCAGTGCGGTAACGGCGCACGCTGTTTCGCCCGTTTCGTGCGTATCAAAGGACTGACCAACAAACGCGATATTGCGGTGAGTACCCATACCGGGCGCATGGTGCTCAGCGTCACGGATGATGAGCTGGTGCGGGTGAACATGGGCGAGCCGGATTTTGAACCGCAGCGCGTGCCGTTTCGGGCCGCCAAGGCGGAGAAAACCTATATCCTGCGCGCCAACGATCATAAGGTGTTGTGCGGCGTGGTTTCCATGGGCAACCCTCACCGTGTGATTCAGGTTGACGATGTTGATACGGCCAATGTGGAAACCCTTGGCCCGGTGCTGGAAAGCCACGAGCGTTTTCCTGAGCGCGTCAACGTCGGGTTCATGCAGATTGTTGACCGTAGCCACATACGCCTGCGGGTCTACGAGCGTGGCGCGGGCGAAACGCAGGCCTGTGGCAGCTGTGCCTGTGCCGCCGTGGCGGTGGGTATTCAACAAGGGTTATTGGCGGATGAGGTTCGCGTCTCGTTACCGGGGGGCGATCTGGATATCCATTGGAAAGGGGTCGGGCATCCGCTTTATATGACCGGTCCTGCCACCCATGTCTATGATGGATTTATTCATTTATGAAGCAGGTCGAGGAACAGGCAGAACGCCAGAGCGCACTGAGTGACGAACTGATTTTGCAGTTCCTGCAACAGAACCCTGATTTCTTTATTCGCAATGCGCGGCAGGTCGAACAAATGCGCATCCCGCACCCGGTGCGGGGGACTGTCTCGCTGGTTGAATGGCAGTTAGCGCGCCAGCGGCACCACATTGAGCAGTTGGAAGAAGAGATCACCTTTCTGATGGAGCAGGCGCGTGGCAACGAAGTGTTGTTCCGTCGTCTGCTGGCGTTACAGACCGATTTGTCAGCGGCTACTGGCCTGCATGACTTGCTTGAACGCCTACAGCGCTGGGCACGCCAACAAGGGTTGGTTGGCGTGGATATTCGTCTGTTCAGTGACAAATGGCGTATCAGCGCGCCTTCGCGCTTTACCCATTTGGAGCTGTCGCGTTCGTTGTTTGAACCGCTACGCATACAACGTCTGCGTGACAGTAACCACTATCTTGGCAGCCTGAACGGGCCGGAGCTGCTGTTACTGCTACCGCAGGCGCGGCAGGTGGGTTCCGTGGCGCTGTCGCTGTTGGGAAAAAACGACTCGCTGGGCCTGGTGATTTTCAGCAGCCGCGACAGCCATCACTATCAAGACGACATGGGTACTGTGCTGTTGCAACACCTGGCCAACCTGCTGCCGGATATGCTGGCGCGTTGGGTTGAACGGGTATGAGCGACCCCGCGCTGCCTTCACCACTGTTGACCTCGGTCGCAGCGTTTTTACGTTATTTGAAAGCGGAACGCCAGCTCAGCCCGCTGACACAGGAAAATTACTGCCGTCAACTGGGTGCCATTGCCTCCATGCTGGATGAAATGGGCATCACCGACTGGCACAAGCTGGATGCGGCGGGAGTGCGCTCGGTGGCTGCGCGCAGCAAACGCGGTGGGCTGCAAGCGGCCAGTCTGGCGCTGCGTCTTTCGACACTGCGCAGTTTTCTTGATTGGCAGGTGGCGCAAGGGGTGTTAACTGCCAACCCGGCGCGCGGTATTTCTGCGCCCAAAGCGGGCCGACATCTGCCGAAAAACATAGATGTGGATGAAGTAAATCGCCTGTTAGAGATCGATCTCAACGATCCGCTTGCGGTACGCGATCGCACTATGCTGGAAGTGATGTACGGCGCGGGCTTACGTTTGGCGGAACTGGTTGGCATGGAGTGTCGTCATGTCGATTTGGACGGCGGCGAAGTGTGGGTCGTGGGTAAGGGCAGCAAAGAGCGCAAGCTGCCGCTGGGACGTACCGCCGTGCACTGGCTGCGTGAGTGGCTGGAACGCCGTGAGCTGTTTGGCCCGGAAGATGATGCCATCTTCATTACCCGGCAGGGCAAGCGTATTTCGATGCGCAACGTGCAAAAGCGTTTTGCCGAGTGGGGGATCAAGCAGGGGCTGAACAGTCACGTCCATCCGCATAAGCTACGTCACTCTTTTGCCACCCATATGATGGAATCGAGCGGTGACCTGCGCGCGGTGCAGGAACTGCTGGGGCATGCCAACCTTTCTACCACGCAAATTTATACCCATTTGGATTTTCAGCATTTGGCGACGGTGTACGATGCCGCACACCCACGTGCCAAACGAGGGAAGACATGATGCATTTTTATCGTCCACTGGCACCGATAGCTGCCATGACGTTTGATTTAGACGATACGCTGTACGATAACCGTGAAGTCATTCAGCGTACCCAACTGGAATCGATGCACTTTCTGCAAGACTTTCACCCGGCGCTAAGCGCGGTGCAGGCCAGCGATTTACAGCGTATTCGCGAAGCGCTGCGTGAGCAGGAGCCAGAGATATACAATGATATCACGGAGTGACGTCGGCGGGCGGTAGCGCAATTGTTGCTGGAGGCGGGGCCGGACGGTCGCGCCAAACCCTTTGGTGATATGTACCATCGGGCAGCGCAGGCGCTGGGCGTGGCTCCAGGGCAGATTCTGCACGTGGGTGATGACTTGACCACCGATGTGGCCGGTGCGGTGCGTAATGGCTTGCAAGCGTGCTGGATTAACCTGCATGAAGGCAACCTGATGAAGATTGACGATGCGCGGTTATTGCCGCATGTGGAAATTTCACGGTTGGCATTGCTCACAACGCTGCTATAATTCTGCTAATTTAGCTGTATAAATCACCAGTGAAGTAAGTGCCCCTGGGGTTACTGCTTGTCTGTTAACGGATAACTGTACCGATGGACGTTTCTCAACTTCTTGATGGCCTGAACAATAAACAGCGCGATGTGGTTGCCGCGCCGCGTGGAAATCTTCTTGTACTGGCGGGCGCCGGAAGCGGCAAAACGCGGGTGCTGGTGCACCGTATCGCCTGGTTGACGTCCGTTGAGCAGTGTTCGCCCTATTCCATCATGGCGGTGACGTTTACCAACAAGGCGGCGGCGGAGATGCGTCACCGTATCGAGCATTTGATCGGCACCAGTCAGGGCGGCATGTGGATCGGCACTTTCCACGGTCTGGCGCATCGCTTGCTGCGCGCGCACCATCTTGATGCCGGTTTGCCGCAGGATTTTCAGATTCTGGACAGTGAAGATCAACTGCGTCTACTCAAGCGCCTGATTCGGGCACTGAATCTGGATGATAAACAGTGGCCGGCGCGCCAGGCGATGTGGTACATCAACGGCAAGAAAGACGAAGGTCTACGCCCACAGCATATCGAAAGCTACGGCAATCCCGTTGAGCAGACCTGGCTCAAGGTCTATCAGGCCTATCAGGAAGCATGCGATCGCGCCGGACTGGTCGATTTTGCCGAACTCCTGCTGCGTGCTCACGAACTGTGGCTGAACAAACCCCATATTCTCAGTCACTACCGCGAGCGCTTCACCAATATTCTGGTGGATGAGTTTCAGGATACCAACCGTATTCAGTACGCCTGGATCCGCATGCTGGCGGGAGACAGCGCCAGCGTGATGATCGTCGGTGATGACGATCAGTCAATTTATGGCTGGCGTGGGGCGCAGGTGGAAAACATCCAGCTGTTTTTAAATGGCTTCCCCAAAGCCGAAACCATTCGTCTGGAGCAGAACTATCGCTCTACCGGCAATATTCTTACTGCGGCTAATGCGCTGATTGCGCACAACGGCGGGCGGTTGGGTAAAAACCTGTGGACGGAAGATGCGCAGGGGGACCCGATCTCCCTGTACTGCGCGTTTAACGAACTGGATGAAGCCCGTTTTGTGGTTAATCGCATCAAGGTGTGGCAGGAAAATAGCGGTGCACTCAAGGAAAACGCCATCCTCTATCGCAGCAACGCCCAATCGCGCGTGCTGGAAGAGGCCTTGCTACAACAGAACATGCCGTACCGGATTTATGGCGGTATGCGCTTCTTCGAACGTCAGGAAATCAAAGATGCGCTCGCCTATTTGCGCCTGATTGCCAACCGCAATGATGATGCCGCTTTCGAACGCGTGGTGAATACCCCAACGCGCGGTATCGGCGATCGTACCTTGGATGTGGTGCGCCAAACCGCGCGCGATCGACAGGTGACGCTGTGGCAATCCAGCCGCGTGCTGTTGCAGGAAAAAGCGTTGGCAGGGCGTGCCGCTTCTGCGTTGCAGCGCTTCCTCGAGTTGGTGGAAGCACTGGCCTATGAAACCGCCGATTTGCTGCTGCACGTGCAAACCGACCGTGCTATCAAAGATTCCGGCCTGTGGCAGATGTATAAGCAGGAAAACGGCGAGAAAGGGCAAGCGCGGGTAGAAAACCTGGAGGAACTGGTGACGGCAACGCGCCAGTTCAGCTATCAGGAGGAGGATATGGACCTGATGCCGTTGCAGGCGTTTCTCTCTCACGCGGCATTGGAAGCGGGGGAAGGGCAGGCCGATGCTTATCAGGATGCGGTGCAACTGATGACGCTGCACTCCGCTAAAGGGCTGGAGTTTCCTCAGGTGTTTATCGTTGGCATGGAAGAGGGCATGTTCCCGAGCCAGATGTCTCTGGATGAGGGCGGGCGTCTCGAGGAAGAGCGCCGTCTGGCATATGTCGGCGTGACGCGCGCCATGCAGAAGCTCACCCTGACCTATGCCGAAAGCCGGCGGTTGTACGGCAAGGAAACCTATCATCGCCCATCGCGTTTTGTTGGTGAACTGCCTGTCGAGTGCGTGGAGGAAGTGCGCTTGCGTGCCAGCGTGTCTCGTCCAGTCAATCACCAGCGCTTGGGTACGCCAGTGAGCCAAAGTGACAGCGGCTATGCGCTGGGCCAGCGGGTGCGCCACGACAAATTTGGCGAAGGGACCATCATCAATCTGGAAGGCAGCGGTGAGCATTGCCGTTTACAGGTCGCTTTCCAGGGACAAGGAATCAAGTGGCTGGTCGCCGCCTATGCGCGGTTGGAGACGGTATAACACTGGCATCAACACTGTCGCGTTTTACAGAAAAGGAGAGCAACCGGAATGACGTTAGACAAGATAATCACTGCCCTGCGTGGCAAGAAATGGGTAGACCTGACGCACAGCGTAACAGAATCTATCCCTATCTTTAGCGCGTTTCCCGGCGTGCAGCGTAACACGCTGTATACGGTTGAGCAGGATGGTTTTTTTGCCCAACAGCTCACCTTTGTAACCCAGACGGGTACGCACATTGATGCCCCTGCGCATTTTTCTCTGGGCAAACGCTGTCTGGATGGTCTTGCCAACAAGGCGTTGTTGCTGCCATTGCGCGTGATCCATAAGCAGGAGGCGGTGGCACAGGATGCCGACTACCGTCTCGGCGTGCAGGACATTGTGGATTTCGAGCAACAATACGGTCAGATCCCATCGGGTTGCTTTGTGGCGTTCGCCAGCGGTTGGAGCAAGCGCTGGCCGGATGCGCAGGCCTTTGCCAACAACGATGCCGAAGGCAATAGTCACACGCCGGGTTGGTCCATAGAGGCATTGCGCTTTTTGTTTGAACAGCGCCAGATTGCTGCCGTCGGCCATGAAACACTGGACACTGATGCCGCCGTGGATTTTCGTCGCAACAATGGGCTGATTGGCGAATTCTATGTGCTCGATCGCGATGCCTGGCAGGTCGAGGTGATGAACAATCTGGATCAGGTGCCTGCTGTCGGGGCGTATCTTCAGGTCAGCTTTCCCAATTTTGCCGGTGCGGCGGGCTTTCCGGTTCGGGCGATTGCCTATCTGCCTGACGATGAGTGCTAAACGGCATGGAGTCGGCGTGGGAAAGTCACCTTCGCCGCACGTGCTTATCGTTCGAGGCAGAATTGAACAATTCGTGCATCTTTTAACTGTCACAGTTTAAAAGTTGACAGGCTTTTTCATCTCGGCGTAGCATGCGCCCATCATTATTCCCGGAGGGCCCCGCCTTGGACAAACCCAGTCGATACTGGCTCATTAATTAATTGATTACTAAACATTTCTAAGGCTTCCCGATGTTATATCGGTAGCCCTGGTAGTTATCGGTGATGTTGTATCCCTCCGTCATCAAATTGAGTCAGCACCGTCGGTTCGAAACCTGTTGGTGCCCTGTCATCACCGTTTCTGTGCTTCAACGCGTCCGTCTTTCTCTGTTATCGCACTAGGAGCACATGGCCTATGCTGAGCGCATTTAAACTGGATAACTGCCGTTTATCCCGTCTGGAACTGGACGACACCGATGATATTGGCGCCTCCGTGTGGGTGGATTTGGTCGAGCCTGAAGATGAAGAGCGTGAGCTGGTGCAAAACCGGTTGGGACAGAGCCTGGCAACGCGCCCTGAACTGGAAGATATCGAAGCATCGGCTCGTTTCTTCGAAGACGAAGACGGCCTGCATATCCACTCCTTTTTCTTCTTCGAAGACGCGGACGATCACGCTAGAAACTCCACCGTGGCATTCACCATTAGCAACGGGCGTTTGTACACGCTGCGTGAGCGCGAGTTATCGGCCTTTCGTCTGTACCGGATGCGCGACGCTGGTAGACGGTAACGCCTATGAACTGTTGCTCGATCTGTTTGAAACCAAGATTGAACAACTGGCCGATGAAATCGAAAACATCTATAGCGATCTGGAATCGCTCAGTCGCGTGATCATGGAAGGGCGCCAGGGCGAAGAGTACGACGAAGCACTCTCTACGCTGGCAGAATTGGAAGACGTGGGTTGGAAGGTGCGCCTGTGTTTGATGGATACTCAGTGTGCGTTGAATTTTCTGGTACGTCGCGCGCGCTTGCCGAGCGGGCAACTGGAACAGGCGCGCGAGATCCTGCGCGATATCGAATCCCTGCTGCCGCACAATGAATCTCTGTTTCAGAAGGTCAACTTCCTGATGTAGGCGGCGATGGGCTTTATCAATATCGAGCAGAGCCGCATTATCAAGATCTTCTCGGTGGTTTCCGTGGTGTTTCTGCCGCCGACGCTGGTGGCGTCCAGCTATGGGATGAACTTTGAGTTTATGCCGGAACTGCACTGGTCGTTTGGTTTTACCCAGGGGCTATCGTGCTGATGATCCTGGCAGGATTGGCTCCGTATCTCTACTTCAAGCGCAAAAACTGGCTGTAACCATAGCGCTATGCTTCCCGGCGTAAGCCGGGAACGCGCTCATTTTCGGCTTCTACGATCATTTCCATAATTCATTAGCCCTCCCTTCTGTTTAGAATGAAACCTCTACAGGTATTGTCATATCAGGTTGTCGCTATGGGAAGGGTTTCGCCCTTGGCGCAGTCGGGAGTGCTGCTGGTTGCTTCTCTGCTGTTGGGGTTGGTATTGCAGTGGTTCCATGTTCCGGCCGCGTTTCTGTTAGGGCCGATGATGGTTGGTATCGTCATGGGTTTGAAAGGGGCGACGATCCGTATGCCTCCTGCGTATTTTTGGGCCGCTAATGCCATCCTTGGCTGTCTGGTGGCACAAAGACTCTCCCTCTCTATTTTGAGTCCGCTGTTGCAGGAATGGCCGTTAGTTCTGGGCATTCTGGTGGCGACCCTTGCCGCCAGCGGCTTTTCTGGCTGGTTATTGGTCAAATTCAGCGCCTTACCCGGCACCACCGGGGCCTGGGGCGCATCACCTGGCGGTGCCTCGGCCATGGTTGCTATGTCGAGCGAATTTGGTGCCGACGTGCGTCTGGTGGCGTTTATGCAATACCTGAGCGTGCTGATGGTGACGGCTGCTGCCGCCTTTGTGGCGCGTTTGAGCCTTGGTGAAACGGCAGCGCATAATACCGCCGCGCTGATCTGGTTTCCTGCTCTCGACTAGCGTTTTTTTGCCACACTCGGTGTGGCATGCTGCTCGGGCGCTGGTTGCGCCTGCCGTCCGGCGCACTGCTGGGGCCGATGATCCTCGGCGCCGCGCTGCACTCGACGGGCACGCTGACGCTGCAAACGCCGGAGTGGATACTGTCATTGGCCTATGCATTTATCGGTTGGAGTGTGGGCTTAAGCTTTACTCGCCCGATTTTTCTGCTGGCCATCCGCACCTTACCACAGATGATGGCCTCTATCGTCGGCCTGATGGTGCTGTGCGGAGGGATGGCTTACGGGGTAACGCTGTTGCTACCGGTGGATATTCTTACCGCCTATCTGGCGACCAGCCCCGGCGGGCTGGATTCCATTGCGGTCATTGCGGCGGGTAGCAACGTTGACATGGCCTTTGTGATTGCGATGCAAACCCTGAGACTGTTTTCGACGCTGCTGTTTAGCCCGGTGTTGTCACGCTACATCTCACGCCACACGGGGCTGAACGCGACGTAATTTCTGCTGGGCGATGAGGGCATCGATGATAAACAGCGCCAGCGCCGCCCAGATAAAACCAAATGCCACCATTTTGTCGCTGCCGAGCGGTTCGCCATAGAGCGTGACCGCGATGATAAACATCAGCGTCGGGCCGAGGTACTGGAAGAATCCGAGCGTAGACAGGCGCATTCTCACGGCGGCGGCGGTGAAAAACAACAGCGGCACGGTGGCCACGATGCCTGCGCTGACCAACAGCAGATTGAGCGTCGCACTGTTATTGCCAAGGTGGCTGCTTGGTGTATCGGCGATAAAAAACAAATAGATAATTGCCGCAGGAAGCAACCACAGGGTTTCTATCAGCATGCCGGTCTGGCCGTCTACGCCGAGTTTTTTTGCGCAACAGGCCATAGATCGCGAAGCTAAAGGCCAGCGCCAGAGCAATCACCGGCACCGAGCCAAACTGCCAGAGCTGAATCAACACGCCGCTGAACGCCAACAACACCGCGCACCATTGCAGGCGGCGGAAACGCTCACCGAGAAAAATCATTCCCAGCATCACATTAACCAGTGGATTGATAAAATAGCCCAGGCTGGCTTCCAGAATGTGATTGTGGTTTACCGCCCAAATGTAGAGCAGCCAGTTGCCGCCCACCAGCACGGCGGTCAGTGCCAGCATCCGCAGCATTTTGGGTGATCCCATGACGTGTTGTACCTGACGCCATTTGCGGCTGATGCTCACCAAAATCAGCATGAAGAGAAACGACCAGATAATCCGGTGCGTAAGAATTTCTGTGGCAGGCACTGCGCCAATCAGCTTGAAGTAGACAGGTGCGATGCCCCAAATGAAATAGGCACCAAGGGCGAATAACACACCCTGGCGTGATTGCTGCTCATTCATGTGGAAGGCTTACTCAACGGACTGAAGAGGGAGCACTGTACGCGAAACCGCAGTGACTTTCATCTTCACTTCCCGTTTTGGTGCTTCGTTTTGGTAAAGTCGGATTATTCAGCCTTTTATATCGTTACTGTGCGAATAATTCGGCGTTATCCGACGATATAGGTGGTGGTGGCGATATGCACCTGTGCCTCATTGTGCAACTCGGCACGCGCCACGGCGATTTTATTGCCGCCACGCAGCAGCGTGCTGGTCAGGGTAAAGTGCTCGCCGCGGCCTGGGCGCAGATAGTCCACACGCAGATCGATAGTGCCCATGCGTGCCAGTCGCTGGTGAAATTCCTGAGCGCTGATGCTGTGGTGCCGTAACAGCGCGCTGCCGACGCAGACCAGCCCGGCGGCTATCACACCGCCGTGGAGAATTTTTTGCAACGCATTGCCGACCAATCGCTCCTGACGATCAAACACCAAAATGGCATGGTCGGCTTCAAACTCACACAGTTCAAGCCCCAGTTCCCGGTTGAAGGGCATCTGATAGATAAAAATGTCGCTGACACGTTGGCGAACGCTCTCCTGAGACAGCATGGCATCAGGGGGAAGCGTGTCATCCTGCTGGACAAGCGGTAATGACATAGCGGGCGGCCCTCAGTAACGATCGGAACAGAGAATAAGGATAGTTTAACGTCAAATTTTTGTTTGTTTTATGAGGCGTTTCTGTTTCTTTTCAGAAAAGCATGAATAACTAGGAAGTGGATGATTCAATTACAGATTATGAAGCTAGAATAATAATGAGCGTGTCTATCATTTTTCCTTACTTTCATGTTGGTCGGAGATACCGTATGCGCAAAATTGCGGGCGTAGTGGCGCTCTTGTTGGCGGCAAAAGTTCAGGCAGAAGAAGCAAAAGTTCAGGTTGTACACGACAGGCCCGCAGTGCGTGGCAGCATTATTGCCAATTTGCTGCAAGACCATGATAACCCTTTTATCCTTTATCCTTACGAAAGCAACTATCTGCTTTATACCTACACCACCAACATCAATAAACAAGCGATCAGCAGTTACGACTGGGCCAAAGAAGAGCGTAAAAAAGATGAAGTGAATTTCCAGTTGAGTCTGGCCTTCCCCATCTGGCGCGGCATCATGGGTGACAATTCGCTGTTGGGAGTCTCTTATACCCAGCAATCCTGGTGGCAGATGTCGAATGCTGACGAATCCTCTCCGTTTCGTGAAACTAACTATGAACCACAGATATTTCTTGGCTGGGCGACCGATTACAGTTTGGGCGGATGGACATTGCGCGATGTGGAAGTGGGGCTGAATCACCAATCCAACGGCAAGGCAGATCCAACTTCGCGCAGTTGGGATCGCGCCTATATGCGCCTGATTGCGCAAAACGGCAACTGGAAGGTGGATCTCAAACCCTGGTTCCTGATCCCCGACCGCAAGGATGACAACCCGGATATCACCAAGTATCTGGGGTATTATCGGGTTCGTGTTGGCTACGTCTGGGGCGACAGCATTTTCAGCGTAGCAGGGCATTACAACTGGAACAGCGGTTACGGCAACGCAGAGTTGGGGTGGAGCTATCCGATAACCAGGCATGTACGCTTCTATACCAAGGTGTTTAGCGGCTACGGCGAATCGATGATCGACTACAACCATCGGCAGACGCGTTACGGTGTCGGTGTGATGTTGAACGATATCTTTTGAAGCGCGTTTTCAGAAAAAATAATTCTCGTGGTCAAAAGATTGCAGTTTTTATCACAGGCGCTGAAAATAGCGCCTGTTTGATTTTATCGGCCACGGGCTGATGTGATGCAAAGAGGATCGGGGAACGCGTGTCTACGGCGGAAGTGTTAAATAAGGAAGCGTTAGCGGCTCAAGTTCTACGCGATACGTTCGGTTATCAGCAATTCCGTCCCGGTCAGGATGCGGTCATTCAGGCTGCGGTCAACGGTCAGGATTGTCTGGTGATCATGCCGACCGGGGGCGGGAAATCGCTGTGCTACCAGATCCCCGCATTGGTGCTGGATGGCCTGACGTTGGTGGTGTCTCCGCTGATCTCTTTGATGAAAGACCAGGTAGATCAGCTTCTTGCCTACGGTGTGACTGCCGCCTGCCTGAACTCGACCCAGACCCGTGAGCAGCAGTGGGACGTGATGACCCGCTGTCGCAGCGGTGAAATCAAGCTGCTGTATATCGCGCCGGAGCGTTTAACCACGGACAGCTTCTTTGACCAGCTTGCCCAGTGGAATCCGGCACTGATTGCCATCGACGAAGCGCACTGTATCTCCCAGTGGGGGCATGATTTTCGCCCGGAATACCGCGCCCTTGGGCAAATCAAGCAGCGTTTCCCCACGCTGCCAATGGTTTCCTTGACGGCCACCGCCGACGACGCGACGCGCAGTGATATTGTGCGCCTGCTCGATCTGCACGAACCGCATATTCATCTGAGCAGCTTCGACAGGCCCAATATCCGCTACACGCTGGTGGAGAAATTTAAACCGCTCGATCAACTGTGGATGTTTGTGCAGGGCCAGCGCGGTAAAAGCGGCATCATTTATTGCAACAACCGGGCGAAGGTAGAGGATATTAGTGCGCGTCTGCAAAATCGTGGCCTCAGCGTGGCGGCCTATCATGCTGGCTTGGACAACGAACGGCGTGCGCAGGTACAGGAAGCGTTCCTACGTGACGATCTGCAAGTGGTGGTAGCCACCGTCGCCTTTGGAATGGGTATTAACAAACCCAACGTGCGCTTTGTGGTGCACTTTGATATCCCACGCACTATCGAATCCTACTATCAGGAGACCGGGCGTGCTGGGCGAGATGGCCTGCCTGCGGAAGCCGCACTGTTTTACGATCCGGCGGATATGGCGTGGTTGCGCCGCTGCCTTGAGGAAAAATCGCCGGGCCCGCAGCAAGAAATTGAACGACACAAGTTGAACTCGATGGGGGCGTTCGCGGAGGCGCAAACTTGCCGGCGTCTGGTGCTGCTTAACTATTTTGGTGAAGGGCGACATGCCCCTTGCGGTAACTGTGATATCTGCCTCTATCCACCTAAGCGTTATGATGGCCTGGTGGATGCGCAAAAGGCGCTCTCCTGCGTATACCGGGTGGGGCAGCGCTTCGGCCTGGGCTATGTGGTGGAGGTGTTGCGCGGGGCTAATAACCAGCGTATTCGCGAATGGGGACACGACAAGCTGCCGGTGTACGGCATTGGCCGTGAGCAATCGCATGAGCATTGGGTCAGCGTGCTGCGCCAACTGATTCACCTGGGGTTCCTCACGCAAAATATTGCATTACACTCAGCGGTACAACTGACCGAATCAGCCCGTCCGGTGCTGCGTGGTGAGATACCTTTGCAGTTGGCGGTGCCTCGCGTGGTTAACCTGAAGCCGAAAGCGAACCAAAAATCGTACACTGGGCTTTACGATCGCAAGCTGTTTGCCAAACTGCGCAAACTACGCAAAGCCATTGCTGATGAGGGCGATATCCCGCCTTATGTGGTGTTCAGTGATGCCACGCTGCTGGAAATGGCCGATCGCTTGCCGGTGACGGCAAGCGAATTACTGACGATTAACGGCGTCGGGCAGCGTAAACTGGAGCGATTCGGTACGCCATTTATGTCGCTGATCCGTGAGCATCTGGACGATGGCGACGATGTGCGCTGATCGGACTTGAATTTCTAGACTCTGTGGTAAAAAAGGAAAGTATCATGATGTTGTTTTTGACCGTGGCGATGGTGCAATTCGTGGCATTGATGAGCCCGGGGCCGGATTTCTTTTTTGTTTCCCAGACGGCGGCGAGTCGCTCGCGCAAAGAAGCCATGATGGGCGTTCTGGGGATTTCTCTGGGGGGTAATGGTGTGGGCGGCCATTGCGTTGATGGATTTGCACCTGTTACTGCAAAAAATGGCATGGTTGCACGATGCTATTACCATCGGCGGTGGATTGTATCTGTGCTGGATGGGATGGCACATGTTGCGCGCAGCGCGTCGCAAAGGGGAGTTGCAAACGGTTGAAACGGTAGAACTGCCTTCGAAAGGGAAAACCTTTATGCGCGGTCTGCTGACCAACCTGGCCAACCCGAAAGCGCTTATCTATTTCGGTAGCGTATTCTCTCTGTTTATGGGCGACAGCGTTGGCACCAGTGTGCGCTGGGGGCTGTTTGCGTTAATCTCACTGGAAACGCTGCTGTGGTTTAGCCTGGTGGCAATGGTATTTGCCTTGCCTGCAATGCGCCGCGGCTATCAGCGTTTGGCTAAATGGATCGATGGTCTGGCGGGGGTGCTGTTTACCGGCTTTGGGCTGCATCTGATTATTTCTCGCTAAGCGAGCATGGCGTAGCACTCCCGCTGTTTTGTCCTCGCTGCCAGTTGGCGGCGAGTGACGGATTACACCTTACGCGCCGTTGCCAGTAGCGCGCCGACCAGCATAAACAACGAGCCAAACAGCCGGTTGAGCAGGCGGATTTGGCGCGGTCCTTTCAGCCATACCGCAATGCGAGTAGCGAGCGTGGCGTAACCGATCATCACCACAATATCGACCGCCACTGTGGTCACCCCCAAAATCAGATACTGAGCAACCTGCGGCTGGTGCGGCACGATAAACTGTGGGAACAGCGCCGCCAGAAAAACGATGCTTTTCGGGTTGGTGAGGTTGACCAGAACGGCACGACGAAACAGTTGGCGGAGTGGCAGGGGGCTAGCGCGGTGCCGTGCAGCAAGGAGAAACGTGATGTCACCCGAAATTTCTGGCCTATTATTAAGAGAAAAACAGTTTTCTGCCTTTGTCACCGGGACGCTGTTGGATTTCTGGCGTCAGAGCGAAGAGGGGGAGTTTCCCGGCGTTGACGATGTGCCGATCCGCTTTGTACGCTTTACCGCTCCACAGCACACGCGTCTGGTGGTGGTGTTTCCCGGCCGCATCGAAAGCTATGTAAAGTATGGTGAAATCGCCTACGATTTGTTCCAGGCGGGTTATGATGTGCTGATCATGGATCATCGCGGCCAAGGGCGCTCCGGGCGGATGCTGGAAGACGGTAATCGTGGCCATGTGGTACGCTTTGGTGACTACGTAGACGACGTCGAGCAATTCTGGTTGCACCATGTGGATGCGGTGAAAACGGCCGATCCCTCACGTTACCAGCGCTGCTTTGCGCTCGCCCACTCAATGGGCGGCCGCGATCCTGGGGCATTTTTTGGCACGTCGGCCGGATGCATTCGATGCCGTGGTGCTATGTGCGCCCATGTGTGGCATTAAATTGCCGATGCCGGGCTGGCTGGCTTCACGCATTGTTGCCTGGGCGGAACTGCACCCGCGCATTCGCGATTATTATGCTATCGGCACCGGGCAATGGCGTCCGCTGCCCTATTTGATCAACGTGCTAACGCACAGCCGTGAGCGTTACCGTCGCAGCGTGCGCGCCTATGCCGATGAACCCGGCCTACGCGTTGGTGGCCCGACCTATCACTGGATGCGGGAATCGATGGCCGCTGGGCGCGAACTGATGGTATTGGCTGTGCACATTACCACCCCCTTGCTGCTGCTTCAGGCGCAGGAGGATATCGTGGTGGATAATCACAGTCAGGATACATTTTGTCAGGCGTTGGCTGAAGCCGGACACCCCTGCGTTGGTGTTACTCCGGTGGTGATTGCGGGGGCCCGCCATGAACTGTTATTCGAAGAAGATGGGATTCGGGCGCAGGTGTTTACCCATATTCTTAACCATTTTGCACAATATCCGTAAATGTTGCGGCCGACGCCGCGCCATTCCCCTTAGAGGTGAGATTTCACTGTTATGTATCACGTCGTTGCTTCCGATTTAGATGGCACGTTGCTGTCGCCAGACCACACGCTGTCTCCATTCGCCAAAGAGACCCTGAAACTGCTGACTGCACAGGGCATCCACTTTGTGTTTGCCACCGGGCGGCATCATCTGGATGTAGCGCAGATTCGTGACGGGCTGGGCATCAGCGCCTTTATGATCACCTCTAACGGCGCGCGCGTGCACAACACCCAGGGGGAGCTGATCTTCAGCCACAATCTGGATCCGGATATTGCACACGACCTCTACAGCATGGTGTACCGCAACCCGGAGATGCTGACGCACGTCTACCGTGACGATGAATGGTTTATAAGCCGCTCTCGTCCGGAAGAGGAACGCTTTTTTCAGGAGTCAGTATTCAAATACAAACTGTTTGAACCGGGCCTGCTCGGCACTGATGGCGTGAGTAAAGTGTTCTTCACCTGTGACAACCATGAGAAGCTGCTGCCGTTGGAAGAGGCGATCAATGCACGCTGGGGCGATCAGGTTAACGTGAGCTTTTCCACGCTGAATTGTCTGGAAGTGATGGCGGGCGGCGTATCCAAAGGCCATGCGTTGGAGCAAGTCGCCAAACTGATGGGGCATACCCTGACGTCGTGCATTGCGTTTGGCGATGGAATGAACGATTTTGAAATGCTGTCGATGGCCGGTAAAGGATGCATTATGCGCAACGCGCATCAGCGCTTGAAAGATTTACTGCCGCAACTGGAAGTCATTGGCAGCAATGCGGACGATGCGGTAGCGCACGCGTTGCGTCGTCTCTTTCTCTCTGCGGTGTGAGGGTGTTGCTGGCGGCCTTGGCCGCCAGCAGACAGAAGGCGCTTGCGATTAGGCGCGTTTCTCCATTTCCGCCTTGTGTTTCTTCTCATTGACCATGGTGATAAACAGCAGTACTACCGCCATGACGCTGCCGCCGATCATCACCATAAAGCCGCCGTCCCAACCGAAGAAGTCAACGGTGTAGCCGACGATGGCGCTGGCTGCAACGGAGCCGCCGAGGTAACCGAACAGCCCGGTAAAGCCTGCCGCTGTACCCGCCGCTTTTTTCGGTGCCAGTTCTAGCGCGTGCAGGCCGATCAGCATGACAGGGTCGTAGATCAGGAAACCGATAACAATCATGCAGGCCATATCGATGCCCGGATTGCCCGCCGGGTTCAGCCAGTAAACCACGGTGGCGATGGTGACCAGCGTCATAAAGAACACACCGGTAGCACCACGATTGCCCTTGAACACCTTGTCAGACATCCAACCGCACAACAGCGTGCCAGGGATCCCTGCATATTCATACAGGAAGTAAGCCCAGGAGGATTTATTCAGCGCGAAGTGTTTCACTTCTTTCAGGTAGGTCGGTGACCAGTCGAGAATACCGTAGCGCAGCAGGTAGACGAACACGTTGGCAATCGCGATATACCACAGCAGCTTGTTCGGGAACACATACTGCATGAAGATCTCTTTTGCCGTCAGTTCCTTCTCTGAGGTTTCGGTGTAGTCCACCGGGTAGTCATTTTTGTACTCTTCAATCGGCGGCAGACCGCAGGATTGCGGGGTGTCGCGCATCATCACGAAAGCGAACACCGCAATCAGGTTCGCGCCAAATGCTGGCATGTAGAGCGCTGCTCTCCAGTCATGGAACCAGGCCATCCCCATCAGGAAAAGCAGCGGTGGGATCCCACCACCCACGTTGTGGGCGCAGTTCCAGACAGAAACAATACCGCAGCGCTCTTTCTGCGATGGTGCGCCCGCACGGTGGCCACCCCATGCCCTGGAACCAGCCACACAGGAACAGCAGTACAAACATGATGGCGATGCTTGATGTTGCCCACGGCACAAAGCCCATAAACAGCATCACTGCCGCCGCCAGAATCAACCCTGCGGGCAAGAATACGCGCGGGTTGGAACGGTCGGAGATGGAGCCCATGATAAATTTGGAAAAACCATAGGCGATAGAAATTCCTGATAACGCAAAGCCAAGATCACCGCGAGAGAACCCCTGTTCAATCAGGTACAGCATGGCTAATGCGAAATTTTTTCTTACCAGATAGTAAGCGGCATAACCGAAAAAGATCCCAAAAAAATCTGCCAGCGCAGACGACAGTACAAAGGATCGACCCGATCGTCGCTCACTCTGGGCTGGTGCTGGGTGGGTTTAAAAATACTCAGCATAACGTTCTCCAATACGCTTAAAAGCGATAATTATTTTGTGCTAAATCGCGCGTATGGTATCGAAATGGCGCAGGGTTTCAATGTGAGCCACCGCTAAAATGTTACATTTTTATGACAGTCATTCAATTATTGTGCTTTGCTTAACAAAATGCCCCCCCGATAGGCCTCATTTTGGTATGACTTTTATCGCGAAACGGTTACATATCCGGTTTGTTATTTTCGTTTTTTGCTCGAATTTGCTCTTTATCAATCATTTCTTTTCTGTGTCTGAATACCCTTAATGAAGATCCGGAAAGGTGACACCATCATGGAAAACAGCACAGCCTAAAGCGAAACCGACGTTATCGTGATTGGCGGCGGCGCGACTGGCGCGGGAACCTTGCGTGACCTGGCACTCAGGGGACTGCGTTGCCTGCTGCTGGAGCGCTTCGACATCGCGACAGGCGCGAGTTGCTGCACAGCGGTTCGCGCTATGCGGTAACTGACAGTGAATCCGCGCGCGAATGTATTGAAGAAAACCAGATTTTACGCCGCATCGCACTGCGTGGAGCCGACCGATGGCCTGTTCCTGACCCTGCCTGAAGACGATCTGGCTTATCAGTCCCAGTTTATCGAGGCCTGTCAGCAGGCGGGTATCAATGCTCAGGCGATTGATCCGCAGGAAGCGCTGCGCCTCGAGCCTGCCGCTAACCCGCAGCTGATTGGCGCGGTGCGCGTGCCGGATGGCACCGTTGATCCGTTCCGGCTCACCACTGCCAATATGGTAGATGCCTGCGAACACGGGGCGGAAGTATTGACCTATCACGAAGTGCTGGGACTGATACGTCAGGGCAATCGTGTCACCAGCGTGCGCGTTTTCGACCATAAACAACAACGTACTCTCGATCTCTATGCGCAGGTGGTGATTAACGCCGCCGGCATCTGGGGACAGCGCATTGCCGAATATGCGAATTTGCGCGTGCGTATGTTCCCTGCCAAAGGCGCATTGCTGATTCTCGGCCACCGTATCAACAATATGGTGATCAACCGCTGCCGTAAGCCTGCCGATGCCGACATTTTGGTGCCGGGTGACACCATTTCGCTTATCGGTACCACTTCGACTCGCGTGGACTATGACCAGATAGACAACATGTCGGTCACGCCGCAAGAAGTAGAGATCCTGATGCGTGAAGGGGCGAAGCTGGCTCCGATGATGGCGCAGACGCGTATTTTGCGTGCCTATGCGGGCGTGCGTCCGCTGGTGGCCAGCGACAATGATCCGAGCGGGCGCAGCGTAAGTCGCGGCATCGTGCTGCTTGACCACGCCAGTCGCGACGGGCTGGAAGGGGGTTTGTCACCATTACTGGCGGCAAGTCGCCTGATGGCGGAGTGGGTCACCGACAAGGTGTGTGAAAAGCTGGGGCACAGTGCGCGCTGCACCACAGCGGAACGACCGCTGCCGGGCTCTGCCAGTGCGTCTACGCAACAATCTACTGCCGCAACGTCTGGCACGCGCACATTTTCTGCGCCGCTGCGTGGCTCTGCGATTTACCGCCACGGCGATCGCGCCGCGCGCGTGCTGTCTGGCGAGTATGCCGATAGCAGTCTGGTGTGCGAATGCGAAGCGGTGACGGCGGGTGAAGTCCGCTATGCCGTGGAAGCACTCAAGGTCAATAACCTGATTGACCTGCGGCGGCGTACCCGTGTCGGGATGGGAACCTGCCAAGGTGAGCTCTGCGCGTGCCGTGCAGCCGGATTACTGTGCAAGCTGGGGCAATCGACACCGCCGCAAGCGTTGGCGCAGTTAAGTCAGTTTTTAAATGAACGCTGGAAAGGCGTTCGCCCCATCGCATGGGGTAACGCGTTGCGTGAAAGCGAATTCACCAGTTGGGTATATCAGGGATTGTGTGGGCTGAGTATTGAAGATCAGCAGGAGGAACAACATGCGGTATGACGTCGTCATTATCAGTGGCGGGTTAGCCGGGCTCACCTGCGGTATTCGTTTGGCGGAGCAAGGAAAACACTGCGCCATTGTCAGCTCAGGACAAAGCGCCCTGCATTTCTCTTCGGGATCGCTGGATCTGCTGTCCTTTCTGCCGGATGGCGAGCCGGTTCATCATCCCCTTGAGTCGCTGTCAGCGCTGACAAGTCAGGCTCCGCAGCATCCCTATTCACTGATGGGTGAGGCCGCCGTGCGTCGTTGGGTGCCAGAAGCCGAAGCCTTATTGACACGCTGTGGCGCAACCATGACGGGTAGCCATCAGCAAAATCACCTGCGCTTGACGCCGCTCGGTAAATATCGCCCGTGCTGGCTGAGTCCGCCGAAAATTGTCACGCGGGAACAGGGCAAACCGCTGACATGGCTCGCTCAGCTGATTGTGGGCATTGAAGGCTTTCTGGATTTCCAAGCCTCTATCTTAGCGGATGCGCTGCAAGCGCAGGGCATTGCGGCAAAGAGTGCCGATTTGCGTCTGCCCGCATTGGATCGTCTGCGCGGTAACCCCAGCGAGTTCCGTGCGGTAAATATCGCTCGCGTGCTGGATCTGCCGGAAAACGCCAGCGCATTGCTGGCGGAATTGACGCGGCTGAGCGCTCATCACGATGCCGTCATTTTACCCGCTTGCCTGGGGCTGGATACGCCGGATGCCGTGGCGATGCTGCAAAGTGCTTTGGGCAAACCCGTCAGTTTGTTGCCGACACTTCCGCCGTCGTTACCAGGGGTTCGCTTGCATCAGGCGATGGTGCGCCGTTTCCGCCAATTGGGAGGCATGGTGATGCAGGGCGATAAAGTCGAACGTGCCGTTCTGGGGGCAACAGAAAAGGCGCTTTATACCCTTAATCACGTCGATATTCCGCTGCGGGCTCAGCAGGTGGTGCTTGCCAGCGGTAGCTTCTTTAACAACGGGCTGGTAGCAGAGTTTGATCGCGTTGTGGAGCCAGTGTTTGGGCTTGATGTGCATTATGCCGCTGAACGTAGCGACTGGAGCCGGGAACAAGTGCTGGCACCTCAGCCGTATCGCCTGTTCGGTGTGAAAACCGACGAGAAGCTGCGCCCGCGTATCAAGGGCGTCACGGTGCCCAGCGTCTATGCGATTGGCGCGGTATTGGCAGGGTTTGACCCTCTGGCGCAGGGGTATCTTTATTGAGCGCGTTGTCGGTTGCCGATACGCTGCTGCAAGGGGAGGTCGCATGAGCCTGCTCAATGACACCAGTTTTGATAATTGTATCAAGTGCACGGTGTGTACCACTTACTGCCCGGTTTCCCGGGTGAATCCTCTTTATCCGGGGCCTAAACAGGCCGGGCCGGACGGTGAACGCCTGCGTCTGAAAGATCCGGCGCTGTATGACGAGGCGCTGAAATATTGCACCAACTGCAAACGCTGCGAAGTGGCCTGCCCGTCGGATGTAAAAATTGGCGATATCATTCAGCGCGCCAAAGCACGCTATAACCCGCATCGTCCTTCACTGCGTGACACCATCCTCAGTCATACCGACCTGATGGGAACGGTATCCACGCCGTTTGCGCCATTAGTGAACGCGGGGACCGGGCTGAAACCGGTGCGCCAGTTGCTGGATAAAGCACTGAAAATTGACCATCGACGTCAGTTGCCTAAATACTCGTTCGGCACTTTCCGCCGCTGGTATCGTCAACAAACGGAAGCGCAAAAACAGTTTAGCGAGCAAATTGCGTACTTCCACGGCTGCTACGTTAACTACAACCATCCGCAGTTGGGCAAAGACTTGATCCGCATATTCAATGCGATGGGGATTGGCGTGCAACTGTTGGAAAAAGAGAAGTGCTGTGGCGTGCCGCTGATTGCTAACGGCTTCCATGCCAAGGCCAGAAAGCAGGCGCAGCAAAACGTGGGCTACCTGGAAGGTGCGGTACAGGGTAAAATCTTACCGTGGTGGCAACTTAATCAAGCTGCACGGCGACGCTGCGTGACGAATATCCGCATTTGCTGGGGTCGATAATCATGCGGTGCGCGATAGCATTACGCTGGTGACGCGTGAGCTGTATCGCCTGTTAGAGCAATGCAAAGCGCTGCCGCTACGCGTGGCTTATCACACGCCGTGCCATATGGAGAAAATGGGGTGGACTTCCTACACACTGGATTTATTGCACCGCATTCCCGGGCTGAAACTGGTGGTGCTGGAATCCCAGTGCTGCGGTATCACCGGAACTTACGGTTTTAAAAAGGAAAATTACACTACCTCGCAGGGCATTGGCGCGCCGCTGTTTCGCCAAATAGAGGAGAGTGGAGTGGATATGGTGATCACGGACTGTGAAACCTGCAAATGGCAGGTAGAGATGTCGACCAGTAAACCTTGTGAGCACCCGATCACGTTATTAGCACGCGCACTGGCGACGGAAAAATAATCCTTTACAGAATCGAATGATAATGATTATTATTGTCATGTATTCCAGAGAGACGCACGCATGTCTTTTCATGCGCTGACGACCTCGCTGTGAAGGCACGACATTGCTTCCAGTGTTTATTTAGCCAGCTCGGGTGCTGGCTTTTTTTTTGCCCATTATTCCCACCTCTTTTAAATTTTTTGAACTGAGCGATGAGTTTTTTACGCTTTCATATTCCCCACCTCCCGGTAGACTTAACATAACAACAACATTTGTGGAGGCGATATGATTTATTTACGACAGGCTGAGGCGCGTGGTCATGCGAACCACGGTTGACTGGATAGCTGGCACAGTTTCTCCTTTGCAGACTATTACGATCCCAACTTTATGGGGTTCTCTGCGTTACGCGTGATCAACGAAGACCGCATTGAAGGTGGGCAAGGGTTTGGCACCCACCCGCATAAAGATATGGAAATCCTGACCTATGTGCTGTCCGGCACGGTGGAACATCAGGACAGCATGGGAAACAAGGAGCAGATTCCGGCGGGTGAATTTCAGATCATGAGTGCGAGCACCGGGATCCGCCATTCGGAATACAATGCCAGTCAGGATGAACTGCTGCATTTGTATCAGATCTGGATCATTCCGGAAAAAGCAGGTATCACGCCGCGTTATGAGCAACGACGCTTTGATGCACCGCAGGGCCGTCAGTTGGTGCTGTCACCGGATGCACGTGAGGGGTCGCTGAAGGTGTATCAGGATATGACGCTGTCGCGTTGGGCGCTGAAAGCGCAAGAGCAGTCGGTATATCAGGTGCTGGCAGGCCGTCGCGTGTGGATTCAGGTGGTTCGGGGCAAGGTGGAAATCAACGGTCAGGCAGCAGGCGAAAGCGATGCGCTGGCAATATGGGACGAAGAAACCCTCTCGATACATGCCGCGCAGCAGAGTGAAATCTTGCTGTTCGATCTGCCGCCAGTATAACCAATAACGGTGCGTACCTGTGACGCACCGTTTTTTGCTTTTCTCAGGGAACCTCTGCGGGAAGCAGCATGCAAAGTGCCGCACTGTCGGTCAATAGCGTATCGACATCTTCATAGGATTGCGTGGTAACGACACTTTTCTCTTCATGCCAGGTATAGAGTGGCACACCGGGATCGTCGTGGCTTTCCTGCAACACGTAACGTTGCAATTTAACCGGTTGCGCATCGGTTAAATCCTCTCCCACCTTCTCTGCGGTGATTAAACGCACCCCTTGCGGATAGCGCACCAGTTGAACATCGAAAATCTTCTGCCGCGATGCGGCAATACGATAATCAAACCAGATAAACGCATCGCTGTTGGGGATGGGGACGAGTGAATAACCGTCCGGAGTTTTGATGTAAAAGCTCAAGCCTCGGTGAGGGTGTGAGGTGTTGTTTTCGAAGGTGGCAAGCACCGCGAAATCCTCTGAGGTCGGGTGTGCCAGCGCCAGATTATTCACACCCGGTTGCAACGGCACCAGACTCAAACCAGTGGGGCTCGAACCCGCTGCACTTTGACAGGCGGCTATCGTCGTACCGCTGTAAAACAGCAGGGCGGTGAGGGTGCGCCGAGTGTTGGTAAGCAAAAACATAGCGGTGATTATCCCTTTCATGCCCACGCTGGGCGAAAACCGGTCAGTAACCGTCTCATTTCATCAGGTAAGTACGGATGCCATCGAGGAACATCTGGGTCGACAGCATGACCAGAATCAGCCCCATCAGTCGCTCCAGCGCGGCAACGCCTTTCTCACCCAGCAAGCGCAAAAATAGATCGGACATCAGCAGAATGATAAATGAAATCCCCCAGGCGATGCAGAGTGCGAGCGTTAAATGCGGCAACTGATCCGGATATTGATGCGATAACAGCATCAGCGCGGCCAGAATAGACGGTCCGGCGACCAGTGGGATTGCCATCGGTACCAGAAAGGGTTCTTCCCCTGCGGGCAACCCGCTGCTGTTGCTTTCCTGCGACGGGAATATCATGCGGATAGCGATTAAAAACAGCACAATGCAGCCCGAAATAGATACGGTTTCAGTACGCAGATTGAGAAACACCAGAATACGTTCGCCAGCAAACAGAAAAATCAGCATCAGCCCAAGGGCGATCACCATCTCACGAATCAGCACCACCCGTCGGCGTTTCGGGTCCAGATGTTTTAGTACCGACATAAAAATGGGCAAATTGCCCAACGGATCCATAATTAACAGCAACAGAATAGTTGCTGAGATCATTTCGCTCATGGTGGTGGTAGACTCCTGTTATCCCTTTAATGATGGCACCGCATTAGCCTCATTGCTGAAAAAGCCGGTGTCATCGAATAAATTCACTTGCGACTTCTGGTACATTTTGTAAGGTTGATAGTCATAACTTTATGTAATATTTGCTGAGTTTGGTGATAAACCGATTTTTATTACCCCTCGCTCTGCCGTCATGATAGTCCTGCCGCCACGGTTTGCGCGCGTTTGCGTGTGGTAAACCTATTGTTCCGCAAGGCATTCATCTGACGAGAACAGGGTAACAGAGTGTGTGTCGGCCGTCAGTACTGCCTGTGTGGCAGTCCAAATTCTTTGTGTCACCCCAAGGCAGGATTGTTACCATGAAAAATGTTGGTTTTATCGGCTGGCGCGGTATGGTGGGTTCCGTTCTGATGCAGCGTATGCAGGAAGAGCGTGATTTTGACCTGATTCGTCCGGTATTCTTTTCCACGTCACAACACGGTCAGGCTGCTCCGCTGCTGGGTGGACAGCAGGGCACGTTGCAAGATGCCTACAATCTGGATGCACTGCGCGCGCTGGATATCATCATCACCTGCCAGGGCGGTGATTACACCAATGAGGTTTACCCGAAGCTGCGTGAAAGCGGCTGGCAGGGGTATTGGATCGATGCAGCCTCCTCGCTGCGTATTCGCGATGACGCCATCATCATCCTCGATCCGGTCAACCATGCTGTGATCAAACAGGGCTTGGACAACGGCATTAAAACTTTCGTTGGCGGCAACTGTACCGTCAGCCTGATGCTGATGTCGCTGGGTGTCCTGTTTGCGCACGATCTGGTGGAATGGGCCTCTGTGGCGACCTATCAGGCGGCATCCGGCGGCGGTGCGCGCCATATGAGCGAATTGCTGGTCCAAATGGGTCTGCTGCACAATGATGTGGCGAAAGAGTTGCAGGACCCTGCCTCTGCCATTCTGGATATCGAGCGCAAAGTCACCGCGCTGACGCGCAGTGGCACGCTGCCGACCGACAATTTCGGTGTGCCGTTGGCGGGCAGCTTGATCCCGTGGATCGACAAACAGTTGGATAATGGCCAGAGCCGCGAAGAGTGGAAAGGTCAGGCAGAAACCAACAAAATTCTCGGCACACAGTCCGTAATCCCGGTGGATGGTTTGTGCGTCCGCATCGGGGCACTGCGCTGCCATAGCCAGGCGTTTACGCTGAAACTGAAGAAAGATGTTCCGGTGTCTGAAATCGAACAATTGCTGGCAACCCATAACGATTGGGTGAAAGTGGTACCAAACGATCGCGAGATCTCCATGCGTGAATTGACGCCTGCCGCGGTAACCGGCACGCTTTCCACGCCTGTAGGGCGTCTGCGTAAACTGAACATGGGGCCGCAGTATCTCTCCGCCTTTACAGTGGGTGACCAACTGTTGTGGGGTGCGGCAGAACCGTTGCGCCGTATGCTGCGCATCCTGCTGTAGTCCTCTCTGGATTGAATGCCCCGCGCTGTGCGGTGTATGTTCTCTCTCACTTCCTGCCGTTGCTTTCTTTGTTCTACTGTCGCTTGCCATGCGCTCAACCTTTTTAGCGGCATGCAGCATCACTACCGTTAACCTTTTCAGTGACGTTTTTCTTGAGCATGTTTTCGATGCGTTGGGCAAAGGTATTTAGTGCCAGCCACTGTCGCGTGAGCGCCTGGCGATTTCCTGCCATAAGCTGTATGCGCAGCGCCTCTTCTTCTTGCGTCAGCTGGGAGGCATGTTCAAGCAGGGAGGAGGCGAAGCCACAGTCGGAAAAATAAGCGATTGCCTCGTTCCGGTTAGCGGGGTAATGGAGGCTTTGCCATTGTTGCAAGGGGCGAAGACAGCCGTGATCGGCCAACTTAACCATCAGGCTTAACTGGTAATGTGCGCGCTGACCATAGCATCCGCTCACCAGATAGCCGCGTGCGACCTGGCGGATGGTGTAGAGATTATTCAAAATGGCGTTCACGTTGTCTGACGGGCCGCCGGTCTGTGCAAAACAGAAGGGGCCAGCGAGGTGTCGCGTGCCGTTGAGCAAGCTATGACGGCGAAATGTGGGGTATTGTCGGATATTGTTGAGGCTATAGACGGAGAGCGAGAGTTTTTCGAAGCGGTGCTGGATGCGTCGAACCTGCTCCAACGTGGGATGGTCGACGCTGTCGAACACTGCCATAAGGTCAATATCCGAATCCGGTCTCATATCGCCGTGGGCTGGGCTGCCATAGAGATAAAGCGATAGCAGATGGTCACCGAAGGCGGCGTTGAGTGCATCGACGATCGGTGCCGTCATGGCGTTAATCGTTGCGGGCGCTGTTTCAGCGCGTTGGGCGATCACGCGCTGTGTGTCTGGGTAGCCGGCGGCAATGTGTTGGGCATAGCACTCTACGATGGCGCTCAGTCGTGCGGCGGCGGCGCGAAAGGTATTCGAGTTTTCCAACAGTGAGCGTTCAAAGGGCTGCCAATGGTTGTTGGTATAGGTTAACCAGCGTAGGTCTTCTTTATTCATTCCCGCGACTGACAGCGGGCTATGGTGACGCGTTTCCAACTGCCCTAGCAATTTGCTTAGCCCCTGCTCTGCATAGCGCATCGCCCAGCACAGTTGACGCACGCCCCAGGCATGTGTCTTTGCGGGTAAATCACGCAAATAATAGAGACGAGCAATATGGGTTGTGGCGAAAGTCGCCTGCCGCAATGTATCCGGGTAATCGGGCTCGCATGCGGAGAGTGCGCGTTCTGTCGATGCGTTACGGTAGGACCAGGGACAAGTGTGGAACGGCCAGCGACCATGAGCAGGATAGTCGGCCAATTCTCTTTCTGTAAGGTAATTCAGTGACAGTTCGGGAAATTCAGCGTGCAGATACTGTGCTGCAAATGCCATTTTTTCTCCACCGTCTTCGTGCACGATCAAATAATAATGGCCGACAGCACGTGATGAATAATCAGGCTGTCGTAAAAAGGCATCTGTCTCTGCAATGCCAGACAGGTTATCGCCAAACAGATATTTGGCAGTGGTGCAAAAATGCTGTGTACGGGCATCTGTTTTTTGATTCATGATGGCTATAGATCCATGTGTTTTATGTTATTGACTAAAAAGAAGCGTCCAGTATTTACCTCAACGATGTTTTTCATTCTCGGTAAATACATGCTCAACCCTGTTTTCAATTTCGCGTTTCAATAATAATTGATGTCAGAACGTTCTGATGGTTTGCTGCGTATTTCAGGGAAATTGGTTTTTATGGTAATTAGCTTGAATTGTTGAGTGTCATTTTTTTATAAAATAAGTTGATGTGTTCTTCAGCGATCACAATCAATGTCTGTTCATGCGATGAGCTGTAAAAAGTTGTAATCATATTTTACGGGTATCTCTATTAAATGGGGCTGGTGTGTCTGGAATGCTTTTTCGAGCGCATCAGGAAAATCAGCGATATCTAAAATTTTTGTCGCTGATACACCATTGGCGTTAGCCAGCAGGGTGAAATCGACCGGGCCGAGTTCGGTCAGATGACGTTGTGGTTCAGAGCTATTGCGATTCTGGTAATACTTGATAAGGCCAAACGCGGAATCCGACAGAACAACGATCACCACCGGTAGTGAATACCGGACAAGAGTTTCCAGTTCCTGGCTGGTGGCGTGAAATCCGCCGTCGCCGCAAAAGGCAATAACGCGCGTTTCGGGATGGCATATCTGTGCCGCCATCACTGCGGGAAGCGCAAAGCCGAAACTGCCACAGACGTTGGAACATAAAAAGTGGTTTGAGCGGTACGTGGTGGCCAGCAGTCCGGCATACTGTTTGTGCAGCCCGACGTCGCTACAGAATATACCGTCACGCCCCAGCGCAGTACACACGGCAGCCACAATGCGTGGAATATCGGTGACGGTGTCAGGCGCTTGTCAAAAAAACACTTCAATCGCTGGTGAGCCGCCAGCCATTCTTGCTGGGGCAATGCGTGGTGGGTAAGTTGGTCAAGGCTGCGTGTGATATTGCCCAGGCAGAGAATATCGGGCTGGAAAATATCTCCCATGGGGACATCTACGCTGTTTATCACCAGTGTGGGTTTATCGTGACCCCACAATGCCGGTTTCAAATCCTCACCGAAATCGTAGCCGATCAAAATCATCAAATCGACGCCTTCAAACAACGAGTGCAGCACGGAAGTGCGGTATACGCTATCCAGATATTTGTTGGCGGCAGTGAGAAACTGCGGGTGATCGTTGGGTACAGCACCTTTGGCTGCAAGGGAGCAGATAATTGGCGCATTGATCTGTTGGGCAAAGCGGCACACGCTCGCCTGTGCGTTGTCGCGGATAACCTGATTACCAATGACAATCATCGGGTGCGTTGCATTGGTAATGCACTGGGCAGCGCGGATAATATCGGCGCGTGCAGGCTTGATTCTCTTCCTCCGGATGAGTGGCTGCACGGCTTGCAAGATGTCCAGTGCTTCCCTATCCGGCACGTCGGTTTTCAGCAGATCCAGCGGGATACTGAGATAGGTGGGGCCGGGTAAGCCATCCAGCGTGCGCTGCAATGCGGTCTGGACGTGAGAAGCCAACTCTTCCGCCTTTTCGAGTTGCAGGCTGGATTTAGTGATGCTTGCCATCAACCCGACGTTATCAATACATTGGTGCGTCAGGTTAAACCTGATCTGTGGGCGTGGAATTTGCGCGGAGCAGGCGAGCATGGGCGAGCGGTCTAACATGGCGGAACACACGCCCGTAGCCATATTGGTTAACCCAGAGCCAAACGTGGCCCAACACATATGGGGCATTCCGGTGAGCCGTCCCGCGACGTCTGCCATAATGCCTGCCGCAAATTCATGTCTCGTTAAATAAAAACGAATGCCAAATGCTTTATCAAAGCTTATCGCTTCCGCTTCACTGCCAATAATGCTGAAACATTTTTTTAAACTCATGCAGGACATCGCCTTAAGAAAAAGTTCATCAAATTGCATGTTCAACTCCTGTCCGTGAGGTTCGGTCAATAATTACGGTCCTGGATGTGTTAAATATATGAAATAACCCTGTGGAATGATTTTTTATCAGATTCTGTTTTTTTATCTTTTTATTTATGAAAGTCACAGGTTGTTATCTCTGTGAATGGCAGTAAGTAAAAGCGCAACGCTTGATGATACGGAGTATAAAGCTTGTACATCAATGGAAAATAAACATCAGGTTAAAAGAAAATAATCGATGGCAACAGCAGGGTGGGGTTTCAGTCTTATTATTACTTCGATTGTCACCATACTGCTTTACCGAATCGATTGATTTTTTACATTAGACATATTCGACGTGGTGATGTTATTCAATGGATGTGTATGTTCAACGAATATGAAATTCGCACTTTTCTCTTTGCAACTGAAGAAGAAAGATATCACTTAAGTCAACATCCTATTATAATGCTTTCATTATTAGTCCCAAAATGGTTTTTTCGAAACGAGAGCAATATGCAACGACTGACCATCTCTATGGATGACGAACTGGCACAGGACTTTGATGAGCTGATGCGTCGCAAAGGGTATGCCAACCGCTCTGAGGCGTTTCGCGATATGTTGCGGCGTGAGCTCGGTGAAATGACCCTGGAACAGGATAAACAAGGCCCGTGCGTGGCGATATTGAGCTACATTTACGATCATCATGAACGTCAGCTTTCCAGTCGTCTGGCGGAGATGCAACACGATCACCACGGGTTGACCGTGTCAACCATGCACGCTCACCTCAGCCATGATGAATGCGTGGAAACCTTGATTATGCGCGGCACCACGGCCCAGGTAAAAGTGTTTGCCGAATCGGTGATGGCGCAAACGGGCGTGAGACACGGCCGACTCAACCTGATACCGTGCTGATATTCAACCGCTAAAATGGGCAGGAATTAAGCAAGATCAAGGAAGTATGATTTTTTTATAAAACTTCATACCTCGTGGTTAAACTGCCTGCGCCAATCTGCTATAAATCGCCTCACAATAATAGCCTCTTCCCCTTTGGGCTCGGTGCACCAAGCGCGCTAGTCGACATCGTGTTGCCACATTCGGCCTGAACGGCATTGAACAGGAATGACCGAGTGAGCTCGATACTTGCTGAAGATAATGACCTTGTCGTTGATGAAAATACCGCATTAAATCAGGACGTCCAGCGCTATTGGACGTACCGTGCCGCCGAATATAGCCATATAAATGCCACCGAGCTGGCGAATTCCAAGCGTGCCCGCTGGCTGAAAAAAATCATGGAATATGCCCCTGACGCCCCCTTGCTGCGTGTGTTGGATATTGGCACCGGTCCCGGTTTTTTTGCCGTGACGCTGGCGCTGGCTGGGCATCGGGTTACCGCTGTGTATATGACGGAGGCGATGCTCACCGAGGCTCGCGGCAATGCCGCGCATTACGGTGTTCACGTTGATTTTATCTCCGCAGATGTGCATGCGATGCCGCTGGCGGACAACCAGTTCGACCTGATCGTCACGCGCAATGTGACCTGAAATCTGGCCGAACCGCTGCGCGCCTACCGGGAGTGGCACCGTCTGCTGGCCCCCAGCGGTCGCCTGCTTAATTTTGATGCCAACCGGTATTTGCAACTGTTTGATGAATCCTCACGTCTCGGCTATTTGGACGATCGCGCCAATGCACGCTATCTCGGGCTGGATGACCACTACGTGAATACCGACACCAGCGCTATGGAGGCGATAGCACGCCAGCTGCCGTTCAGCCGCAAGCACCGTCCTGAGTAGGATACCCAGGCGCTGCTTCAATGCGGCTACCATAAAATTATGCTGGATACCCGTGTGGGCGACACGTTGTGGGATGAGACCGAAAAGGTTAACTACGCCTCGACGCCGATGTTTATGGTGTGTGCAGAAAAATAGGGGCGTTGTATGCGAGCAATAGCAGAATTTTTTCTGGCAGCGCTGATGTTGCTGGGCATGGCAAGTGCGACGGCGCAAACGCCCACGACGCTTAATTATGCCAGCACCAAGGACATTCGTGATATCAACCTGCATCTCTACAGCGGTGAGATGGCGGCGTAGAATATGGTCTTTGAGTCGCTGGTGGTGAACACCGACAGCGGTGTACAACCCTGGCTGGCGGACCGTTGGGTGATTTCACCGGATGGAAAAACCTACACCTTCCATCTGCGACAAGGCGTGATCTTCAGCGACGGTGAGCCGTTCAATGTTCAGGCGGTAAAACTGAACATCGATGCGGTGTTGGCTAATTATCAGCGCCACGCCTGGCTGGAACTGGTGCGGCAGATTGAGCGCGTTGAAATCATTGATGATGCTACCGTAGCGTTGCATTTGCGTCATCCCTACTATCCAACCTTGGTGGAATTGGGGCTGACGCGGCCGTTTCGTTCTATCTCGCCGAAAAACTTTATCAACGGTCAAACCAAAGAGGGCGTGAGCGGTTATGCGGGCACGGGACCCTGGCTGCTTAGCGAACAGGTAAAGAATCAATATGCGGTTTTTACTGCAAATCCGCGCTACTGGGGGAGCGCGCCAGCCTTGCAGCGCGTGGTCTGGCGGGTTATTCCTGACAGGCAAAGCATGTTGATGGCGTTCGAAAAGGGCGATATTCAGCTGATTTTTGGCGCTAATGGCGACATGCTGGACGGTGATAATTTTGCTGCACTGCAAGCGGCAGGACGCTTTAAAACGCTGCTCAGTGCGCCTATCGCTTCGCGCGCTTTGGTGTTGAACAGCAGTCGCCCTGCGTTATCTGACAGGCAGGTGCGCATCGCATTGCAATATGCGGTGGACAAACTGGCGATCGCGCAAGGCGTGATGTCCGGCAGCGAAAGCGTGGCCGACACGCTGCTGGCACGCACGGTGCCTTACGCCAATATCGCCGATTTACCGATGTATACTTTTGACAGCGCACGGGCAGCGGCGCTGCTGGATGCCGCAGGCTGGGTGCAGCCCAACGGCGCAGCGCAGCGAGAAAAGCAGGGTGTTCCGTTACTTCTGGTGTTCTCCTATAACAGCAATAATGCGGGCGAACGGCAGATTGCCGAGGTAGTGCAGAGCGATTTCAGGCAGATAGGTGTCACTGTCGATCTGTTGGGTGAGGAAAAATAGGCGTATCTGGATCGACAGAAATCTAGCGATTTTGACATTCAGTACTCGCTTTCCTGGGGCACGCCTTACGACCCGCAATCCTATGTATCGTCGTTCCGTATACCGGCGCACGCAGATTATCAGGGACAAAAGGGGCTACCGAATAAAGCGGAGATCGATACTGCCATTGGTGCTGTGCTGATAGAGCCCGATGACGTGAAACGTCAGGCGCTGTATCGCCAGATATTTTTAACGCTGGCGCAAGAAGGGGTGTATATCCCGCTGACCTACTCGCGCACCAAAGCGGTGTTTAGTCCGGCGTTACAGGGGGTGTCCTTTAATCCTTCGCAGTACAAGATCCCCTTTGAAAAGATGTACTTTCAATAGGTCTGGGCGAGCGTAATGGGGCGTTATGTGTTGCATCGGCTGCTGTTGATGGTGCCGCTGATGCTCCTGATTACCGTTGTCACGTTTTTGCTTATCCAATTATCGCCTTCCGATCCGGCGGAGGTGGCCTTACGCGTCAATATGATCGTTCCGACGCCGGAAGCTATTGCTGCGCTACGTCTGGAACTGGGGTTGGATGCGCCCTTGTGGCAGCAGCGCTGCGTGCAATTGGATTGGGGCACGTCGTTTGTGACGCGCACGGCGGTGAGCCATGAACTGGCGCAGGCGTTGCCCGCAACGCTGTGGCTAGCGGCAACGGCGCTGGCGATGATTGTGACGTTATCGCTGGCGATTGCTGCGCTGTGTGTGGTGAGCGCCGGGCGTTGGCCAGACAAACTGCTGCGCACGGGGCTGTTTTTTCTGACGGCGATGCCGAATTACTGGGTGGGGCTACTGTTGCTTTGGCTGCTGGCGGTGAAATGGCAGTGGCTGCCGGTGGGGGGCATTGATGCACCGGGGGCGGTTATCCTGCCTGCCTTAACGCTGGCATTGGGCTATCTGGGTACCTATGTACGCCTGCTGCGTGCCAATATGCTGGCACACTTACATCAACCCTATGTTGATTATGCGCGCGTGCGCGGTTTGAGTTCAGGCCGTATTCTGTGGCGTCATGTTCTGGTCAATGCTCTGTATTCGCCGTTGGTCGCGCTTGGCATGAGTATCTCGAAGCTGTTTGCTGGTACGCTGATTATTGAGAACATCTTTTCCTAGCCGGGGTTAGGGCGTCTGTGCGTTTCGGCGATTTTTCAGCGTGATTACCCGATCATTCAAGCCTATGTGTTGTTAATGGCGTTGCTGTTTGTGGTGGGCAATTTTCTCATCGATATCCTGCTGATGTGGCTCGATCCCCGTTTACGTCGCGGGGTAGCGCTATGATTCGCCGCCTGTGGTGCGGTATGGCGCGCGATCCACTGGCGTTGCTCAGTCTGGTTTTTCTATTGGCAGTGATGGCTGTGGGCCTGTTAGCTCCCTGGCTGGCACCCCACGATCCGTTGCTGGTTTCCTGGCGCGATAAATATCACGGCATCAGTCTGAATTACCCGTTGGGGGCCGATCACCTAGGCCGCTGCGTCTTGTCGCGTTTGCTGTTTGGTATCCGAAATACCCTGTTTGTCGCGCTGTTGGCGATGGCCGTTACCATGCTGACGGGCACAGTGATCGGCATGCTGGCGGGTTACCTGCTCGGGCGGATTGACGCTGCACTGATGCGTTTGTGCGACCTGATCCTCTCTTTTCCCGGTGAGGTGATGATCTTTGCGCTGGTCGGCATTTTGGGGTCAGGGCTGCAAAATATCCTGCTGGCGGTGGTGCTGGTGAAGTGGGCGTGGTATGCCCGTATGGTGCGAGGCATAGCGCTTCAGTACAGCGATAAACACTATATCCACTATGCTCGCCTGCTGGGGGGCTTCTCCCGGCTATTTGATACGGCGCCACCTGCTGCCCGTGACGGCGGCGGAACTTATCGTACTGGCAACAACGGACGCGGTGCGGTTATCCTGCTGCTCTCGGCGCTTTCCTTTCTTGGGTTGGGCGTGCAGCCCCCAACCCCGGAGTGGGGGGCGATGCTGGGGGAAGCGAAAAACGTGATGATGGTGCATCCAGAACAGATGTTGCCTGCCGGGATCGCTATCGTGCTGGTGGTTGCTGCCTGCCAGTACCTCGGGGATAGCTTACGTAATGCACTGGATGTTACCGGCGGGGAGGAAGGCCGCGCGGTGTTTCCTGATGCGTGAAATAGCCGAAAAATCCCCTACGCCGCACGCTCGATATCTGCCAGCGCCTTTTTCGGTTGAATCAGCGGAACACGCACTTCCACGCGAGTAAAAGGTATCGGCTTCGCTCTCGACGGTAATGCCGTAGCGGTTGCCGTAGCGCGCCTTGATGCGGCGGTCGACCAGATTCATGCCTAAACCATCGCCCCCTGTCGGTGGCTGATAGGTGCCTGCATTATCCTCCACCGTCAGTTCCAGCGTGTTGGCGCGGTAGCGGCCGCTGATGTGGATATGACCGCTCTCTATCATCTGCGAAATACCGTGTTTAATGGCGTTTTCCACGATGGGTTGTAACGAGAACGCAGGAAAACGCGCATCCATCAGCTCTTCCGGCAGCATAATCTCTACCGTCATGTGGTCAGCGAAACGCGCTTTCTCGATTTCCAGATAGGCGTTGACGTGTTCCATCTCATCGCGCAGGGACACTTCATCATTGCTGCGCTTCAGATTTTTGCAAAAAAGGTAGAAAGGGAGAGCACCAGCTGCCGTGCGTGGTCCGGGTTGTGCCGGATGACAGCGGAGAGCGTGTTGAGCGCGTTAAACAGGAAGTGCGGGTTGACCTGCGCGTGCAACAGCTTGATTTCAAACTGCGCCAGCAGCTGTTTTTGCTGCTCGAAACGCCCAGCCAGAATCTGTGCAGACAGCAGATGCGCAATACCTTCTTCCAGCGTGCGATTGATGCTGGAAAACAGCTTGTTCTTGGGCTCATACAGTTTGATGGTGCCGATCACCGGCTGCTCTTCACCGCGCAGCGGGATCACCAGGGTCGATCCGAGCTTGCAGTGGGCCGAGACCGAACAGGTATAGGGCACTTCATTGCCGTCGGCGTACACTACCTGATTATTGTCGATGGCACGGTGAGTATGCAGCGAGGTAATCGGTGAGCCCAACTTGTGGTGATCGTCACCCAGGCCGATAAATGCCAGCAGCTTGTCGCGATCGGTAATGGCAACGGCACCAACGCCTCGTAGAGAATGCGCGCTACGCGCATGCTGTTTTGCTGATCGAACCCTTGGCGTAGCGCCCCTTCCGCGCGCGCGGCAATTTGCAGCGCCTTGGCAGAAAACGCCGAAGTGTATTTTTCGAAAATGGCGCGCCTGTCGAGCAGGATGCGCATAAACATGGCGGAGCCTACGGTATTGGTGATCATCATCGGTAACGCAATGTCTTTGACCAGTTCAACCGCGCTGTCGAACGGGCGTGCCAATAGCAGAATGATGATCATTTGCAGCAGTTCCGCGACGAATGCCGTCAGCCCCACCACCAACGGCTGGAACAGCGTATCGATACGGTTACGTCGCAGCAGATAACGGTGCAGCAGGCCGCCGATTAACCCTTCCGTAATGGTTGACACCATGCAGGCAAGCGCCGTCATTCCCCCCATGGAGTAACGGTGCAACCCGCCGGTCAAACCGACCAGAAAGCCAACCGATGGTCCGCCCAGCACGGCACCGGTGGCGCGCGTATTGGCGATGGAATCATCAATGTGCAGGCCGAAATAGGTACCCATGATGCAAAAGATGGAAAACACCAGATAGCACACCAGCTTGTGCGGCAAACGAATGGTGACCTGCATCAGCGGGATAAACAGCGGAGTTTTACTCAGCAAATAGGCAATCACCAGATAGACACACATCTGCTGAAGTAACGAGAGAATCAAATCGATTTGGCTGACCATGAAAACAATACCTCACTGCGCATGCGAGGTGGGACATGCATCGTCAATTGTAACGCGAACGGTGGTGGATAAGCACGGACTGCGCAGAGAATTTGTACGTTTTTATGTCATTTTGGTCAGATTATCGCGCCATATTGCAAAAAGCATTGGGCGGACCGTGAAGAGAGGAAGAATAGAATTTTTAACAACTGTGTCATAACTTATTCATATAAAAAATAAAGGAAAATTTTAATTTTCGGCCCGTGCTTTTTGTTTTATTGACTAGACTTATAAATAACGGCGTATGTTTTGTTGCCTTTTTCTTTGCGTGATTACACCTCATTGGGGAATCTCGTGGATTTCCTATTAATATATTGTTTTTTTATATATTTATCCGAGGTGGTAACAATACGATATCGGACTGATATTGTGTTTGCATAATAAATTCAATCGGTTAATTAGAGGATGGATGCCATGTCGGAATTATCCGGTGCGATCAACTCGCTGATTGCTGGTCACTACGCCGATCCTTTCTCCCTGTTGGGTATGCATGAAACTGAAAGCGGGCTCGAAGTGCGCGCGCTGCTGCCTGATGCGCTGGACGTTTGGGTGCTGGATGGCGCGACCGGACGTAAAGTCGGGCAGTTGCCGCGCATTAACGATCGCGGTTTTTTCTGTGCAGCCCTGCCTCGTCGTAAACGTCCTTTTCATTACCAACTGGCCGTCACCTGGGCGCATGCAGCTTTGGTTATCGACGATCCCTATCGGTTTGGCACGCTGCTGGATGCAATGGATATCTGGCTGCTGGCGGAGGGAACTCACCTGCGCCCCTTCGAACGCCTCGGTGCGCATCTGGTGACGCTGGATGGTGTTGAAGGCACGCGGTTTGCGGTGTGGGCACCGAATGCGCGCCGGGTCTCCGTGGTGGGTGAGTTCAATTTCTGGGACGGCCGCCGTCACCCGATGCGCTTGCTGTGTGAAAACGGCATCTGGGAGATTTTTCTGCCGGCAGTGCATGCCGGGCAGCTTTACAAATATGAAGTGGACGATGTGCACGGCAATGTGCAGCTTAAAGCCGACCCTTACGCGTTTGAAGCGCAGATGCGCACGAAAACCGCCTCCTGCGTGGTCCGGTTGCCGCCCAAAGTTGAACCAAACGCACAGCGGCGACAGGCGAACAACTTCGATGCACCCATTTCAATTTACGAAGTCCATCTCGCCTCCTGGCGACATCACACCGACAATAACTTTTGGTTGAGTTATCAGGATCTGGCAACTCAGTTGGCAGAATATGCCAACGAAATGGGATTCACCCATATCGAGCTGCTGCCCATCAACGAACATCCGTTTGACGGTAGCTGGGGTTATCAGCCGCTCGGCCTGTATGCGCCGACGCGACGTTTTGGTACGCCGCAGGATTTCCGCTGTTTTGTCGACACCCTGCACGAGGCGGGCATTAACGTGCTGCTGGATTGGGTGCCGGGGCATTTCCCGACCGATGTCTATGGTTTGGCTCAGTTTGATGGCACCGCCTTGTATGAATATGCCGATCCGAAAGAGGGTTTACATCAAGATTGGAACACCCTGATTTATAACTACGGTCGCCATGAGGTGCGTAACTATCTGGCGGGTAATGCGCTGTTTTGGATGGAACATTACGGCATCGACGGTCTGCGGGTGGATGCGGTCGCCTCAATGATTTATCGCGACTACAGCCGGGCACAGGGCGAATGGGTGCCCAATTATTACGGTGGCAAAGAGAATCTCGAAGCCATCGCCTTTCTGCGTTACACCAACAATATGCTGGGACATGCGCGCCCCGATGCCATCACCGTGGCCGAAGAATCCACCGACTATCCGGGGGTAACGTTGCCGCCGGGCTGCAACGGCTTAGGTTTCCATTACAAGTGGAACATGGGCTGGATGCACGACACGCTGAGCTATATGCAGCAGGATCCGGTGCATCGCAAGTATCACCACGGCAAGATGACGTTTGGCATGCTCTACGCTTACAGCGAGAATTTTATTCTGCCGCTGTCACACGATGAGGTGGTGCACGGCAAGCGTTCACTGCTCGATCGTATGCCGGGCGATGTGTGGCAAAAATTTGCCAATCTGCGCGCTTACTACGGCTTTATGTGGGCATTTCCCGGTAAAAAACTGCTGTTTATGGGCGGCGAGTTCGCGCATGGGCGGAAGTGGAATCACGATAGCAGCCTGGACTGGCATCTGCTGGATGAACCGGAAGGATGGCACCGTGGTGTACAGCAGTTGGTGAAGGATTTGAACCACTGCTACCGCGCCCAGCCGCCGCTGTATCAACTGGATTTTCAACCGGAAGGCTTCGAATGACGGGTGGTGGATGACCGGCAAAACTCGGTGTTCGCCTTTGTGCGCCGCGACAGACAAGGCAATGAAGTGCTGGTGGTCAGCAATTTTACCCCGGTGCCACGCCAAGGTTACCGCATCGGTATCAATCAGCCGGGGCGTTGGTGCGAAATTCTCAATACCGACTCCTGGCATTATCACGGTAGCAATCTGGGTAACGGCGGTGGGCTGGAGAGCGAGGCCATCGGCAGCCACGGCCGTGCCCATTCGCTGGTATTGACGCTGCCGCCGCTCGCGACGCTCTATCTGGCGAAGGAGGTGCCATGATCGCACTGCTGCCGGGCAAGCCCGCGCCATTGGGTGCCAGCATCGATCAACAGGGCATTAATTTTGCGCTGTTTTCCGCCCATGCCGAGCGGGTAGAACTGTGTCTGTTTGATGCCCATCAGCAAGAACACCGCTTCACCCTGCCATCCCGTACGAGAGATATCTGGCACGGCTATTTGCCGCTAACAGAGCAGGAGCCCACTGCGCGTCCCGGACTACGCTATGGCTACCGCGTCTATGGCCCCTTCGCGCCGCAACAGGGTCATCGCTTTAACCCGAATAAGCTACTGCTCGATCCCTGTGCCCGTCAGTTAGATGGCTGGGTGGTTGATGACGAGAGTCTACAGGGCGGTGTTGATACGCCAGACGAGCGAGACAGCGCTCAGGTGATGCCAAAAGCCGTGGTGGTGGATGAAAGCTACGACTGGGACCATGACGCTCCGCCAGACACCCCGTGGGGCGAGAGCGTGATCTATGAGGCTCACGTGCGTAGCTTGACTCAGCTACATCCCGAGATCACCGCCGAATTACGCGGGACCTACAGCGGTGTGGCACACCCGGTCATGATCAACTACCTAAAAAATCTGGGTATCACTGCCATTGAACTGCTGCCAGTGCAGCAGCACGCCGATGAGCCACGCTTGCAGAAACTCGGGCTGCGTAACTACTGGGGTTACAACGTGCTGTTGCCGTTTGCCGTTGAAACCAGCCTGGCGGCGCGTGATGACGCGCTTAATGAATTCCGCGATATGGTCAAGGCGCTGCACCGTGCGGGTATCGAAGTGATCCTTGATGTGGTGTTTAACCATTCGGCAGAGCTGGATGTTGAAGGACCGACGCTGTCGCTGCGCGGCATCGACAACCAGAGCTATTACTGGCTGACCGAACAGGGTGAATACCACAACTGGACCGGCTGCGTCTCAATCATCCAGCCATGATTGACTGGGTGATGCAGTCCCTGATTTTCTGGCGCGAAGTCTGTCATGTGGATGGCTTCCGTTTCGATCTGGCCACCGTTTTAGGCAGAACACCGGCGTTTGACCCCGCCGCGCCATTGCTCACCGCGCTGCGTGAGGAGCCGTGTTTGCACGGCGTAAAACTGATTGCCGAACCTTGGGATATCGGCAACGGTGGCTATCAGCTCGGGCGTTTCCCCGCCCCCTTTGCCGAGTGGAGCGATCGCTACCGCGACGATATGCGGCGCTTCTGGCTGTGCGGCGATATTTCTCTGGGCGGTTTCGCCCGCCGCTTTGCCGCGTCGAGCGATATCTTTCAGCACCCTCCTCGTTTACCGCATGCGTCGGTAAACAAGCTCACCGCGCACGACGGCTTCACGCTGCGCGATCTGGTCAGCTTCAACCACAAGCACAACCACGCCAACGGGGAAGATAACCGCGACGGCACAGACAGCAATTTCAGCAACAACCACGGCACCGAAGGGTTGGAAGCGGATGAGGCCACGCTGGCACGCCGTGCCGCCAGCCAACGGGCGTTGCTGACGACATTGCTGCTGTCGCAGGGCACGCCCATGCTGCTGGCGGGGGATGAGCAGGGGCACAGCCAGCAGGGGAATAACAACGCCTACTGTCAGGATAACGACCTGACTTGGCTTAACTGGGAAACGGCGGATAACGCCATGAGTGCTTTTACCGCCGGGCTGATTCGGCTGCGACCCGCCATCCCGGCGTTACAGCAGGATGCCTGGTGGCAAGATGGAGATGGCTGTGTGCAGTGACTGAATGAACGGGCGCAGCAGCTCACACCGTCGGCCTGGGAGCAGGGAGAGCGCCGTTTACAAATCGTCCTGTCGTCTGATTGGTTACTGCTGATTAATGCGAGCGCGTCGCCGTGCGAGATGTCGCTGCCCGCAGGAGATTGGTTGGTGTCGCCACCGTTCGAGGGCTCGAAAGCGCTGCGCGGCGAGTTTTGGCAAGGGAATGCCCAATCGGTGTGTGTCTGTACACGCCGCAGGAAGGAGTAGGCCATGGTAAATAATGAGAAGCATGATCCCTTGATGCTCGCACGGCAGCTTCCACTGAAATCAGTGGCGCTGATTCTGGCAGGCGGGCGCGGCTCGCGCCTGAAAGACCTAACCGCGCTGCGCGCCAAGCCCGCCGTCCATTTTGGCGGCAAATTCCGTATCATCAATTTCGCCCTCTCGAACTGTCTGAATTCGGGGATTCGCCGCATTGGCGTGATCACCCAATATCAATCTCACACGCTGGTGCAGCACATTCAGCGTGGCTGGTCTTTCCTCAATGCTGAGATGAATGAATTTGTCGATCTGCTGCCTGCGCAACAGCGGCAGGAGACCGATCACTGGTATCGCGGTACGGCGGATGCCGTCTGTCAAAACCTCGACATCATTCGACGCTATCGTGCGGAATATGTGGTGATTCTGACGGGCGATCACATCTACAAAATGGACTATTCGCGCTTGCTCATCGATCACGTCGACAAACAGGCGCAGTGCACCGTGGCGTGCTTGCCAGTGCCGCTCAAAGAAGCGAACGCATTCGGCATCATGAGCGTGGATAAGCAGCGGCGTATTTTGAGCTTTGACGAGAAGCCGGAGCAGCCCACGCCGATGCCGGATGACCCAGAAATGGCGCTCGCCAGCATGGGGATCTATGTTTTTAATGCGGACTACCTTTATCGGTTATTGCAAGAGGACGTCAACCAGCCGGGCTCTTCACACGATTTCGGCAAAGATCTGATCCCGAAAATTGTCGCGCAGCGCGATGCCTGGGCGCATCCGTTCTCGCTCTCCTGCGTCACCTCGGGTCAGGATGATTGCCATTACTGGCGCGATGTGGGAACGCTTGAGGCCTATTGGCGGGCTAACCTCGATTTGGCCTCGGTCACGCCAGAGTTGGATATGTACGACAGAAACTGGCCAATACGTTCTGCCATGGATCAACTGCCACCGGCCAAGTTCGTACAGGACCGTTCGGGCAGCCACGGTATGACCATGAATTCGCTGGTATCCGGCGGTTGTATCGTATCGGGATCGGTGGTGACGCATTCGGTGCTGTTTCCCCGCGTGCGGGTGAACTCATTTTGCAGCATCGATTTGTCCGTGTTGCTGCCGGATGTGAACGTGGGGCGTTCGTGCCGCCTGCGACGCTGCGTCATCGACCGTGCGTGTGTTCTGCCGGAGGGGACGGTGATCGGTGAAAATGCCGCTGAAGACAGCCGCCGTTTTTACCGCTCGGAAGAGGGGATTGTGCTGGTGACACGCGCCATGCTGGCGAAGCTGTAGTTGAAGAGGATGTAGTTCAAGAGGCTGTCGTTCACGATGATGTGGTGCATGACATCACAGGTGAGGGGAGCGTGGGAGTTAAGAATGCGGGTATTACATGTATGTTCAGAGCTGTTTCCGCTGCTGAAAACCGGCGGATTAGCGGACGTTGCTGGGGCGTTGCCAGCAGCGCAAATCGAAGCCGGGCTGGATGTGCGTGTCATTCTGCCCGCTTTTCCCGATCTGAAAAAAGGTGTAGCCAACCTGCAAACAGTGTGTGAGCTGGAGACCTTTACCGGACGCATGGCGCTGCTTTATGGCCACTTCAACGGCGTAGGCATTTACCTGATCGATGTGCCGGAACTGTATGAACGTGCGGGCAGTCCATACCACGATCCAGCGCTGTATGCCTATGCGGACAATTACCTGCGTTTCGCCCTGCTGGGATGGGTAGGGTGTGAAATGGCCTGTGGGCTCGATCCCTACTGGCGGCCCGAGGTGGTACACGCTCATGACTGGCACGCGGGCTTAACCTGCGCCTATCTGGCGGCGCGCCATCGTCCGGCGAAATCGGTATTTACCGTGCACAATCTGGCGTTTCAGGGGTTGTTCCATGCCCGTCATATGGCAGATATTCAACTGCCGGGTGATTTCTTCCAGGTGTACGGCCTGGAGTTTTACGTGCAGATCTCCTACCTCAAGGCGGGGCTGTATTCGTCACCACCGTTAGCCCGACCTATTCTCACGAAATCACCTTACCTGAATTTGGCTACGGCATGGAGGGGCTGCTGCGGACGCGGGAAGAGGAGGGACGGTTGTCGGGCATTCTTAATGGTGTTGATGATGCCATCTGGAGTCCGGCGCACGATGCGCTGCTGTCTCACCCCTACGCCCGTGAAACGCTGGTCAATAAGGCGCATAACAAGCGCCAACTGCAAATCTCCATGGGATTGACCGTGGATGAGAAAATCCCGGTGTTTGCCATCGTCAGCCGCCTGACGCATCAAAAAGGATTAGATTTGGTGCTGGAGGCGGTGCCGGAGCTGTTGGAGCACGGGGCGCAATTGGTGGTAATGGGCGCAGGCGATGCTGATTTGCAGGAAGGGTTCCTGGCGGCGGCGGCAGAATATCCCGGCCAGGTTGGAGTCCAAATCGGCTATCACGAAGCGTTTTCGCACCGCATTATTGGCGGTGCTGATGTCATCATGGTGCCCAGCCGTTTTGAGCCCTGTGGGCTAACGCAGTTGTATGGGTTGAAGTACGGTACGCTGCCGCTGGTGCGTCATACCGGCGGTTTGGCGGATACCGTTGCGGATTGCTCGCTGGAAAATCTGGCTGATGGCCTTACCACCGGTTTTTCCTTCAGCGATTGCAATGTCGTCGCGCTTTCCCGAGCGATTCGCCGAGTGTTTGTGTTGTGGTCTAGTCCCACGCTGTGGCGTTATGTGCAACGTCAGGCGATGGCGATGGACTTTAGCTGGCAGGTAGCTGCGCAGACATATCGTGCACTTTACCAGCGCTTATGACCCTAAATAATTCGAGTTGCGAGAAGGCGGCAAGTGAAGGAATCTCGATAAGCTTACACAGGTAAGTGATTCGGGTGACAAATCTGCCGGGAGCAGATTTGAACGCCGCGTGCGGCGGCCTCGTAAGAGGTGAGGACCAGGGATGGGCCGAATAACGAGCGCAGCCAACGCACCTGCAACTTGAAGTATGACGGGTATAGCCGTGCGTTGCATGGTGAGGACAACATGCAGGGGCGTTAGCGATCTCGGTCAAACAACGCTTGTCGTAACACTCATGATTGGGAATAAACGTAATGAACTCTCCGTTTATCTACAACTCACCCACGCTCAGCGTGGACGCGCTAAAGCATTCCATTGCCTATAAGTTGATGTTCAGCATAGGTAAAGATCCCTCTATCGCCAACAAGCACGAATGGCTGAACGCCACGCTGCTCGCGGTACGCGACCGCATGGTGGAGCGCTGGCTGCGATCCAACCGGGCGCAGCTCTCGCAGGATGTGCGACAGGTCTACTATCTCTCGATGGAGTTCCTGCTGGGCCGAACGCTGTCGAATGCGCTGCTGGCGATGGGACTGTACGAGGATCTGAAGCAAGCTCTGGACGACATGGGGCTGGATCTGGATGAGCTGATCGAGGAAGAGAACGATCCCGGGCAGGGCAACGGTGGCCTCGGGCGTTTGGCGGCCTGCTTCCTGGATTCGCTGGCGACGATGGCGCTGCCCGGCCGTAGTTATGGCATTCGCTATGAATACGGTATGTTTGCGCAAAAGATTGTCAACGGTCAGCAGGCGGAATCGGCGTACTACATGGCGAAGCACATCATCAACCTGATCAACGATGTCGCGGCGGTGATCAACCACGATCCTGACATGCATGACAAGTTGAAGGTGGTGTTTATTCCCAACTACAGCGTCAGTCTGGCGCAGATCATCATTCCTGCGGCCGATCTGTCTGAACAGATCTCGCTGGCGGGGAGCGAAGCCTCCGGCACCAGTAACATGAAATTTGCGCTCAATGGGGCACTGACCATCGGTACTCTCGATGGGGCCAACGTGGAAATGTTGGAGCACATTGGCGAAGAGAACATGTTTATTTTTGGCAACACCACGGAACAGGTAGAGGCACTGCGCAAGAACGGCTACAACCCGCGTGAAATTTATGAGAAGGACGAGGAGCTACGCCGGGTGCTGACGCAGATTGCCACCGGGGTTTTCAGCCCGAACGATCCAAGACGCTACGGCGATCTGTTCGATTCGTTGGTGAATTTTGGTGACCATTGGCAACTGTTGGCGGATTATCGTAGCTATGTCGATACCCATGACAGAGTGGACGATCTCTATCGAACACCGGAAGAATGGACGCGCAGGAACATCCTCAATATCGCCAATATGGGTAACTTCTCATCTGACCGCACCATTCAGGAGTATGCCGACGATATCTGGGATATCAAACCGATACGGCTGTAACGGTGATGGGGGAGAACTGAAATGATGCTTCCCCCCACATTGTCCTCGGCTTCCCCCACGTCATCCTCGGCGAAAGCCGGGGATCTCTGGCAGAAAGAACGCGTTTCCCCTGTAGGAGATTCCCGCTTTCGCGGGAATGACGGAGAAAACGCGGGAATGACAGGTAGAGTGCGGGATCTCCCGAGTGATTACTCCTCAGTACCGTAATACAGTTTCCCGATTTTAATCAGCGGTCTGCCCTGCGATTTGCTGTGCAGATTGCTGTCGCGCAGGGAATAAACGCAACCGCAGTATTCTTGCTGATAAAATTGCTCCCGCTTGCTGATCTGGATCATGCGCGCAGAGCCGCCCCCTTTACGCCAGTTGTAATCCCAGTACACCATGCCCGGATAATGCGAGGCTGCCCGCTGGCCGCAGTCATTAATTTTCTGCATGTTTTTCCAGCGCGAGATGCCGAGCGAACTACTGATCACCGTAAAGCCATTTTCCGCGGCATAGAGTGCGGTGCGCTCGAAGCGCATATCAAAGCAGATGGTGCAGCGCACGCCGCGCTCCGGTTCCCACTCCATGCCTTTTGCCCGTTTGAACCAGTTATCCATGTCGTAATCGGCATCGATAAAGGGCACCCCATGCTTCTGGGCGAAGCGAATATTCTCTTCCTTGCGGATGAGATACTCCTTCTGCGGATGAATATTGGGGTTGTAGAAGAAAATGGTGTAGTGAAGCCCGGAGGCCTGAATGGCTTCCATCACTTCCCCTGAACACGGCGCGCAGCATGAATGCAGCAGGAGTTTGTCCGCCCCTTTGGGGAGCGTCAGAATCGGGCGTTTCAACGCTGTGCTGGTCATATATTCTGTGATGTGGCTGGCTATATTTACCTGAAGTGTAGCATTGCAAACGCGCAGGGTGGCTAACGGCCTCACCCGGTGCGTTTTCTTGCAATATCGGTGCGCGTTTTTTGCGCAAGGCGATTTTCATGATCTGTCTCATTTCCTATGTAAATTCCCCCCCCTTTTTCTGGGGAAATCGGTAGAATTTCCGGCCCTGATAATCCCCTGTGTTGAAGAGTTAACCGTGTCCACAAGCCTGATTGCTCCTGAACGCTATCTGTTTTCTTACCCACGCTACTGGGCCGAGTGCTACGGCAATGCGCCATTTTTGCCCATGAGCCACGCAGAGATGGATGAACTGGGCTGGGACAGCTGCGACATTGTACTGGTGACAGGAGATGCCTATGTGGACCATCCCAGCTTTGGCATGGCGATCGTTGGCAGGATGCTGGAGTCGCAGGGGTTTCGGGTTGGGATTATTGCCCAGCCGGATTGGACGCAGAAAAACGACTTTATGCGTCTGGGCAAACCGAACCTGTTTTACGGCGTGACGGCGGGCAATATGGACTCGATGATCAACCATTACACCGCCGATCGCAAAACGTGCCATGACGATGCGTATACGCCGGATAATGTTGCCGGTAAGCGCCCGGACCGAGCCACGCTGGTTTATACCTAGCGCTGCAAGGAAGCCTTTAGTGATGTGCCGGTGGTGCTGGGCGGCATTGAGGCCAGCCTGCGCCGCATTGCCCATTACGACTATTGGTCAGACAAGGTGCGCCGTTCAGTGCTGGTGGACGCCAAAGCCGATCTGCTGATCTACGGCAACGGCGAGCGGCCGCTGGTAGAGGTTGCACACCGCCTGGCGGCGGGCGAACCCATTAGTTCGATTGTGGATGTGCGCAATACTGCCGTGCTGCGTAAAACCGCGCAGCCCGGTTGGACGGGGGTGGATTCCACGCGTCTGGATAGCCCCGGTCGCATTGAACCTATCCTTAATCCCTATGGTGAAGACTTGCCCTGTGTGGCGCATACGGTAAAAGGTTCCACCAGCGGCAAGCCCATTACCGTCCAGGCGCACAAGCCGAAGCAGTGGGAAAAAACCTACGTGTTGTTACCCTCGTTCGAGAAGGTGAATAACGACAAGGTAATGTACGCGCACGCTTCGCGCATCCTGCACCACGAAACCAACCCTGGCAGTGCGCGTGCGTTGATGCAAAAACACGGCGATCGCTATGTGTGGATTAATCCACCTGCTATTCCGTTGCAAACGGATGAGATGGACGCGGTCTATGCTTTGCCGTATCAACGGGTGCCGCACCCGTCCTATGGCACATCGCGTATTCCGGCTTACGACATGATTCGCTTTTCCATCAACATCATGCGCGGCTGTTTTGGCGGATGTGCATTCTGCTCGATCACTGAGCACGAGGGGCGCATCATTCAAAGCCGTTCACAAAAGTCGATTGTGCAAGAAATTGAAGCGATCCGTGATAAAGTGCCGGGATTCACCGGTATTATCTCCGATCTGGCGGACCTACGGCCAACATTTACATGCTGCGCTACCAGTCACCCAAAGCGGAGCAAACCTGTCGCCGCGCGTCTTGCGTCTACCCAGAAATTTGTGCGCACATGGATACCAACCATGAGCCGATCATCCAGCTCTATCGCCGTGCCCGCGCCCTGAAAGGCGTCAAGAAGGTGCTGATCGCTTCTGCGGTACGCTACGATCTGGCGGTGGAAGATCCACGCTATATCAAGGAATTGGCTGAGTACCACGTGGGCGGTTACTTGAAGATTGCGCCAGAACACACGGAGCAGGGGCCATTATCGAAGATGATGAAGCCCGGCATGGGCAGCTACCACCGTTTCAAAGAGTTGTTTGACACCTATTCGCGTCAGGCGGGCAAAGAGCAGTATCTGATCCCGTATTTTATCGCCGCTCACCCCGGCACGCGCGATGAGGATATGGTCAATCTGGCGCTGTGGCTGAAAAAGAACCGCTTCCGACTGGATCAGGTGCAAAATTTCGATCCTTCACCCCTCGCCAGTTCTACCACCATGTATTACAGCGGTAAGAATCCGCTCAGCAAGGTGGATTATCACAGTGAAGAGGTGGTGGTGCCGCGTGGCGATCGCCAGCGCCGTTTGCATAAGGCGCTGCTGCGCTATCATGATCCGGCTAACTGGGCGCTGATCCGCGAGGCGTTAACCGCGATGGGCATGAAGCACCTGATCGGTAATCGCCGCGAATGTCTGGTGCCAGTGGCAACGGTGGATGAGCGCCGCAATGCCAAACCCTATAACAAAAGAAATACGGAGCAGGGTAAAACCGCGCAGCCCGCGCTCACCCGTTTCACGGGGGAAGGACGGCGGCCAGCGGTGAAGAAAAGAGTTGGAAAAGCAAGCAATAAGCAAGGGCAGACCGGCAAGCGGTGAGTGAGCGGTCGCCTCAAGCTTGTGTCACGGCCTGATAAAGCCACTGTAGCCGGACGCGCAGAAACTGTACGGCCTGATGCTTACGCGACAGCAGGGTTTCCACAGGGACGCCGGTTTCCTGCGCCAGTTGTTTGAAGCTGTAACCCAGCAACTCGTTTTTCTCAAAGGCTTCTCGTTGCAGCGCTGGCATCTCTTCCAGCGCTGCCGCCAACTCTTCCCACACCAGTTGGTACAGATAGGCATCTTCTGCGCTGTCAGGCGGGCTGAACAGAATATCGGCCAGTTCATCGCCTTCCGGCCAGCTCTCCGTTGCCATTTCCGTGAGCGATATGTCGTGCGGCTTGCGCGAGCGATCGATCAACTCGTTGCGTGCAGCGCGAAATAGCCAGGCAGAAACATGCTCTATCGGATCGAGGTAGCTGTCGGCTTTGAGCAGCCGATAGCTGATTTCCTGAAAGATATCTTCCGCTTCAGCCGCGCTGCGCGTACGTCGAGAGATAAACGCACGCAGTCGTCGTTGACAGGCTTCAAGCGCGGTGAGCAGAACGTTTTGCCTTTGCATGGCGTCAGCCATTACTCCGTTTTTCCGCTTTGGTCGGCGGGTTTGTCGCTTGGCACCGGTGCGTCATCCTGACTGTCATGACACGCCTGATGCCTACCACGACGGTGCGCGAAAGGGCCGTGATGAAAACGGTGACCGCAGTGATCTCCGTGTGGACCAAATCCCCGCTGGTGGAAAAAGGCGTCGCGCTGTTCCTGACTCATGGCTAACCAACGCTCACGCATTTCGCGCCCGTGGCGGCCAAAAAATCCGCGATAGCCGATGCCACCAAACAGTATCTTACACAGGATCAGCAGCCCCAGCGCCTGGAAAAAGCCAATGCTTTGGACGCCAAAAATGGCGGGCAGCAAGGCATTCCACAGCAGCATTACCAGTGTGGCAATCGCCACAACCGCCAGCAGCCGAATACCCAGCATTTTAAATTTACGATCGTGCATGTCATCTACTCCGTGTTGTTCTGATAGTGAAGTAGACGAATCAGGCAGAGAAATATTTGCATCAGGCGGCAAATTTTTTAAAAAAAGGGGATGGAGCCAGAAGCGGTGCGTTGAAATAGCGGCGTGATACCGCTACTGAGAGAGCATTAGCCGTTGACGCAGTCGGCGGGAGTGAGGCGTTGATTTTCTGTGTTATCCGCGAGCGGTTCTATCTTGCCGTGCTCTGTCAGACGGTAGGGGACACCAGCAACAATGCCGTTTTCTCCTTCATAGACGGTGACAAAACGCAGGCGTTTGCCGTCATGGTAGCTGAGTGCTGCACAGCCACCGACGCCCAGCGTGGACTGTTGTACGCTGCCACTAGAGCAAAACACGCTGTCGGCACCGCTGACCTGTAGCGTGACGTTATCGCCGCTGTTGGTGATGCGACTGCCCGTTCCCTGCGTGTGGATATGACTGCCATCGCCGGCATTCGCCAGGCGCGTTGAGGCGCCTTGGCTGGCGAGGTAATTGCGTCTACCGCTGCTGGTGATGTGGGTGCCACGACCGGCGCTGCTGATTTTTGTAGCATTGCCGCAGTTGGCACGCCCAACGCGTTGATGCGGCAGTTCTGCCCCGTATTGCTCATTTTGGCGGCAAAGCTGCTGCTCACCAACTGGCAGCCGTAGCCTGCGCTGGCGATGCTGCCGTTATCGCCGGATTGACCGATAAAGTTGCCGTTGCCGGTGGCGGCCAGATTGCTTTGAAAGCCGGAGCAGCCGATATTCAAAGCGTGATCGCCGCTGGCAAATTGCAAGGTACACGACAGCATTGGCGTGAAGCAGCCACTGGCGTGGCTGCGTGGGGTAATGTGCAACTGCTCTGCCTGACTGGGTGTCAGCTGCGCTGCCAGAGTTCGCGCACTGCCTATTTCCTGTTCGAGAAACGGCCGTGCGCCAAAGTTGTGCGCGTAGGCATAATCCACCAGACTTTCCAGCCAGGCGCTGCGGCCATCGCCAATCAGCGCCTCGTGAATCGCCTGATAGCTGCCGCCCGTTGGAAAACGTTGCAGGAACCAGCGATACAAGTCGCGGCTAACGTGCAGCGCACGCAACTGTTCACGTGTTATGTGCGGTTCTCCGTGGGTCGGCAGCATGGGTGCTCCGTTAGTGCCTGTGGTAGCCATCGACCATACTGCGGAAGGTCTGGGTCGGCGTGCGCCCTGTGGTGCACAGATAGAGATACCCACAGATAAAGAACACGCTGAGTACCGCCAGCATAAAATGCACCGGCAGCAGCCAGGCTTTCACCAAGACCCATCCGACGGGCAGCCACAGCGGGTTATGCAACAATACGCCTGAGAGCAGCAGTAGCGGCACCAGACTGTACATCACCCCCCAGATAAGCCACCTGCTGTAGCGGGTTGAACTTGGCACGCGGTGTGACCGGGAACGAATGGTCTTCACCTTTGATAATGCCGTAAAGATAAAAGCGCACTTGCAGAAAAGCCCGCTGGCCCAATCTCTGTCGCTCGATAACGTAGTGGTGCCCGTTGCCACCCAGCGCGTTAATTAGCACAAACGCCAGCCAGCACACCAGCAACAGATAGCCGCACAGGCTGTGCAGCGACACCAGCAGCGCAGTATCGTGCGCGCCGAGCAGTGCAAAGTGGTTGATAAAACCGCTCGCCAGCAACAGGATAAACAGCAGCGCGTTGCTCCAGTGCCACAAACGCACCGCTCGCGAGTAGAGATACACCTTCTCCTCGTGTCCGGCGGCATGCGGCGCGGCGAAGCGATAACGCAGGAAACCGTGCAGCGCCAACACGCCCAGCATGCCGACAAATGCCACGCCGGTCAGGATCAGCCAGATAGGCCAATAGTCGGGGGTGTAGAGATAAACATACTGATACAGCTGGGACTGAAATTGCTCAGCGTTAGGCATGATATTCATACGTTCACCTTCTTCACTTCATGGGGGCCCGGCCGACGATAGAGGTGCGGTTTGCCCACATTTGGCAACTGATACTCATAGTAGTCGTGTGTTTTCAGCCAGTTCTGCACCACGTCACTGTCCTCCCGTCCAAAAATCAGGGCATTTTGCGGGCAGGCACTGACACAAATGGGCGGGAATCCTTTCATCAGACGCGATTCCAGACAGAAGTCGCATTTATCCGCCACATGGGTAACGGGGTTCAGATAGCGCACCTGATACGGGCATGCGGAAATGCAGTAGCTGCAGCTGCACACAATTCACTTGGGCTATCCACCCGCACGATCCCGTTGCTGTCGTCGCGGTAGGACGCGCCCGTCGGGCAGACGGTAATGCACGGTGCATCTTCGCACTGCTGGCAAGAGTGACGGAAAAAGTGATAGGTATTACCGGACTCAGGCGGCGTCATAGCAATGTGCGCAATGCCCATGCGCGCCGGTAGGTACCTTATTGACCTTATGACAGGCAACGCTACAGATATTACAGCCGTTGCACTTCACTTCATCATGGATCATGGCATAGCGCACGGGGGCGCCTTTTTCCGCTTTACCCAATGCCGAGAAAACCGGTGCGCTGAAAAAAATCACCGACCCCATGCTGAAGACAAATTTACGGCGTGAGCATGTCATCTTCCATGCCTCCCAGAAAGTACGTTATTCATTGTGATCCACGCATACCGGGCGCGCGGGCTAGGGGTTCTCTATTATTCCACCTCAATCCATTCACAGAGCCCTTGGGCTTTGCCGACACTCATATAGCGGTCGCTGTACAAATAGATGGCACCGTTGGAGGCTTCCACCTGGTGAATATCCTGATAAGCCTCGGTGTCGGCGAGAAAGCGCAACGTGCTTGCTATCTTGTCGTCATCAAATCCATACGGGTGCAGCGCCAACATGCCGGCCTTGAACGGACGCGGATAGGTCTCGCACTCAAAGCGGACTGTCTGCGCCAACGTAGCGCAGGCGTCTTGCTCGTGCGTGAAGATCAAAATCCGCGCGTAGTTATGGCTCATGTAACGGTCGGAGTAGTAGAAACAGGTGTCCTGCTGCGCTATCTCAACGATATCGCTGCCTTGTTCTTCGGCACGAATCTGCATCAACAGGACATCCAGCTCCTCTTAGGTTAACGCGTAGGGCGGCGCTAACAGTTCGCACCGATCCACCACCGTGCCGTTGGCATAGCAGCCACGCAGGTAATCCGCCAGAACGAGGTAAGGGGCTTTGGGCTCCGCCTCTGTCGGCGCGGTTTCCTGCGCTGTCGGTACATCGCGCAGTGCGCCGCTTAACGGCAGCAACAACCTGCGTCGGCGCATATCCGGTGCATAGTTGTCTGCAACGTCCTCTGCGGCGGCAAGCGCGGCATGCGGCAATTCATCAGGAGGCGTTGTTTCGTTATCCACAACAGTTTTCATGATTGATGCCTTGTACTCAGGCCGGCAACAGGTTGTGCGCCGCCAAATCGTCTACTACCTCTTTCAGGTCAAGACGTTCCAACACGGAACGCGTCGGGCAGCCCAGTTCAGGGTCCCAGCCCATGGCGCTGTAGAACATCGTCAACGATTTCTGCACGTCCTCGCGATCCATCTTGTCTGTGCCTTCGCTGAACGCAGGCAGTTTCGGGTCCTTATCGAACACCCAGTCACAGATCTGATCGCGCTCACGGCGCATATCCATAGTGTTCATCAGCTTCACGGTGTAGGCGCGGTGTAACGTGAAGATACGCTCTGCCGCCAGATTGAGGCTGGCTTCGGTGGTATCTTCGCCGGTGACGGCAGCAAAGAATTTCGCCTCCATCGCCAGATAGCCGTGGTAGTTCCGGCTTTTGTGCGGTGATACCGTCATCGGCCACACCCAGTTACACAGCGTCACGGCATCGTGCAGGCAGCTTCTCAGCAGCGTCCACTTGGCGTAATCAATCTTGTAGCGGTTGATCGGGGTTTAGTTTTTGGTTTCGTCAAAAGCGTCAGCAGAGCCGAACAGCTCAGCGGACAGCTTGAGCGGCAGGCCGCTGCCAATGTAGTTAATGTGGGTGTGAGTCATGGCATCACGGTTGAACATGCAGTTGACGATCGTCCCCACCTGCGCCGAAGCTTCGTTGGCATGGTGCACCGGGAAGCCCATGGGCGACCACAGCTTGTTTTTGGCGTAATTCCAATATTCTGGTCCCAGATTCCAGCGCTCCGCGATGAAATACGATCCGTAGGACAAATGACTGAATTCGCCGATACGGTGGGCCAGACGATGGTAGATGTCCTTGATAAAGTTCGGATTGCCTTCTTCCATCAACTTCCAGGGAATAGATTCATACTCTTTGGTGGGCAATACGCGTTTGAACACGCCGTGGGTATGGCAGTAGGTGAAGTCCCGGTGCAATTGACCGTAGTTACACCACAATCCCATGTCGTCGAAGATGCTCAGACCAACCAGGTTTCCGACCACGTTGCCATCGCCTTTTTCAGCGATATCTTTGGGGCCGTTGGGGAAGATAGTGGTGCACACAAAGTTGGCTACGCAGGTGTTGCCGCCGGTGGTCGGTCCGCCAAACTGCTTGGCCTGCGGCACGTTAAGCTGCGACATACAGCGGATTGGGCAGGAGTGACATCCGCCCATTTTCACCGTGTATTTTTCCGCTGCTGGCCCCAGATCGAAGGTGGATTTCATGGTGCGGAAACCGACGGTGTTCTGGTTGCCCGGTGGGATTTCGCCGGTTTCAATCGGGCCGCCTTCCGCCGCCTGCCAGTACAGACCTTTGAGCGCGGTCCAGAGTGATTTCGGGTCTGAATATTCAGCCCATGCCTGCGGCGTGCTCGGGACAACGTGGTTATTGTTGGCACCGATGAGCTGCGTCATCATGTATTCGTTGAGCGCTTTGAGTTCTTCGCGATTAGCGACGTTAACGCCGTGGCTACCCCACACCGCGATGGCTTTGAGATTTTTGGAACCGAGTACGGCACCTACGCCCGCGCCACCGCTGTGGTTGCGACTATTAAGAATGCCGGAGAGCGGCACCAGATTTTCCCCCGCCGGGCCGATAGCCGCGACGCAGGTTTCTTCACTGGTGGCGCGACAAATTTCTTCGGTAGTGGCTCGCGTGCATTTTCCCCACAGGAAAGCGGCATTTTCAATTTTGACTTCATCGTTCTGAATATTAATCCAGACCGGTTTTTTCGCTTTGCCTTCAATAATAATGGCGTCGTAGCCCGCATATTTCATGTAGGCGGCAAAGAACCCCCCCATATGCGCATCAACAACCAGATGGCCCCGGGTAAAGGTCGACAGTGAGGTAATATTGACGCGCGAACTGCATCGTGCGCCGGAGCCGGTCAGCGGCCCGACGGCGAAAACAACTTTATTGCCCTCATCGAAAGGTTTTGTTCCGGCTGGCGCCTCGTCGTACATGATTTTATAGCCAAAGCCCATTCCGCCAACCATCTTTTTATATTGGCTGGAATCCTCTTTGCTGATGGTGCCGGTGCTCAAGTTGATACGTAATATATTACCTGTCCAACCGTTAATCATAATTTTTCTTCCTGCGTATGAAACGCCGCGTGAATAAGGGGATAACGCCCGTTGCCGTTATCAGACGGTAATCTCTTTCCACTCGATAATGGATAATGCCCCGATCGGGCACGCCGTCGCGCATTCACCGCACAGAATGCATTTGCCCGATTTTTTGGTCTGCGGGTTAACGGTCGCCATCATCCAGGGACAGGCGGTGATACAGGCGGCGCAGCCGATGCAGCGCTTGGTGTCCACGGCGATGCTGCCATGCTCTTCATTGAAGGAGATAGCCTTGATAGGACAGGCTTTCATGCATTCGGGATCTTTACACTGCCGACAGGTGTCAGTGGTGAAATTGAGATCGCCGTAGTAGAAATGGCGATGGATTTTGACGCGTGAGAAATAGGAACCAACGCTACCATCATTAAACGATGTGCAGGCAGTTTCGCAGCGATGGCACCCGGTGCAGCGGGCGCGATTTGTCACCAGCACGCCTTTGGGGGTGGTCGTCAGCCCGATAACGCCGCTGTCGATCTGTTCCTGTAGGCACCCCAACAGTGAAAGTAGTGCTGGCGCAATAGTGATCCCTGCCAGGCCTTTGCCTGAAATCCGCAGGAATTCGAGTCTTGTTAGTCCCAGATCCAATAAAGGACGCTCAACCTGATTAGGCATTTAATTTTCATCCTCCGCATACCCGAATACATGAGCACGGAAATCAACGCAGTACAAAACACGCAACAAGGCGGCAAGAAATAACGTGACAGTAAACACTAACTGTTGTATAAAATAGTTAATAATAATATCTCATCACAACGGCTTATTACCCGCGTCTGTTTTGCGAACTGACTTACGATGCAATGTTGAATAGGACGGAGGTCATGATTTGCTATCAGCACTAATAATAGAGTACTTGATATGCAATTTATTACTCCGTTAATCATTAATAAGAATGGGTATTTTATTGTATTTATTCTGTGAGCTATCTCTTAGAAAAATAAATAACCATTTATTTTTTGTGTGTATTGATTTTTATTTACATCCTGTAAAATATATATTTAATCCATCACTTCCCTTCTTGAGATAAATATATTCATCGATTTCAAATTCTATTAAAATAATAAATAACATTGTGTGCAATGTTTATTAGCATTCATTTATTATTTACTGTTACTGGCCCGGTTTATTTTCTTGAGATGACTCTGTTTTGACTTGCGTCCGTGAGAACGGATTAGCGCGAAGAGCGGAAAAATGATTAACCATATTTTTTGAATAGTTAATGAACGTCCTATTCCGCGAAATGTTAACGTTTCTGTCGTGTAAAAAACGAACAGGTTACCTTTCGGTAACCTGTCGTTGGAGGCGTGGTCTGGCAGGAAAATTATTGCGCGGCAACCTTGGATTGACGATAGGCACTTAGCCAGTCAGCGACGCGTTGTTTCTGCTCATCATTTAGCCACATGCCCAGCTTGGTACGACGCCAGATGGCATCTTCCACGCTAATAACCCACTCTTTGTCGGCCAGATAGCACAATTCAGCTTAGTAGAGGTCGTGTCCGAAGTTTTCGCTGAGGTCATAAATGCCTGTGGCGTTCGTCAGGATCAGTTCGCTGTGGGAACCGTAGGTGCGGGCATAGCGACGCGCCAGCGATTCCGGCAGATTGAAACGACAGCGCAGCGCAGCCGCGTATTCTTCGCGCGTACCGGCCAAATCGCCGCCGGGCAATACCGCGTTTTGCGTCCAGGCCTGACCACTGTGAGGATAGTATTTTGCCAGCTTCTCCATCGCGTGTTCTGCCAGCTTGCGGTAGGTGGTCAGCTTGCCGCCAAACACCGACAGCAGAGGCGCTTTACCATGTTCATCCGCCACTGACAGCGTGTAATCACGGGTAATGGCCTGCGGAGAATCCGACTCGTCATCGCACAGCGGGCGCACGCCAGAATAGGTCCATACAATATCGTCTCTCGTCTGCGTCTTTTTGAAGTGATCGTTGTAGACATCCAACAAGTAGGCCGTTTCTTTGTCGTCGATCTTCACCTCATGCGGATCGCCGTGGTATTCCACGTCGGTGGTGCCGATGATCGAGAACTCATCCTGCCACGGAATCACAAACACAATGCGGTTATCTTTGTTTTGCAGAATGTAGGACTGCGGTTCGTCGTGTACGCGAGGCACAACGATGTGGCTGCCTTTGATCAGACGAATGCCATAAGGGGATTTCAGCTCCAGTCCGTGATCGAAGAACTCTTTCACCCAAGGCCCCGTGGCGTTGACCAGCCCTTTCGCCTGCCAGGTATGGGTTTCCCCGGTCACGCTGTCGACGGCATCGATAATCCACAGATCGCCTTCGCGACGCGCCCTCGTCACTTTGGTGCGGGTGCGCACTTCGCCACCGCGTTTCACCACTTCCTGCGCATTCAATACCACCAGACGCGCATCGTCGACCCAGCAGTCGGAATATTCGAAACCGCGCGTTAATTCGGGTTTCAGCACCGAGTCTTTGCCGAATTTCAGGCCGTGGCTGGCGGGCAGGCTGACGCGTTTGCCCAGATTGTCATACATAAACAGCCCGATACGGATCATCCAGGCCGGGCGCAGGTGCGGCTGATGGGGCAAACGGAAGCGCATTGGGAAGATGATGTGCGGTGCCATCTTCAGCAATTTTTCACGCTCGGAGAGCGCTTCGCTCACCAAACGAAACTCGTAATGTTCCAGGTAGCGCAGGCCGCCGTGGATCAATTTTGAACTGGCAGAGGAGGTAGCGCTGGCAAGATCCTGTGCTTCCAACAGCAGCACCTACAAGCCACGGCCCGCGGCATCGGCTGCAATACCTGCTCCGTTGATGCCCCCACCGATCACGATAAGGTCTTTGGTTTCCACGCGTTCTCCTCCGTGTCCAAAAAAAGGTCAAAATGTTCGTTTTCGAGCATTATCATAATCGAAAACAAACACTACAGCCAAGGATTAACCAAATAAAAACATTTAAGCGTGATGCAGATAACATATTGTTGAAGCTTGTCACATAAAGTATAGGGGATTGGTGCGAGGAAGGGCGCGTAATTGGCAGAGAATACGGTCATTTCTCGCGTTGGCGAGAAATGACCGTTGAGGCGTTATTTTTGCCCGTAGTAGGCGTTCGGGCCGTGTTTGCGATTAAAATGCTTGTGCTGCAATGCGCTGTCGAGCGCGCGCAGATGATGGTTCAGCGTGCAGGCGAGCCAGGCCATGCGCGCCACTTCTTCCAGCACCACCGCATTGTGCACCGCTTCTTCTGCATCTTTGCCCCAGCAGAACGGCCCATGCTGGTAGGCAATCATGCCGGGTGTGTGCAGCGGATTGCGATCTCCCAGCGTCTGGGCAATGACCACACCGGTATTTTTTTCGTACTCATGCTCCACTTCTTGCGCCGTCAGCGGACGGGTGCAGGGAATGTCGCCAAAAAATAGTCGGCGTGCGTGGTGCCGAGCGCAGGGATGTCTAACCCGGCCTGTGCCCAGGCGGTGGCGTGGGTGGAGTGACCTCCCATTTGCGGGTAGCGGCGATACAGCTCCAGATGCGTGGGGGTATCCGAGGAAGGGCGATAATGCCCTTCAACCAGATTGCCCTGTAAATCGACCACCACCATATCGTCGGCCCGCATCACTTCATAGGCAACGCCGCTGGGTTTGATGACCACCAGACCGCGCTCGCGGTCGATCGCACTCACATTCCCCCAGGTGTACGTCACCAGACCGTGCTGAGGCAGGGCCATATTGGCTTCAAATACCCGTTGCTTCAGTTGCGCTATCATGCGGCTTCCTCCACGTGCAAACCGGCGCGTTCCATGCGCTGTTTCACCCAGTCGCGCGCTGCGAGCACCTCCTTGATGGGGTCGGGGGCATTCTCGCTCCACATCTCAATCAGATAAGGATCACTGTAGCCACTCTCTTTCAGAGTGGTAAAACAGCGTTCGAAATCCACGACACCAGTGCCGAAGGGCACGTTTTTGAAGACACCAGGGCGGGTATCTTTTACGTGCACAGCGACAATGTGGCCTTGGCCTGAGCGCAGCTCCATCTGCACATCATTATCCCAGACCGAGAGGTTACCGATATCGGGATAGCGCTGGAACCACGGGTTGTTCAGATAGTTGGCATAGCCCAGCGCTTTGCTGATGGAGTTCATCAGGGGGTAATCCATGATCTCCATCGCCAGTGTGACCTGTGCGCGGCTCGCCATTTCTACCGCTTGTTGCAGGCCGTCGCGAAAACGCTCACGTGTTACCTCATTGGCCTCCTGATAATAGACATCGTAACCGGCCAACTGAATCACGCGAACCCCCACATCCTGCGCCAGCGCGATCGCTTTATGCATGATGGTGAGCCCTTGGTCGCGAATGGCGTCATCCTGTGAGCCTAGTGGGAAGCGGCGGTGCGCGCTCAGGCACATGGAAGGCACCCGAATACCGGTGGCCGCGATAGCATTGACCAACGCCAGACGCTGTTCCCGATCCCAATCCAGTCGGGCCAAGCGCTCATCGGTTTCATCCACCGACATTTCGACGAAATCAAAGCCCAGTTCGCGCGCCAGTTGTAAGCGTGCCAGCCAATCTTCGCCGGGGGGCAATGCTTTTTCGTAGATGCCAAGCAGCACCGCTTTTGTCAGCATGTTACTTCCCTTAGCCCCACAGTTGGGCAATACGGCGTTTAAACTCACGGGCGGCATCGACCGGGCTGGCCGCATCGCGGATACTGCGTCCGGCGATAAAGACGTGAATCAGCATGCCCTGAAATAGCGGCAGATCGTCCAGCGCCAGACCGCCAGTGACGGTGACTTTAAAACCCATTTCGGCCAGACGCTTGATGGCGCTGATGTCGGTTTCGCTCCAGGCGACGCCAGCGGCCTGCGCATCCCGGCTGCGGTGATACACCACTTGCTGAATCCCTGCCGTGCTCCAGGCTTCCGCCTGCTCCCAGGTCCAGAAGCCGGTCAATTCGATCTGTACATCGCCGTCGAATTCGCGTGCTACCGCCAGGGCGCCTGCTGCAATGTTGATGTCCGCGCAGCAGATCACCGTGACCCAGTCGGCATTGGCTTCAAAACACATACGTGACAGGATTTTCCCCGCGTCGGCAATCTTGGCATCGGCCAATACAATCTTGTGGGGATAGAGTGCTTTCAGATCGCGCACGGCGCGCACCCCTTCATCCACACATAAAATGGTGCCAACTTCGATAATGTCCACCTCTTCGGCGGCCAGCGTGATCAGCAGATCCAACGGATCGTTATCTTCATTGTTGAACGGCAGCAGGGTTTTTAATGTCACCAGCGCGAAGCCGGTTTTTTTCACCCCTTCCTCCGGGCGGCCATGGGGCATGGCAAGACCGGGAGCTATTACAAAATAGGGGCCAAAACGCTCTACGCCATCGAGAATCGCCTGGTAGTAACGCGGCTCGACCACATCGGCCGCTACCAGCAGATCGACACCGATTTTGACCGCTTCCTGCCAGGTGGCGGCCTCCGCTTGCAGGCGGATTGACCGGTTTTCCAGCAGAGAATCGCACAGCTTCATGGAAACTCCTTACGCTTTGACATCCTGAGGGAAGTGGGCGTTGATCACCTCCATCAGCTTGGGACCAAAATCGGCGGCAGAGAGCATATTGCGCACGCCGACGACATATTTGTTGCCGCTCACGGTAATCTCATCCGCCACGTGGGTTGAAGCGATAATGATGTCTGCGCCGCTCAGCTCTGCTTTATATTCTCCGACGGCACAACTGTTGACGGTGTGTGCCACCCCTTGTTGGATCAGGAACTGATCCACCTTCATCTTCATGATCATGGAACTGCCTTGCCCACAGCCGCATACGGCCAGAATCCGAACTGTCATGGTGCTTTCTCCAGCGTCATTGCGCGGTGGTTTGCGCGAGTTGTTTTTCCGCATCTTCTTCAGCGCGCAGTGAGCGGCTGGCAAAGTACATGTAGGCCACCGCGATGAGGATCACCACGCCCATAAACCACAGGCCCAGCGTCATGCCCTGCATCAGCGGCGGTGCCAGAATTGACCAGTCCGCCATGCCCATCCAGGCCGACATTCCGGTGAGTTTTACCGCCCATACGCAGCCAAAAATCTCAATCATCCCCATCACCAGACAGATCTTGAGCACCGCGCGCCAGCCGCCAAAGTGGTTGGCAAACACGCCGATGGTGGCTTTGGAGAAGAACATCGGGATAAAGCCGGGGATGATCATGATGGGCGAACCAATCCCAATCAGAATGCCAACGGCGATCAACTGACCGATGGTGCCCCACATAAAGCCCCATACCACGGCATTGGGGGCAAAGCTGTAGATGGAGGCGCAGTCGATCGCCAGCACGGCACCGGGGATCAGACGCTGAGAGATGCCGTTAAAGGCTTCGGACAGTTCGGCAACGAACATGCGCACGCCCTGCACGATGATGAAAATAGCAACGGCGAACTGGAAACCAGTTTGCAGGATATAGACGGTCCAGTGGGTTTTGCCTGCCATCTTCTGCACCATATCGATACCGAACGACAGCAGGATTGCGCCAAAGAACACGGTCATCACGATGGCGGTGGAGACGATGTTGTCATGGAAGATATTCAGCCAGCCGGGCAGCTTCAGATCTTCGACGCTCTCTTCCTTTTTCCCCAGATAGGGGGCGAGCTTGTAGGCTAACCAGGAGGCGAACTGCTGTTGGTGGTCGATGGAGAAACCACAGCCGTCGGTCACTTCCTGCGTCGGCTTGTACATCATGTTGGAGGTGATCCCCCAATAGAGCAACACCAGCAAGGCGCTGCACAGGATGGTGGTCCACATCGGGTAACCGAGAATATAGAAGAACACCGCCAGCAAACCCGCCTGCTGAAACATGATATGGCCGGTGAGCATAATGGTGCGAATGCCGGTGATGCGGCGCAGCAGGACATACACAATGTTCAGTGTCAGCGCCAGCCGACCCAACTGTAGGCGTCGCCCATGCGTTCGATGGTGGCCATCATCGAGGAGTAGGTGTCAGAGATGGCTCTGTTGATGTGATACACCTCGGACATCTTGGCGACCAGGGGTTTGAAGGTACTAGTCAGGATGCCGGAGCCTGCCTGTAACAGCATAAAGCCAATGATCGTCTTGATGGTGCCTTTGATGATCACCGTGGCGCTTTTGCGCAACAGCAAGTAGCCGAGAAAGGTCACAATGCCCAGCAGCAAGGGGGCATTGGTCATGACCTGATTAAAGAAAATGGTGAAGATGTTGTAGAGAGTTTCCATAGAACACTCCAATCGATTTTTTATTGTTACCGTTTTACTGCTATTGCCTGCCATCACGGCTGCTTACGGGGGAGCGACGCTGTGGCTGACATAACCGGGCGTAGGTACTTCAGTAATCACTAGTAATCGCATTGAGACTTTTGTTGATTGTTTGTGATTAAACTCGCAATTCTCATGACATTTAAGATCATTCAATAATCATGTTTTATTTTTTGTATATTATTAATGGTCTTGTGTTTTTTTTGTGTTTTGCGTTATTTGATCTTGATGTGAATTTTAATGATTTTTTATCACTTCAAGTGATTGTCAGTGCGATTTAATGGTGATAGATTGGCGTAAAGTTGTCGTATTTAATCTTTTTTGTGATTACTTGTGATTTATTTAATTACCGATTAATGATGAGGTCACGCCATGAGCAAGATAGAAACCATTACCCGTGAATCCTGGATCCTGAGTACCTTCCCGGAATGGGGCACCTGGTTGAATGAAGAGATCGAACAAGAGCAGGTTGCCGCCGGCACCTTCGCCATGTGGTGGCTGGGGTGTACCGGGATTTGGTTGAAATCAGAGGGTGGGGCCAATATTTATGTCGACTTCTGGTGTGGCACCGGCAAGCAGAGTCACGGTAACCCCTTGATGAAAAACGGGCACCAGATGCAGTGCATGGCCGGGGTGAAAAAATTGCAACCTAACTTGCGCACCACGCCGTTTGTGCTGGATCCGTTCGCCATCCGCCAGGTGGATGCCATTTTGGCAACGCACGACCATAACGACCACATTGACGTCAATGTCGCCGCCGCCGTGCTGAAAAATTGCAGCCCGGAGGTTCCCTTTATTGGTCCACAGAGCTGCGTGGATCTCTGGGTGGGCTGGGGCGTGCCGCGCGAGCGTTGCATCGTGGTGAAACCGGGCTCGGTGATCCGCATTAAAGATATTTAAATCAATGTCTTATATGCGTTCGACCACACCACATTGATCACCTTGCCGATGGAACAAAAAGCGGCGGGCGTGCTACCGGATGGCATGGATCTGCGCGCGGTGAACTACCTGTTCAAAACCCCCGGTGGCAATCTGTATCACAGCGGTGATTCCCACTACTCCAACTACTACGCGAAGCATGGCAATGAGTATGACATTGACGTGGCGTTGGGCTCATACGGAGAAAACCCGCGCGGTATTACCGACAAGATGACCAGCGCGGATATGCTGCGCATGGCCGAGGCGTTGAATGCCAAGGTGGTTATTCCTTTCCACCATGATATCTGGTCGAATTTTCAGGCCGATCCGCAGGAAATTCGCGTGCTGTGGGAGATGAAAAAAGACCGCCTGCAATACGGCTTCAAACCCTTTATCTGGCAAGTCGGTGGCAAATTTACCTGGCCGTTGGATAAAGATAATCTGGAATACCACTACCCGCGCGGCTTTGACGACTGCTTCACCATAGAACCCGATCTGCCGTTCAAATCTTTCCTGTAGTTCGCGATGTAATTTGCGATCTAGTGCGCAGCGTGGCAAACACGTCGCGCTATGCCCGTCATACTTCGACTCGAATTATTGAGGGCATATGATGATTGCTGCGCATTTATGATAAATTATGATGTAAACTTTTCACGTCGACGCCATGACGCGCCACTTCTTGTTACCGGACGACCTATGACTGAATCTCAGCGCCATCATGCCATCATTGATTTTCTGCAACGTCAGGGGCAACTCACCGTCTCCGATCTGATCGTGAATTTTGACATTTCTCCCGCCACTGCGCGACGCGACATCAACAAACTCAATGAATTGGGCAAACTGCGCAAAGTGCGCAACGGCGCTGAAGCCGTTAACCTACCGCGCCCGGCCTGGACGCCGTTCAATATCTATCAGGCGCAGAATCTGGATGAGAAGATGCGTATCGCACAGGCGGCTGCCGCGCTGTGCAACCCCAGTGAAAGCGTGGTGATTAACTGTGGATCAACGGCGTTTTTGCTGGAGCGTGAGATTGTCGGGCGTGATATTCAGGTGATTACCAATTATCTGCCATTGGCGAATTTCCTGATTGAGCAAGAGCACGAAAGCGTGGTGATCATGGGCGGGCAATACAACAAGAGCCAGTCGATCACCCTGGCGCCTCAGGAAGGGGATGCGAGCCTGTATGCCGGTCACTGGATGTTCACCAGCGGCAAAGGGCTGACGCCGGAAGGGCTGTACAAAACCGATATGCTGACGGCGATGGCGGAGCAAAAGATGCTGAGCTACGTCGGCAAATTGGCGGTGGTGGTGGATAGCAGCAAAGTGGGCCAACGTGCGGGCATGCTGTTCAGCCGTGCCGATCAGATTGACGTGGTGATCACTGGGAAGCAGGCTGACGCCACTATCGTAGAGCAACTGCGAGCGCAAGGTGTTGAGGTGATACTCGTATAATAAGTCTTATACTGGGACACTGAATTATCCTTGTATTTCTGTCAGTAGCGTGAGTATTTCGTGCGCGCTTACCAACGCCAGTTTCTGCAGCCGTTGTTGCGCGCCCGACACGAGGCGCTCAATCGCCGTCGCCTCGTGGCTCCAGGCTTTTCGCGATAAATCACGCCGCTACGCGGTGCCTTCGGCGTTCGTGTCCGCTGATCGGGCCGTTCCCGACGCGTTCCAGACGCGGCGGGAACTTTCGCCGCATCCATGCGGCTCATCCGGCGGCCACGCCCGCCTCAGCGTGATTCTTTACGCGAGCAAAAGACCAAACCACATCTTCTGCATCGGCTTTTGGCGTTACCTTTAAACACACTACCAGGATCGTTACTGAGTTAGCGCCTTGGTAATTTTCTCGAAATCCTCAAATGGGCAGAAGCCTTTGTCGTTGGTCGGGCACTCGCTAAACGTTAGCGTCACATGCTGCGGGGGATTGGCGCGGTTCAGCGGTGCTGACGTAGCGAGCTGTTCAGTCGATTGGTACACGTATTCCACTTTCAACAGCGCCTTGTTACTGGCGTTATTGCGCCAGCGTTGGAACACGACCTTGCCGCCGATCGGCGTGGTTTCCAATTGGTGCGGCAGATGGTACGGTTTCACGCCCAGTGCGGAGAACAGCGATGCAACGTTTGAATCGTGACCGACCAGGAAGGTGAATTTGGGCTGCTGCTCGCCAAATGAACCTGCCAGCGCTTTGACCAGATTGGCCGAGACGGCTTTGGCAACCACCGGGGCGCTAAACACTACGCTGTTGTAGTACTCTTTGATCGACACCAAATCAGCCAGTTGCTTCTCATCTTTGATACGCCCCCAGCCGATTTTGTTAATCGGTGTGCCTTCGTAGTATTGCAAGATAAAGGCATCAGCAATCGAGGTGCCGGTTCTCAGCGGGCCAACCACACCCGGCTCTTTGCCGGCCTCAATCTTCACGTCAGTTTCCTGTGCCATCAGGTCGCACTGTTTATCCTGCTTGCAGTTAGCGGAATCCTTTCTCGGCCATCTGCTGATACACCGGTTTCAGTCGCTCATTAAGCCCTTTCACCCCACCTTCACCGGCTTTTTGATTAATGGAATCGATGGCTTGTTGTTTAAACGTGTCGCTGTCGTTGCGGATGATCGGGTTAAAGGTGGCATCCATCGTGCCCAATTTTTCTTTGTGCACCACCGACACCAGACAGCCGGGGAACGCGCCCACTGCAAAATATTGTGCGGTGGAGATGGTGCGTTGCAGACTGTTTGCATAGAACGAGACGTCTTTATCCGTCGGGCAGGTATCGGCAGCCAGCAGGCGGTTATCTACCAGCCATTCGCTAAAATAGTGGCCGAAATAGGCTTCCAGTACGCCGCCGCGCGTGGTCAGGTAACTGCTAGGGGTATCCCACTGCGGCCAGGCATCGGGCGTGACCTTGCCGAGCGCGCTGCTCGGGCTGGCTAACGGCGCGCGCAGGCCGTAACGACTAAACACCACGACCTGTTCGAGTGTGTAGCCATCCTGTGCGGCAGCTGGGAAAGTGAGCGCTGCGGGCAGTAACAGCGGGAGACAAAACAGTACTTTTCGTTGTAAAGACATAGCAATGCTCCTGGTGAGTGAATAGCATGTGTGCGCCTGACTCGCGTAACGGATGCGTGAAAACGCGATGTTTCTCATCATGGCTATTTTTTGGCATAACGAAAAATATTTTATTACAGAAATGTGACGATTGACTTACCTTACTGAAACAGTAGCATCTCTCTCATATTGGCGTGCGCTGTGCCGTCATGCCCTTTTTCTTTGTCCCGAGGTGGTATTCGTATGGAACAGTTTGAGTGTCTTAGCATTGAGCAAGCCCATGAGCGCTGGCAGAAACACGGCGTGATGGTGGATACCCGCGATGCGCAAAGTTACGCCACCGGACATGTGCCGCAGGCGGTGCACCTGACGAATGAAACGCTGTCTGATTTTGTGCGTGAAGCAGAGCTCGATCAGCCGGTGATGGTGATGTGCTATCACGGCATTAGCAGCCGTAATGCGGCACAGTATCTGTTGAGCCTGGGGTTTGAGGCGGTGTACAGCGTGGATGGCGGCTATGAAGCCTGGCAGCGCGATTTTCCGCAAGATGTGGCGTCAGCGTCGGACAACGCGTGAAGTGGAACATTCCGACGCCATGACGCGTCGGGATAGAGCAAGGTTATTCCGCAGCCTGAATCGGCTTTTTCACAAAGAAGCCGTATCTGATGGCTCCCAGCATTAACAGAAAGGCACCAAACAGGAAGACGTTGGTGAAGGTGCCCGTTGTATCAAGAATAATGCCGGTGACGATCGGCGCACTGGCCGCGCCGAGGAATCCGCCGAAGTTCTGGATAGCACTCATTGAAGCCACCTGCGATTTCGATGCGATATCCGTTGCCAACGTCCAGATAACCCCAGACGGCATTTGAGAACAGAAATAACCCAACGACAGCAGCGCGATACACAAGGTGGTGTCGTGCACGAAGGGGATCGGTGCCACGAAGCAGGCGGCCAGTACAGCACCGCACACAATCGGGATTTTACGTGCAGTAATGGTGTTGGTACCGCGACGAATCAACCGGTCGGAAATCACGCCACCCACCAACACCCCCATGATCCCGGCAAAGAACGGGATGGATGCCACCCAGCCGGTTTTCATCAGGCTGAAACCGAGCGATCTCTCCAGGTAACTCGGCAGCCAGGTCAGGTACACCCAAATGGTGAACATGATGGAGAAGTTCCCCAGAATCATGAACCAGGTGGTTTTGTGTTTGAACAGAGAGCCCCAGCTTGCTTTGGGTTGATTCGCTTGTTGCGTCTCAGCGGCTTCCGCTTCGCCGTGGATCTGCACTTCTTCTGCGGGCGTCGGGTTACGGTACAGCTTCAGCCACACCAGCAGAATCGGAATACCTGCCAAACCGATGGCGATAAACATGCCGCGCCAGCCTAGCGTCAACAACAGGATGGTCAGGATCGGCGGCGCAACGGCGTTGGCGATCTGTGAGCCCGTATTGATGATGGCAGTGGGAAGTCCACGTTCATTGCTGGAGAACCAGCGATGGGTGATCTTGATGCCTGAGGTAAAAAACGGTGATTCAGAGATGCCTAGCATCATTCGCAGACCATAGAACATCGAATAGCCGTTAACGAAACCCGCGAGGATAGTGAAGCCTGACCACAGGCCGAGTGCCCAGGAAAACATTTTTTTCGGCCCGAATTTATCGACCAGCCAGCCCGCAGGCAGATTGGCTAGCGCATAGGGCCACAGAAAGGCCGAAAGCAGCAGGCCCATTTGGGTGGAGCTAAAGCCGAACTCTTTCGAAATCGTGGTGTTGGCGATGGCTGAGGTTGGCGCGGTCGAGGTAGTTCACCACGGCGGCGATCAGCAACACCAGAATAATGCTCCAACTCAAACGGGATATTTTTTGCATTGGTGGTGCAACAGCAGCAGGTTGAGATAACGATATTGTCTCTTTCATTTTATTTATTTTCCGTGAGCAGGCTGAGAGAAATCTGCGAATAAACGATTCGCCGTGAGTCTGGCTGTAAGGACGTTGATGTAGGATGCAGGGCGTGCTGTTCCTGCGCCCAATCAGATTGGTCACACACGATCATGCTGAAAATCCGCTGGTTTTTTTATTTTTCGTCGCGGGAATCACGAGGTATTCCCGCTCGTTGTTGTTATTTTTTATTGCGCAACTTTTTTCTGATAATGCGCGGTGCCGTGACGAATCTGGTCGAGGATCACGGTCAATCCCCAGAATTTCTCCAGCACTTCATCCTTGTTGACCCGGCAGTGAATGCTGTCAAAGGTGCCGCGGCGTTGATGGTAAATCTTGGCGTTTTTCGGATAGCCCAGCGTTTCAGTGACGGCGGCCAGCGACAGGAAATCAGCCAGTTCATCTGCCAGTGCGGGGTTTTCCTGATGGTGGTGATACAGCCACACGTACAGTTCTGGGTGGAGGTTGGTGAACACGCCGCTGAAACCCCGTGAGCCCGCTTTCATCGCCGGGAAGGCAATGGGTGCATTAGCGTTGATGATATTAAGCGGGGTGTCCTGCACCAGCTTGACGCGACGGGTTACGGTGTCCAGATCGCAGCTTACGTCTTTCAACACCACAAAACGGCCGGTGTTGGCGCAATAGGTCAGCTCTTCGTCACTCAGCAGGCGGCGATACGGTGCCGGGCACTCATACAGGCTCAGCGGCAGTGAGGCTGGCAGAACCTCCAGCAGGCTGTTCAGCGTACTGAAGAAGGTGTCACTGCCGGTTTTCTGCGGATCGAGGTGGTTAGTCACCAGCACCAGTGCATCGATGCCGGTTTGCGCCATGGCAGACAGCTCTTCGATTTGTGCGCCGAGGTCGTCACTGATGTGGCCGGAGGCGATCACTGGCACACGGCCTTTCACATGGTCGACAACGAAATGGGCCACCGCCACGCGTTCTTCCAGCGTCAGGAATTGCATTTCACTGGACTGGCATACGGCAAACAGCGCATCGACCTTGTTTTCCAGATACCAGTCAATTAGGTTGGCCAGGCCGGGATAGTCTACGTCGTTCTGTTCGGTGAACGGTGTAAGCATGACAGGGACGATACCATCGATTTTTTTCATTTTTTGTTTCTCCGAATACAGACTGTGCGGGCGCGGGCCCGCAGGCATTAACGTTGTGATAAACGTGCGATAACCTGTTGATGTTCTCGCATGTTTGAGGCACCTTCCCGCTCGACCGCCAAGAAAGCAAAGGCGGATGCGTAGGTCGCGGCCTGCACCATGCTTTGTCCGTTGGCCAGTGCGGCGGCAAAGGCACCGTTAAAGGCATCCCCTGCGCCGGTGGTATCCACACCGAGTGCCGGAAAGGCCGGAATGTGTTGGAACTGGTGGCCGTCATACAGCAGCGCACCGCGCGATCCCATGGTAATGATGACGCGCTTGGCACCCATACGTGCGATTTTCAGCGCGGCTTCTTTGGTGCTGTCAAAATCCTGAATGTCGATACCCGATAGCAGTGACGCTTCCGTTTCGTTGGGCGTGATCACGTCCAGATAATTCAGATAGGGCAGTATCTCGCTGGAGTAGGGCGCCGGATTGAGGATCACTTTTTTTCCCAGCGCATGCGCCAGCTTGATGACGTTCAGGGTGGCGGAAAAGTTATTCTCCAACTGCACCAACAGCACGTCTGACGTGGTTAATTCCGGTGCGATGGCCGCCACTTCATCATCGGTGATGGTCTGATTGGCACCGGGATAAATGGCGATCATGTTCTCGCCGTTTTGCTGTGAGACATAAATGATGGCGTTTCCGGTGGGCTCTGTATCGGATTGATACAGCTTGAACGCGTGAATATCCGATGACGACAGATGGTCGTAGGCAAACTGGCTGAACTGATCGGTGCCTACCTTGGTGACAAAATAGACCTGTGAACCTGCCCGACTGGCGGCCATCGCCTGATTGGCTCCTTTACCGCCGGGGCCGAGGGCGCTGCCCTGCGCCATGATCGATTCGCCGCCTTTGGGAAAACGCGCCACCTTGGCGACGATATCGACGTTGAACGATCCTAAAATACACACCTTGCCGTTCATCTTGTTTCCTTTCTGTTTGCTGGTTTGATGCCGGATCTGCTTTTCCAGTCGCTTAAGCAGTACTTCAAAATTTTCACTGCGGGGGGCAATCAGCTCAGATTGCAAACTGCGCCGCACAATAATTGCACCGCCGTAGCAGCGCTGAACCAGATTCAAGCGCGCCAACTCGTTCAGGTCGCTGCGGATCGTCTCTTTGCTCACGGCAAATGCGGTGGCCAGATAATCAACACTGGCACGTTCGTATTTGGTTAAATAAGCCAGAATTTGATTACGTCTTTCTTCCAAGAACATGGTCACCTCGCTGCTGGATATGAGCCTAAAGGAGCGGCTATGGTTAAAAAGTGACTATTGTCATAGGATAATGGGCAAAACGGAAGCAAACGGAAGTATGTATATTATTGATATATAACCACTTTACAGCGACAGCGGTATTCGTGGCGCGGGCGTCAGGGTAAACCGACGGTTTATCAGAACAATATTTCAACCCTCTTAATAAAACGATGTGATATTTTTATGACAAATCAATTTGCTAACGGATAAACCACGATGGCAATTCGCCTAACAGCCTTATCTCAGCCACGCTTGGCACAGGCGTTTGTCGACTATATGCAAACGCAGAATATTCAACTGGAGTTACGCTTCTCTGGGCAAGAAGCGGAACTCTGGCTGGACGATGAGGCGCGGTTGGCCGAAGTACAGCAGGCGCTTGAGGTGTTCATTCATGACCCGATGCATCCGCGTTATCAAGCGGCCAGTTGGCAGGCGGGATCAACCTCTTCGCCCCTGCGCTATGCACGTTTCTCTTATTTGCAGACGTTACAGCAGCGCGCCGGACCATTGACGCTGGGTGTGATGATTACCTGCATTGTCGTTTATCTGTGGATGACAATATTCGGTAACGATCGTGCCATGGTGTGGCTCTCTTACCCAGATGCAGGACAACAAGGCCAGCTATGGCGCTGGTTCAGCCACGCTCTCCTGCATTTCTCCTTGCTGCATATTTTGTTTAACCTGATGTGGTGGTGGTATCTCGGCGGGCCGGTAGAGAAAATTTTGGGGACGCGTAAGCTACTGACCTTGGCGCTGCTCTCTGCGGTTGCCAGCGGCTGGATACAATCATTCTTCAGTGGCATCTATTTCGGTGGCCTGTCCGGTGTAGTGTACGCCTTGATGGGCTACGTCTGGCTATATGGTGAACGTGTGCCGTCGGGCCCGCTGTTCATGCAGCGCGGATTGATGGCCTTCGCATTGTTGTGGTTGATCGCCGGATATTTCGATATTTTAGATCTACGCATTGCTAATGCCGCGCACATCGTGGGTCTGGTTATTGGGTTGGTGCTGGCTTTTCGGGATACTCAGCAGAAAAAAGCATGATCGCAACCCGGTAGCATTACGGGGTAAGCGTTGCCAACAGCACAGAGAAGTCTCAACCTGAGGGTTGAGTGGAAACCTGTTTTAGGGGAACAACGTGAGGCAAACACAGCGGCACGACGCCATCATTGAACTTGTGCGTCGGCAGGGATATGTCAGTACCGAAGAGTTGGTAGAGCATTTTGCGGTCAGTCCGCAAACGATTCGCCGGGATCTTAACGATCTGGCGGAGCAGAACAAGATCCATCGCCACCACGGTGGCGCGGCACTGCCTTCCAGCTCGGTGAATACGGCTTACCACGATCGCAAGATGATGTGGTCAGATGAAAAAGCACGTATTGCACGTAAAGTCGCCAACCAAATCCCGGATGGTGCTACGCTGTTTATAGATATCGGGACAACGCCAGAAGCGGTTGCCTATGCTCTGTTGCAACATAAGGATCTGCGGGTCGTCACCAACAACCTGAACGTGGCGACGCTGTTGATGGGAAAAGAGGATTGCAGGCTGATTCTGGCAGGCGGTGAAGTGCGCACCCGGGACGGCGGCATTATGGGTGAAGCGACGCTGGATTTCATTTCTCAGTTTCGTCTGGATTTTGGCATCCTCGGCATCAGCGGCATTGACATGGATGGCTCCTTGCTGGAGTTTGACTACCATGAAGTGCGCACCAAACAGGCGATTATCGAGAATTCCCGCTGCGTCATGCTGGTCACCGACCACTCCAAATTCGGTCGCAATGCGATGGTGAATCTGGGCAACATGGACCTGATCGACTATCTTTTTACCGATCAACTACCACCACCCAGGGTAATGAAAATCATTGAACAACATAAGGTGCAGTTGGAGTTGTGCTGAGCCAGACGTGCCTTTTTCTGATTGATAACAGGGGAGAGGCACGATGGGAAAGCTGTCATTCAACCACACGCTGTTTATTTCTGCATTGCACCGCCAACGACAACACTATGGCGTGGCGGCGCTGACCTGCCTCAGCGCCCAGCAGCAGTGGCATGTCGTCAGTACAGCGCTGGCGGAACAGCTTGCCGCTCACCCGATAACCCCTCCCGATTCGCCGCCAGGCCGTCATGTCAACTACCTCTCAATGGAATTTTTACCGGGTCGCCTCACCGGCAATAACCTGATTAACCTGGGATGGCACTCTGCCGTGGCAGCGGTGCTGGCAAAGCAGGGGCTTAACCTCAGCGATGTGCTGGAAGGCGAGACTGACCCGACATTGGGTAACGGGGGGTTAGGGCGTCTGGCTTCCTGTTTTCTGGATGCGATGGCGACGGTGGGGCAACCGGCGATGGGCTATGGGCTGGATTATCAGTACGGCCTGTTCCGCCAACATTTCGAGGGCTGCCAGCAGCATGAGTATCCTGATGACTGGCAGCGCGATGCATACCCTTGGGGGCGACCGCAGCCTGAACTGAGCGTGAAGGTCGGTTTCGGTGGCGCTATCGAACGGCGCGATAGAGAGGCCGAAACATGTCAACCCGCCTTTTATTTTTGCGGTGAGGCGCGCGATGTGCCGGTGTTGGGCTATCAAAATGGCGTGGTACAGGTGTTGCGGCTCTGGCACTCTACCGCGGAAACCCCTTTTGATCTCACGGCATTCAACGCCGGGCGCTATCTGGACGCGGAGCGCGCCGGTGTGTCAGCGGCGAGTCTGACGAAAGTGCTTTATCCGAATGACAACCATGCCGCCGGTCGGCGTCTGCGCCTGATGCAGCAATATTTTCAGTGTGCCTGCGCCATCGTGGACATTGTGCGTAGACACCTTCAGGCTGGGCGGACGTTGTCAGCGCTGCCAGAGTGGGAGGTGATTCAACTCAACGACACGCACCCGACGCTGGCTATTCCGGAATTGTTGCGCGTGTCACTGGATGAACATCATCTGGGTTGGGATGAGGCGTGGGGTATCACCCAACGTATGTTTGCCTATACCAACCATACGTTGATGCCAGAAGCGCTTGAGCGTTGGCATGATGGCTTGTTCCGTCGCCTGCTGCCCCGCCATTTTGATCTTATCAACACCATTGATACGCATTTCAAAGCGCAGGTGGAACAACAGTGGAGAGCACAGGCAAAGCATATCTGGCCGCGTGTCGCCATTCGCTATCAGCATCAGGTGCGCATGACAAACCTGTGCGTGGTGGTCTGCTTTGCCGTTAACGGGGTGGCAGCACTGCATTCGCGTCTGTTCGTGAGCGATCTGTTTCCAGAATACCACCAACTTTGGCCGCAAAAATTTCATAACGTGACGAACGGCATTACGCCACGCCGCTGGCTAAAACAGTGTAATCCGGCGCTGTCGGCACTGCTGGATGAAACGGTTGGAACGGCCTGGGCCACGGATTTACCCGTCTTGCGTGAGCTCGAACCTTACGCCGATGACACTGCGTTTCGGGCGCGTTATCGCGCCATCAAGCAGCAAAATAAAGAAAATCTGACAAACTGGGTAAGCCAGAATCTGGGGATAAAACTGGACCCTCACGCCCTGTTTGACTTGCAGATCAAACGCTTGCATGAGTACAAACGCCAGCACCTGAATTTGCTCCATATTCTTTCACTTTACCGCCAATTGCGTGATAACCCGCATCTGGATATAGTTCCGCGCGTCTTTTTATTCGGGGCTAAGGCTGCACCTGGATATGTGCTGGCAAAAAATATTATCTACTCCATTAATAGCGTAGCGGAGAAGATTAATCGGGATAAGCATGTCAGAGATCGTTTGCGTATACTGTTTATTCCAGATTATCGTGTGTAGCTGGCGGAACGAATCATTCCCGCTGCCGATGTGTCAGAGCAAATCTCCACCGCCGGGAAAGAGGCCTATGGCACCGGGAACATGAAGCTGGCATTAAACGGTGCGCAGACAGTGGGGACGCTGGACGGTGCCAATATGGAAATGGCGCAGGAAGTAGGGAAAGAAAACCTGTTTATTTTCGGGCATACGGTGGATGAGGTTAAAAGCGTGCTGTCACAGGGCTACGATCCGCGTGTGGTGCTCAAGCAGGTGCCGCAGTTGACCCCATTGCTGGATGAACTGGGCAGCGGCGCGTTTAGCCACGGCGACAAAGCGGCGTTTGCGCCGTTGCTTGAAAGCCTGCTGGATAAGGGCAACCCCTATCTGTTGTTGGCCGATTTTGCGCCTTATTGCCAGGCGCAGCAGCGTGTGGATGCGCTGTATCGTGAAACGGAGGAATGGACGCGACGGTGTGTGCTAAATACCGCGCGAATGGGTTTTTTCAGTGCCGATCGGGCGATTCATGATTATCAGACGCGCATCTGGCACGCGCGCTGTTGAGGAAAGGAAGATGTCATTCAAGGTAGATAACCCGAAGTCCGCTCCTGTCGGCGTTGCCGATACCTATACTGATGCATACGGTAAAACGCACCTTGTCGATGTTGCGGTGAAAAAACAACTGCTGACCATGATGGCAACGAGCGGTTGTGAAAACGCACTACTGCCTTCGGTTCAGATTTTTCGTCAGGGCAAGGCTGTGCTGATTCCCCTCTCAGGCGACGGCGAGTTTGGTTGGACACTGATGTATGAAAACGGGGGGCAGGTTCAGGGCAACGTCACGGGCGGCAGTGAACTGCTGCTGCCGGATGCTTTACCACTGGGGTATCACGAACTGATATTGATGCGCGGTGAACAGCGCTGGACCTGCCGCGTGATTGTTGCGCCGCAGCGTGGCTATGAGCCGGAGTCCTTAACCCAGGGGAAACGTTGGTGGGGCGTTAACGTGCAGCTTTATACGCTGCGCTCGCAGGATAATTGGGGGATTGGCGATTTTGGCGATCTGCGCCAACTGGTGGAGCAAGTGGCACGGCGCGGCGGCGCCTTTATCGGCGTGAATCCACTGCATGCGCTTTATCCTGCCGACCCCGAGGCTGCCAGTCCTTACAGCCCCTCTTCCCGTCACTGGTTGAACATCATTTATATCAACGTCAACCGTATTGATGATTTTCAACAGAGCAAAGAGGCGCAAGCCTGGTGGCGACAGGATGACACCCAGCGTCAACTCGCGGCATTGCGTGCCGGACGCTGGGTTGACTACAGCGGTGTGATGGCGCAAAAACTGGCCGCACTGCGGCTGGCATACGACTTCTTCAAGACGCGTAGCGTGCTCGATCCGCGCGTCAGCGCATTTCGTCAATTTGTGGTCAACGGTGGACAAAGCCTGCAACGACAAGCCACCTTTGATGCGTTGCAAACCTGGCTCAAACGTCAGGTTGAGAATTATGGCGATTGGCAGCAGTGGCCAAAGCGTTATCACGATGTGCATGGCGACACGGTGAAAGCGTTTTGTCAGGAAAATGAGCACGAGATTACGTTTTACTGCTGGCTGCAATGGGTGGCTAGCGAGCAACTGGCTGAGTGTTTTGCGCACAGTAAACAGCTCGGGATGCCTATTGGCCTATACCGGGACATGGCCGTGGGCGTGGCGCAGGGCGGAGCGGAAACCTGGGATGAGCGTCGGCTCTACTGCCTGGAGGCCGCCATCGGTGCGCCGCCCGATCCGCTGGGGCTGTAGGGGCAAAACTGGTCGCTGCCACCGATGAACCCACACGTGATGCAGGCGCAGGGATATCAGCCGTTTATTGATGTGCTGCGCAGCAACATGGCGCACTGTGGCGCATTGCGTATCGACCACGTGATGGGGCTGCTGCGCCTGTGGTGGATTCCCAAAGCCGAGCCCGCTACGCGCGGTGCCTATGTACATTATCCGCTGGATGATTTACTGGCTGTGCTGGCGCTGGAGAGCCAACGCCAGCGCTGTCTGGTCGTGAGTGAAGATCTGGGGACGGTACCGGCCGAGATTGTGGATAAACTGCGCGACAGCGGCGTTTACTCTTACAAGGTGCTGTTTTTTCAACAGGATGAGCACAATCACTTTCGGGCTCCACTCGACTATCCGCGCCAGTCGATGGCGACGATTACCACACACGATCTGCCCACGTTGCGCGGCTTTTGGCAAAACGTCGATCTGTCATTGGGCAAAGAACTTGGCCTTTATCCCGATGAATGCACGTTGCAGCAGCAGATTGAACAGCGTGACAACGCCAAGCAGGGCTTGCTCGATGCGCTGCATCAGTATCAGCTATTACCGCAGCGCGTAGGTCGCAATGCGGCGTTAACCGCGATGGGCACGCAACTGAGCCGTGGTGTGCAGCGTTACCTGGCGGACAGCCTTGCTGGGGTTGCAACTTGAAGATTGGCTGGATATGGCGACACCGGTCAATATTCCCGGCACCACGCGCGAATACCCTAACTGGCGGCGCAAGCTGAGCAGAACGGTGACGTCAATATTCAGCGATCGTCACCTGGAACGTTTGATTCGCGATCTTGATCTACGGCGTGGTTTGGCGTTGCCGCCTCAAACGGCGCGTGGAGCCAGTGAGCGTTGATGGGTTGAGGCATACTCCCCATAGGGACGTGGGGAGTATGGCGATCAGTGGATCAATAGTATGAATGTTCGCCGTGCTGGTGCTCTGTCAAATCGCGCACGCCTTTCAGCTCAGGGAATTTCTCTAGCAGCTCTTTCTCGATCCCTTCTTTCAGCGTGTAATCGACCATTGAACAGCCGTTGCAACCGCCGCCGAATTGCAGGATAGCCAAGCCACCATCGGTGATTTCCATCAGTGTTACACGACCACCGTGCCCGGCCAATTGGGGGTTGATCTGGGATTGCAGCACATATTCCACGCGTTCCATCAACGGCGCATCGTCACCCACTTTGCGCATTTTTGCGTTAGGCACTTTCAGCGTCAGTTGAGAGCCCAACTGATCGGTAACGAAGTCGATTTCAGCATCTTCCAGGTAAGGTGCGCTCAGTTCATCCACGTAGGCGGAAAGCTTCTCGAACTTGAGTTCAGTGTCGGAGGCTTCCACCGCATCCGGCGGACAATAGGAAACGCCACACTCAGCGTTAGGCGTGCCCGGATTGATAACGAAGACGCGAATTCGTGTGCCTTCTTCTTGTTTTACCAGCAGTTTGACAAAGTGGTCTTGTGCAGAGTCGGTAATACGGATCATAGTGGGTTAACTCAATAGTTGACTACGCTTATCGGTCATAATACGCCCATCGTGGCGTTAACTCCAATTCATTCACGGTAAATGCCATTTATGGCAACAAAGGCGCTCACGCAGCGTGCGGCACAGGCACCATACCTGAATATGCGCGGCACCCTGCGCCTGTAAAACGCAGCAGATCTCTGTCACCGTATTGCCGGTGGTCACCACGTCATCCACCAGCGCCACCCGCAGCCCGGAGAGATCCTGGTCGCAGGCAAACGCATGACGCAGGTTGTAGCGCCGCTCAGATGCGCACAGGTGCTGTTGCAGAGGCGTATGACGCACACGCCTGAGCGCATGCGGATGATAGCGACAGCGCAGCCAAAGGGCCAAAGGCTGGGCCAGTAACTTGGTTTGATTGAAGCCGCGTCGCCAGCGCTGACGGCGGTGCAGCGGCACGGTGAGCAGTACATCGGGTTTCTCAACGCGTTCAGGAGCAAGGCGATATACGTTAAGCCAGCGCAGTAACATCTGTCGCACGAGCACCTGCCCGAGTTCGATGCGTCCGTGGAATTTGAACTGTTTCAATAGTGTGGTGAACGGTGGGCAGTAATCGGAGACAAACGTCAGGCTGTGCCAGCATGGTGAGCGATACAGGCAGCGGCCGCACGGCAACGTGGCATTTCCGGAGGTTAACCCACAGCGCGGGCAGCATACTGGTGGAGCAGGAAGATGGCGCTGACAATAGCAACAAATACCGTGGTGGTAATGATAAAGCGGTTGTTGGCATAGCCAGCAGTTAGCACCGATGGTTAACATAGTAGCCTCTCAACAACATATCGAACGGCTAGCAGGAAGATAATTGATGACAACGCTCTACTGGCACACCGAAGGGGAAGGGAAACGCGATCTTGTGTTGCTGCACGGATGGGGGTTGAACGCGCAGGTATGGCAGGGTATTGCGGCGCGATTGGCTCCGCATTTTCGGCTGCACTGTGTGGATCTTCCCGGTTATGGCCGTAGTGTGGGATATGGAGCGTTACCGCTTGCTGACATGGCCGGTATCGTGCTGGCACAGGCACCCGAGCAGGCTGTCTGGTTGGGATGGTCGCTGGGCGGACTGGTTGCCAGTCAGGCGGCACTCAGTGCGCCTGCGCGTGTCAGTGATTTGGTCACGGTCGCCTCCTCCCCCTGTTTCAGCGCTCACGAGGAGTGGCCCGGCATTAAACCTACGGTGTTGCAGGGTTTTCAGCAGCAGCTTAGCGAAGATTTTCAGCTCACCGTGGAACGGTTTCTGGCATTGCAAACGCTGGGCACAGGCAGCGCACGTCAGGATGCGCGTCTGCTAAAAAGTGTGGTGCTGGAGCAGCCGATGCCGAGCATTGAGGTGCTTGAGGGGGGCTTGGACATTTTGCGCCAGACCGACTTGCTCGAGGCGATGGCGTCGTTGACGTTGCCGATGCTGCGTATTTACGGGGCGCTGGATGGGCTGGTACCACGTAAAGTGGCGAGCCTGCTTGATGAACGCTGGCCCGATAGTGATTCAGTAGTGATGGCGCAGGCGGCGCATGCACCGTTTATTTCTCACCCGGATGCCTTCGCCGAAACGGTTTGCGCGTTTGCTGGTGTCTAACGCTTTGTTGAGTAAAGGCACAAAAAAATGTCTCACCAACGTTAATTTACATATTCTCCTCATTTTCTCCATGATGTTGCGTGTGGTGACAGGGTAAAGTAGTGCGTTATTTAAGATACCTATAAATAATCAACAATATGCGCCACGTATAAAATAGTCTGAAGGAGCGTTGTTTCGATGGCGAATTTTTTTATTGATCGCCCGATCTTTGCCTGGGTACTGGCCATCCTGCTGAGTTTGGGTGGCATGATGGCGATCGCCTCGTTGGCGGTTGAGCAATACCCCGATTTGGCACCGCCCAATGTGCGTATCACCGCTTCCTATCCGGGCGCTTCTGCGCAGACTATGGAAAACACCGTGACGCAGATTATCGAGCAGAGCATGACCGGGCTCGATCATCTGATGTACATGTCATCGCAAAGCAGCTCCGGTCAGACACGCATTACCTTAAGCTTTGATGCGGGCACCGATCCGGATAACGCCCGTCAGCAGGTGCAGAACCAGTTGCAATCCGCGATGCGAAAATTGCCGCAGGATGTGCAACAACAATGGGTTACCGTCAACAAGACGGAAGACACCAATATCCTGATGATCGCATTCGTCTCGACAGACGGCAGCATGGAGAAACAGGATAGCTCCGACTACGTCGCCAGTAACGTACAAGAACCGCTCAGCCGCATCAACGGTGTGGGTAGCGTCGATATTTTCGGTTCGCAGTATGCCATGCGCATCTGGCTCGATCCGTCCAAACTCAAATCCTTTTCCCTGACGGCCAGCGATGTGGTGAGCGCCATTCAATCGCAAAACAGTCAGGTGTCAGTCGGTCAGGTCGGCGGCACGCCATCTGTAGACTATCAGTCACTAAATGCCACCGTAAACGCGCGCTCGCTGTTGCAGACGCCCGAGCAATTCCGCGCCATTACCCTGCGTGTGAATCAGGATGGCTCTGCGGTGACGCTGGGCGACGTGGCGAAGATTGAACTGGGGGCAGAAAACTACGACTCGCTGAGCTACTTCAACGGTCAGCCTGCCTCCGGGCTTGGTATCAAACTGGCGTCCGGGGCTAATGAAATCGAAACCAATAAGCTGGTGCGCGCGCGCTTGGCCGAGCTGTCCCCGTTTTTCCCGCAAGGACTGGAAGTGAAAATCGCGTTTGAAACCTCACCCTTTGTAAAAGCCTCAATTGAGGATGTGGTCAAAACGCTGTTGGAAGCGGTACTGCTGGTGTTTTTGGTGATGTACCTGTTCTTGCAAAATTTCCGCGCTACGCTCATCCCCACTATCGCAGTCGCCGTGGTGCTGCTGGGGACGTTTGCCGTGCTCTATGCTTTTGGCTTTAGCCTCAACACGTTGACCATGTTCGCCATGGTGCTCGCCATCGGGCTGCTGGTGGATGATGCCATCGTGGTGGTGGAAAACGTTGAGCGCGTAATGAACGAGGAAGGGCTGAGTCCCAGAGCCGCGACGCGCAAGTCAATGCAACAGGTGCAAAGTGCATTGGTGGGCATTGCTCTGGTGCTTTCTGCGGTATTTGTACCAATGGCGTTTTTTGGCGGCACGACCGGCGCTATTTACCGCCAGTTCTCCATTACCATCATCTCTGCGATGGTGCTGTCAGTGTTGGTGGCGCTGATTTTAACCCCCGCGCTGTGCGCCACGCTGTTGAAACCGTTGGCGAAAGGCGAACACCATGGCAAACGCGGCTTCTTCGGCTGGTTTAACCGTCAGTTTAATCAGCTCTCTGAACGTTATGAGCACGGTGTTGGCAAGATAGTGGTCAAAAGTGGCCGCTGGTTTGTGCTCTACCTCGCGATTATTGGTGTTATGGCGTTCCTGTTTCGCACCTTGCCTACCTCGTTTTTGCCGCAGGAAGATCGCGGCGTCTTTATGACGCAGATCCAGCTACCGCCCGGCTCGACACAGCAGCAAACGCTGAAAGTGGTCGAGAAGGTGGAAGCTTATTACATGACGCAAGAAAAAGAGAATGTGGTGTCGGTGTTTACCGCCGTCGGTAACGGTCCCGGCGGTAACGGCCAGAACGTGGCACAGCTGTTTGTACGTCTGAAAGATTGGGATGAACGTCCCGGCGCGAAAAACAGTGCAGGTGCCATCGTTGAGCGGGCAACGCGCGCCTTCCGCCGTATCAATGAGGCAAGAGTTTTCGCCAGCACACCACCGACAATTTCCGGTTTGGGTAACGCATCCGGGTTTGATATGGAATTGCAGGATCGCGCAGGGTTGGGGCACGATGCTTTGATGGTGGCGCGTGACACGCTGCTGGCGCAGGCGGCTGGAGATGCGCGTTTGACCCGGGTTCGCCACAACGGTCTGGATGACAGTCCGCAAATGCAAATCACCATCGATCAGCGCAAAGCGGAATCGTTGGGGGTTTCCATCAGCAACATCAACAGTACGCTGAAGATTGGCTGGGGCTCCACTTACGTGAACGATTTTATCGATCGTGGACGGGTGAAAAAGGTGTATGTGCAGGCAGACGCCCCTTATCGCATGCTGCCAGACGATCTCAACAAATGGTATGTGCGTAATGACAGCGGAGGCATGGTGCCGTTCTCCGCCTTTGCGCAAACCTCGTGGATGACCGGCTCGCCGCGACTGGAACGCTATAACGGTTTCTCCGCGTTGGAGATCCTTGGCGAATCAGCGCCGGGCGTCAGCACCGGTACAGCCATGGATGTGATGGAACAACTAGTGGCTAAATTACCAGAAGGGTTTGGGCTGGAGTGGACCGGCATGTCGCTGCAAGAGCGCATGACCGGAGCACAGGCTCCGGCGCTCTATGTCATCTCTCTGCTGGTAGTGTTCCTGTGTCTGGCGGCGCTGTATGAAAGCTGGTCCGTGCCGTTCTCCGTGATGCTGGTGATGCCGCTGGGCGTGCTGGGCGCATTAATCGCAACCTGGGCGCGCGGGCTGGAAAACGATGTTTATTTTCAGGTTGGCCTGCTGACAGTGATCGGGCTCTCAGCCAAAAACTCCATATTGATTGTAGAGTTTGCCAACGATATGAACTACAAAGGCGTGGATATCGTCAAAGCCACGCTGGAAGCTTCCCGCCAACGCTTGCGTCCCATCCTGATGACGTCACTGGCCTTTGTTTTTGGTGTGTTGCCGATGGCAACCAGCACCAGTGCGGGCTCCGCCAGCCAGCACGCGGTAGGCACCGGCGTGATTGGCGGCATGGTGGCTGCCACCGTGCTGGCGATTTTCTTTGTTCCCCTGTTTTTCGTCGTAGTACGACGCCGCTTCCCATTGAGAGAGAAAACGGAGTAGTGCTTATTGGTCTCTCTTTCCTTATCCCCGAGGGAGTCACGGGGATTTTTTTCCTGCCTGCCTCGTGACGAATAAACCTCTCCATCCCTGTCAACATTCATCACACTGTAAACAAAGGTAACTAGGTTATGTCCTGATTATATTATCGCTCAAGGACATGACCATGAACGCTCGTTGGCTACTGCCGTTGCTGTTTGCTTCCACCCTGCCGGGGTTCGCGCAGGCTCAAGCGATTTACCCTATCGACCGCGCCACCATGCTGGCTGGCGGTAAGTTTGACTTTAAAGTTGAGTTTGATGCTGTACTGAAACCCGCAGATGTCCGCATTCTGATCAACGGCAAGGATTACCAGCAGGTACTGGGTAAATCCGCTACCTTTGTTGAGCGCGAAGACGGGCAGGATGTCTCTGCCGTGTGGATCCGCGATGTGTTCCTGCCGCAGGCAGGCAAGTATGAAGTAGAAGCGCAGGCTAACGGCAAAACGTCGAAAGTGACCTGGTATGTCTATCCCAGCGCGGAAAAACGTAAAGCGAAGAACGTCATTCTGTTTATCGGTGATGGCCTCTCTGTGGCGCACCGCACCGGCGCGCGCATCCTTTCCAAAGGCGTGACCGAAGGGAAAGCCGATGGTCGTCTGGCGATTGACGATCTGCAATACATGGCGTTTGCCGGTACCTCCAGTACTGACTCTATCGCGGCAGATAGCGCCAATACCATGAGCGCCTACATGACGGGGCACAAATCCGGCGTGAATGCGTTGGGTGTCTATGTGAGCCGCAGCAAGAATTCGCTGGAGCATCCGAAACAGGAAACGCTGGGCGAACTGATCACCCGTTCTTCCAAGATGTCGGTTGGCGTGGTCAGTGACGCTGAACTGGAAGATGACACGCCAGCGGCGGTGGTGTCTCACACCCGTCGTCGCGCCGATAAAGCGGAAATCGTTGAGATGTTCTACAACGTGAAGCCGACAGTCATGCTGGGCGGCGGTTCTGCCTACTTCCTGCCGAAGAGCACCGCTGGCTCTAAACGTAAGGATGACACCAACTACGTTGAGAAATTCCAGCAAGCGGGCTATACGCTGGTCACAGACGCAGACGGATTGAAGAAGAATGCTGAGCAGGCCACCAAACTGCTGGGGTTGTTCCATACCGGCAATATGGATGGTGTGCTGGATCGCCGTTTCCTGAAAAATGACGTGACCAAGAAATTCCCCAATCAGCCGGATCTGACTGATATGACGCAGGCTGCGCTGGATGTGCTGTCGAAAAACAAAGACGGCTTCTTCCTGATGGTGGAATCGGCGCTGATCGACAAAGCCTCTCACCCGTTGGATTGGGAACGCGCCTTTACCAACACCATCATGCTGGATCAGTCAGTGGCCATTGCCAAACAGTTTGCTGAGAAGAACCCGGATACGCTGATCATTGTCACCGGTGACCATACGCACGGCCTGTCGATTATCGGTACGGGGGATGATGATAAACCGGGTACCGAGATGCGTGAAAAAGTGGGCGTGTATGAAGATGCTGGCTTCCCGAACTACAAAGATGCCAACAAAGATGGCTACCCGGATGACATCAACGTCTCTAAACGTTTAGCGGTATTCTTCAACAACTACCCGGATTACTATGAAACCTTCCGTCCGAAACTGGATAATCAGTTCGTTCCTGCCATCAAGAACGAAAAAGACCAGTATGTAGCGAACAAGGCCTATGAAAGCGTGCCGTGTTCCGTGAAGGCATTCTGCCGCGCTCTTCGGACACAGGCGTTCACGCCGTGGATGACATGGTGATTCACGCCAGTGGCCCTGGCGGTGAAAAAATTCGCGGGTATATGGAAAATACCGAGTTGTTCCGCGTGATTGTTGATGCGCTGGCGCTGAAACCACAAGCCACCAAGTAACGCGCTGTAATGAAGAGCCTTACGTTACGTCCGGCGGGGGAGAGCCCGCCGTTATTCTTCTCGGTGTTGTGGCGCATGACCGGCGTCTGCGTGTTAATGCTTAGCCTGATCGGCACCACGCGTGCCGCATTGCCCACACTATCTTTCGATAAACTCTATGCCTCGTATGGCGTGCTGGGGTTGGAATTTTCCGATGAGGTAAAAAAACTCTCGGGAAAACGCGTCAAAATGCGCGACTTTATGGCCCCACAGCTCAAGGCTGAATCCCAATTCTTTGTGTTAACCAAAATGCCGATGGCACTCTGCCCGTTCTGCTCTTCCGACGCCGACTGGCCGGAGGATATCGTGGTGGTTTACCTGTCAAAACGGCAAACTTTCGTACAGAACAACACCATTATCGATGTGGAAGGCGTGCTGGAGTTTGGCTCCTGGACGGACCCGGAAACCGGGTTTGTCAGCCTGTTACGCCTGCGCGATGCCCGCTTTGATACTCCTTAGGAGCCGCTGTGGCTGATTTGCATATTGAAAATTTAACGGTCTCTTTTCCTTATATTCCCAATGCCGTGCTGGACATTGCCCAATTGCAGATTGCGGCGGGCAGTTGCGTGGCGGTAATGGGGCCATCAGGCTCGGGGAAAACCACGTTAGTCAATGCCATCACGGGCATGGATTGTGAGGGCACTGGCAGTGTGCGCTGGGGCGAGCAGGATATTCGTCAACTGTCAGAAGCCGAACGCGATCGCTGGCGTGCTCGTCATGTTGGTCTGATTATGCAAGATTTTCATTTGTTTCCCGGCCTTGATGCGCTGGAGAACGTGCTGCTGCCAGCACGTTTTCACCATTGTCATCTGCCTGCTCCATTGAAGGCGCGGGGGAAAATGTTGCTGGATCGCGTCGGTGTGAACACCGGTAATCGACCGATTGAAGTGCTGTCGCGCGTTGAGAAACAGCGTGTGGCCGTAGCGCGCGCTCTCTTGGCGACTCCGGAAATTATCGTTGCCGATGAGCCTACGGCCAGTCTGGATGCACACAACGGTGAGCAGATCGCCGATCTCCTCGTCACGTTGGCCCGGGAACAGCGCAGTACGCTGATTGCCATTACGCACGACAAACGGCTGGCCGCGTTGATGTCGCTCTGTATTCAGTTGGAAAAAGGACAGCAAGTGGCGGATGACTCTCAGGAGGTACAGGGATGATCCCATGGCGTTTGATTATCGCAGACTGGCGTCGACTGTGGCCGGGCGTGGTAGTGGTAGTGGTGGTGATACTGATTGCGTTGGCGACCGCGTTGAGTATTTCTGTGAGTTTACAGGAGTGTGCTCTGCGTATGGGCAACGCCAAGGCGGCGGACCGTTTCGATCTGGTTATCGGTGCACCGGGGAGCGAAACGCAACTGGTGCTCTCGTCAGTCTTTCTCCAGCCTTCTGCATTGACACTGATTCCGGCACAGGTGCTGGATGAGGTACAGAAAAACCCGCTGGTGGCCTGGGCGGCACCGGTGGCGTTTGGTGATTTTTATCAAGGTATGCCGATCGTGGGGACTAACGCGGCATTGGTGACGGATGTTGGGAAACGCCGATTGCTAGCTGGTCGGGTGTTTAACGATGGATTTGAAGCTGTAGTGGGCGCAGGGACCGGACTGTCGATTGGCAGCACCTTTAGCCCGGTGCACGGCCAGGTCGGGGAAGAGGGGGCCCATGCGGAAGTGCGCTATACCGTGGTCGGCGTGCTGCCCGCCGACGGCAGCGCCTGGGATAAAGCCATTCTGGTGCCGGTCAACGCGGTATGCCGTGTGCACGGCATCCATGCACCCAGTGACCATGACGATGAGCACGAGCATCATGATCATGATGATGGGCATGAGCACGCCGAGGGTGATACACATGAACACCATGATGACAGTGAAGTGCATCACCATGAGGTGGGTGTTCCTGCCATCGTAGTAAAACCCTTAAGTATTGCTGGCGCTTACCAACTGCGCTCACTCTATCGCAGCACGGCGACGCAGGCTGTATTCCCGGGAGAGGTGCTGGTGAAGCTCTATTCCATCCTCGGTGATATTCGTGCGTTGTTGATGTATATCGCGATAGGTACGCAAGGGTTGGTGGGAATGGCGGTGGCGCTGGTAGCGGTGATGCATTTACGCCAACGCCAGAAGCAAATCGGTGCATTGCGTGCTTTCGGCGCGCCGCGTACCGGTATTTTCCTGTTGATCTGGAGCGGATTGATGTCACTGGTGTTTGCCGGTGTGGCGATCGGTGTGGGGCTGGGCTATGCCGCTGCTCAGGCCGTGGCGATTATCATGAGTGAAAAGAGTGGCTTTGTCTTGCCGATTACGTTGGGCGAAGACGATCTGTGGTTCGTGCTGCTACTGCTGGCCGTGGCTGCCGTGGTGCTGACGCTTCCTTCCGTGCTCTCCTATCGACAGTCTCCTGCGGCGGCATTGCGCGGGGAATAATGGATATAACAAGGGGCCGTTTGGCCTCTTGTTATGACCTGACAATATTTTCTCTCTGCGATTACCAATGATTGACCAAGGTGATAATGCCTTGTTTTAGTAAATCATTTTCTGAATTCATTCCCTCTCATCTCACCGTTATATTCTGAATAGATGACTGACGTTAATATTTGGCACCTTCATGTTTAAAAAATGACTCAGAAAAATGTGTTATTCCTATATTTTTCTGTTTTTGTGCGAGTTTACTTTTCGATAAAAATCATTCACGCATTTATTAAGGAATTGCTCATGCAGCAACAATACGTAATTATCTACTGTGTTGCCGGGATGATGACGATATTTTCAGCTCAGGCCGAAAACACCGTTACCGCCGCAACAATAAGTGGGGCGTTGGGATGGTTAGAGGGAAAATCACACGAAAATGTTTACATGGAAAATGGAGATAAACTCAGCCAACTGGATTGGAAAATAAAGCAAACCCCGATTATGGCAATGGCGGTTAATTGGGATATATTCCCGCACATAACATTGAATGCTCGGGGTTGGACAACATTCGCTGAGCGAAGCGCAAAAATGGATGACTATGATTGGCTTTATGACGATCAAGCGCACTGGAGTGAATGGTCTTATCATCCCAATAGTCGCCTGAACCATGCGAATGCGTTTGATATGGGGGTTCAGAGCTGAGTTGTAAGCCAGCCCAATTACCGACTGGGAGGGATTGTCGGTTATCAACAGACGCGTTATAGCTGGACGACTCTGGGTGGGTTTTATCAGTATGATAACGGTGAAACGGTGGGGGCATTTGAACGGGGCAGTAATCGTGGTGGCTACAGGCAACAATTCGATGCCCCATATCTGGGGGTGACCGGGATCGTGTGCTATCAGAATTTTGAGCTGAGTGCACTTGCGAAATATAGCCCTTGGGTCAAAGCACGTGATAATGATGAGCACTATTTTCGCCAATTGACTTTTCGCGATGAAGGCAATTATGGGCGTTATTATTCCGTGTTGGTGGACATTGGTTATTATCTGACATCCTGTGTCAAGGTATTTACCGCGCTGAGTTGGAATAAATATGATGAGAGTAGAGGAGGGACGCAAATTATCGATCAGGTTTCAGGGGAGCAGGGATATATTGGCGGTCACGCGTCGGGTATTACCAATGAGTATTACATGGTGACAGCAGGCCTGACATACCGTTTTTAATCGTCACCAAGGGTTGCCCGCGTAGTTTTCGCCGTAGTGGGGTATCCTGGCCCCATCAGCTGATGACGTCAGAAAAACAGATCGAGACCGGCAATGATTTTTGTTCAAAAAAATTGACTTACCACAGAAAATCACTTAGCTATTCATTACCGAGTAGTGGCGCTATTCTTCTCTTCATCGAAAGCACGTCGCTTTCTACCTAACCACAGAGATAAGGATTAGCATCATGAAAACCATCAAAACTTTTGCAGCAGTATTGGCCCTGACTTCTCTCTCTTTCAGCACCTTCGCCGCAGAGCAGATCGGTACCGTTTCCGTAAGTGGCGCTAAAACGCTGAGCGGTTTTGAATCGCAAGTTGCCGCTAAAGCACAGGCAGCAGGTGCATCTTCTTACCGTATCGTTTCTGCTACCGGTGATAACCAACTGCGCGGCACGGCAGTTCTGTATAAATAAGTGAAGTCGAGCAAATGTTACAAGGGGAGCCAATGGCTCCCTTTTCTTATACCCGTCATACTTCAAGTTACATGTGCGTTGGCTGTGCTCGTTATTCGGCCCATCCCTGGGCCTCACCTCTTACGAGGCCGCCGCACGCGGCGTTCAAATCTGCTCTCGGCAGATTTGTCATCCGAATCAATTACTTGAGTAAGCTCATCGGGCTTTCCTCACTTGCCGCCTTCCTGTAACTCGAATTATTTAGGGTATACAAAAAGCTAACGTTTTTTAAATGCGGCGGCCAGTGCATCGCTCATGGCGCTATTGCCTGCTGAGCTCTGCGGCTGTTTTGCACGCGGTGCATGATGAGCAGGGCGAGATCCGGTGTTGCGTTGGGCTCCGCTGGCGCTACGGCGTGACGGGGTGTCACCCGGCTGTTCATCGAGACGCATGGTCAGCGCGATACGCTTACGTTGCAGATCGACCTCCAGCACCTTGACCTTCACAATATCACCGGCTTTCACCACCTTGTGCGGATCGTCGACATAGCGATCGGACAGCGACGAAATGTGCACCAAGCCATCCTGATGTACGCCAATATCCACGAAAGCGCCAAAGTTGGTGACGTTGGTGACCGCCCCTTCAAGCACCATACCCGGCAGCAGATCGTTGAGCGTTTCCACCCCTTCGGCGAACGCAGCGGTTTTAAACTCCGGTCGAGGATCGCGCCCAGGTTTTTCCAACTCTTTCACGATGTCTGTCACCGTGGGTAATCCGAAACGTGTGTCAGTGAAATCCACCGCCTTGAGTTTGCGCAGCGCGGCGGAGTCACCCATCAAATCGCGCAGTGTCTGGCGTGTGGCTTCCAGAATGCGTTCGACCACCGGGTAGGCTTCTGGGTGAACCGTCGAGGCATCCAGCGGGTTATCGCCGTGGTTGATACGCAGGAATCCGGCGCACTGTTCGAAGGCTTTTGGCCCCAGGCGACTGACCTTGAGCAACTGCTGACGGTTGTCAAAGCGTCCGTTTTCGTCACGCCAGTTGACAATATTCTGCGCCATCATTTTGCTGAGCCCAGCAACACGCGTCAGCAGCGCCACTGATGCTGTATTCAGGTTGACGCCCACGGCGTTAACGCAGTCTTCCACCACCGCATCAAGTTTTTTCGCCAGTTGCACTTGGCTCACATCGTGCTGGTATTGGCCGACACCGATGGATTTGGGATCGATCTTCACCAGCTCTGCCAGAGGGTCCTGCAAGCGACGCGCAATAGAAACCGCACCGCGCAGGGAAACATCCAGACTGGGGAATTCCAGCGCCGCCAGCTCTGATGCAGAATACACTGAAGCACCTGCCTCACTGACAATCACCTTCTGGGCATTGATTGCCGGGAACTGTTTTTGTGTATCGAGGAAGAAACGTTCTGTTTCACGTGATGCGGTGCCGTTGCCGATCGCCACGAGTTCTACCTGATGCTTAACGCATAGTGCCGCGATGATCGGGGCCGCCTTGGCAGCCTGTCCGGTATGTGGGTAAATCGTATCCGTGGCAACCAGTTTGCCAGTGGCATCTACCACAGCGACTTTCACGCCCGTGCGCAAACCCGGATCGAGCCCCATGGTGGCGCGCATTCCGGCAGGCGCGGCCATCAGCAGATCGTGCAGGTTGCGTGCAAACACATTGATGGCTTCTTCTTCGGCCTTTTCACGCACGGTGCCCATCAGCTCGGTTTGCAGATGCAACAGCACCTTGATACGCCAAGTCCAGTTGATCACCGCACGACGCCAACTGTCGGCAGGAGCGTTGTTAAGCTGCAAATTCAGGTGTGAAAGGATGATCTGTTCACCCTGGCTTTCGCGCGGCGGCTCGTCAAACTGTGGGTCGGCGTTCAGGGCGAGTTGCAGTACCCCTTCGTTGCGGCCGCGAAACATCGCCAGTGCACGGTGTGATGGCACGCTGGCGATCGGTTCTTGATGGGCAAAGTAGTCGCGGAACTTCGCGCCTTCATCTTCTTTGCCTTCAACCACGCGTGCGACCAGATGGGCATTTTTCCACAAATAGTCGCGTACCTTGGCCAGCAAGATGGCATCTTCTGCGAAACGCTCCATCAGAATGTAGCGCGCACCGTCCAGCGCGGCTTTGACATCGGCAACGTCTTTGTCTTCGGCGACATAGGCCAGTGCCGCCTCTTCAGGCACCTGGCTCGGGTCTTGCCACAGGCTGTCTGCCAGCGGTTCCAGCCCGACTTCGATGGCAATTTGTCCACGACTACGGCGTTTGGGCTTGTACGGCAGATAGAGATCTTCCAGCTCTGTCTTACTCAGGGTGCCATTAATCGCCAAAGCCAGTGGTGGTGTTAATTTTCCTTGCTCTTCGATCGATTTCAGAATGGTCTGACGCCGTTCTTCCAGTTCGCGCAAGTAACCGAGGCGGCTTTCCAACTGGCGCAGTTGGGTATCATCCAACCCGCCAGTCACTTCCTTACGGTAACGAGCGATGAACGGTACGGTGTTCCCTTCGTCCAGCAGGCGGACGGCGGCGTCAATCTGCTCCTTTCGCGCCTGCAATTCGCTGGCGATAATCTGGCTCAATGCATCATTCATAATCGGAATTCAATCATCATCAAGGGGTGAGTTAACTAATCGGGGACAGTTATACGGATTGCGTAGCAAAAATGCCAGTCGGCATTATGGCTTCTCAGAAAATTTACCTATGTCAATTTTTCAGCGAATTGTTCGAATTTAAAGCCTTTTTTCGCGTATTAAGGAAAGGTGCGGTACGGAGTGTACTCTGGCTGTGTTACGGTAATGCTGCGCAGATTCGCGTTATGGGGTGTCATGTTGGTGAAAGGCGCATTCGGACGGGAGAAAGAATAATGACAGTCAAGAAATCCATCCTGACGATGGAAGGAAAAAAGAACATTGCACTTAATGTGCGTGCGGGCGTGTTGGGCAAAGAGGCCGTAGACATTCGTCCGTTAGGTGCGCAGGGGCTGTGTAGCTACGATCTGGGGTTTAATAACACGGCCGGGTGTGAATCCGCCATCACCTATATTGACGCCGCCAATAGCGTGCTGTTGCATCGCGGGTTTCCGGTGGAGCAACTGGCTGAGAAATGTGATTTCACCGAGGTGTGTTACATCATGCTGCACGGTGATGCGCCGAATCGTGAACAGTACGATCAGTTTGTCAACAGCATCACGCGACATACCATGATTCATGAGCAGATCTCGCGTATGGTCAGTGGGTTTCGTCGTGACTCGCACCCGATGGCGCTGATGTGCGCGGTGGTCGGGGCGCTGGCGGCGTTTTATCACGACGTGCTGGATATTCACAACGAAGATCACCGCGAGCTGGCGGCGCTGCGCCTCTTATCGAAGATGCCGACGCTGGCCGCCATGAGCTACAAATTCTCCATTGAGCAACCGGGCGCCTATCCGCGCAACAGTCTCTCTTATACCGGCAGTTTCCTGCATATGCTGTTTTCCGTTCCGGCGGAAAAATATGAGGTTAACCCGGTGCTGGAACGTGCGATGAACCGGATGCTGATTTTGCACGCCGATCACGGCCAATGCCCCTCTACCACCGCAGTGAGAGCATCCGGCTCCTCCGGTGCCAACCCCTTCGCGTGCATTGCAGCTGGGCTTGCAACCATGTGGGGACCCAACCACGGCGGTGCCAATGAAGCCTGTATACGCATGCTGGAAGAGATCAATACCGTTGAACGTATTCCTGATTTTGTCCGCAGGGCCAAAGATCGCCGCGACTCGTTCCGTTTGCTGGGCTTCGGTAACTCGGTATATCACCATTTTGACCCGCGTGCGGCCGTGCTACGAAAAACATGTCATGAGGTACTCAATGAGATGGGACCGAAAGATAATCTGATGCAGGTAGCTATGGAACTGGAACATATCGCCATGACCGATCCCTATTTCCTTGAGCATCGCCTCTACACGAGTGTGGATTTCTACACGGCGGTGATCCTGAAAGCCATGAGGCTGCCGCCCTCTATGTTCCCGGTGATCTCTGCGGTAGGCCGTACTATCGGTTGGATTGCCCACTGGAAGGAACTGCACACTCAGGAACCCAAAATCTATCGCCCATGCCAGATTTATACTGGCCAACCGCGTCGGGACTACGCATCACAGTTGAAATAATGCATCAGCCATCCTCCGTGAAAACGGAGGATGGCTGTATCAAAGAAGGAAAATGGCTACGCGTGATCTTGCGCTGTCATCTGTGGCTCCGGTAAGAAGGGCGCAACATAGCGCTGGTAGCGAGAGGGTTTGAGCTGTGTCATATACACCAGCACCAGCCCATCAATTCAGTTGTTAAAATCAGGATCGATACCGAAATCGATAAACTGCACACCGCCGGTTTCGCACATCTCAGAATATTGCTTGTACAGCGTGGGAATCGCACATCCCATGTTATTGAGCATACTTTTTAGCCGCGTCAGATCTTGTTGATAGTCGGTGCCTTCAAACTGTTTTAACACATCGGGCAACGAGGCCGGATAAGGCTGACGTGAGGTAGCCATTGGCTGACTGGGGGAGAAGTACAGGCGATAAAAGGCAACCAGCAGATCCCGCGCGTGCGGTGGCAGGGTGCCGGAAAGCGAGACCGGGCCAAATAGATAGCGATATTGCGGGTAACGGGCGAGATACGCACCGATCCCCAGCCACAGATAGCCGAGCCCACGTTTTCCCCAATATTGGGGCTGAATGAAGCTGCGCCCCAATTCAATGCCCTGAGCCAGAATCGGATCCATCTCTACCCCATACTGAAACAGGCTGTGGCTATACAGGCCGTTAACGCCTTTATGGGCAATTTGCTGTGCGGCAGGCGTGAAGCGGTAGGCTCCGACAATCTCCAACTCCTTTTCATCCCATAAAATCAGATACAGGTAGTCGTCGTCATAGCTGTCCAGATCGCGTCGCTGGCCTGATCCTTCTCCAACGGCGCGGAACGCAATTTCGCGTAATCGTCCCAGTTCGCGTAGAATGGGCACATACCCTTCTTCACCGCGCCGATAAAGATAAATCACTTTTCCGTCAGGGGTGGTGCCTAAGGTTTCACACACGGCTAACGCGTGCTTTAGCGCCGCGCGATCCTCCGCCAGTGCAATGGTTTTTTCTCCCTGGAAAGCACCAGGTTTACCCAAACCCAAACGATAGACATGGCGGCGGAAACGAGCAGCAACATCGTTGGCATTCCACTCCCCCTGGCTCCAGGTGGCATAGGGAATGAGTGCACCAATGCGGATCTTGAGTTTCTGGCTGCGTTGTTGAAACATTTCCCGGACCAACAGCAGCGTTGAGAGCGGCCGGTAGAGCAAAGAAGAGAGGTAGAACAAGCTGCTGTTGCGTCCGCTGATATGAATGGGAACGACGGGCGCACGCGCTTTGCTTGCCATGCGAATAAAACCGCTATGCCAATGCCCATCGCGAATCCCTTGCAGGCTAATGCGTGACACTTCCCCTGCCGGGAACAGAATGATGGCACCCTCCTGACTGAGATGTTGTTGTATTGCGTTGATTTGTGAACGTTTAGTGCGATTGTTAACGTTATCGACGGCGAGCAGCACCCCTTTTAACGGAATAATGTAGGAGAGCACCTGGCTGGCTAAAATACGTACGTCAGGACGAACGCTCGCCACCGCACGCAGCAGCACCAGGCCATCCAATGAACCGATAGGATGGTTTGCGGCCAGCACTACTGGCCCTTGGCTAGGGATGTTTTCTAAATCCCCTTCCACCATTTCACAACTGAAATTGAAATAGTCCAGAATTTGCTCGACCAGATCCAGGCCTTTCAAATGAGGGTAACGTTAGGCGAATTGTTTCATTTCGCGCTCAAACAGCAGTGCGCGTAGAAGAGAACGTTGCCAGGACGGCGTTTGACGGTGTGGTACAAGGTCTTGCAGGATGGCATCTACGCTGAACATATTCGAGTCTCCCGTGACACTTCGAGGCCAAATTAAGTGATCGAAGTGACACATTTATGTCAACACAAAAATAATCTTGTCCCCGCCACCTTTTAATTTGCATCGGTGTGGGTTGCACTCCTGCACCTTCTTTCTACAACGAGAAGTATTTACGCAGATAGCGTACAAGCAAAGGCTTTCGGGGAGGGTGAGTCCCGCGATGACGTGCATTATGCGTAATAAGCGTATCGTATTGGCGACTAGGTCATGACAATTGCGAATTTATTCGCAATTGTCATATTCAATAGGCGATCAGAACAGCAGAATAAACCGTAGGCAAGGAGATGAGGGCCAACGATGATTTTATTCTGAGAGTAATTATCCGTACTTGTACTGTTTTTTGAATAAGTTTTTGCGTATAGTTTACCTTGGTTATTGTTCATCGCGGTATTTGCACGTTACCTCTTTTTTCAAATCGTAAAATTTGCTTTTATTGTTTATAGATTAAAGCTTTAATTAATTTTATTTTAATAGGTTTTGTGTATCGCATTACAGTGAAGAGAATGGTCCTACTTAATTTTGATGTCCACTATGTTCAACGGGTTAGTTCTTTTTTATTTTTTTGTTTATCTTCGGTTAGTATAAATTTAATCGCATTTTCTTTCAAAAAACGAGCTTGTGTTTTTTAAGTAAAATAACAATCTAAAACAGCTTTAAATAATCTTTGACAATAAACGAGCAAATTTTTATGCTACGGCTCAACTCTTTTTATGTCGTCATGTAAAGGTATGGCGTAAAGGCATTGTTTAAACCAATATTCTCATGGGCGTTAATGAGCGATCTAAGATATATGTCGCAGGATTTCCATTTCCTATGTTTCGTGTAAATAAACACATCATCAATAGGGTTAGGTTATTTTTAAAATAATACTTGCTTATCCCAGAGGGTTTTATGGCCTACTTGATTAATCAAACCATCATTTTCAATGATGGAGAGGGAACGTTATCTTGGCGCGATCGTGAAGGTGAAGCTATTTCATTGAGCGCGCCTATTGCACGCATACTCGCTACTCTGATTGATAATCCGGGGGTTACATTAAGCCGTGAATTGTTGCTACGAGAGGCACTAGAAAAGTATTCACTTTCTCCTTCTATCAGTAATTTCAATAATTATATCTCATTGCTTAAAAAGGTATTACGTAATTTTGGCTTGGCGGAGGCGATTGTCACTGTCCCGAAATCAGGTATTGTTTTTCATGTCGACAGTATTGAAGCGTACGCCAGACAACAAACTGACGTTCGCTCGGTGGGAAATACGGCAGAAACATCCATGAACGAACTGGGTCGTTGTGTAAATCCCCGATTGGTAGCGCCAGAAAAAGCATCTCCCCGGTTACAGATAGGTTATACGACCAAGATTATTTTTATCATCGGCATGATTCTGTTATTTATTTTGATTATGGTGTCATTTTCTGGTCGTTTTCCTTATCGACCTTTCGTCAGAGTCAATATGATTAATAAGTGCGATGTTTTTTCATTACAGGATGCGGTCAGCTACGAGTCGATCGCGAGTTATCAGGAACTCTGTGAGGATCATGTCTTGTTTATTTCATCAAAAACGATCCCGTTGCACAGTTCAGGAATGAAGAAGAATCGCATCATCATTGCATGTAGCAAACGTGGAAAAGGATGTACTACCTATGTTGAAAAATAATCTTGGTAATAAAATGGTATGGTTCAGCCTGTTATTATTGGTGACGGTTTTATTAGTTGGGCCCTATTATTTTAAACGTCAGTCCTTTCACAAACCGGTGATTTGTTGTGGCGAAGTGAGAGTCAGTGAGGGGAATGAAAAATATAGAATAAGGAAAGAATACGATGTCAATGTTTATTTAAGCGATAAAAATCGTGCATTAATTTTTATTGATGGTGTGTTTATTGGTGAGGATGATATTCCCCGGACCGTACAGCGCACGTTCAGTTTTGACTCCGTCTGGAATGAAAATCGTCTGTTAGTCAAGAATGTCGCACTGGATAAAAATCCGGAGGACAATGCACCCGATGACGCTTTCTCGATGATCGGAGAAAATGACATCCTGGAGTTCGAAATGCTGACGCGTGATGTCTACCTTATCAGCACAGCGTGGTCAAAATTGGCCTGCAATATCCGTTGATTTCGCCCCCGCAACCCCGTAACACCATGGTGACGGAGTGGGTAAATACGCGGCTGGGTCATCACTCGGCTGACGCATTATAGGTTATCTGGTTTACGTACCACGTTTTTTCGCCCGAAGGTGTTTTTACTTTCACCTCTTCGTCGCGTTCTTTCTTCAGCAACGCCCGCGCCATGGGGGCGTCGATTGAAATATAATCTTTACGCCCATAGATCTCATCAGGGCCTACGATGCGAAAGCGCATCTGGTCGCCTTGCTCGTTTTCTACTTCAACCCAGGCACCGAAGAACACTTTGCCTTCTTGCTGAGGGGAGTAATCGACAACACGAACGATTTCCAGACGTTTACGCAAGTAGCGCACCCGTCGGTCTATTTCGCGCAACAGCCGCTTGTTATATTGGTAGTCGCATTTTCACTGCGATCGCCTAAACTTGCCGCCCAAGCCACTTTTTCTGTAATTTCTCGACGACGTTCTTTCCAAAGATAGTTAAGCTCTTTGTAGAGCATGTCGTAACCTTCACGGGTGATAAGATCGGTTTTCATCGTTTGCTTTCATCATCGGTTATTACGAGTACGCATAGCGCGGCGTTGCTACATCCTAAGGCGATTGCACCTGTGAAATGAAGGAAATGATTGATTAATTCCTATTTTATTATGCTTTGTAACAATTTTTCCTGCAATATATACCAGAAACGACTGTCAGTAACTAATGGGTTTTTGAACAATACGGGCATCGGCAGCGATTACGCTTTTGGAAAATGAAAATGCAAGAGAACTATAAAATTCTGGTAGTAGATGATGATATGCGCCTGCGTGCACTGCTGGAGCGTTACCTGACGGAGCAAGGTTTTCAAGTACGTAGCGTAGCCAATGCTGAACAGATGGATCGTTTACTGACGCGTGAGTCCTTTCACCTGATGGTGCTGGACCTGATGTTACCCGGCGAAGATGGGCTCTCTATTTGCCGCCGCCTGCGTAGCCAAAGCAATCCGATGCCCATCATTATGGTGACGGCGAAAGGGGAAGAGGTTGACCGCATCGTTGGCCTGGAAATTGGTGCTGATGACTACATTCCTAAACCGTTTAACCCGCGCGAGCTGTTGGCGCGCATCCGTGCCGTGTTGCGCCGTCAGGCGAACGAGCTGCCGGGGGCGCCGTCACAGGAAGAGGCGGTGATCGCCTTTGGTAAGTTCAAGCTTAACCTTGGCACGCGCGAAATGTTTCGCGATGACGAGCCTATGCCGTTGACCAGTGGAGAATTTGCGGTGTTGAAAGCGTTGGTTAGCCACCCGCGTGAGCCGCTATCTCGCGATAAACTGATGAACTTGGCGCGTGGTCGTGAATACAGCGCCATGGAGCGCTCCATCGATGTGCAGATCTCGCGGCTGCGCCGTATGGTGGAGGAAGATCCGGCGCATCCGCGCTATATCCAAACCGTCTGGGGCCTGGGATACGTCTTTGTGCCGGACGGCAGTAAAGCATGAGACGATGGCGCTTTTCTCCGCGCAGTTCGTTTGCCCGGACGCTGTTGCTGATTGTTACTCTGTTGTTTGTCAGCCTAGTCACCACCTATCTGGTGGTGCTCAATTTTGCCATTTTGCCAAGTTTGCAGCAGTTCAACAAAGTTTTGGCCTACGAAGTGCGCATGCTGATGACCGACAGGCTGCAACTGGAGGATTGCTCTTCGTTGGAAGTGCCACAGGCGTTCCGGCGTGAAATCTATCGCGAGCTGGGGATTTCCCTGTATACCAACGCCGCGGCTGAGGAGAGCGGCCTACGTTGGGCGCAGCACTACAAGTTTTTGAGCCAGCAAATGGCCCAGCAGCTTGGCGGCCCGACGGATGTACGCGTTGAAGTCAGCAAGAACACCCCCGTGGTGTGGTTGAAAACCTGGCTTTCACCCGATATCTGGGTGAGGGTGCCCCTGACTGAAATCCATCAGGGCGACTTTTCTCCGCTATTCAGATACACGCTGGCGATTATGCTGCTCGTCATCGGCGGGGCATGGCTGTTTATTCGTTTGCAGAACCGACCGCTGGTGGAGTTGGAGTATGCGGCGCTGCAAGTGGGGAAGGGCATTATTCCGCCCGCGTTGCGTGAGTATGGTGCCTCCGAGGTTCGTTCGGTAACGCGCGCTTTCAACCAGATGGCATCGGGAGTCAAACTGCTGGCCGACGATCGTACGCTCTTGATGGCGGGTGTCAGCCACGATTTACGCACGCCGTTAACACGTATCCGGCTGGCGACCGAGATGATGAGCAAGGATGATGATTATCTGGCTGAGTCCATCAACAAGGATATTGAAGAGTGTAATGCCATTATCGAACAGTTTATCGACTATCTGCGTACGGGCCAGGAGATGCAGATGGAAGCGGCGGATCTGAACAGTATTCTGGGCGAGGTCGTGGCGGCGGAGAGCGGCTACGAGCGTCAGATTGACAGTGATTTCTCCGACGGTGAACTGATGGTGCGTATCAGCCCGCTCTCCATCAAACGTGCGGCGCTGAATCTGGTGGTTAATGCGACGCGCTATGGTAACGGCTGGATCAAGGTCAGCAGCGGACGAGAACTGCAACGTGTCTGGTTCCAGGTGGAAGATGATGGTCCGGGTATCGATCCTGCGCAGCTGGCACATCTGTTCCAACCGTTTGTGCGCGGTGACAGCGCGCGTACTACCAGCGGTACGGGATTAGGGCTGACAATCGTGCAGCGTATCATTGATGCGCATGACGGCGCGCTAGACGTGGGTACCAGCGAACGCGGTGGGTTGTGCGTGCGTGCTTATCTGCCCTTACCCTACGAGCGGACTAAAGAAGGGCCGTCTGCTGTTGAAAAAGAGGCGTCAGAAGGCTGAAACACGGCGGTTAACGCAGAAGAAAAAAGCGCGGGCAAGCCCGCGCTTTTGCGTTTTATGGTGTGATTTCCGCCCCAATTTCTGGTCCGGCGCTCACCAGCGCCTGGCCGGCAGGGGTGTCGGTATACTTGTCGAAGTTGGTGCAAAAACGCTGTGCCAAATCTTCGGCTTTCTCTTGCCACTTCGCCCGACTGGCATAGGTGTTGCGCGGATCCAGAATCTGAACATCGACGCCGGGCAGTGAGCGCGGAATAGCCAGATTGAAGATCGGCAACGTATGCATTTCAGCATCGTCAATGCTGCCATTGAGAATGGCATCAATGATGGCGCGGGTATCTTTAATCGAGATGCGTTTTCCCGAACCGTTCCAGCCGGTATTCACCAGATAGGCTTGTGCCCCTGCGGCTTTCATGCGTTTTACCAGCACTTCTGCATAAAGCGTAGGATGGAGCGACAGGAACGCCGCACCAAAACAGGCGGAAAACGTTGGCGTAGGCTCGGTGATACCGCGCTCTGTGCCAGCCAGTTTGGCGGTGAAGCCGGACAGGAAATGGTACTGCGTCTGGTCGGGCGTCAGGCGCGATACCGGCGGCAGAACGCCGAAAGCATCGGCCGTCAGGAAAATCACCTTGCGAGCGTGTCCCGCTTTAGAAACCGGTTTGACGATGTTGTGAATATGGTAAATGGGATAGGAGACGCGGGTGTTCTCTGTTTTGCTGCCATCGTTGAAATCCACGCTGCCATCTTCCCGTACCGTGACATTCTCTAGCAGCGCATCGCGTTTGATAGCACCGTAAATATCCGGTTCCGCTTCTTTCGACAGTTTGATGGTTTTGGCGTAGCAGCCGCCTTCAAAGTTGAACACGCCGTCATCATCCCAGCCGTGCTCATCGTCGCCAATCAACTGGCGCTTCGGATCGGTGGACAGCGTGGTTTTTCCGGTGCCGGACAGGCCAAAGAAAATGGCCATATCCCCTTTTTCACCGACGTTGGCGGAACAGTGCATGGAGGCAATGCCCTTGAGCGGCAGCAGGTAGTTCATGATCGAGAACATCCCTTTCTTCATTTCGCCACCGTACCAGGTGCCGCCGATCAGTTGGATCCGCTCTGTCAGGTTGAAGGCGACAAAATTTTCTGAGTTCAGCCCCTGCTCCTGCCATTGTGGATTGGTACATTTCGCCCCGTTCATCACGATGAAATCGGGCTCAAACTGCGTGAGCTCATCCTCTTGCGGGCGAATAAACATGTTTTTGACGAAGTGGGCCTGCCAGGCAACCTCGGTGATAAACCGCACTTTCAGACGAGTATCAGGGTTGGCTCCGCAGAAGGCATCGATGACAAACAGACGTTTGCCAGACAGTTGCTCGGTCACCAGCTGTTTCAGGTGACTCCAGACTTCTTGCGTCATGGGGTGGTTATCGTTCTTGCCTTTGCCTTGATCCGACCACCACACGTGTTCACGCGAGGTGTCATCACGAACGATATATTTATCTTTGGGCGAACGACCGGTAAAAACACCGGTGTCGACGGCGATAGCGCCCAGCTTGGTTTCTCTGCCGCGTTCATATCCCTCCAGGTCGGGAGCGACCTCTTCCTGAAAAAGTACTTCATAACTCGGATTGTATACAATCTCGCTGACATCGCGGATTCCATAAGCGGCGAGGGCTTGTGGTGCAATACCTTTGATCTGCATATCGCTACTCCTCAATAGTTATAGTCATACTGATAATCATTGTACGGAGTAAGCCTATTTTAGCTGGGATAACAATCATAAAATTAAATAATTTAAGACATGGTCTTGTTTAATTTTCGTTAAGTGAAGCGATTCTTCTACAGTGGGGGCGAAAAATGAAAACGGGCACCGAAGTGCCCGCTTAGTCAGTAGCTTGGTATTAATGATCTCTACGATCAATGCATTGTGGCGTCTGCGCTGGCGTGACGAATATCACTGATTTCGCTGGCGCTGAACAAGTAGTGAGTACCACAGTAATCGCAATGCATATCGATTTCTTGCTCCTGCTCCAACATCTCATGCAGATCGGCATCCGACAGCGTCATTAATGCATCTGCGCAACGTTCACGCGAACAGTGACAGTGACAGTGACAGTGACACGATACGGCCTGCGGCTCGTAGAGCGTCACCGATTCCTGATGGTAAAGGCGATACAACACCTCGTTCGCAGGCAAGGTAAACAGCTCTTCGTTTTTGATGGTTGTTGTCAATTGCACCAGATGATCAAAATCGTCGTGGCCGACGTGTTGGGCGGGCAGCACTTGCAGCAGCATGCCTGAGGCAAACGGGCGGCCTTCATGCTCCCCGCTGCGAATAAACAACCGGGTAGGCAACTGCTCGGATTGCAGGAAATAGTTTTCCAGACAACTGGCAACCGAATCCCCCTCCAGACCCACCACCCCTTGATAGCGCTCACCTTCCTCGGGCGTGATCGTGATCACCAGATAGCCATTACCTACCATGTCACGCAGCGTCGCGTCGGGCGCAATCTCGCCTTGCAAACGGGCAACGCCGCGCATTTGCTGCTGATTATTGCCGTTGATGACAGTGAGTTTCAGCGGGCCGTCGCCTTGAAGCTGTACGGTGATATCGCCATTGAACTTCAACGTCGCCGTCAACAGGCTGGTGGCGGCAAGCATATCACCCAGAATCAGGCGCACCGGTGCCGGGTAGTCGTGGTTTTCCAGAATCTGTTGGTAGGTATTACTGATTGTCACCAACTCGCCGCGAACGGCATGATTTTCAAACAAATAACGGTGTAGTTGGACATGGTTTCTCTCTTAGTGGTCAGTGCTACTCTGCATCGTGGTTCTTAAATTTTATCAGATCGCGCCGTTCTTTTTTATCGGGACGACGATCCGGGTGCGACATTGTCAGGGCATTCATCTTGCGAGCCAAGGCGACCTTTTCACGTTTTTCGATGCTTTGCTCGGTCTCTCGATACAGCAATTGCGCTTCAGGTGCCGAACGACGTTGTGAACTGAGGGCAGAGACCATTACGGTGCGTTCGTCGTTGCCCTGGAGCAGTTTTATTTCAGCATCCAGTTCTACCAGTTTGCTGGGCTTGGTGCGCTGCCCATTGTAATGCACCTTGCCACCGTCGATGGCTTCGCGCGCGACAGCCCGGGTTTTGTAGAATCGAGCGGCCCAGAGCCATTTGTCCAGGCGAATACTGTCATCTGACTCGGTCTTCTCTTTCATATCAACCTCTTGCTCATATACGTCTGGAGCATAAAACGCATTATCCGGACGCGCGTTGTACCATGGGCGGGCAGGAACGCCAGATAATCATTCATGGCTGGATGGCGAGCAAAGGATTTCTCCTGCTGGCCTGAGTCCGGATTGGTGACCCCCAGGCAGTAGCGCAGGCCAAACGCTTTGGCGGCATTCAGAATCGGTTCGCTGTCATCGATAAACAGCGTGCGTTCAGTATCAAATCCTACCTGCGCGTGCACCTGTTGCCACAGTTGCTGATGCTCCTTCGGATACACATACGTATGGGTGGAAAGTAATAAATCAAGGTGTCTGTCGAGCCCGGTATGCGCCATTTTGACCGCCAGACCGTGTGGATGGGCGTTGGTAAGCAATACACGCTGTTTGCCACTGGCGGCCAATGCGGTGAGAAACGGCTCGGTATCGGCGCGCAAACGGGCGCGTGCGCCTATTTCACTGGTCATCTGATAGATATCAAGACCGAGGCGTTCGCTCCAGTAATCAAAGCAGTACCAGTTCAATGTGTGTTGAACGGCGTGATACTCCCAGTCAATCACTGCTTTGGCATCCCTCAGGGAGATATCCCTTTCCACGCTCAGTCGCTGCGGCACCAGTTGCAGCCAGAAGTAGCTGTCAAAGGCCAGGTCCAGCAGGGTGCCATCCATGTCCAGGATAACGGTATCGATATCATTCCAATTGAGATCTTGCTGCATCTGTACTCCGGTAGCGGCGCTGGCATGCTCTCTGCGGTCGTCAGCAACGGAACGGGTCGTGTTTAGACGCGTCTAATCATTCATCCGTTAGGCACGGCCTTCCATCAAAATAGGTGTAGCGAGTCGGGTTGAAAAGCACGCATCGTAGTACTGTTTGATATCACGTTCGCGCTGCTGGCTTTTGCGCATTTTTACCAGCATCAGCACCAGATTGGCAACCAATACCACCGAGAGCACCAGCATCAATAACCCATTGCCGAAATAGCGCCACAGCGTGATGGCGTCAGGATCGCTGCGTAAATTGATGTGCTGCGTTCCGTTGGCATCGGTGGAGAGTTGTGTGATGACCCCTTTGGCGCTAAAGGGGGTGTGCAGCAGCATGGCGGAAAGCCGTTGCAACTCTTGCCATTGCTCTGTTGCATGATATTCATTAAACGGTTTGGGTGGCAGCGGGTAGTTTACGAGTTGGCGGCCTTCGTCGCTGCGGATAAGAAAGCCGCTGGGTGGCGAGCTGTTCAGCGAGTCGGTGGCCGCGTTAATCTCTTGGTAGAAAAAAGACTCCGTGGCGCTGACCACCAACGATTCCAGCGATTCAGCATTAACGGAGCGCAGCAGAACGTTCATCCCCTTAAGCGATCCTGATTTTGCGCGTCTGACCAAGGCATCCCAGGTTTTCACATTGCCCAGATTGACCAGCGCATTTTTCAGCCGCGTGCAATCCTCTTCACGTGTACACAGATCCTGGGTTTTCAGCACGATATCAGAGAAATTGTTGAGCAGTACCATACCTGATTTCTGAATAGCGGACGCGAGCTGCGTGCTGACTTTACCTTCATCATTGGTCACGGGATGCAACTGTGCGTTCACCACGGACAGTAGCGCCGACGCTTTTTCGATCACGTCCGATTCAGGTAGCGGTAACGACCCGGCCTTGTTCCAGTAGATGGCAGAGCAATCAAACGGGGTAAAAGCATAGGGCTTTACGTTACCCGGATAGCGGTTGCCCGCAGGCACATCGCACATGCCGGTGCTTTGAATGTCCAACTTATCGCCGATTTTCAGGTGGGCGTTTTGCAATTCGTCAACCTGTACCACTTTGATATTCTGTGCGCCGTGCAGCCAGCTCATGCTCAGGTTGAGCGGTAATTCCAACGGCAAGAAGCTGAGCAACAAGATAAGGGGCAGTAGCGCACCCGCAGAGAGAATCAGGTTTTTTCCAAAACGCTGAAGGGGGAAACGGCTGACTTCCTCGTGGAGTGAGAGAAATTCGCCTTGGCGAACGACCTGACGATTCAGATAGATGTCGACTTGGGTTTTCTGCGCCAAATCGTAGGCGATATAAGGCTGCCAATGGGGTGGATAGATAAGATCGATATTGCCCAGCGAAATATTGCCAATCTGCTCCTGGTTCGATTCGCCAAACAGGCCGAGGCACTGTGGCGTGCCATTCAGGCAATGTACCTCTTGCAGTTCACGCTCCGAGGGGGCGCGAAACAGCTGCCAGCAGCTCCAGGCCGCCAGCAGCACGGCGGCAGCGGCAAGCCAGGGCATCACCACCAACGGCGTCATCAGGCTGATAAGCAATAGCAGAAAAGCCAATGAAATCAAAAGCGATTCTCGAATGCTCGAGGCGTGATGCACGGCGTACTCTTCTCGTGTTTCCTTGCGAACGGCAACCAGCTCGGCGCGTTCATTCCCCTCTTCTCGAATCGAGGCATTACGTTCAGGTATTAACGGTGGCGGTAAAATGCTCTGATCGCTTTGCTCAACGCATTCACTCAAGGAATGTCCGTTGAGCGCAACGACCAGCGGAATTGAGCGGGTGCTAATCAGCTCAATATGGTTGTTCTCGGTGATGTACTGTTCCCAGTCAGCAGGCAGGTGTATCTCTTGCGTATCAATAAAATAACGCCATTTGTTTGCCGTGCTGGTAGTGAGGCCATAACGCGTAATGCTGTGGGTGAGCACATAGACGCGCGGATCCTGGCGAGTACGCTGTAACACAGGCAACGTGCCGGACGCTGACAGTTGCAGATTGGCGAGTGTCAAATAGCGCTCAATGGCGGCACGCTCATCGTGCGTTAATGTGCGTTCTCGCGCGTGCATGACGGCGAAGGACGGTTTTGTAAAGGGCAAATGACGACGCATACGGTATCCAGTCTAACTTCCGATGACGATAAGACAGGCAAACAATAGGGATAAAAGAATAACTATTGTGCTCATGCCATCCTCATTCCAACGCTGATAATTCGGATACTAGCAAACTTATCCCGAGAGTGATAATTCGTATGTCATTGTTAATCAGCTTGAATCACTCATTAACGCAATAAATTTTTCCTATATTTCTTCGATCTTACCAAGAGGAAATCAGAAGAAAACATGGGGAAAATCTGAATTTATTGTGATGTGTTGACTTTTATTTTTTTCGGGGAAAAACCGTAATGTTTGTTATTTGTTGCGATTGCGTAAATTGAGTCTTTTCAGAGTTGCGGTAAAATGGCTTATTAACGCACAATGTGAGCAACATCAAAAAAGAAAATTAACGTTTTTTTTGCATTCTGCGGCGTTCCCGTTACGGAAAAAGAGGTGCCGGTTCCTCACCTTTTTTTGACGGATATCAATTTTTTTGCTGTCGCAGGAATGCCTCGTAGGGCGAATATATTTATGGATAACAATCTGAAAAAACCGAAAATTCTGAACGTGGAAACGGTGGCTCCCTCGCGTCTGTTTAACGTGGAATCGGTTGATCTTGAGTTCAGCAACGGCGTGCGCCGTGTGTATGAACGGATGCGCCCCTCGGGGCGAGAAGCGGTGATGATTGTGCCGATTATCGATAATCAACTGGTGCTGGTGCGCGAATACGCCGTCGGTATCGAGCAGTATGAATTGGGGTTCCCCAAAGGGCTCATCGATCCGGGGGAAACCGTTTTTGAAGCGGCGAATCGTGAATTGATGGAAGAATCGGGATTCGGCGCACACCAGATGTCGCTGTTGGCGACGCTGACGTTGGCGCCTTCCTATTTCTCCAGCCGCATGAATATCGTGGTCGCGCGTGACCTTTATCCGCAGACGCGAGAAGGGGATGAGCCTGAGCCGCTGATTCCAGTGCGCTGGCCATTGGATAATTTGCTGGGCCTGTTGCAGGAGCCGGATTTTCGCGAAGCGCGTAACGTCAGTGCGCTGTTTTTAACGCGCGAGTGGTTGGCAGGACAGACACCTTCATCGTCCCCGGCCTAGGCCGGGGAACGCTTGCAGAAATAATCCGTTTGGTTTGTAAGCGATTCCCGCCTGCGCGGGAATGACGGTAAGGTGCTCGTCCGTGGCGAAGCGTTAAAACAGCTCTTCGCTCTGACCGTTTTCCATCAAGGTGGTGCCTGCCTCGTGGACTTCAAACTCCGTAGGTTGCGTGCCATCGATAAAATATTCCGCACGGCTGTTGCTACCGCCGCTGGAGAGTTTACCGGTGTAGCGATCGATGGTGACGGTAACGACGCCCGGCGGCGTTGTCAGCGGCTGCTCTGCCACGCCTTGCAGGGCGACTTTCATATAGTCATCCCACGCAGGTTGGGCACTCTTTGCGCCGCCCTCATAACCCGATATCTGATCTTTAATCGCACCAGAAACCGTGCTGCGGCCCAGATCGCGGCGATGGTCATCAAAGCCAATCCACACCGAGGTGACAAGGTTGGGTCCGTAGCCGGAGAACCAGGCATCTTTGGAACTGTTGGTGGTGCCGGTTTTGCCGCCGATGTCATGGCGCTGCAAATTTTTACCGGCACGCCAGCCCGTTCCCATCCAGCCGGGTTCGCCAAAGACGTTACTGTTGAGCGCACTCTTCATCAGAAACGACAACGGCGTACTGATGACATGCGGCGCATACGGCAGCGTACTTACCTGCGCTTTGGTTGGCGTGACGGCATCAATCTGTGGTTGAGGCACAGTGCCCTGCTGCTCTTGTGAAGTGGCGACGTTCTCCATGCTGTCCGTTGAGAGTACGGCTGAGCGCGGTGTTTCACCATAAACCAGCGGCAGATTGCAGGTGTCGCACACGGTTTTCGGCGTTGCGTTGAAAAGCGCGTTACCAGCGTCATTCTTGATGCGGGAAATGAAGTAAGGTTCAACCAGGTAACCCCCGTTGGCCATCACGGCATAGCCTCTGACTACCTGGAGCGGCGTGAAGGAGGCAGCCCCCAGCGCCAGCGATTCGGTACGCACAATGTTTTGCTGCGGGAAACCGAAACGCTGTAGATAATCAGCCGCATAATCAACGCCCATAGCGCGCATCGCTCGCACCATCACCACGTTTTTAGACTGACCCAGTCCTTGACGTAAGCGAATCGGACCGTCGTAGGTTGCCGGAGAGTTCTTTGGACTCCAGTCTGAGCCAGCGCCCGCATCCCAACGAGTGATCGGCACGTCGTTGAGGATAGTAGCCAGCGTCAGCCCCTTATCCATGGCGGCGGTGTAGAGGAACGGTTTGATATTGGAACCAATCTGACGCAGCGCCTGCGTGGCGCGGTTGAACTTGCTCTGATTGAAATCAAAGCCGCCCACCAGCGCTTCAATGGCACCGTTGGTCGGGTTCATGGACACCACCGCGGAGTTGACGTCCGGCGCTTGTCCCAGCCACCAGTCGTTGCCCACTTTACGCACCCACACCTGCTGGCCGGTCTGCACTACATCGGTGACGCGGCGTGGCATCGCACCTTGCAGTACGTCGGATTTAAACGGACGCGCCCATTTCATACCGGCCAGCGGTAGCACAACGCTGCTGCCATCGGCCATAAGCGCGGTGGCTTTGTCGGCATCACTTTGGGTAATAACTGCGGGGTTTAGCGGACCGTAGTTAGGCGTGTTTTTCAATTCATTGATAATGCGCGTTTGATCCCAGGCGCTTTCACCCACTTTCCACAGCACTTTTTCCGGGCCGCGATAGCCATGGCGAATATCATAGGCCATGACGTTATTGCGCAGCGCCTCTTCTGCGGCGAGCTGACGTTTCTTGGTGATGGTGGTGTAGACCTTATAGCCATCGTTATAGGCGTCTTCACCGTAGCGTTTCACCATCTCCTTACGCACCATTTCGGCCAGATATGACGCGGAGAAGGCAATCTCCGGTACGTGGTAGTCGGCCACCAGCTTCTCATTACGAGCCTGATCGTACTGGGCCTGCGTGATATAATTTTCATCGCGCATACGGGCCAGCACCACATTGCGGCGCGCCACGGCGCGATCGTAGGAGTAGAGCGGGTTAAAGGTGGACGGTGCTTTAGGTAAACCGGCGATGGTGGCCATTTGGCTCAGCGTCAGTTGGTCAACTGAGCGGCCAAAGTAGACGTGCGCGGCAGCACCCACCCCGTAGGCGCGATATCCGAGATAAATCTTGTTGAGATAAAGCTCCAGGATCTCGTCTTTGGTCAGCAACTGCTCAATGCGGATCGCCAGAAACACTTCTTTGATCTTACGGATCAGCGTGCGTTCCGGGCTCAAAAAGAAGTTACGCGCCAACTGCTGCGTGATGGTACTCGCCCCTTGCGATGCGTGCCCAGAGGTCAACGCAATAGTGGCGGCGCGCACAATCCCTACCGGATCGACACCGTGATGCTCGTAGAAGCGGCTGTCTTCGGTAGCGATAAACGCGTGGACCATTTCAGGCGGAATCTGACCCAACTTCAGCGGAATGCGGCGCTTCTCGCCGAACTGGGCAATCAGCTCACCGTCGGCGCTGAACACCTGCATCGGCGTTTGTAAACGGACATCTTTCAACGTTGCTACATCGGGCAACTGAGGCTCGATATAACGATATAGCCCATATATCGATGCGGTTCCAAGCAGAATGCAAGTCACTGCAAGGATAAATAAATACTTTACGAACTTCACCGGGAATTTTCCATTCAGTAGCGTGTGGACAGTTTCTAAACAATTGCCCGCTATTATAAAGGTAAGCCTGCACTGTGGATACGTTCTTTTATTCAGCACACGTTTTCAGCAACGCGTGTCCTTCTCAACGACGAGGGAGAGGTCGCATTGAACATGGTTTATCACCATTGGCAGGTCGGATTAGATATACAAAACGGATGTCTGCGTGCCCTGGCCGTACAGCGCCGCCGGCATGGCTGGCAACTGCGTCAGTGGTGGCAAATCCCACTGCCTGCGGACACATTAAGGGAGGGAAGTTTACAGCATTCCGACGCGTTGTGCGATGTCCTGACGCAATGGCGACGGGTGCTACCGCGCCGAATATCGCTGCGCGTTGGCTTTCCGGCCCAGCGCGTGTTGCAGCAGCTTATGGCGGCCCCTGACAGCCGTCTGCGGGAGCCGGAGCGCAGGTGGTATATTGACCATCAGGCGGCGCGCCAGTTTCCCATTGGTCGAGAATCATTGGTGCTCGACTATCGCAGTGAGCCCCAGTCACCGGGGTCGTTGCTGATCACCGTGGCCAAACGTGAGGAGGTGGCGCAGTGGCAACACTGCCTACATCGTTCCGGGCTAACGCCGGATGTGCTGGATATTGTACCTTGCGCGTTGCGCACCATGGCCCAATTGGCGGGGGTGGCTTCCGATTCCCTGTTGTTGCACCGCCTTGATACCGATCACTGGCTGTGGGTTTCGCCGTTATCCCAGCCTCTATAGTTTGGTGTTATCTCACAAGACGTGGTGACACAGTATGGCGATATCGTTACCTGTGTGAGTAATCACTACACTGGTAAGCGAGGTTAAATCACGTATTACAGTGGTGAATGCGGCGAGGATATCCCGTTCTCTGCGCACCCGCTGGCATCGTGGTCGCCGTTTGACATTTTGCATCAAGCCTATCCGCCGCTGCCGCTTAACCCGTCCCAGTTTGTGGTGGCGGGCGGTTTGGCCCTGCGGGCGGACGATTAATGCACGCCTTTCGCGTCAATCTGTTGCCATGGCGTCAACGCCGATGGGTACGAGATACTCGCCGTTGGTGGCTGCGGCTGCTGTTTTTCCTGGGGAGCTTGTTGATCGCGTTGGCGGTATGCCGTGGGGGGCTTGATCAACAACGTGGCGCGATGGAGGAAACGCTGCGCACGTTGCAACAAAAGCACTTCGCTGACAGCGAACAACTGCTCGAGGTACAACGGTTGATGGCCGCCCTGCAACAGTGGCACGCGCAGCAGCAGGCAGAAAACAAAACCCGAGTGCATAACCGGGGTTATGAACAGCTGTTAAAGCAGCTGGCACAGTGGATGCCTGATGGGCTGTGGCTTACCGCCATCACCGTGCAGGATGGCAAAGTCTATCTGACGGGCAGAAGCCATGGGTATGCCTATATCGTGCACTTCAGTTCCCGACTCGAAGCCGAAACAGCGCTGACGTCAGTACGTCTGATGCAAACACGGCAGGAAAGAATGGCGTCACCTGAGGGGGAAGTACCAGTGTTGACGTTTCACCTTCAGGCGGATTGGCACGTTGAGCGCCTTTCTTTGCAGGATGAGCCCCATGATGAGTAGTGTGCGCTCTCTGTGGCTGAGGTTTATGGCGACCTCACGATGGGTGCAGTGGTTGGTGCAAGGTCTGGTGATGGGGATGCTAGCCGCGTTGGGGTATTACACGGCGCTGCAACCGGAACGTGCCGCCGTGGAACGCTTGCGACAGCATATTGTGCACTCGAGTGAGGCGAACGCTGCGCTGGTGCTGCGTTTAGATGATTTCCCCGCACTGGCGACGTTGCAACAACAGTGGGATTCCTTGCCGGATAAACCGGTTCATCACGCGACGGTGGCGCTGACAGAGCGCTTGCTGCCGCCGCTCTCTGCATCGAATGTGGCATTAATAACATTACAACCTCCGAACATCCCCATCTACAGCCGTGTAAAATGATAGTAAGTACTTACTTTTTTGGTGCATTGATGCTCATTCAGCACATCACTGCGTCCACGCAACCGCTGCATATACACTCGCTCTCCATCGATGTCCAACACGAGGTGTTGCATCTGGAAATGCAGCTTGCTGTTCCTGACTCTGGTGAGGAGGCGCCACGATGAAAGCGACTCATGGCTGGATGCTGGTACTGGCACTGTGCTCACCGGTAGCACTCAGCGATCTTGCACGCACAGGGCGCGATACTTTTCAGCCAGCCGCCAGGCACACAGTCGATGGGGATGAAATTGTGCGATGGCGGCTGGAAGGTGTGATTGGGGATACCGCAGGGTGGTCTGGCTGGCTTTCTGCGCCAGGGGAACCTTGGCTCATGGTGAACGTGGGCGATGCGCTGGCATCCACGGGGTGGACAATTTGCGCCATCGACGAGCACGGTGTTTTGGTGGAAAAGTCGGTGGTGGATGCAACAGGACAAGCACGGCACTGGGTGCGAACGCTGCCTGTTGCACGGTCATCGCGCCATGGCGCGATACGTTGAGTTTTGTAGCGTTGCACACGGAGGGAAGCAAGATGAAAAGGCCAGGGAAGCTGAGTGCTGTGGGGGTGTTACTGTGTGCTTTGCTGGGAGGACATGCTGTATTTGCCAAGGAGCCGATGCCAACCATTTCATTAGCGTTTGACGATGCGCCAGTGCAGAAAATCGTGCAGGCGCTCGCTGAGCACCAACGGTTGAATGTGGTGGTTGCTCCTGAGGTTAACGGCGTGATGAGCCTGCGCTTGAACCACGTTCCCTGGCAGCAGGCGTTAGACATTGTTGCGCTTCAGGGCGCGCTGTCAATTGAGCGCAGGGGCAATGTGTTACTGGTGTCTTCACTCGCGACAGAAACTCGCCAGACAGTGTTGGAAAATCGCCTTTTCACCCAGCAATACGCCGATGCGCAAGAGGTTGCCGCCAGCGTGCTAGCACAGCGCAGTACGCTGTTATCGGAACAGGGTAGCGTGAGTGCTGATACGCGCACCAATACCCTCTTGGTACGCGATGTCCCGGCGATAGTGCAGCTGTTACAGACGTGGATTGACACGCTGGATAGGCCTGTTGCTCAAGTACAATTAGCCGCGCACATCGTCACCATCAGCAGCGAAAGTTTACGGGAATTAGGGGTGAGTTGGGGCATGGGCTAGCCGACGCAAGCGAGTCGAACGCTGCGCCTGAATGACTTTAACGTTAACCTGCCGGTGGAATCGCCAGCGGGTAGCGTTGGATTCAATCTGGCGCGCTTGAGTGGCAGATTGCTCGATTTAGAATTGTCAGCGCTTGAGCATGAGAACTAGGTTGAAATCATCGCCAGCCCGCGTCTTTTTACTGCACATAAGCAGATGGCCAGCATCAAGCAGGGTACGGAAATTCCCTATCAGGTATCCAGCGGCGCTAGTGGTGCGACCGCCATCCAGTCTAAAGAAGCGGTATTGGGCATGGAAGTGATACCTACGGTGCTGCGTGAGGGTAAAATTATTCTCAACCTGAAAATCAGCCAAAACATGCCAGAGCTGGTGATTAAACAGAGCGACAATGGAGAAACACTCGCGATCGATAAACAAGAAATTCAAACCCAGGTTACGGTGTCTGATGGTGAGACGATTGTGTTGGGTGGGATTTTTCAACAACAAAAAAATCGAGGGGAACGAAAAGTGCCGCTGCTGGGGGATTTACCGCTGCTGGGTTCACTGTTTCAACATCAAAGAACTGAGCGTAAGCGGCGTGAGCTGGTGATTTTTATTACTCCGACATTGGTCGCCGCTTCGTCGTAAGAGGCGTATAACGGTGTGCTCGGCGATCCACGTTTTACCCGTTTCCGCTTTCTCAGTTTGACGCTGCGCTGGATTTAGCATACAAGGTTAGCCCATTGAGCGCTGCGGTCTGTCGAAGCGGAATTATCTTACCGGAAGATACCTAATTAATACGCTTTTTGCTGTTTGGCGCGGGGCGAGACATTTTATTCGGTTGCCAAATGCCCCTGAGTATTGAGATAATTTTCTGTCTGATTCTCGAACTATCGCTCATGAGGTTTCAGTTTAGGTCCCGCCGCTGGGTTGATTGGCGGGGCGGGTTATCATTAACGAATAGTCTTAGTAACACCAAAAAACATGGCAGAGAAACGCAATATCTTTCTGGTTGGGCCTATGGGTGCCGGTAAAAGCACTATTGGCCGTCAGTTAGCTCAGCAACTCAATATGGAGTTTTTCGACTCCGATCAAGAAATTGAACGACGCACCGGTGCTGATGTGGGCTGGGTTTTTGATCTCGAAGGCGAAGAAGGTTTTCGCGAACGCGAAGAAAAAGTCATCAACGAATTGACCGAAAAACAGGGTATCGTACTGGCTACCGGAGGTGGTTCGGTAAAATCACGCGAGACGAGCAATCGCCTGTCTGCACGCGGCGTTGTGGTCTATTTGGAAACCACCATTGAAAAACAGTTGGCGCGCACGCAGCGTGACAAAAAGCGTCCTTTGCTTCAGGTAGAGGATCCGCCGCGCGAAGTGTTGGAGGCGTTAGCAAGAGAGCGTAACCCGCTGTATGAAGAAATTGCTGATGTCATCATTCGCACGGATGAGCAGAGCGCCAAGGTGGTTGCCAACCAGATTATCAGTATGTTGGATGGCAACTGAGTAACAACATCGCCCTGAGCTCCGGGGCCAAGCGAGTGAACCACACGCATGGAAAGAATTACCGTAACATTAGGGGAACGCAGCTATCCCATTACGATAGCCGCTGGGTTGTTTGCTGACCCGGCTTCTTTTATGCAGCTGACCGCGGGCGAACAGGTGATGTTGGTGACCAACCAGACGCTGGCTCCGCTCTATCTTGAGGCGGTGAGCCGTGTGCTGGAACAGGCTAGCGTGAAAGTCAAACACGTCATATTGCCAGACGGCGAGCAGTATAAATCGCTAACGGTATTGAACGACGTCTTTACCGCATTGCTGCAAAAACCCCATGGTCGGGACACAACCATCGTTGCTCTGGGTGGTGGTGTGATTGGCGATCTGGCGGGCTTTGCTGCCGCCAGCTATCAGCGTGGCGTGCGCTTTATTCAGGTACCCACAACACTGCTATCGCAGGTTGACTCATCTGTCGGCGGGAAGACGGCGGTCAATCATCCGCTCGGTAAAAACATGATTGGCGCGTTCTATCAGCCTGCTTCTGTAGTTATCGATTTGGATTGTCTTCGCACCTTACCGGCCCGGGAGTTTTCCTCCGGCCTGGCAGAGGTGATCAAATATGGGATTATTCTTGATGGCGAGTTCTTCGTTTGGTTGGAGAATAATCTTGACGCTGTCCGTGCGCTGGAACATGCTGCACTCTCTTACTGCATTCGCCGTTGCTGTGAACTGAAAGCCGAAGTGGTGGCTGCGGATGAACGCGAAAGCGGGGTACGTGCGCTGCTTAACCTGGGTCATACATATGGTCATGCTATCGAAGCTGAAATGGGGTATGGCAACTGGTTACACGGTGAAGCGGTGGCGGCGGGCATGATGATGGCCGCGCAAGCGGCGAGAAGGCTAGGCCAGTTCAGCGTGTCGGACATCGATCGTATTCGCGCATTGCTCGAGCGTGCAGGGTTGCCTATTCAGGGCCCGGATGTGATGTCACCAGAATCTTATCTTCCCCATATGATGCGTGATAAAAAAGTACAGGCGGGCGAACTGCGCCTGGTGTTACCTACCGCGATTGGACGCTCGGAAATGCGTGGCGGAGTATCACACGATATTGTGTTGGCGTCGATCGCTGATTGCCGGGCGTGAATGCGGTTTTTCGGGTATTTGCAGACATATTCACGCTGATGGTTAATGGTTAATGGTTAATGGTTAATGGTTAATGGTTAATGGTTAATGGTTAATAGAAGATAATGTCTTATAATTCAACAAGTTGCTTCGCTTACCGCGCAGCGGGTATGTGTTTTTTATAGTTGGAGGGGTTTAAATGGACGAATTTAAACCAGAAGATGCGTTAAAACCGGATACCAGCGATCGGCGGCCACAAGGTCAGCAACGCAGTCCCCGTCTTTCTGCGCCGCAATTAGCGCTCTCTCGTCAACATTTGATGATTGGTATCGGGATCGTGGTGCTGGTGTTGTTGATCATCGGTGTAGGCTCAGCCTTGCAATCTCCGTCTAAACCGGCGGAAGGCGCGCCAACTGCAGCATCGGGTAACGGTGAGAAGAGTATCGATTTATCCTCTTCTTCCTCGATGACACAGGGGACTCCCGTTCAAGGGGACGCCGCATCAGGAAACGCTACCTTGCCAGGCCAGCCGCAAACTTTGAATGCGCCGCCAGTCGCAAGTTCACCGACACAAGCACAAGTCACGCCTCCGCCTGCCGGGCAGCAACGTGTTGAGTTGCCGGGCAACATGACGGATGCGCTTTCGACGCAGCAAGAGAAGGTTAACGCTTTCTCGCAAGGAGCGACGTCAGGCTCCTCGCCGGTAACCACTCTGCCGGTTGCTCCTGCGACGGTGTCTCCTTCAGCGAAAAACCCGCCGCACGTCTCAGAGAAGACGGCGCAGGAGAAGGCTGCACATGCTAAAAACGTTCAGGATAAGGCCGCACAGAGCAAATCAGCCCTAACGCCAGCGCAAAAAGTGCCGATGACATCAGGCAAGCCGACATCCTCTGGGAACAAGGCGACGGTTTCAGGGCAGGGGGGATCGATTCAGAATGCGCACGCCAGCCATTTCACACTGCAATTGAGCAGTGCATCACGTTCAGATACGCTGAAAGCTTACGCCACACAGCACAACCTACCCAATGCCTGGGTTTATGAAACCAAGCGGGACGGTAAGCCCTGGTATGTATTGGTGAACGGTGTTTACGCTTCTTCTGCGGAAGCGAAACAGGCGGCGTCAGCGCTTCCTGCAGCCGTGCAGGCACAAAAACCATGGGTTAAGCCGATCCGTCAGGTGAAGCAGGACTTGAATAAATAACACCAATTTTAGCCCTGATGTGCTGTCTGACACAGAGTACAATCCGCGGCTCTGAAATGTAATGAGTAACTAACGACGGCATGAAGAAGAACCGCGCTTTTTTAAAATGGGCTGGTGGGAAGTATCCGCTGGTAGAAGAGATTCGCCGCTATCTACCTGAAGGAGACTGTTTAATTGAGCCGTTTGTCGGGGCCGGTTCAGTGTTTTTGAATACGGAATACGACCGTTACATCCTGGCGGACATTAACAGTGACCTCATCAACCTCTACGATATTGTTAAGACGCAAACAGACGATTTCATTCGTGACGCGCGCGAACTGTTCACCGATGAGCACAACGTGGCGGAAATATTTTATCTGTTGCGTGATGAGTTCAATCTTTGTGCGGTGCCTTATCGTCGTGCGGTACTGTTTTTGTATCTGAATCGCCATTGTTATAACGGATTGTGCCGCTATAACATGCGGGGCGAATTCAACGTGCCCTTTGGCCGTTACAAAAAACCGTATTTTCCCGAAGAGGAATTACGCTGGTTCGCCCTCAAAGCGCGCAATGCCACTTTTGCTTGTGAGCACTATCAGCAGACTTTGCTCAAAGCAACGCAAGGTGCAGTGGTCTATTGCGATCCTCCTTATGCTCCGCTTTCCGCAACGGCGAATTTTACGGCGTATCACACGAATAATTTCAACAACATCGATCAACAGAGCCTGGCGACGCTGGCGTATCGGTTGTCGGTGGAGAGTGCCATTCCCGTATTGATATCCAACCATGATACCGAGCTGACTCGAGCGTGGTATCAGGATGCAGCGCTGTATGTGGTGAGAGCGAGACGCACCATCAGTCGCAATATCATGGGGCGGAGCAAGGTTAATGAGCTGTTGGCGCTCTATGGTGCGCCACTGCGTTAATACCCGATGCGCGCATAGCGCTGGTTATCCTACAAACTGTTTGGAGATACGAATGAAGCCTTTCTTGATCGCTCCGTCCATCTTATCGGCCGACTTTGCCCGGTTAGGGGAAGACACCGCCAGTGTGCTGGCTGCCGGAGCCGATGTGGTTCACTTCGATGCCATGGATAACCACTATGTTCCCAATCTGACTATCGGGCCGCTGGTGCTTAAAGCACTGCGCAACTATGGCATTACCGCCCCTATCGATGTTCATCTGATGGTGAAACCGGTAGACCGTATTATTCCCGATTTCGCCGAAGCCGGTGCCAGCTTTATCACCTTCCATCCGGAAGCCTCCGAGCATGTCGATCGCTCGTTGCAACTGATCAAGGATCACGGCTGCAAAGCCGGGCTGGTGCTGAACCCGGCGACGCCGCTCAGTTGCCTTGATTATGTAATGGATAAGCTGGATATCATTCTGTTGATGTCGGTCAACCCTGGCTTTGGCGGGCAATCTTTTATTCCCGGCACGTTAGATAAGCTGCGTCAGGTGCGCCAACGCATCGATGAGAGCGACTATGACATTCGACTGGAAGTGGATGGCGGTGTAAAAGTCGACAACATTGCCCAGATTACGCAAGCCGGTGCGGATATGTTCGTGGCAGGCTCTGCTATTTTCGGTCACCCCGATTATCGCGCAGTCATTGATAACATGCGCAGTGAATTGAATAAGGTATCTTATGGCTGACATCAGTATGGTTCGCGGGTTGGCTTTCGATCTGGATGGTACGCTGGTCGACAGCGCGCCGGGTTTGGCGGATGCCGTTGATATGGCGCTGCAAGCGCTTAATCTTCCTGCGGCGGGTAAAGCGCGCGTTGCTACCTGGATCGGTAACGGTGCTGATGTGCTGGTGGAGCGGGCGTTGCGCTGGGCGGGAATGACGTCTACGGCGCAAGATACCCGCACGGCTCGCGAACTGTTTGATCGCTACTATGCGCAAACGGTAGGCAGCGGCAGTACGCTGTTTCCCGACGTGCACGTCACGCTTACCCAACTGCTTGACTGGGGCTACCCGCTGGCGCTGGTCACCAACAAGCCGACGCCTTTTGTCGCGCCGCTGCTGGAGACGCTGGGTATTGCCGGGTTGTTTAGCCAGATTGTCGGCGGTGATGATGTCAAAATGAAAAAGCCGCATCCTGCGCCGCTCTATCTGGTATTGACACAGCAGGGGTTACTGGCATCCGAATTATTGTTTGTCGGCGATTCGCGCAACGATATTCAGGCGGCACAAGCCGCAGGTTGCCCGGACGTGGGCATGACTTATGGCTATAACTACGGAGAAGCCATTGCGCTGAGTCAACCTGACGTGGTGCTTGAGCGCTTCTCACAACTTTTGCCCCTGGTGGGGCCACTTACGTCAAAAAATCAGGAAGCGTCAGCATGAATAAGCCCATAGTTTTTAGCGGCGCACAGCCGTCCGGTGAACTTACCATTGGTAACTACATGGGTGCATTACGTCAGTGGGTGAACATGCAGGATGATTACGATTGCATATACTGCATCGTTGACCTGCATGCCATCACCGTGCGTCAGGACCCCCAGCAGTTGCGCAAAGCAACGCTGGATACGCTGGCGCTCTATCTGGCCTGTGGTATTGATCCGCAGAAAAGCACCATCTTCGTTCAGTCTCATGTGCCAGAGCACACGCAACTGAGCTGGGTGCTAAATTGCTATTCCTACTTTGGTGAACTGAGCCGCATGACGCAGTTCAAAGACAAATCAGCGCGTTATTCCGACAACATCACTGCCGGTTTGTTTGACTATCCGGTGCTGATGGCGGCCGATATTCTCCTGTATCAAACCCATCAAGTGCCGGTGGGTGAAGATCAGAAACAGCACCTGGAATTGAGCCGCGATATTGCTCAGCGCTTCAATGCGTTCTACGGTGACGTTTTCAAAGTGCCAGAGCCGTTTATTCCCAAATCCGGCGCGCGCGTGATGTCGCTGCTGGACCCGACCAAAAAAATGTCCAAGTCGGATGACAACCGCAATAACGTGATTGGACTGCTGGAAGATCCGAAAGCCGTAGTGAGAAAAATCAAACGTGCGGTGACGGATTCCGATGAGCCACCAGTGGTGCATTATGACATTACCAACAAATCGGGTGTATCCAACCTGCTGGATATTCTGTCCGGGGTTACGGGAAAACCGATTCCTGAACTGGAAAAAGCCTTTGAAGGTCAAATGTATGGTCATTTGAAGGGCGCAGTCGCTGAAGCCGTCTCCGGCATGCTGACCGAGTTGCAGGCGCGCTATCATCATTTCAGTAACGATGAAGCTTTCTTGCAGCAGGTGATGCGTGACGGCGCTGAAAAAGCACGTCTCAAAGCCACTGCAACGCTGAAGAAAGTGTACGATGCGGTGGGTTTCGTCGCTCATCCGTAATCTGTAGGCCGGGCTGGTTTATCGGCTCGGCCGCATTATACCTCTCATTCTTCCGTCATTCCTGCGCGTGCAAAACTTCCTCTTTTGCACCTTTATTTCATGTGGCGTTATTTAACGTATCCATATCGAGTGGTTTCTATTATTTATAAACAAAGATATAAAGTAATGTTTGTTCGTCTACTCATACGTTGAATCACAGGGTTATACGTCTAAAGCGCAATATTTTATTATTAAAGCGATTTAATAATCAAAATTCACTTAATAAATAGGTGATAAATAACACATGCCTCAACTCTATCTCTATATTTTATTATCAAGCTTGACCATCGCCAGTCCTGGCCCGGGGGGGTTGCTGACAATCACCAATACGCTCAACTTTAACCTGAAGAATACTGTCGCCGGTATATTGGGCATAGCTGTGGGCATGGGGGTTATCTCGGTGGTTGCGGCAAGCAGTGTTGGTGTGCTTATCGTTTCATCCTCTTATTCTCTGATTATTGTCAAGGTGGCAGGGGCTTCGTATCTCGCCTATCTGGGTGTTAAACTGTATAAATCTGCACCTAAGTTAGTAGATAAAAATCGGATGGTGAATATCAATGAAATGCCATCTACGATCGCCCGATTCAGACAGGGCTTTTTGCTTTCACTGTTAAACGCTAAGCCGATTGTTTTCTTTATGGCACTGTTTCCTCAATTTATTAATAATAACGATCCCTATGTTTTTCAATTTCTCGTCCTTTCATTAACTTTTTGTCTACTAGTTATAGTTATTCATTGTGTTTATGGTATTTTTGCCAGCGCAATAAAAAGAGAAATCTCATCTCACCGTCTGTTTTATATACTCAATAAAGTCGGCAGAGTCATTTTTATGCTTTTCTCCGCCGGGTTGTTCATTTCATCGTTGCTGCCGTTCTGGCAGAGTTAAACACTGTCGCCAGTCATGTTTCGGGTTTGGCGATGGTTGAACCTTGTTGCCTAAGGGACGGGAAATTTGGCCCGCCCCTATGCTGACGTTATGCTTGAGGAATTGGCGGCACTACGCCGTCGGGAATCGGGTTCTCAAACGGTGTAACGCTCAGTTTCTCGGCCAATTCCGCTTTGGCTTGTGCCACCAGCGCCGGGTTCTGTAGCAAATCCACGGTTAATGACGCCATGACTTCGGCTGCATAGGAGGTGCCTTTGTGCGCCGCGGGCGCTTTGCCCTGCGCTACCAACTGCCAGGAGTGGGCCGGGGTGCCGATGGCGTAGGTGGCGGCACGAATTTGTACGGTAGGAACTACCCAGCTTACCGTGCCGACGTCGGTAGAGCCGATAAAGCTATCGTCCGGGCTGTAAAGCGGATAGATACCTTCATGCAGCGATTCGCCTGCTTTAGGTTTCACGCCAAAACGCGCGTAGGAGTTGGAAATATCTTCTGCACTCATTGCGGTTTGGAATTTGGCGGCAAAAGCGCGGTCCGCATCATCGAACTGAATCGAGCCAAGCGCCAGCAGATGTTCATGCATGCGCTGTTCCAACGGTGCGTTACCCAGCAAGTTGGCATCGCCGCTGATCACTTCCCAACTCACTTCTGTTTCGGTCATCAGCGCCGCGCCTTGTGCGATTTTCTTCACGCGTTTCACCAACTGGTGGAGTTCAGGTAACTGACGTGCCCGCACCAGATAGCGTACCGTTGCGTTGGCCTGAACCACGTTCGGTGCGTGACCACCGCTGTCAGTGATGGCGTAGTGTACGCGCGCCGATGACGGCATGTGTTCGCGCATATAGTTGACGCCAACGTTCATCAGCTCTACGGCATCGAGCGTACTGCGTCCCAGATGTGGGCTGCTGGCGGCGTGCGAAGCGCGGCCCTTGAAGTAAAAGTTTAGTTCGTTGCAGGCCAGGGAGTCTGGGCTGTTAACGCCGGTAAAGGTGGCCGGGTGCCAGCAGATAGCAATATCCACATCGTCAAACACGCCCTCTTTGACCATAAAACCTTTTACGGTTGCCCTCTTCCGCCGGGCAACCGTAAAAGCGCACGGTACCGGGCAACTGATGCTGTTGCAGGTAATCTTTTACCGCAGTGGCGGCCTGAAATGCGGCAGTGCCAAGCAAATTGTGGCCGCAGCCGTGACCATTACCACCCGCATCGATAGGGCAAGGCTCAGCGACGCCCGCTTGCTGGCTCAGGCCCGGCAACGCATCGTATTCACCCAGTAGGGCAATCACCGGTTTACCGGAACCAAATTCGCCCAGCAAGGCGGTTGGCATCCCGGCGATACCCGTTGTCAGGCGAAAGCCTTCCTGCTTGAGTACCGCTTCATGCAGTGCAGCAGAGCGGATTTCTTCATAGTTGAGTTCCGGTACATCCCAGATGCTGTCGCTAAGCGCGGTGAATTGCGGATTTTTTGCGGCAATCAGTTCGCGCAGGGCGCTAACGGTGTGTGTCTATGGCGGGCAAGATGTGTTGTTCTGATGGCGAAGTCATGAATCAGGTGCTCCTGCGGTGATGACCGTGAATGCGGTGGGAAATAAAGAAGACGTGGCGTCAATCAGACGCCACGCTCGTTGTTCACATTAGGTTCGCGAGAAGGCGATCAGAGCGGGGTGGTGTCCATGCCAAACCATTTTTCACTCAGCTTCTTGATGGTGCTGTCTGCTTTAGCCTGGTCGATAGCTTTATCAAACATGGCTTTCAGCTCAGGATCGCTTTTACGCAGGCCGATGGATGAGCCGCAGCCCAAAATGCCGCCGATAAATTGCGGGCCCGCCATCACGATTTCACCGTTTGATTTGTCAGCGGTATTTTTCATGTAAGACGCAGAACCGATAACCAAATCGACGCGACCGGCTTTCAGGTCCAGATCGTGCTCTTGCATGGTTTTGTATTCGCGTACGGTCATCATGCCTTTGAAGTATTTATCTAACAGCGTGCTGGCGATCGAGGCAGATTGAACGTCAATGATTTTGCCTTTCAGCAGTGGGCGCAATTTTTCCACTTCAGCGATGGCAGTGGCTTCATCTTTATCATTGAGGGAGAAACGGGTGCCCAGATCCGTCAGCGATGCCAGCGGGCTGGATTTCAGCACGGCAAAGGTTTGGCCCGCATGCGTGTAGGGCTGGCTGAAATCGATCACTTCACGGCGTTTCGGCGTGGCAGACATGCCGGAAATGATGGCATCAAACTTACCGGCGTTCAGCGCCGGAATGCTGCTGGCAAACGGCTGCACCATGATCTCGCATTTTACTTTCATGTTGTCACACAGCACTTTGTACAGCTCAATTTCCATGACATCCAGCGTACCGTCTGGCTTGGTGAAGTTGTACGGGTGGTATGCACCTTCAGTGGCAATGCGCACGGTGCTCCAGGTTTTACCGGCTTCTGCCGCAGCATTGAATGACGTAGAGAGTGCTCAAGCCAGACAAAGCGCATAGGCGGCGGCAGCGAGTTTGGTTTTTATCATTGAGGTATCTCCTGGTGGTTGTCTGTTGTGTTCTTAAGCCTAGCATTGTGTTGATAAACGTAGTTCTGTTACCAACTGGCAATAAACTGGCGGAAACGAGCTGACTGGCTGGCAGTAAACATCTGTTCCGGCGTGCCTTGTTCTTCGATCTCACCCTGATGCATGAACACCACGCGGTTAGAGACTTCACGCGCAAAGTCCATTTCATGGGTGACGACCAGCATGGTCATGCCTTCATCGGCTAACTGGCGCATCACGCGCAGCACTTCTCCGACCAACTCTGGGTCCAACGCTGATGTGGGTTCATCAAACAGCATCACCTTGGGTGAAATGGCCAGTGCACGTGCAATTGCGGCACGCTGTTGCTGCCCACCGGAAAGGTGGGAAGGGTAGTAATGACGTTTATCCGCCAGCCCTACTTTCTCAAGCAACTGCTCGGCATGTTCTTTGGCGTCCTGCGGGGCGCGTTTCAGTACGTCGATCGGTGCTTCGATCACGTTTTCCAGTACGGTTTTGTGCGACCACAGATTGAAGTTTTGAAACACCATGCCGAGCTGGGTACGGATACGGTCGATCTGTTTCGAGCTGGCTGGACGATTTTGCCCTTGGCGATTCACTTTCATCGCGATGGTTTTGCCGCCCACAATAATCTCGCCCTGATCGGGGATTTCAAGCAGGTTGGTACAGCGCAGCAGGGTGGATTTGCCTGAGCCGGAAGAACCCAGAATCGAGACGACCTCGCCCTGACTGGCTTCAAACGAGATCCCTTTCAGGACTTCCAGTGAGCCGAAACGCTTGTGAATGTTGCGCAGGCTGATAGCGGCGGTACTCATGATGGGTTTCCTTTCATATTCTTAACTTCAGCCAGCGACTGCGGTGCGCGCAGATACGGCGTCATACGGTGTTCGACAAAAGCCAGCAGGCGGGTGAGCACCAGATTGATCAGCAGATAAATCGCCCCCGCCACCAAAAACACTTCCAGTGCGCGGTAAGTTTCCGCAATCAAGCGTGCTGCGATGCCGGTGATTTCCATCAGCGTAATGATGGACGCAAGCGAGGTGGATTTAATCATGGAGATCAACTCGTTGCCATAGGCAGGCAGTGCCTGATGAATGGCGAGCGGAAACACGATGCGGGTAAATATTTTCCAGGATGGCATGCCACAGGCGCGTGCCGCTTCGATCTGCCCAGCGGGCACCGATTGCAAACCACCGCGAATGATTTCGCTGGCGTAAGCACCGGTGCACAGCGTCAACGACAGTAGCGCACACCAGTAAGGTTCACGCAGTATCGGCCACAGCACGCTTTCTCGCACCCAACTGAATTGTCCTAAACCGTAGTATATAAGGAACAACTGCACCAGTAGCGGTGTGCCACGGAAGAACAACACATACAGGCGTGCGACCGATTGCAGCAGCCGGTTGCCAGAAAGCTGCATCGCGGCCAGCGTCAAGGCTAAAAAGAAGTCGAGGCTTTCAGCACCAGTTGCCAGACGTTGCCGAGCGCGGGAATGGCATGGCGCAGCAGCAGCGGAATAATAATGCGGCGCAGGCGCAGCAGGGTAGGCATACCACAGGCTTTAGCGGCTTCTATCTCGCCTTTGGCTACGGCGTAGAATGCACCGCGAAACACTTCTGTTTGCTGTGCCCCTGAGGAGATGCCGACGGCAATGAACCCAGCGATATAACCGGGAAAACCGATAAAGCCGCTGTGACCAAACAGGCTTGCCAGTAGCTTCAGTGCAGAGCTACCGCCAAAGTAGAGCAGGAAAATAATCAGCAGATCGGAAATGCCGCGTGTTACGGTGGTGTAGCATTCCGCCACAAAGCGAAGTGGCCGATTGCCAGCTATTTTTGACCAGGTGCCGATGAGCGCGCCTAATAAAAAACCGCCTACTGCCAATGCCAGGGTCATTCCAGTCCCCATCAGCAGCAATCTTCCCCAGCCATTCTCACCAAAACTGATGAGCTGCCAAAATGTCATTTGTTCCACGTATTACTCCAATTTTTTTTTGCAGGCATAGCTCCGCGCGCGGCCTGAACGCTGCGGATGACCCTTGACCGGGCTCCCTCGCATTAAGCAGAGAACTTGGTAATCAAAGCAATATTTAGGCCACGTTTTTATTATTGTTGAAACGATTAATTATACATATAAATTGCTTATTAATCAGTATTTCATTTTATTGTTTTGGTGACTACTCACACTTTAGAGGGAGGTAGCAGCTGAAAACGCCGTATTGGCACCAACATGGTGCATTGAAATGCACTGTATTGGTGCGTTGTGTGATTTTGGTGCGGTATTCGTACCTGACTGTTACGTAGTTAGCCTCTCGCGCAGGCTTACCGCCTCGACGATGATCAGTCAAACTGAAGGGATTGGCTGTTGTGCAGCACACCAAAAGTAGCGGCATTATCCTCTCGTATTGTACGGGTAATCCCAACCGTTGGTGATGTTGTTCACAGGCTTATAGGCATTTGCACAAATATTTGCACCGGATTTTCTGCATTTGAAAGAAATTGCCTAATGACTCACCAGGTTGTAACACCAATAATTACAAATAATAAAACGATATTTTTATTTAATTAATACATAGTTTCTTTTTTAATCGTTGTCTCAGTCGCACTGGCTGGGTAGCGATAGTACAAATTGGGTTTGTCGCTCGCCGTCGGCCTGAATGTTGTTTTTTCTATGTTATTGAATTTTAAGATAGGTACTCGCGTGAAAATTGAATCCATTGATGTCACCGTTTTTACGTATCCCACTCGTCGCGTGTCCGACAGTGCGGGACATTCGCATCCAGGAGAAGAGAATCAGGCCAAGATGGCTCTCTTGACGCTGACCACCGACGATGGACATCAGGGCTATGCATTTACACCACCCGAAGTGGTTCGTCCCCATATTATCAACGCTTTCTTCCGCAAGGTGCTGATCGGGCAGAACCCGTTTGACAGAGAACGTCTGTGGCAAGATCTGGTGCATTGGCAGCGCGGCAGCGCCAACCAACTGACCGATCGCGCCATCTCTATCGTGGAATCTGCGCTGTGGGATCTGCAAGGTCTCTTTCTGAATATGCCAGTACACAAACTGCTGGGCGGTTTTCGTGAGAAAGTGCCAGCTTACGGCAGCACCATGTGCGGCGATAAACTGGAGGGCGGCCTTTCGACGCCGGAAGAGTACGGCCAGTTTGCCGAGAAACAGGTGGCGCGCGGCTATAAGGCGATCAAGCTGCACACCTGGATGCCGCCGGTATCCTTCGCACCCAGCCCGCAGATGGACGTTAAAGCCTGTGCTGCCGTGCGTGAAGCGGTAGGTCCAGATGTCTGCCTGATGCTGGATGGCTACCACTGGTACAGCCGCAGCGATGCGCTCTACATTGGCCGTGAATTGCAAAAACTGAACTTCACCTGGTTTGAAGAGCCGATGGAAGAACAGAGCATGGCGTCCTACAGCTGGCTGACCAAGAGCCTGGATATCGACGTTATTGAGCCTGAAAGCCTGTCAGGCAAATACTTCAGCCGCGCCGACTGGGTGAAAGAGGGGGCCTGTAACATTCTGCGCGCGGGCGTGCAGGGCGTGGGTGGCCTTTCTCCGACCATGAAGGTCGCCGCATTGGAGGAAGCCTTTGGTATGGATTGTGAAATCCACGGTAATGGTGCGCCGAATCTGAACGTGGTGGGTGCGATTAAAAACTGCCGTTGGTATGAACGCGGTCTGCTGCATCCCTTCCTGAACTATGAAGAGCCCGCCGCTTACCTCAACAGCATCATCGACCCGATGGATGACGACGGCTTTGTTCACCTGCCGCAGCGCCCGGGCCTGGGTAAAGACATCAACTTTGATTGGATTGAGGAGCATACGCTGAGTAAAGAATAACCGTAGTAATAATAATAAATAGTAGTAATAACAAAGTAGTACTGAAATAAAGAGCCCTTACAAAATATACGTTTCGTCTTCCATTCTTCACACCTGGAGAAGTCTAATGAAAGCACGAGCAATAATCCGTACCCTGCTACTGAGCTGTTTCTGTATGGCCGCAACACCGGCCTTGCTGTCTGCAAAAATGCCCGACGATCAACTGATCGTCGGGATGAACATGAACAACATGCTGTCCCTCGATCCCGCCGCTATGACCGGCAACGAGGTGGTCGGCATTATCGTCAACCTTTATGACTCTCTGGTCGAGCTCGATCCTGAAAACCTTAGCCGCGTGCTGCCTTCGCTGGCGAAAAGCTGGGAGATCAGCCCAGACAACAACCTGATCACCTTCCATTTGGTGGATAACGCCAAATTCCACTCCGGCAACCCGGTCACCGCCCATGATTTTGCCTGGTCGATGAAACGGTTGCTAACCCTCAACATGGCGCAGGCCAACACTTGGAAATCCTACGGCTTTACGGCAGAGAATGTCGAAAAGCTGATCCGCGCCAAAGATGACAAAACGGTGGAGATCGAACTGCCCAAACCGAACGATCCCAAGCTGGTGATCTATTCCCTTGCCACACTCCGCAGCGGATCGGTGTTGGACAGCAAAACCGTAATGAAGCATGAGAAAAACGGTGACTGGGGTAACGGTTGGTTGACCACCAACGAAGCCGGTTCCGGTCCGTTCAAGCTGGACGTATGGCAGGCGAAAGACGTGCTGCGCGTGAACCGTGCCGACGGTTACTGGCGCGGTGATGCTAAAATGCGCCGGGTGATCTTCCGCCATATGACCGAATCTCAGACGCTGCGTCTGATGATCGAAAAAGGTGATATTGATGTGGCGACCGGTATGTCGGTACCGGACATCAACGCCCTGAAAGCGAACCCGGATGTGAAAGTTGAAGAGGTGAAGAGAAGGCACGCTCTATTACGTTGCCATGAGCCTGAAAAACGACGAATTCGCCAAGCCGAAAGTGCGTGAAGCGGTGCGCTACCTCATCGATTACGACGGTATCAACAAGACCGTGATGCCGGGCTATGGTTTCTACCACCAGCGCCCGATTCAGGCGGGAATGGATGCCACGCTGCCTAACCCCGGTTACACGCTGGACGTACAGAAGGCGAAGGCGCTGCTGGCGGAAGCGGGTTATCCGAACGGCTTTGAAACCACGCTGCGGGTGCTGTCCGATCAACCTTTCCTCAACCTGGCGACCTCGGTGCAATCCACACTGGCGCAAGCCGGTATTCGTGCCAAGATCATTTCCGGCACCGGCAATCAGGTTTATGGCGCGATGCGCGACCGTAAATTCGACATACTGGTCGGGCGCGGTGGCAGCGGGGTCGATCCCCATCCGCACTCCAGCCTGCACTCCGTGATGTATAACCCGGATAACAGCGATGAAGCCAAACTCACCAACTTCCAGGGGTGGAGAACCTCTTTCTACGATGCACAACTGAACGAGATGATCGATCAGGCGCTGCTGGAGAAAGATCCCGCCAGGCAGAAGCAGCGCTATGCCGAGATACAGGACCGCTATGAGGCGCTTTATCCGGCCATCATTCCGGTCTCGCAAATGGTTGATTCCGTGGTGCAACGCAAAGATGTTGTAGACTTTGTGTCACATCCGTCATCGACCACCCGCTTGTATCTGGTGCACAAGCAACGCTGAAGCCTGAGTAAAGCGTGGGGGGCATTTCCTCTCACGCCTTCATCCTACGAGGTAAGTAACGGCATCAGCGGCGCTGAAGGTAGCGGAGCGGGTGCTGGACGGGGAGAAAGAACATGGTTTTCTCTGATTGGCTCAAACCGGGGGGGGTTACCCTATCGCGTAGCCAAGCGGTTGTTACAGGTTGCCTTCACGCTGTTTGGGTTGTTGATTCTGACCTTCATTATCGGTCGGGTCATGCCGATCGACCCGGTATTGGCGATCGTCGGTCAGGATGCTGACCAAAGTACCTATCAGCAGCTAGGCCTGGATAAGCCGCTGTATGTTCAATTCGGTATCTACTTCAATTCACTGCTGCACGGCGATTTGGGCAATGCGATGCTCACCGGCCGTCCGGTAGTGGATGACATTATCCGCGTATTTCCTGCCACGGTGGAACTGGCAAAGATGGCGATTATCGTCGGTGCCGGGCTGGGTGTACCGCTCGGCGTGATAGCGGCGGCGCGGCAAGCTGGCGGACTATATCGTGCGCTTTATCAGCCTGGCGGGTTACTCCACGCCGATTTTCTGGGTCGGCATGATGGGGCTGTTGGTATTTTACGCCTGGCTCAACTGGGTCGGTGGCGCAGGGCGCGTGGATATGGCGTGGGACGGCATGGTGGAAAATCGCACCGGCTTACTGCTGGTGGATTCCTTACTGGCGCGCGAATGGGCGGTGTTCTTCAGTGCCCTGAACCACCTGGTGTTGCCTGCCACCATTCTTGGCTTCCATTCGCTGGCCTATATCAGCCGTATGACGTGCAGCTTTATGCTGGCACAACTGTCGCAAGAGTACATCATTACCGCACGGGTCAAAGGGTTGTCTGAGTTTCGGGTGATTTGGGCGCATGCGTTTCGCAATATTCTGGTGCAACTGCTGACGGTAGTCGCGCTGGCGTATGGCTCACTGCTTGAGGGGGCGGTGCTGATTGAAACCGTGTTCTCCTGGCCGGGCTTTGGCTCCTATCTGACGGGCAGCCTGCTGCTGGGGGATATGAATGCGGTGATGGGCTGCGTGCTGCTGGTGGGCTGATTTTCGTCACCCTTAACCTGCTCTCCGATATCTTGTATCAAATCTTCGATCCGAGGACTCGCGCATGAGTATGTCTTCTGAACCGGTAATCGGCTCCTCGCCGGCGGCCAAAAATGGGCGAATTCGAGTGCGTGGCGCGCGTCTGTTCAATTTCCTGCGACTGCTGGCGAAAAATCCACTGACGGCCATTGGTTCGCTGATTGTGCTGTCACTAATTGTCATCGCCATTTTCGCCCCTTGGCTGGCAACGCACGATCCATTAGTACAAGACCTGGCAAATGCCCTGCAAGCGCCGGGGGCCGCTCATTGGTTTGGTACCGATGAGTTCGGGCGCGATGTGTAGATGGCCGACAGACTGCGCTTCGGCCGGACCGACTTGCTCAATATTTCTGAAGCACAGATGCGCCAGATCCGCGGTAAGCGTATTTCCATGATCATGCAGGATCCTAAGTATTCGCTGAATCCGGTGGTATGTGTTGGCGATCAGATTGCTGAAGCCTATCTGGCGCACCACAAGGTGCCAGCGCGCGTGGCGAAAGAGAAAGTCATGGCGATGCTGGATGTGGTACGGATTCGCCAGCCGGAACGCGTGTACGCACTCTATCCGCATGAAGTCTCCGGCGGTCAGGGACAGCGCATCATGATCGCCATTATGTTGATCACTGAGCCGGAAATCGTCATCGCCGACGAGCCAACCTCGGCGCTTGATGTGTCGGTGCGTTTACAGGTGCTTTCGATGCTGGATGATTTGGTGTCGGAGCGCGGATTGGGGCTGATCTTTATCAGCCACGATATCAATCTGGTGCGCAGCTTCTGCGACCGGGTGCTGGTGATGTACGCCGGACGCGTCGTGGAGTCCATCGAGGTGCGCGATCTCGATAACGCGCAGCATCCTTACACGCGTGGGCTGCTCAATGCGTTGCCGGACATCGATCATCCTCGTGTGCGTCTACCGGTCATGCAGCGCGATCCTGCCTGGCTGAGTGAATAAGGAGTGACTATGGACACACAAAATAGCGCGGCGATGATCGAGGTGAAAAACCTCAACCTCTCCTTTGGTCAGGGAACCAGCACAACCAGGTGTTGTTTGATGTCAATCTGGCGGTGCGCGGTGGCGAAATCTTTGGTTTGGTGGGGGAATCAGACTCGGGAAAAACCACGGTTCTGAAATGTCTGGCAGGGTTGTTCAACCATTGGCAGAGTGAGCTGTGCATCGATGGTCAACCGCTGGCACACCGCATCGACAGAGCACGCTGCCGTCAGGTGCAGATGGTGTTTCAGGATCCCTACGGATCGTTGCATCCACGCCATACGGTTGAGACCATATTGGAGGAGCCGTTGCTGATCCACCGCATTGAGCAGCGCGATCGGCGTATTGATGCCTTGCTGGAGAAAGTGGGGCTGGGGCCGCAGTTCCGTCGCCGCTACCCGCACCAGCTCTCCGGCGGGCAGCGCCAACGCGTTGCTATCGCGCGCGCGTTGATTCTCGAACCGCGAGTTCTGTTGCTGGATGAACCCACTTCGGCGTTGGACGTGTCGGTGCAGGCAGAAATCCTCAATCTGCTGGCAGAACTGCAACAGCAGGACAACCTGACCTACTTGATTGTGACGCACGATCTGGGGGTGATCGCTCATTTATGCCACCGCGTGGCAGTGATGCAGTATGGCCGTATTCTGGAAACGCTGGAGACGGCGGAACTGACGCGTTCGACCGAGAAAACGGCCTACACCACCATGCTGGTGGATGCCAGCCGACAATACAGCCGCGATTTGGCAGTGCGTTCGGAGCGAATGGTTTAATAGTTCGAGTAAAAGCCGTATTATTTGCTAACAAGACGGGTTATTTACCCGTCTTTTTTTACGATCGTCGCCGATACCGCACTGGTATGCTATACTTAATTGCCGTAACGTTGTGGCATACCCTTAAGTAAAAAAAAGTAAAAGGGTAGAGTTAAGGAGTGCGGGTATTTACAATCGTTACGCTTTCTTGTAGTCCCCGATCAAAAAGGAATTCTCATGTTCAAACGTACTCTGGTTGCTGCGGCCGCCCTGGTTCCACTGACAATGTTTTCATCCTCGGTAATGGTGTCGTCGGCGATCGCAGCCCCTGCCGCCACCACGCGCGTCTTGCTAACCACGTCTGAAGGCAACATCGAGTTAGCGCTAAATAACCAAAAAGCGCCAGTGTCAGTGAAAAACTTCGTCGAGTACGTTAACAGTGGCTTCTACAATGGCACTACCTTTCACCGCGTGATCCCGGGCTTTATGGTTCAAGGTGGCGGTTTTGTGGATGAAATGAAACAAAAAGCCACTAACCCACCGATCAAAAATGAAGCTGACAACGGCTTACGCAACGTGCGTGGCACCATCGCCATGGCGCGTACCGCTGAAAAAGACAGCGCTACTAGTCAGTTTTTTATTAATGTCGCGGATAACGCTTTCCTCGATCACGGTCAGCGTGATTTTGGCTACGCGGTGTTTGGTAAAGTGGTTAAAGGGATGGATGTCGCTGACAAAATCTCTCAGGTGCAAACCACTAACGTTGGGCCCTATCAGAATGTGCCAAGCAAACCGATTGTGATTAAATCGGCCAAAATACTGCCGTAAGCGTGGTCGAGAATTTCTGGAATTGCTATCAAGGCCACATAATGTGGCCTTGATGGTTTCTACGGGTAGTAACTTTAGTTACACGCAGCCGTCGTCAGTACTGCCAGACCTTTTCCCTGACCGGCGAACTGTGCCAGCTTGGCTTTTACGCACTGGGCACTGACTGGTGCATAGCTGTAAGGCAGCGATGGGAAGGTGCCAGTAGACGTTCAATCTTGAGCGTTAACATAAGTTTTGGAATCGCTGGTCCAGGTGATGTTATAAGTGGCGTTTTGAGAAGCGCTGGTGACGTTGTTATCACGCAGAACCCAGGTGCCAAAGTTGGAGCCATCATAGCGTGATGTCACGGGGTTGACGGCATTCTCGAACCAGTTACGTTCGATCAGCGCGAGCCCTTTCTGACGCACGCTTATCCTTGAGCTGGTTATGCCGGAATAAAGGTTGTTATAGGCGTGCACTTGCCCCCCACGCTGCAACGGCAAGCGGGCGTTCACATCGCTGTAAACGTTATGGTGGTAAGTCAGGTTACGGTCCGTATCGCTGCTGCTAGAACCGCTTAATCCTACTTTTTTAATACCGTGGATGTAGTTATAAGATACCGTCACGCTCGTCGATGCTTCCTTGATATCGACGGCAGATTCAAACGTGGTATCGCCATCACTCGCGCCGCCCGGCATATAGCCGAAACGCATATTACGAATCACCACATCGGAAGATTTCACTAACCAGAGACCAAAGTTGGCGGAAGAGCCGTTGGTGCCGAGTATCGTTATCCCTTTCGTGAATTCTTTGATTTCAACCCCGCGTGCGGGCTTGCTCCATTGGCTGCAAATATCGGCAACAGCCGCATTGATCAGTGCATCTTCGTTGCCGTCATAGGTGATCACCAGCGGATACGCACCGGTTTTCACTTTCTTGCCGCTGCTGTCCACGCGCGCCGCTTCAATGATATCAATGATGTCCTGCATGGAATGGGCGGTTTTTTTAACGGCACCAGAGATATCGCCGCCATCGGTGGTCGCATAGCCGCCGGTATTCGCGGCGAACGCGCTTTGTACGGTTAACGTCAGCAGTCCTGCGGTAAATGAAAGTAAGACGTGTTTCATTCCTGTCGTCTCCTGAGGGAGTTATGGTTTTGCTCCGGCATAATGATCCCTATGCCGATGGTAGGCTGTATTTTTGTTTCAATAAAAATGAAAAATAATTTTACTATTTTTCGATATCATTTAAGCAAAAAATGAGAGAAAAACAAATAAAAGGTAATTATTGAGAGCGAAATGGTTTCTTGGCATTTTAATTATTTTCACAGGTTGTTCCTATTTTAATGAAAAGAAAAAAGTTATTTATATTCATGGGGTTGTTTTTTTCTATTGCAGGTGATGAGCCACGTGTGCGGACAATGGCATTTTTTAATTGGACAACTGGCATTAAGCGCAATTCTTTTATCAGCGCCCCTGTGATTTTAATTCTAAAAATTCAATCTAAGTCACATTTTTTTGTATGTCTACTGATATAAATAATTAGTGGTGTTATTAATTTTATGGCTAAGCAATTTTTATTGCATGACGTTTTTTGATTTTTATTAACTCGCTGTTTTGTTTTAAAAAAATAAAAGTGATAACTCATTAATAAATAACTTATCTTCCTTTAGGATTTTGCTGACAGGCGGTGATTTATTTGGTGTCATTCATATAAAATAATTACTTATGGTGTATTTTATCAGTGAAGATTGTGTATTTTCATAATGCTTACAATATTGGTGACCACAAAAATATTACTTTCTTTAGAATAGGATAATATCATCATTGTGATTTTCTAATTGTATTTTTACTCAATATACTAATCATTAGTTAGCCAATCATTATCAGTGCTTAATGGTTTGGCTAATGAAGCTTTGCCTGTGCTCTTGACTCTTCTTTGCATATTTAATACCACCAGATTGCATACATAAGTTTCTTATACACGTTTTTTATCACTTTCTTTGATGAAAAAAAAGGTTTTATTGATTGTTATATCTTTAATGTTGACTATTCAACTGAATGGTTTGAATTCGAATTATATTTTCACTTAAGCAATTTTATACCTATAGTTTTGAAGTTGGTTTATTTTCTAACTTACTATTCTGTTTGTTTAAATCTTAATGGTGGCGTTAATAAAAACACATGAATCGCTATATTTCGCTATAGCGCTGAATGGTTTTTTTTATGAAAATATCGTTATTGAATGAATAATGAGAGGTGAGTTATGGATAAGAAAAATCCTCATGACCATCACGGTCCAGAAAAGCAACATTGTGACGATTACACACCGCCTGGTGAATATCACGATCCTAGAAAGGATTACGGCGATTGTTATCCGTCGCCTAATGGGTATCTTGGCCCTGTTGATGATCCTTGTTACCAGGGGCCTGTCATAACGCCGGCCCATGGTTGACTGGCTTCTCCACAAATCCGAACTGGTTTCGCGGTAAGCAGAGGTTGATTACCGAATGGATGGCCAGCAAGTGAAATGGAGGGGATGAAGAACTTTCCTCTTTACACCAACGGAAATAGTTCTGCGAACCTTATCTGGTTCCCCGGTGAAGGGGGGGCCATTTCCGGATTCAATCCACATCTTTCCAGGGGTGGCATCGCCAGTGCCTGATGATCGGATATTTAGTGGCGGCCAAACGGCGAATAATCGTGACATCGTAAACCTTACCGATGCTGAATTGGAGATGAGGCACGGGGTGAGGTGGCCAAGAACCAACGTTGAATCCGGTCAATATTTAAAAATTATTTGGAATCATACGGTTGTGCATGCCACCCGTGGTTATCGCTATTTCATTACCCGAAATGGCTGGGATCCCACGCGGAGAGCGACACGCGCAGATTTTGAAGACGCTCCCTTTGCCAGCGTTATAAATCGGACTCCGCCTCTGAATACCATGCCGACGCAAACCATCAAATTACCGACAGATAGAACGGGTCATCATATTATTCTCTCGGTATGGATGGTGTCAGACACGGGGGCTGGCTTTTATTCTGCCTTCGACGTTAACTTCGGTGGCGGTGGCGGGACGGAAAATCCGGCACCGTGGTCTCCGAATAGCGTGTTTTATCCTGTGGGCGTTTACGTTTCGCACAACGGGGGGGTTATCGCTGCCGGATCGCTCATACATCCAATAGCGGCTGGGCACCGGGAGTTGCCTTTACCCTTTGGGTTTATGTCAGGTCAATGGTTTAAATCATCGCATTTCACACTACACTTTCAAACCGGGCACTGAGGTGTCCGGTTTTTTGTTATTTATATAAAAAATTGAAAAATAGTAATAAAAAGTTATTCATTGCCTAAGCACCCACAAGCACAGTAGCCTACAGCATCTCTTTTTAGCGTAAACTTCCCCCATGCTACTACTCATCGACAACTACGACTCTTTCACCTACAACCTCTACCAGTACTTTTGTGAACTGGGCGCAGAGGTGGTGGTTAAACGCAACGACGCCCTGACGTTGGCGGACATTGAAGCTCTGGCTCCTACGCATCTGGTGATCTCCCCCGGTCCCTGTACGCCGGATGACGCGGGTATTTCTCTGGCGGCGATTCGCCATTTTGCAGGCAAACTGCCCATTCTGGGCGTGTGTCTCGGCCATCAGGCGATGGGGCAGGCATTTGGTGCGCGCGTGGTGCGGGCGCGCCAGGTGATGCACGGAAAAACCTCGGTAATACAGCACATCGGAAGCGGCGTTTTTAGCGGGTTGGCGCTGCCATTAACGGTGACGCGCTACCACTCTCTGGTGATCGATCCTGCTTCTTTGCCCGCCGAGTTTGACGTCACGGCCTGGACAGAGCGTGAAGGTGAGCGTGATGAAATCATGGGAATACGCCACCGTACCTTGCCGTTAGAAGGGGTGCAGTTTCACCCTGAGAGCATTCTGAGTGAGCAAGGGCATCAATTGTTGCAGAACTTCCTTAATACCTGAGGTTATCAGCATCGATTGCGATAAAACGGACTGTCATAACGCGCTATTTTATAACCTTGCGTATTGATTTTTTATGCATATTTTATGATTATATTTTCACTTTAAGCGGTGTGGACGGAAGCAAATGACAACAAATTCAAAGACGGTAACGCGGGCGACGCATGACAAAGTGATTCTACCCGTATACACACCGGCGCAATTTGTGCCGGTTAAAGGCAAAGGTAGCCGCATATGGGATCAGCAGGGGCGCGAGTATATCGACTTTGCCGGTGGGATTGCGGTAATGGCATTGGGTCATTGCCACCCGGCGCTGGTGGCGGCGCTAAAGCAGCAGGGCGAAACGCTGTGGTACACCAGCAATATCTTCACCAATGAGCCAGCGCTGCGTCTGGCCAGCAAACTGATAGACGCCACCTTTGCCGAGCGCGTGTTCTTTGTTAACTCTGGTGCGGAAGCCAACGAAGCGGCTTTCAAGCTGGCTCGTCACTATGCGATTAAGCGCCACAACCCGTATAAAACCAAAATTATTGCGTTCTACAATGCGTTTCACGGCCGCACCTTGTTCACTGTCTCGGTCGGTGGTCAGGCGAAATACGCCGATGGCTTCGGACCAAAACCAGCCGATATCGTGCACGTACCGTTCAACGATCTGGCCGCAGTAAAAGCGGTGATGGATGACCACACCTGCTCCGTGGTGCTGGAGCCGATTCAGGGCGAGGGGGGCATTACACCGGCCACGCCGGAATTCCTCAAAGGCGTGCGTGAGCTGTGCGATCAGCATCACGCTCTGCTGGTGTTTGATGAAGTGCAAAGCGGCATGGGGCGTTCCGGCAAGTTGTTTACCTACATGCACTATGGCGTGACGCCGGATATTCTCACTACGGCGAAAGCGTTGGACGGCGGTTTCCCCATCAGCGCCATGCTGACCACTGAAGAAGTCGCCTCTGTGATGACCGTCGGCGTACATGGCACCACCTACGGCGGTAACCCGCTGGCTTGTGCGGTGGCTGAAGCAGCATTGGACACCATCAACACCCCGCAGGTGCTTTCCGGTGTACAAGCGCGCCACGAGCGTTTCGTCTAGATTCTTCAGGCGATTAATGAAGAGCACGGTATTTTTGAGCAGATTCGCGGTATGGGCCTGCTGATTGGCGCAGAACTGAAGCCGAAATGGCACGGTCAGGCGGGCAAGTTCCTTGCCGCTGCCGCAGAGCAAGGCGTGATGTTGCTGGTCGCGGGACCTAACGTGGTGCGTTTTGTGCCGTCGCTGGTGATTGATCTGGAAGATATTGATCAGGGCATGGCGCGGTTCGCGCGGCCGGTCGAAGCCGTGGTGAAAGCCGGGTAGCGTAGGCTCGTCAAAAGCACGCTGCGCAGTGCGCAACGTGCTTTTGCCTAAACGGCGCTGGTGATATCAGCGTGTGCCGTACACCACAATAGTTTTGCCGTGTGCCGAGATCAGATTCTGATCTTCCAGCATTTTCAGAATACGGCCTACCGTTTCGCGGGAACAACCAACAATCTGACCAATTTCCTGACGCGTGATCTTGATTTGCATCCCATCCGGGTGCGTCATGGCATCAGGCTGCTTCGCCAGGTTCAACAGTGTCTGCGCGATGCGGCCCGTAACATCCAGGAAGGCCAGATTGCCCACTTTCTGGGAGGTCACCTGAAGGCGACGCGCCATCTGTGAGGAAAGACGCATCAGAATATCCGGGTTGACCTGGATCAGTTGACGGAATTTTTTATAAGAGATTTCAGCGACTTCACAGGCAGTTTTTGCCCGCACCCATGCACTGCGTTCCTGGCCCTCTTCGAACAGGCCCAGTTCCCCAATAAAATCCCCCTGGTTGAGGTAGGAGAGGATCATTTCCTTGCCTTCTTCATCCTTGATCAGCACAGCCACTGAGCCTTTCACGATGTAGTAAAGCGTTTCTGCCTTTTCACCTTGGTGAATCAGCGTGCTCTTCGATGGATACTTGTGAATATGACAATGAGAAAGGAACCATTCAAGAGTCGGGTCTGTCTGCGGTTTGCCGAGAACCATTCGCTGTTATCCTCTGTTGTAATTCACTGCGCAAATTACAGGGTTCAGAGTTCCCTGTATGGCGTATTAACGTGCTAGTAGTAAAAATTCGGTGTTGGCGGACTGACGTCAGGGAATATACTGGCCTCTGTATGGCGACGTCACGACCCGTTCTTACCGTCAGTATAAAACTGAAGGAACGGATTCTATTCCTATTTGTAACACAGCTTGACGAGCCTGTCTCGTGTTGTCTCGCTTCAGCATGATTAAGCTCTAGTTATCGGCAGTTTTTATATATAACAGTGAGTAATTTTCAAATAAATTTGAGGAGTTGTGGATGCAAGCGCGCGTAAAATGGGTCGAAGATCTGACCTTTCTCGGTGAGTCGTCATCCGGGCATCAGATCCTGATGGATGGCAATGCTGGCGATAAAGCTCCCAGTCCGATGGAGATGGTGTTGTTGATGGCGGCAGGAGGCTGTAGCGCCATTGATGTGGTGTCCATTTTGCAAAAGGGTCGCAATACTATTACCGGATGTGAAGTCAAATTATCCTCGACGCGTCGTGAAGAAGCGCCGCGCTTGTTTACCCATATCAACCTGCATTTTGTCGTCACGGGCGTGGGGTTGACGGATAAAGTGGTTGAACGGGCGGTATCGCTGTCGGCGGAGAAGTATTGTTCAGTGGCGCTAATGTTAGAAAAGGCGGTGAAGGTTACTCACAGCCACGAAATCATCGCTGTCGCATAGTTTTCTGGCGGGCTGTGTGTTTTATCTCAGCCCGCGCTACGCCCTTCTGCCAGCCGTTTTACCAACGGTGCTATGATCAGCTCCATGGCGAGTCCCATTTTTCCCCCCGGTACCACCAGCGTATTGATGTGTGAAATAAACGAGCCTTGCAGCATGGCCAGTAGGTAGGGGTAGTCAATATGCTCGACGCCCTGGAAATGGATCACCACAAAGCTCTCGTCCAGCGAAGGGATCGCCTTGGCTGCAAAGGGGTTTGAGGTATCGATAGTCGGTACGCGCTGGAAGTTGATATGAGTGCGAGAAAACTGCGGCGTGATATAGGTGATGTAATCCTCCATGGAACGCACCACTGAATCCATAACGGCTTCACGTGAGTGACCGCGTTCGTTGATATCGCGAACCAGCTTTTGAATCCATTCCAGATTGACGATGGGGACCACGCCGACCAGTAGGTCAACATGCTGGGCAACATCGTACTGGTCGGTGACCACCGCGCCGTGCAGACCCTCATAAAACAGCATATCTGTGGGATGCTGCATCGGCTCCCACGGCGTAAAAGTGCCGGGTACTTGATTGTAGGGGATCGCCTCATCGTAGGTGTGCAGGTATTTGCGCGTTTTTCCGGTACCGTTGCGGCCATATTCGATAAACGCCTGTTCAAGCAGACTGAAATCGTTGGCCTCTGGGCCAAAATAGCTGATATGGCGGCCTAAATCTTTCGCTTTGCGAATCGCCATGTCCATTTCTGGCCGGGTATAACGGTGAAAGCTATCGCCTTCCAGTGAAGCGGCTTTTATCTGCAACTGCTGGAAGATCTTCCTGAACGCGAGGCTGGTCGTGGTGGTGCCTGCTCCACTGGAGCCGGTAACGGCAATGATCGGGTGTTGTTGCGACATGCGGTTGCACTCCGTCGGATTAGGCGTTGGACTAACATGGCTCTCACTGTATAACAGACCCGGTGACGCAAGACGACCCCCCGCGCGTCAGGAAACGATGATTTATCACGTTACGGCGTATTTTCGTTTAGCTGGGTGCGCGGCATGATATTCAGCGTTTCATGCAGCTCTGACCACACCAACACCACGTCTCCCGAGGCAAGCTGTCGGCGAATATCCCTGACTTTTTCCTCCAGTGAACGCTCCTGCTCACCATAATCAGTGCCTTCACGTAACACAAAGGACTCAATAATATTTTGCAGCGTATCGCTATCAAGCTGCTGCCAGGGAATCATCATGTTGTTGCCTCTGTGGTGTCCGCCGATAGAAAGCGCGTGAACCAGGCCGGAATGCGTTGTTCAAGCCACATTTCCGGTTTCAGTAATGTACCGCCGACAAACCCGACGTGCCCGCCGTGCGCTGTCAGTTGGTATTCGATAGTGTCGGGCAGGTGGCTGATATCCGGGATCACCTCGGGTGTCATGAAAGGATCGTCCTGCGCATGGATGATCAGCGTCGGCGTACGAATGGTGGGCAGCAACGCCAGTGCACTGATGGTAGTAGTCGGCAGCATCCTGAAAACCATGAATACGGGCGGTGATCGCATCATCAAACTCACTCAATCCCTTTATACGTTGCAACTGTGCCGGGATAATCGGTAACGAACCCGGATAGCGTGCCAGCTTACGCTGGGCATTCTGCTTTAACTGTCCGACCAGATAGCGCTGATAAATACGGGAAAACCCCTGCTCGATCCTGCGGCTACAGGCGTCGAGATGAAACGGAGCGGAGACTATCGCCGCAGCGGAGAGCAACCGGGCTTATTCCCGTTTAGCCAGCAGGCAAGCCAACATATTGCCGCCCAGAGAAATGCCGATGGCAGCAATTGGTGCTTCGCCTAGCGTATCCCGCATCCAGCGCAGCAGATAGCTGCCATCATCGGTTTCGCCAGAATGGTAGATACGATTCAGACGGTTGGGGCGACCGCTACAGCCGCGAAAATGCATAATCACCGCCAGCCAGCCTTGCTCACGGCACGCTTGTAACAAACCGTGCGCATAGGGGCTGTGGAAGCTGCCTTCCAGACCGTGAAACAGCACTACGCGGGGTTGGCGGCGCTTCGCTCCAGGCCAGATCGACAAAATCGCCGTCAGGCAGATCGAGTTGTTGCCACACCGGCTGCAAACGGACACGGCGGCGAATCAAGCGCGGCAACAGAGTTTGTACATGCGGGTTATCAGCCCCGCGTAACGGGCGAAATGTTGAGGACAACATGGGAATCGAAACGACCTCGGGAAATAATTGTGCGATATTCATCACACTGCGCTAACCCTGCTTGCGCCGCTCAGCGAGCATTGCTGTGTAACAGACAGGCTAACGTTCAGTCAGGTCAATAAATCATACCGTAACGGTGGGGACAAGGGGCAGTCAAAACGTGGAACAGGGCTTATTTTTATCGATGTTGACTTTTCTCTGGGTGGCGGCGATCACACCTGGCCCGAATAACATACTGCTGACGACCTCCGGTGCCAACTTCGGCTTTATGCGATCGCTGTGGCTGATGGTGGGTATCATGCTCGGCATGCAGAGCATTTTACTGCTGGTGGCATTTGGCGTGGGCGGCATGATCCTGCTCTCTCCTTCGTTGCACCTGATACTTAAAGTGCTTGGCAGTCTCTACCTGCTGTGGCTGGCGTGGAAAATTGCGACGGCGGCCTATGAGCGGCTGGAGGCCAGTGCACCGCCGCCGCCGCTGCGACTGTATCAAGGCTGGCTGCTTCAATTTCTGAATCCCAAAGCCTGGCTAATGGCGCTGGGTTCGGTCACAAGTTTCAGTCTGGCGGGCAGCTGCTATAACCATTCGGTGCTGCTGATAAGTTTTGGCATTGTGTTGGTTAATCTGGTTTCAGGCGTTATCTGACTGGGCTTCGGCACGGCGATTGGCCGTTTATTGCGTAGCCGCAAAGCATGGGTGATTTTTAACGTCTCGATGGGGGTGTTAACAGAGGCCTGTGTTCTGTTGATCTGGCACTAGCGGAGCCTGCTCGTCATCCTCGGCGTAGGCCGAGGATCTCTTACAGCAGAAACGCGTTTTGTCTGTGGGAGATTCCCGCCTTCGCGGGAATGACTGAGGGGAGCGGCGTGCTACCTGAGAAAGCGAGAGTTGCCGCTCTCAGTTGGGGCCAACTGTTCTAGCTGCTCTTGCGCGTCCAGCCAGGCCATCTCTGCCTCTTCCTGTTCGCCTTTGAGTTTGGCCTGCTGTTGCAGGCATTCCGTCAGTTCGGTTTTGCGACTTTGGTCGTACAGTTCGCTGTCCGATAAACGCGCTTCGACTTTTGCCAACGCATCGGCGAAGTTCTCCATCTGCTGCTCGTACTGAGCAATCTTTTTACGCAACGGTTGGGTTTGAGTGCGCAGCTCCGCTTCGCGCTGCTTTTGATCTTTGCGTGCCTGTGCGTTGTTGGTTGAGGCGGGCTTATCGACGGATTCAGCAGCGCTGTTTTGGCGCTGCACGTCCGTTAGCCATTGCTGGTAATCCTCCAGATCGCCATCAAACGGCTCCACTTTGCGATCGTGTACCAGATAGAGATCGTCCGTGGTGGATCGGATCAGGTGTCGATCGTGGGAGACCACCACCAGCGCGCCTTCGAAATCGATCAACGCTTCTGTCAGTGCCTGACGCATGTCCAGATCGAGATGGTTGGTCGGTTCATCGAGCAACAGCAGGTTAGGGCGCTGCCACACGATCAATGCCAGCACCAAACGGGCTTTTTCACCGCCTGAGAAACGCTCGGTCACTTCCGTCACTTTGTCGCCTTGAAAACCGAAGCCACCGAGATAATCGCGCAGTTGCTGCTCGGTTTCCCGCTCTGCCAAACGGACCAGATGTTGCAGCGGGGATTCATCCGCACGCAGAAACTCAAGCTGATGCTGGGCGAAATAGCCGAGCTTGACGCCCTTCGCCAGCCCGATTTCGCCATGCAACGGGGCCAGCTCGCCCACTAACAACTTGATCAGCCTCGATTTACCGGCACCGTTGTGCCCTAGCAGGCCAATGCGCGAACCCGGCACCAGATTGAGCTTGATGGATTCCAGAATCAGTTTGTCACCGTAGCCTGCGCTCACCTTCTCCATGCGCAGCAACGGGTTCGGCAGCGACTCTGGCGCACGGAAACTGAAACGGAACGGATTATCGACGTGTGCCAGGGCAATAAGCTCCATGCGCTCCAGCATTTTAATCCGGCTTTGCGCCTGCTTGGCTTTGGTGGCCTGTGCGCGGAAGCGATCGATATAGTGTTGCAAGTGCGCCACGCGCTCTTGCTGATGCTCATACAACGCCTGCTGCTGCGCTAAACGCGTAGCGCGCTGGCGTTCGAACGAGGAGTAATTACCGGTGTATTCGAACAGCGTCTCCTGCTCGATGTACAGGATCTTGTTGACGATAGGATCGAGGAAGTCGCGATCGTGGGAGATCAGTACCAGCGTTCCCGGATAGCTTTTCAGCCATTTCTCCAGCCAGATCACCGCGTCCAGATCGAGGTGGTTGGTCGATTCGTCGAGCAGCAGCAGGTCGGAGCGGTAAATTAGCGCTTGGGCCAGATTAAGGCGCATACGCCATCCGCCGGAAAAATCACGTACCGGCTGCTGCAATTGGGCCTGGGTAAAGCCAAGGCCATCGAGCAGGCTGGCGGCGCACGCCGGAATACTCCAGGCTTGAATCGCATCCAGCTTGCCGTGTGCACGGGCGATGGCGTTACCATCGTTAATGTCGTTGGCGTGCTGAAGTTCAACTTCTTAACTGGCGAAATTCACGATCGCCGTCAATAACATAGTCAATGGCAGGCACATCCAGCGCGGGCGTTTCCTGATTGACCCATGCCAGTGCCCAGTTATTCGGAAACGTGGCGCTGCCGCCATCGGCACCGATCTCGCCTTTTAGCAACGAGAGTAGCGTGGACTTGCCGCAGCCGTTTTTACCGACTAATCCAACCTTCTGGCCTGGATTGATGGTGGCGGTGGCGTTATCAAGCAAAACACGCACGCCACGCCGAATTTGCAAAGCGGAGAAAACAATCATAAAGCGTCACATGTTTAGAGTATGTTAAATTATCACGGTTATCTCGGGACCGCGAACGTCCTGTTTGTCGTATCGTTATCACGCAGCATGGTAGCGGAAAACCGCGCTCATGACGACGCTTTGGAGGGGAATGATGTCGCAGCCACCGAAGATTTTGCTGCTGTATGCCCATCCGGAATCGCAAGACTCGATAGCCAACCGGGTTTTGCTACAACCGGCGCACCAGTTAGCCCATGTTACCGTACACGATCTGTACACTCACTATCCGGACTTTTTTGTTGATATTCACTACGAGCAACAGCTGCTGCGCGAACATCAGGTGATTGTGTTTCAGCATCCACTCTATACCTACAGCTGTCCGGCGCTGCTAAAGGAGTGGTTTGACCGCGTGCTGTCGCGCGGGTTTGCCAATGGTATTGGCGGTAATGCACTGGCGGGCAAATATTGGCGTTCGGTAATCACCACGGGTGAGCCGGAAGAGAGCTATCACCTGGAAGGTAATAACCGCTTCAGTATGGAAGAGGTGCTGCGTCCGTTTGAAATGACGGCGGCCATGTGTCGTATGCATTGGCTACCGCCGCTGATGGTCTATTGGGCGCGCAGATTGCCCGCCGATGTGCTGGCAAGCTATGCCGAGGCGTATAGCGAATGGCTGGCTTCCCCGTTACCCAAAATGGAGGGTGAGTGATGGAGAGCTCCCCCCTGCTGAGTGCGGGCATTCTGTTTTTGTTTGTCGCTGTACTGATGGTACCTATCGCCAGCCGATTGGGCATTGGTGCGGTATTGGGGTATTTGATTGCCGGTATCGCCATTGGTCCTTGGGGGCTGGGCTTTATCCGCGATGTTGACGCTATCCTGCATTTCTCTGAGCTTGGCGTGGTGTTCCTGATGTTTATCATCGGGCTGGAGCTGAATCCGCAAAAGTTATGGACATTACGGCGATCCATCTTCGGGATTGGTGCCGCGCAGGTTGGGTTCAGCGCGGCGGTTCTTGGCGGCTTACTCTACCTGACTGGCTTTTCTTGGCAATCGGCGCTGATTGGTGGCGTTGGGTTGGCAATGTCTTCCACCGCGATGGCGCTGCAATTGATGCGCGAGAAAGGAATGAACCGCAGCGAATCCGGCCAGTTGGGTTTCGCAGTGCTGCTGTTTCAGGACTTGGCAGTCATCCCCACTCTGGCGTTGGTGCCGGTGCTGGCCGGTGTGCAGGGCGAAGTGACCGACTGGAAAGACGTTGCCATCAAGGTCGCGGCCTTTATCGGTATGTTGATCGGTGGACGCTATCTGGTGCGTCCGCTATTCCGCTTTATCGCCGCCTCCGGCGTGCGTGAGGTGTTTACCGCCGCGGCGCTGCTGCTGGTGCTTGGCTCTGCGGTCTTTATGGATGCGCTGGGCTTCTCCATGGCGTTGGGCACCTTTATCGCAGGCGTGTTGCTGGCGGAAAGTGAGTATCGCCACGAGCTGGAAATTTCCATCGAGCCTTTTAAGGGATTGCTGCTCGGACTGTTTTTTATCTCCGTCGGCATGGCACTCGATCTGGGGGTGTTGTTTACCCACATCGACGAAGTATTGCTGGGCGTATTCCTTCTGGTCACGGTGAAGGGCATTGTGCTGTACGTGTTGGCGCGTGTGAACCGGATGCGGCGCTCTGAACGGCTTCAGTTTGCCGGGGTGCTGAGTCAGGGCGGGGAGTTTGCGTTTGTGCTGTTTTCTGCGGCAGCGGCGCACAGGATGCTACAGGGCGAACAGCTTCCGTTGCTGCTGGTCACGGTAACCCTCTCCATGATGACCACGCCGCTGCTGATGCAGGGCATAGACCGCATTCTGGTGCATCGTTATAACGCCACGGAGGAGCATGACGAAAAGCCCTATGTGCAAGATGACGAGCCGCAGGTGATTATCGTCGGGTTTGGGCGTTTTGGGCAGGTTATCGGGCGCTTGCTGATGGCAAACAAAATGCACATCACGGTATTGGAACGTGATATCAGCGCCGTCAGCCTGATGCGCAGCTATGGTTACAAAGTGTATTACGGTGATGCCACTGAAATGGAACTGCTGCGGGCGGCCGGCGCTGAACAGGCGTGCGCGATTGTAATCACCTGTAATGAGCCGGAAGATAACATGGCCATTGTGCACCTGTGCCAAAAGCATTTTCCCAATCTGGAAATTCTGGCGCGCGCGGACGTGTTGAAGCCCATGAATTATTGCAGTCTGGTGTCAAACATTTCGCGCGTGAAACCTTTTCGAGTGCGCTGGAACTGGGGCGTAAAACGTTGACGTCGGTGGGGATGCATCCTCATCAGGCTTATCGGGCACAGCAGCATTTTCGGCGCTTGGATATGCGCATGCTGCGTGAATTGATGCCGATACGTCAGGGAGATGCCGATGTGGCGCAGGTTTCACGCGTCAAGGAAGCGCGGCGGGAGCTGGAAGACATTTTCCAACGAGAAATGCAGCACGAGCGCCGTCGTCTGGATGACTGAGATGAGTACGAATAACATGCGTCGCGTGCAGCGAGGAAGGCAAGATGCAACGTAAACGGTTTATCCCGGGTGCCGTGTGTCCTCAGTGTCAGGCGTAGGATACGCTGGCCGTAGGGCAGGAAGACCAAGTAGATGTGGTCACCTGTGTCAAGTGTGGCTATCGACAGCGGCAGGGCGAGCATATCATCGGCATTTTTCATCCTGATTGATCGGTGGGGCATTTTTTATCCCAGACGGTACATGGGGATTTTTTTCAGCTACAATTTGCGCCAGTTTTGATTTCCAACGGTAGGAGATGTCATGAAAGTTGCAAAAAATCTGGTGGTCAGCCTGGCCTACCAGGTACGTACAGAAGATGGTGTATTGGTTGATGAGTCTCCGGTGAGCGCGCCGTTGGACTACCTGCACGGTCACGGTTCCCTGATTTCTGGCCTGGAAAAAGCGCTTGAAGGGCGCGAAGTGGTTGATAAGTTTGACGTTGCTGTTGGCTCTAACGACGCCTACGGCGAATATGACGAAAACCTGGTGCAACGCGTGCCAAAAGACGTCTTTATGGGAGTTGATGAGCTGCAAGTGGGCATGCGTTTCCTGGCTGACACCGATCAGGGTCAGGTACCGGTTGAAATCACCGAAGTGGAAGATGACCACGTGGTGGTTGACGGTAACCACATGCTGGCAGGCCAAAACCTGAAGTTCAATGTGGAAGTGGTCGCTATCCGTGAAGCCACGGAAGAAGAGATCGCACACGGTCACGTACACGGCGAGCACTATCACCATCATGAGCACGGTGAAGGTTGCTGTGGCGGTCATGGTCACTATCACGAACACGGTAAAGGCGGCTGCGGTTGCCATTGATTTTCGGCGTATGCCCGTGAGGCGTGTCCTCACCGTTACAAACCCGGAGCGCCAGGCGCGGCCGGTTTTTTTCGTGTTACAACCCGCGCCATTAGCACTGAACGTGTTGATTTTACCCGTCTTTCATCGTGTTATTTTCGCATCGCGCTTTCCTGCTTTCTGCCCAACTAGGGATGTTCATCAGATAACCGGTTAAAAGCCTCTGAGGGCTTATTGACACTTATCGGTGCTTTGGCGAACAATATGCGAACGTTCACGAGAACGTTATTTTAATAAAATACACCCTAGAACATCCAGGAAAGAGAACCTCTACCATGACCAACATGAATATCGAGTTACGTGGCCTGACCCCTACATCCTTCATGTGCCTTCATCGTGATGCTGAACTGCCGCGATGCAGAGCCGCTGCGCAAGCGTATCGCGGCTAACACACTATCCTTTTTGGAGAACAAACTATGTCAACGCATGACATGAGTGCCGGTGTGATCAATGCAGACGCCAGTACTGTCACCGCAAGCGGGACATCCAATGCTGAATTGGTCGCCCGTCTTGAACGGATGCCGATCACACGTCAACTGCTGACCATTCGCGTGGTGGTCGGTCTTTCTACCTTTTTTGATGCTTACACCTTACTGGCTATCGCCTTCGCCATGCCACAGCTCGCCGCGGAATGGGGGCTAAGCGCAGCATATATCAGCCTGATTATTGCTGCCAGCTATATTGGGCAACTGTTTGGTGCCGTTTTCTTCGGTTCTCTGGCCGAGAAAATCGGACGATTGGGCGTGTTGAAGATCACCATCATCCTGTTTGTGATCATAGATGCGGCCTGTATGTTTGCCTGGAGTGGGCTGTCGATGATGGTCTTCCGCTTTTTGCAAGGGGTGGGAATTGGTGCGGAAGTGCCCGTGGCGAGCTACTATATCAATGAGTTTGTTGGTGCCAAAAAGCGTGGGCGCTTCTTCCTGCTGTACGAGGTGATTTTCCCCATCGGTATGATGTTTGCAGGAATTGCAGGGTATTTTCTGGTCCCTGTTTATGGCTGGAAGGCCATGTTTATCGTCGGTCTTATTCCATCGATAATCACAGTTCCCCTGCGTTGGTTAATGCCTGAATCGCCGCGTTGGTTAGCCTCGAAAGGCCGTTTGGCCGAAGCCGATAAAGTGGTGAGTAAACTGGAGGACGAGGTGCTGCGTCGCGGGGAAACGTTACCCGAACCAGTCATTCGCACTATAGAGAAAAAAACCGTCGCCAGTGAAGGGTGGCATGAGCTGTTTACCGGCATCTAACGCAAGCACACTTTCACCATTTGGGCGCTGTGGGTGTGTGGCTATATGATCAACAACGGTCTGGTGACCTGGCTGCCTACGCTGTACAAAAGTGTATTCGGATTACCGATTCAAACGGCACTGGCTTACGGTTGGACGACATCGGCGTTTGGGGTGTTAGCTTCGATCGTTTGTGCATTGTCGATTGATAAGGTTGGGCGCAAGGCCTGGTATGCCACTGCTTTCCTGCTGGCGATTGTGCCACTGGTTACCTTGACGGTACTGGGCGCAACCAATCCGTTGCGAATTGTGGTATGTGCCACTGCGGCTTACGCCATACTGCAAACCATTACCTTCTCGCTTTACCTCTATTCTTCAGAGCTTTACCCAACGCGATTGCGTGCGATTGGTACCGGTTTGGGCAGCGTCTGGCTGCGCGCCGGCTCTGCCGTGAGGCCGATCCTGGTTGGGTTTATTGTCGGCAACTTTGGTATTCGCTATGTGTTTTATTGCTTTCGCGCTGATTGCTCTGATAGGGGCGGTCGTAACAATGCGTTATGCCATTGAAACAAAAGGTCAAGTGCTAGATGAGTTGTCACCGTAGCCGAATGCAGGCGGATAAATTCCGAATTGGCGCTCGGAATATGCGTAGCCCATGCTGCGCATATTCCAGCAAGCAGCGCGCACTGTGTTTCACCGTTGAGGTATAAAATGAAATTAGCAAGTTTTAGGGTCGGCCAGAAAGAAACCTATGGTCTAAAGGTAGAAAAGGGAATTGTCGATTTAGGCAAAGGGTTAGGCGCGCTATCCCGATTTGCGGGCATTGATTGAAGACGAGGGTATTGCGGATGCCCGACGTTTTTTGCAGGCCAAGCCTGACTATCAAGAAGATGACGTGGTATTTCTTCCGGTGATAAATAATCCGAGAAAAATTTTCTGTGTCGGAATGAACTATGCGGAGAAACGTGCCGAGTTTGGTGAAATGAATTCGGCCTCTACCTTATTTATTCGCTTTCCAGATTCTCAGGTTGGGCATAATTGCGATGTGGAAAAACCCGCCCAGTCAAACGAATTTGACTATGAAGGGGAACTGGCTGTTATCATCGGAAAACGAGGCAAGGAAATTTCAGCATCTAACGCCTTCTCCTATATTGCCGGATACAGTTGCTATATGGATGGCTCCGTACGCGACTGGCAGCATACCTGGTTTACCGCCGGAAAAAACTGGCAAAATACCGGTGCGTTTGGTCTTTGGCTGGTGACCTGCGATGATGTGCCGGAACCACAAAACCTGCATATAGAAACCCGGCTTAATGGCAACAGAGTGCAGAATGACACCACTGCCAGTATGATCCATCCCATTGAAGAGCTGATTGAATATATCAGTACCTTCAGCGAATTATCCCCCGGCGATGTCATTATTACTAGCTCCCCGGGTGGTGTGGGAAAAAAACGCACACCGCCGCTGTTTTTGCATGAAGGCGATATCGTTGAAGTTGAAATTGAACATATTGGCTGTTTGCATAACTGCATTACCACCCGAAAACGGGCTTGCAGCGCAGCGTAACGGCGCTCATTAAAAAAACAATATCACTATTAATGCTTAGCCGGATAAATACGGTGACATGCCTGTTATCCAGTTTGTCTATTTTAGCTCGCGTTCATCTTTAGCATCAGTGACGGAAGACATTATTATCAGGAGGAAAGAATGCTTCAAATCAGCATCGCAAAGAAACTCTATGGCGGTTTTTTTATCGTCTTATCATTAATAATTTTTGCTGTGTTCTTCAGTGCATTACGTTTTTCTGAGATTCGTGATTTATATACCAAGACGGCATTGGTCTCTGAGATAAACCATTATCTAGATCAGTCAAAAATTGCCCGAGTGAAACTCTTTTATACGTTGGATGAAAAGAACGCCAGCAATATGATGAAATATGTTTCCCAGATAATTGCTCAGCAGGAAAAAGCGCGCCAATTGCGTTGGCAAGAAAGCGATGTGCAGCATTTCCAACGCCTGAGCGAACAACTGACGCAATATCAACATGAATTGGAGGAGATCGCGCTCGCCGTGTCTGCGTTGCGTGGGCAGAAGCAGGTCCTTCCCGCCGGGGAGAACATACAGAATACCGCACAGTGGCAACGCCTCAAGGCGGCCGATACGCAGTCCATTAAAACGGGGTTTGCTGTTACTGATACCTTTAACCGTATCGCGAGCCAGCTTGATGAGAAAAACCAGCATGTTATCAACCGCTCAGTCGCGGAAATCGTTGTTATCGGGATTTGCGCCGTTTTGCTGGGAATGTTGATCGCCGTATCGGTGACTCGCCTGATAGCGAAATCGATACGCGGCAACCTTGAACTGGCGCAGCGCATTGCACAAGGCGATCTCTCTGTAGTGGTAGGTCAGGTTCGTCGTGACGAACTGGGGATGTTGACACATGCCATGATGGAGATGACGCGAAAACTGTGCGGACTGATGGTGGATATTCGAGACAGTGCGCATCAGGTGGCGACGGCCTCTTCCGCCATTGCCGACGGTAACCGTAATTTGTTCTCACGTACCGATCAACAGGCGGCAGCAATGGTGAAAACCGCTGCCAGCATGGAGGAGCTGACCGCGACGGTGACCAACAATGCGGATAACGCGCGGCACGCTGGACAGCTGACGCGTCAGGCATCGGGCAACGCCAACCGGGGCGGTGAGATCATTAAGCAGGTGGTGACAACGATGTCGGATATTACCGGCAGCTCGCGGAAAATCGCGGATATCACGTCGGTCATCAACAGCATTGCTTTTCAAACCAACATATTGGCACTGAATGCGGCGGTGGAAGCGGCACGGGCCGGAGAACAGGGGCGTGGTTTTGCCGTGGTCGCCAGCGAAGTGCGTAATCTGGCGCAGCGCAGTTCACAAGCGGCCAGAGAGATTGAAGCCTTGATTGCAGAGTCCGTGATGCGAGTGGATGAAGGTTCTGTGCTGGTAGAAAAAGCGGGGAGTGCCATGCATGACATTGTTACGTCAATTGGCGCAGCCGATCGCATCATGAACGATATTTCGGTGGCGTCAGACGAGCAGAGTCGCGGTATTGCGCAAATTGGTGATGCCGTGACGGACATGGATCGTACCATTCAGGAAAATGCAACGATGGTCAGTGATTCCACCTCAGCGGCTTTAGCATTGGAAGCGCAGGTCGCACGGCTTGCCTCACTGATTGCAGTATTCCGTTTGCCTGGAAACGATATATGCGAGCCAGAGACCGCACAGCGGCCAGCCCGTTTTGCGGCTTTGCCCGTTCAGGTAACGCAGGGCGGTAGGTGTTATTCAACCTGAAGCGTGCGCATGAGCGGGCTGCGTTGGCCCGCTCATGCATAAGTGATTACCTGAGCGGTGCGCTGGAACTGCGTGGAATAAGACTTGGCATCACGCGCCGAATGGTATCGACAGGTTCGGTGCTAGCCAGTAGCAATTCAACAGCAATTGAGGCAACGTGGTCGAACGGAATATGCACCGAAGTGAGCGGAACCGGCAAACGGGCGGACAGTGGAATATCGTTATAGCCGACCAGTGATAAATCCTGACCTATTGCCAGTCCCAATCGATGGGCCGCCGCCATCACGCCGAAGGCCAAATCGTCGTTGATGGCGAAAATGGCCGTGGGCCTGCGTGCTCCACTCAGCAGCGCCATCCCTTCACTTTCCCCTGACTCAATGCTGAAACCGGATTCCCGAATCCAGGCGGGATTGGGGGTGAGTCCGGCCTCGCGCATTGCACGATGGAATCCTTCCCGGCGATAGGTCGCACCGGAAGAAAAGCTGGGTCCCGCGACCATGCCGATATCGCAGTGCCCGAGATCGATCAGATGCCGGGTTGCCAGATAGCCCCCCTGCTCATCGTCACCAATGGCAGAGCGGCTGACACCGTCGGTACGCAGCGCCAGAACGTGAGCAACATTTTGCTGACGCAGTTCCGCCGGCAAATGGTCATCCAGTCGGCTGGTGGCCAGAATCAGCCCATCAACACGCCGATCGAGCAGGGAGGCTGCCGCCTGTTTTTCTTGCACCGGATCGTCGCCGCAGGTCGCAACAATCGCGAAATAACCGTAGCGTTCTGCTACGCGGCAGATGGCCTCATACAATAGCGCCATCAACATATCGCTCAGACGCGGCACCAGTACGCCGATGGTGCCCGTACCGCCACGACGCAGGCTGGAGGCCATGATGTCGCGCCGGTAACCCAATTCTTGTGCAACTTGACGTACACGTTCCGCTGCTTTGCTGCGTGACGGAGGTAAACGTTCATCCAGAACGCGGGAAACGGTGGAAACGCTCACCCCGGCTGCCGTGGCGACATCCTGTAAGGTGACGGGCTTGCTTCCTAACTTACGGCTTGAACCGTTGGGCGGAAAGGTATTAGGGTCCATGTAATCCCTTGATTTTTATTTTTAAAAAAAGGCATAGTCTGTTGCCAATGACATCCGCGCGGCGTTTACGAATTTATTATGTAATGGTTCCCAGGCTTTGGCTACACCTCGGAATTTTAAATCTGCGCCACGGCAGGATAATCAGGGATTACTATGCAAAAGCATACAATAATGCGCAACATATACGTTTGATTGCGCTAACAAGCGTGGGAAGTTAGATGCCATTTGGATCGACAATACGCCCGCCGTTCACGGTATGAAGTCGGGCGTATTCGTCATGTCAGCGTCGGTGTGGTGGTATTAGCCAACGAATGACAGTTCAGCAGCGCGAATAGCGGCTTTGATTTCCTCTTCTGCACCAGGTTCCAATGGCAGCAGCGGAGAACGCACTGTGGCGTGGTCCAGAATGCCACGCGCCACAAGCGCATGTTTCAGTGCCACGGTACCTTCCATGTGCGAACCACGGTGATACACGCTTTTGGTCACGGGCAGCAGGCGGTCATGGATCTCACGGGCTTTTTTGTAATCCTTCGCCTTGCCGGCTTTGATCATCTCTACCAGCAGTTCCGGCGCAATGTTGCCATAGCCCACCAGGAAACCGTCTACATCAAAGGCAGTCGACAGCAGATATTCGTCATGGCAGCTCAGGATTTGCAGGTCTGGACGCTCACGACGGATTACTGGGATCTCCGTGTCCCAGCGACGCATATTGCGCACGCCGTTCTTCATGGCAAACACACCGGGTTGAGCCAAAATTTCCAGCAACGTTTCCAGGTTATAGGTGCACTTGGTGGCATCGGGATACTGGAACAGGATCAGCGGTAGGCCACTTTCTTCATAGACCTGGCGGTATTTATCCTGTGGTGCCCCTTTCTGATAGCCAAAACGCAGCCAGCCGTGAGAAGGATACAGCAGGCCCGCAGAGGCCCCCGCGCTGACGGCGCGCTTGGCTTCTTCGGCTGCCACTTCGGTGCCTTCGAGCGTGATACCCGCGATGATTGGAATGGCGCCGTTCACCGATTCAGCAAAAGCTTCAATCACTTTCATCTGCTCGCTCTGAGACATAAAGGTGCCTTCCCCTGCGTGGCCCAATACGGTCAGACTTTTAACGCCATCGATGCTGGCAAGCCAGGCACCCAGTTTTTTACACGCGGCGTAATCCACGGAACCATCGCGGTTGAACGGTGTGACAGGGGCAGGGTTCAGGCCACGTAAATCGATATTAATTTTGGTCATGATGTTCTCTTTTTAGTGTCATCGGAAAAATGAAAGAACGAATAATAACACTCTCGGGAACGTTTGCATTTTTGGTTTTTCTGAAGGGACTGTCAAGAGCGATTTGCTGTAAGGATTTTTGTATAACGGTAGGATTTTTTAGTTTATATGATTTAAATCAATTGATTGTTTGTTTTTCTCTCGTGCGGAAAACCGTGTGTAATGCCTGAGATGATGTGATAAATATGATCTGGCGCAACCGTAGAGGTACGGATGCGCCAGCGTTATCGGCTAATAGTGTGGCGGTGGCGTCTCTTCGGATTGCGAGGCGAGAAGAGAAGGGGACGTTGCTTTTAATTTTTCCACTAACAGGCGCAGGTGCTCACGGATTTTCGCCATTTCCAATTCATGTTGGACCACCGTCTGATTCAACTCATCAATGGTGAGCTCCTGAAAAGCCAGCTTGCTTTCAAGTATTTCAATACGTTGCTCGAGTTGCGTATGGGGCATTACGATTCCTCTGTATTTTGTCGTATCTAGCCGAATATTCGGAACCTCCGGACATCGACGAGGTCGGAAAATGGGCCTATGAATAATTCAGGGAATTTTATCAAAGGATTGTTGTGTGTGTCGTTGTGTTGTCTCGATACCCACAGTTATAGTAGTCGCGCATTTACGATTAATGTTTCTGGAGCCTGTCGTTCCAGACCGGGAGATGATAGATGAGATCACTATTTAAAGTAACGCTGTTAGCGACGACGATGGCACTGACGCTGAATGCCAACCTGGTAATGGCAGCAGAAGCGGCCAAAGCGTCCGATGCGGCCCCAGCGGCAAAATTCAAGAGCGATGAGGATGCCGCCGCTTATTCACTGTGTGCTTCCTTGAGGCGTTACATAGATAACCCATTGAAAGAGCAAAAAACTTGGTATCACCTTAAATAAAGACCAGTTGATTGCTGGCGTTCAGGACGCGTTCGCTGACAAGAGCAAGCTGAGCGACGAAGAGATTGAGAAGACCCTGCAAGGTTTCGAAACGCGCGTGAAAACCGCAGCAGAAGCGAAAATGAAGCAGGATGCTAAAGAAAGCGCTGAAAAAGGCACTAAATTCCGTGATGCATTTGCCAAAGAAAAAGGCGTGAAGAAAACGGAATCTGGTCTGCTGTATCAGGTAGAGAAAGAGGGGACGGGCTCAGCGCCGAAAGAGAGCGATACCGTAATGGTTAACTACAAAGGTACGCTGGTTGACGGTAGCGAGTTTGATAACTCTTACAAACGTGGCGAACCGCTCTCCTTCCGTCTTGACGGTGTTATCCCAGGTTGGCCTGAAGGACTGAAGCAGGTTAAAAAAGGCGCGAAAATCAAACTGGTTATTCCGCCAGAGTTAGCTTACGGCGAAAATGGCGTTCCGGGCATTCCGGCGAACTCCACGCTGGTGTTTGAAGTGGAACTGCTGGATATCAAGGCAGACGCTGATGCCAAACCGGCCGCTAAAGCAGAAAAACCTGCTGCCGAGAAAAGCGCTAAATAACTCGCGCTAGCGTTATAGCTGATTCAGCCGTGGGGTAACCCGCGGCTAATGAGATGGTCACCCCCACCCTGTAGCGGTACGCTGACAGGGTGTTTTTCTTTCAGGAGAG
>NZ_PEHF01000041.1 GCF_015762685.1 Candidatus Symbiopectobacterium sp. 'North America' | reverse complement strand
CTCTCCTGAAAGAAAAACACCCTGTCAGCGTACCGCTACAGGGTGGGGGTGACCATCTCATTAGCCCCGGCAACACGCCGGGGCTTGGTACTCGCAAGCAAACCCGAGAGGGATGCTGCGCGGTAAAGGACTCGTTGGGCGGATTTTCCGCGTCATCAGGGGACAGGGACTGGCTGGCACCCCACATTCAGGATACGCTTCATTTCAGCAACGATGTCACCATCAACGCAATAGTGACTGAATTCGTCCAGATCGCTTTCCGCGTCTGAACACATCGAGACACCCACTTTGCAAAACCGCATCGCCGAAGGAAGCCAGTGTCCGGCAGAACTGTGCAGTTCCTGAATACCGCCTCGCTGAAATTTATGCAGGTTGGTCAAACGCACGCCTGCTCCCGCCATAATAATTAGACTGCGGCTCGCCCGTATTAGTTCACGCAATAATGTTAATCCGTTTTCAGCTTGCTGCTGCTGGCCGGATGTCAACACGCGCGCCACGCCCAAATCGGTGAGCTGTTGCAGTGCCATATGAGGATTGAGGCACAGATCGAAGGCGCGATGGAATGTCACTGCCATTCCCTCACACAACGCCATCAAGACTTTCATGCGCGGCAGATCGATATGCCCTTCTTCATCCAGCACGCCAACCACTACGCCAGGAAAACCCATTTCTTTAATGCGCTGAATATCGTACTGAGTGGTACGAAACTCACTATCGCTGTAGCAGAAATCCCCGCCGCGCGGGCGTAGAATAGGATGAACCGGCAGCCGTACCCTACTCCTCACCTCAGCCAGAACACCATAGCTGGGCGTCAGACCGCCTTCACGCTGGCCAGCACAGAGTTCAATTCTGTCTGCTCCCGCCAGTTCCGCCGTGAGTGCGCAATCAACGCTATAACAGCATACTTCCAACTTTGACATTTTATCTCTCCCGCCTGCCCGCCTGCGTCACATTGCGCTGTGACCATTGCACCATCAACTAGCACGTTGCGGCTTTAGGATAAATATGGCATCTGAATAAAAATGCAAAGGAGAGCCGAGTCACAGAGGGCAGAATTGGTCCAATGCTATCAATGACGTGTCACACAAATTTTACCAAAAGCTTTCAGCCAGTACCAGAACCAGACTTACTCCTGCTCGCGGGCAATGACTTCACGAATTGAATATGGATGAAACTTGATAGTGACGGTCCCATCGCTCACGGCTAACGTGGGATTGGGCAAGCGTTCTTTATCGCTGCCTGGTTGGCTGAACTTTAGGGTAATGCGCGGTGAAGCCAGCGCGCTATCAGAAAGACAAGCCAGAGCACGAGCATGCAAGGTCTCTGGACTGCCCGCTAATACTAATTCAACATGCTCCCAACCTTCATTGGGGTAAAAGCGCTGACCAGGCCAGGGTAATTCAATACAGTCAATGCTCAATGGGCCCACGGTTATTTTTTCGTTAAGCGAAAAAAAGCAAATAGGGCGTCCGTTAATTTGATTTTCAGAAATTAATACCCCCAACGTTAATAACGTTTCTTTCCATTGCGCAGCTGTCGTATTTTGGTTGCAGCGCAGCGCAATATGATCAGCTTCAAATTGCGACAAATCTAATGATAGCGTATCCGCTAACTGTAACAACGCACGCTCAAAGCGGGCCAAATCGTGTTGAAGCGCTGGGGGAAGCATTCCAGACATTGCATTTCCTATATTAAGAATTATTAATTTTCGAGTAGTAACGCCTAGCGCGTTTTTTGCATACCACTCCGACACAAGCCAGGTGTAACGCGCTCTGGATCGTCGGCCACAGCACAAAAAGCCTACGGGCTCATGCAACAGATGCTGTAACAGTCTGAAACATAACGTGAGAAAAATCACGTTGTGCTATATCCCTTCATTGTTAATCATATCACCGTATTTGATAAGGATATCGAACGGCAGCGGAATTTATAAACACAGCGCAACAAATGCTCCACAATAACTTATTACGTCTAATTCATACGTAAATTATACGGGTTTAAGGAATATTCTTAAAAGAAAAGATTAATCTTAAACCTCTTGACCTACATTGTAACACCTAACAAAAACAGGTAATTTGTTATCGTATCGCAATAGTATACAGAGAAATAATTATGATTTTAGCCATTTTATCGGTTCTGCTTATTGCCATTGCGGCATATGCAATTTATAAAAATTTTAAAACAAGGGAAAGTCAACGTATCGGAACCAATCATCGGGGAAGAAAGCGTTAACTATTTTTCGCTAGCGCAGGTGTTTTTTCTTCTTTTTTGTCTCCTTTTTCGACGCGTTATCCCCCCTCTTAGTGCTCATCCCCCTTGCATTTTCTCAGGAAAATTCTCGCGGGGAAGGTTCGCCCTGCTGACGTCTAAGCCCAAATATGGTATAAGCGGGGGCTAAATTTTTATTAAAGGTATCCAGGTGAATATTCAGGCTCTTCTTTCGGAAAAAGTCAGCCAGGCATTGGTTGCAGCAGGTGCGCCTAACGGCACAGACCCGCAGGTGCGCCAGTCTGCCAAGGCTCAGTTTGGTGATTACCAGGTCAATGGTGTCATGGCAGCGGCGAAAAAACTTGGGCTTGCTCCGCGACAACTGGCAGAGACGGTAGTTCAGCATCTGGTGTTGGACGGTATAGTCGCCAAAACAGAGATCGTCGGTCCGGGGTTTATCAATCTGTTTCTGGATACGCAATGGTTAGCACAACAAACCGAACGGGCTTTGAACACACCTAAGTTGGGTATCACTCCGGTCACGCCGCAAACCATCGTGGTTGACTATTCTGCGCCTAACGTCGCCAAAGAAATGCACGTCGGCCACCTGCGCTCCACCATTATTGGTGATGCTGCGGTACGCACACTTGAGTTTCTCGGACACAAGGTTATCCGCGCTAACCACGTGGGTGACTGGGGGACACAGTTCGGTATGTTGATTGCCCATCTGGAAGATGTGCAGAAAGACACCTCCGGCGAACTGGTATTGCCCCATCTGGAAGCCTTCTATCGAGAAGCCAAACTGCGTTACGATGAAGATGCGGCCTTCGCTGAGCGCGCCCGCCACTATGTGGTGAAGTTACAGGGCGGCGACGTTTATTTCCGCGAAATGTGGAGTAAACTGGTTGACGTCACCATGACACAAAACCAGCTCACCTACGATCGTCTGAATGTCACCCTGACCAAAAAAGACGTAATGGGCGAAAGCCTCTACAACGCGATGCTACCGGAGATTGTTGCCGATCTGAAGGCAAAAGGCCTGGCCGTTGAAAGTGAAGGAGCAACGGTGGTTTTCCTTGATGAGTTTAAAAACAAGGAAGGCGAACCAATGGGCGTCATCGTTCAAAAGAAAGATGGCGGCTATCTCTATACCACCACCGACATTGCCTGCGCCAAGTACCGTTATGAGACGCTGGGCGCCAATCGCGTTCTCTACTATATCGATTCCCGCCAGTACCAGCATTTGATGCAGGCGTGGACTATCGTGCGTAAAGCAGGCTATGTGCTGGAATCGGTATCGTTGGAACACCATATGTTCGGCATGATGTTGGGCAAAGATGGCAAACCGTTTAAAACCCGTGCGGGCGGCACCATCAAGCTGGCAGATCTGTTAGACGAAGCTTATGAGCGCGCATTGACGCTGATCGCGGGTAAAAACCCGGATATGGAACAAGACGAGTTGCGTGAGCTGGCGCGCGTTGTCTCCATCGGGGCGGTTAAATATGCCGACCTGTCAAAAAGCCGTACCACTGACTACGTGTTTGACTGGGATAACATGCTCGCGTTTGAAGGCAATACGGCTCCCTATATGCAGTATGCCTACACCCGCGTTGCCTCAATTTTCAAACGCGCCAATCTGGATAAAGCCGCACTGACACAGCCTGTGGTGCTGAATGATGGAAAAGAAACGGCGCTGGCAACCCGCCTGATGCAGTTTGAAGAAACCATCACTACTGTGGCGCGCGAAGGTACGCCGCATGTGATGTGTGCCTACTTGTACGATCTTGCCGGTCTGTTCTCCAGTTTCTACGAGCATTGCCCGATTCTGAATGCCGACAGTGATGCTGTGCGTCAAAGCCGCCTGAAACTGGCCCTGTTGACCGCAGAAACGCTGAAACAAGGGTTAAGCACCCTAGGCATTGAAACCGTCGATAAAATGTAATCAACGGCGTCATGTCATAAAAACGGTGGCCTGAGCCACCGTTTTTCTTTGGTTCTATCACATACCGCGGCGCGCAAAATCGCGCGGACGGAAGCCAAGCATCCCAAGCATCACAAAGTAGGTACCCGCACCGGCCACCACCACCAGCATCAGGCGTGAAATACGCACTGTCATGCCGCCGATGTCCCAGTCTGGCATCCACACTAACAACGCGATCAATACCGCCGACATGGCAAGCACCGCGATAAGCAGTTTGACCAGAAAGGTGCCCCACCCCGGACGTGGCTGGAAAAGCTGCTGTTTGCGCAACTGCCAATAGAGCAGCCCGGCATTCAGGCACGAGGCCAATCCAATGGAAAGTGCCAGCCCGGCATGCTGCAACGGCCCGATAAAGATCAGGTTCATGACCTGCGTCAGCGCCAACGTCACCAATGCAATTTTCACCGGTGTTTTGATATCCTGCCGAGAATAGAACCCCGGAACCAACACTTTCACCACAATCAGCCCCATCAACCCGATGGCGTAGGCAATCAACGCCCGCTGAGTCATCAATGCATCCAGTGCGCTGAACTTGCCATACTGGAACAGCGCAACAATCAACGGCTTCGACAAAATACCCAACGCCACCGCACTCGGCAACGCTAACAGAAAGCAGAGACGCAGCCCCCAATCCATCAGGTGTGAATAGGCTTCCTGATCGCCACTGGCGACGCTTTTCGCTAACGATGGCAGCAAAATCGTGCCTAAAGCGACACCCAGTACACCGGACGGAAACTCCATCAGTCGGTCAGCGTAGTACATCCAAGAGACCGCCCCCTCACTGAGAAAAGAGGCAAATATAGTGTTAATGATCAACGAGATTTGGCTCACTGATACGCCTAGAATCGCTGGAGCCATCAGTTTCATCACTCGCCCGACTCCGAGGTGACGCCATTTAAAGCGCGGCAATACCAACATCCCGATCTTTTTAAGATGCGGCAGTTGGTAAACCAATTGCAGCACCCCGCCCAGCAACACCGCCCAAGCCAGCGCTAACACTGGCGGATCAAAATAAGGTGTGGCGAACAGGGCAAAACCAATCATGCTGATATTGAGAAATGTCGGTGCAAACGCCGGGACGGAGAAGCGATTCCAGGTGTTTAAAACCGAGCCCACCATCGATGTCAGCGATATCAGCAAAATATACGGGAAAGTGATGCGCAACAGTGCTGAGGTCAGCGCAAATCGATCGGGCGTGGCGGCAAACCCTGGAGCCGTCACCGTGATAATCCAGGGCGCAGCGATCATCCCGGCCACGGTCACCAATGCCAGCACCAGCGTCAAAATGCCTGACACGTAGGCAAGAAAGGTTCGTGTTGCTTCATCCCCTTGCTGGCTTTTGTATTCAGCCAGTATTGGAACAAATGCCTGCGAGAAAGCCCCCTCGGCAAAAACGCGACGTAGTAAATTCGGCAGTTTAAAGGCGACGAAAAAGGCGTCAGTCGCCACACCAGCGCCAAATACCCGTGCGACAATGGCATCGCGGATAAAGCCCAAAACGCGCGATAGCATGGTCATCGAACTGACCGCGGCCAATGATTTTAATAAGTTCATCCGATTCAATTCTGTTGTGTCGAGAGTTACAACGAAACGCAGCCCGCCAGGCGTGGCGACAGTCTACGCATCAGGGGAGGAATAGCCACCCTTGATGATAGTTCACAGCAGGATTCAGCATGATGTGAGCAGCGACTCGACCACTCGCTGCGCCAGAATCGCCTGCTCGCCTGATGTTTGGGGTTGAACACCTTTCTCAAGTGAGTCGACAAAATGGTGAACTGCCCCCACAAAACCGCGCTGTTCCAAAATACTTTGCCAGGACGGTGCTGGGGATCGCGTGATAATTCCACCACTTTCCAGCCAGCAATCACTGAGATTATCGACGTGGTGAATGGCTCCCTGCCCGATCATCTGGACCGACTCGCGCTGACTACCCGCGCAGCGATGCATGCTGGTGACAACCTGGCAGGTTGAGGAAGCAAACAGATGTTCAGCAAAAACAAGCTGCCCCGCCGCATTATTGCGAATGACACCACCAAGTAACGCAGCCCCCTCACCCGCCAGCCACAGTGCCGTGTCAACCACGTGCAGATAGTCATCTAACAGGGTAAAACGCGCCGGCTGCGGACCCACGTTATCCGCGCAGTATTTTTCCACCCGAACAGAATCAGGATGTAGTAACGTTGATTTCAGCGATCGATAACCGGGAGCGAAACGGCGGTTAAATCCAACCATCACGGTTTTTCCCTGCCGATCGGCCAACGCTAGCAGCGCCTCAGCCTGCGGCAGCGTTTCCGCCAGCGGTTTATCGACGCACACGTGTACGCCAAGGTGCAGTAACGTGCTGATAACGTCGTAGTGGCTGGCCGTGCTGCTGTGTACCATCACAGCGTCGCACACACTCGCCATCGCTTGCAGTGACGAATAACCCGACAGGCGATATTGCTGGCAAAGCGTGCGCATTTTTTGCTGATCTGGAGAAAAAACGCCGGCAAACGTCCAGTGTGTTTCCTGGCTCAGCACAGGGATATAGGCCTTTTGCGCAATCGAACCAAGCCCAACAATGCCGATACGGATCCGCCCTGCGTCCGTTTTCGCTGTATTCATTGTGTCACCTTCAGTCAGGGAGCCATTCCCTCGGACAATACTCAGGGTTGTTGCGACAGCAAGTGCGCCAATTGCTTTTTTAATTCGGCCACGTCTTGCTCCAGCACACGCTGCGCGAGATCCGTCGTGTCATCCGACATGCGATCTTCTGCTCTGTCAGTGGCGGATGCAACGGGTTCATCATCGCCAAACAGGTGCATAAACCAGTGCTCCCGCTTACCCGGCTCGCGCGCCAAACGCGCCACAAAGGGGCCATCTTCCCGCATTTGCAACAGTGTCAGCGTCTGTTCGACTTCATCGACATCCGCAAATTCATGCAAGCACGCCGCTCGAGTGCGCAATTCACCCGGCGTTTGCGCCCCGCTCAGCAACAGCGTCGTGACCAGTGCCACTTCTGCGGAGGAAAACTTCAGATCGCCGAATTCAGAGTTGCAAAACCGGTGCTCATACTTCATCACGCGATTACCAAAGCCGCTGAGGGTTTTGACGACGTGCTTTTTAACCAGCATATCGAGCGTTTGTTGAACCTCGCTCTCACTCAGCTCCAACACTGGCTCGCGGTTGGTTTTCTGATTGCAGGCCGTTACCACGCCATTTAGCGACATGGGGTACTGTTCGGGTGTGGTGATCTGTTTTTCCAACAAACAGCCCACCACGCGCAACGCTTTGGCATCAAACTGATATTTCATTCTCTGGGCTCCTATCGTTGAGGCGTCCATTGTTCATTCGTCAAGGCAGTCAGAACGTGATCCTGCCAGGTACCGTCGATTAACAAGTATTTTTTAGCATAGCCCTCACGTTCAAAGCCCAGTCGCGTCAGCAGATTACCGCTACGCTGATTGTGCGGCATGTAGTTGGCCATAATTCGATGCATGTGCTGTTGGCGCTGCATATAGCGCAGCGCAGGCTGTAAGGCTTCATACATCATGCCCTGCCCCTGCCATTTCTCGCCGAGCGAATAACCCAGATAGCACGCGTGGAAGGAGCCACGCAGGACGTTACTGAAATTGGCAACCCCACGCACCTCATTTTCATTCGGATCGAGTAGCAAGAAGTAATAAGCGGCCCCTTGCTTATACATGTCGTTGATCACACTAAGCCGCGCTTGCCAGCCTGAAGGATAACAATGGCTGGCATCGCGCACCGGCTCCCAGGGTTTTAAAAAATCACGATTCTCCGCATAGTATTCCGCCAGACGCCAGGCATCACGCTCGTGGGCTAAACGCACGACCAGTCTGTCCGTTGTCATGTATACCCGTGCCGGGGTTGAACGATAGCCAAACATCTCTGCCTCGTTTTTTTCGTTGTTCGATAAGAAAAATTTATCGCGATAATTTGCAGTACAGGTTTAACTGGAAAACCAGCCCCCAACAGGGAACCACACGCCTGACCACGAAAAACGTCGATACTCGCTACTATAACCGCATCAATTCTCTGGCGTAAAACTTCCTGCGGTGACTTATTACGCAATTACGCCAATATCGCCGTATTTTGGTTAAAAAAAAGTCATTCAGGTTGCCATCGCAGACGCCCGAAACGATAAAAAAATATTGTTCTGTAAAGACTATCTTGCCATCTGATTAGGGTACAAAATAGACGTGTTGTAACTCTTTCTTATTTCTCTTGTGGTGAAACATGCCTCTGATGTCACAAGCTCGGAGTCTCGGCAAATATTTCCTTTTATTAGACAATATGCTGGTGGTTCTGGTTTTTTTTGTAGTATTCCCGCTAATTTCCATACGCTTTGTTGACGATCTGGGTTGGGCGGCCTTACTGGTGGGCATCGCTCTCGGATTACGTCAGTTTATTCAACAGGGATTAGGTGTTTTTGGCGGTGCCATTGCCGACAGGTTTGGTGCCAAACCGATGATCATCACCGGCATGTTGTTACGCGCCGCCGGTTTTGTTTTTATGGCTATCGCCACCGAACCCTGGCTGCTTTGGCTCTCCTGCGCGCTCTCTGGCCTGGGCGGCACGCTGTTCGATCCTCCGCGCACCGCACTGGTGGTAAAGCTAGTTCGTCCGCAGGAACGTGGCCGCTTCTACTCATTACTAATGATGCAAGACAGTGCCGGGGCGGTTATCGGTGCGCTGATTGGCAGTTGGTTGCTGCAATATGACTTTACCGTCGAGTGTTGGTTCGTACTGGCGGCGGCATTGAACGCCTGGCTGTTGCCCGCCTATCGTATCTCGACCGTGCGAGCGCCGATTTCAGAAGGCCTGCTGCGCGTCATTCGCGATCGACGCTTTCTGATTTATGTGCTGACGCTCACCGGCTACTACATGCTCGGCGTGCAGGTTCTGTTAATGCTCCCGATCATGGTCAATGAGATTGCGGGCACACCCTCGGCGGTGAAATGGATGTATGCGATTGAAGCCACGCTATCGCTCAGCTTGCTCTATCCGATTGCGCGCTGGAGTGAAAAACGCTTCCGTCTGGAACAGCGTCTCATGGCAGGCCTGTTTATCATGACGCTCAGCCTGTTTCCCATCGGCATGACAACCACGCTGCCGACGCTGCTGATGCTTATCAGCCTGTTTTACATGGGATCGATTATCGCTTAACCCGCCCGTGAAACGTTAAGCGCGTCACTGGCGGATACGCGTGCGCGCGGAAGTTACATGGGATTCAGCTGTCTGGGGCTGGCGCTGGGAGGCGCGCTGGTCTATAGCGGCGGCGGGTGGTTGTTTGATACCGGGCATAGGCTTCATATGCCAGAACTGCCGTGGTTTATGTTAGGCATTATCGGTTTACTCACGCTGGCAACCCTGTATTGGCAGTTCAATCTGCGTAAGATAGCGCCGGCCATGCTGGGAGAGCATTAAGGTTAACGCTAGCGCTAACTGGCAATTTCTGTGCTTTCAGCGCTATCTGATAGCTAAACTGGGGCTAATAAGGCAGTGTATATCTTCGCCCATTAGCCCCGCAGATTTTCTGCTAAGCTCAAGGCACCCTTTCTATCGTTAAACAGCCATACTTCAGAAACACAGCACGTGCAGAGGAACATCAATGAAAAAATCAGGGATAGCAGCCATTGCCGCAGTGGCGCTGACGTTACTTGTTAGTGGCTGCGATCGGCTCACGCAATATTCTCTTAGCGAGCAAGATGTAAACCGTTATCTGCAAAAACACAATGATTTTAAAAAACAGATCGGCATTCCAGGCGTAGTCGATGCCACCATCGTGTTGAACGATCTCAGCAGCCAGATCGGACGTGCTGAACCGGGTAAAGTCACCCTGTCAGGCCATGCCAAGGTGGACATCAGTTCGTTGCTGGGTGCCCAGTCAGCGGATGCCGTGCTTACGCTGAAAGCACAACCGGTGTTTGATAAAACTAACAGCGCCATTTACCTCAAAGAGATGGAGCTGGTGGATTATCAAGTGACACCAGAGAAGATGGATACCGTGTTCAAAACCCTGACGCCCTATTTAAATCAGGCATTGAAGAACTATTTTGATCAGAAACCAGCCTATGTGCTGAGTGATGAAAATAGCAAAACGGAAGCCTTAGCCAAAAAACTGGCAAAAGGTATTGAGGTAAAACCGGGTCAAATTGCCATTCAGTTGACCGATTGAACTTTTATAACCTAAATAATTCGAGTTGCGGGAAGGCGGCAAGTGAGTGAATCCCGATGAGCTTACACAAGTAAGTGATTCGGGTGACAAATCTGCAGGGAGCAGATTTGAACGCCGCGTGCGGCGGCCTCGTAAGAGGTGAGGCCCAGGGATGGGCCGAATAACGAGTGCGGCCAACGCACATGCAACTTGAAGTATGACGTGTATATCAGGGCAGGTTTCCCCGCCCTGATGCATCGATTTACGCGTCTGGACTCTCCTGCGCGTCCTCATCGCCCTCTTCTTCCACCAAATCTTCTCGCGCCTCGCATGTTAGCAGTGCCAGCGTGCGGTAAAATGCCGTGGTGGCGTGACTTTCTACTTTACCAAGAAACCGATCGCTCCACGGCAGCAAAAACTCGTCAAACAGGGCCAACTGCGCGGCATTTTCATCTTCCCCTGCCTGATCCTCAAGCCATGATGCAGCCAGCAGCAACGCGCCAAAATGGTCAACAGCGCCTTCTTTGAGCGGCATGCCGCGCTGTTGTAGAAAAACGCGAACAGCGTCTTCTTCCTCATTCTCGACATAGGAAGAGCGCCAGGAGGAAACCGCACCGCCCTGTTCAATAAATAGCGCGTGATAATCGGCAGTTAATGCGCTGAGATCAACGCTCTGCTGCATACGCTCCAGCAAAGCATCCTGATTAAGCGGCCAGTGTGGCTTGAGTTTGCCCTGTTCAATCATGGTCAACAAAGGGGTCACCACGGCATCGTCAGGGGCCCGATTAAACAGCGTACCGAGCAGCCGGCATACCAATGAGAATTCGTTCATGTCATACCTGTTGTTATTATGGCGATTAAGTGACAACGTCACTAGATAATTACAAAGCCGCCAATTCTGCAATCGCAGGGCGACCTCGTTGTTCCAGAAAATCTAAAACGCGGCGCGGGCTCACATTCAGTATACGCTCTTGCGGAAAATCAATTTCCTGCACAATACTTTCGCAGTGAGTAAAATCGCCCAATGTGAACGCTATATGGAAATCATAGCCAAACGCTAGCCTCCAGCCCGCATCACGTACCGCCTCAGCAATGGCGCGACAGTTGGGTCCACTGCCCTTGCGTGAATGCATAAACGAGGTATTATTCAACTCAAGCGCTACGTCATAGTGCGCTGCGGCTTGCGCTACGGCGGCAATATCAATCTGATATTTTGGGTTGCCTGGATGACTGATGATATGCACATTGCCACTGGCCATGGTGGCAATCAGCGCCTCGGTGTGAGTAACAAGATCCTGCGGTGGCAGAACCGGTTCATGAAACCCGGCAATGACCACGTCCATTTGCTCCAGCATGATCCCGGTACAGTCAATGTCGCCCTGACGGTTTTTGATATTGGATTCAATACCGCGCAGGATGCCGACGCCATCCACCAATCGCGGCCACAAACGCATATTCATAAAGTGCCAATAGTGCTGCGCATCAGCCATGTCTGGACCATGATCGGTGATTGCAAACAGGCGGATGTTTTTCCGTTTAGCCTCTGCGATATAATCATGTAGGGTGCTGTAGGCGTGGGTACTGGCGACAGTATGCATATGTAAATCGACGGGATACATGGTCTCTCCTGGCTAGGCATTTCACCGTCAGCATACCATTTCTCACTGACACTGACACTGACACTGGCAGCCTGCGCCGCAGCCATAACGAAAATTTAACACACTGATAGCGCCCTATTTAAACTAAAATAGGTCAATAAATCAGCAGATTGCATTAAGTTTAGCTAAACGCGCATTTTGTTGCATAAACTCATTGACGCTGCCCAGCAATTTACCTAGATTAGCGCCCGTCGCCGCAGCATACTGATGGCGAACAATCCGGTGAGGTGTCCGAGTTGCTGAAGGAGCACGCCTGGAAAGTGTGTATACGTGAAAACGTATCGAAGATTCGAATCCCTCCCTCACCGCCAGATAAAAAACAAAACGCCCCTGATTTCTCAGGGGCGTTTTGTTTTTGCAATAATCCTACGCTTGTCTGCTCTGACTCATAAATTGCAAATACGGCTTGTTGCGCAGAGCGCGAATGCACTGCAAAAAATACATTCACTGCCGTGGGGGGACATTCCGTTTGGAATATCGATACCCGCACGACTGAGCATCAATATTGCTAAGAATAAGCTATTCACAAAAAATGCCGTTCTCTTGACCGTTTCCTTTCTCATTTAATAGCATGCTGTTGATTCGTCGCTATGCGACAAAATATCTTCTGTCTGCGCGCCTTGACTTACCACACTTCGCTGCGCGACACGTTGTATATCCTGTGGCTTGCTTTAAAAGCAAAAACATCCGCAAATGTGCGGAGGTCATTTAGGACAAATCAATGAGACCGGTACAAAAGGAGACTACGCGGTAACCACCCTGTCCTCCATGGCTTGCCGCCAGCCTCCCAACCATTCAGAGCGGGCATTAATAGATTGATAAGGACAAAGTTCCTTCGACTTTCCGGAAAGTCCTGCTTGATAGCCGCGCGATTGCGCCCGTTCCAAACGATCTCGTTTCTGTCTCTTCATGCCTAATTTCCCTCATTGTTCATCTGGTGGAAAGAAAACAGTGACTGCTTTTCGAGCACCTACAGGGTATCAATAGCGATTCTGGGCACGAAGGTCAAGGCTAAAAATTCACTATCCTGTCACATTAATGCTATATGCTTCGCAGCGAACGTTATCTCCTGTGCGCATAACGGTTGATCTTCGGGAAGCTTTTCCTAAGATTTTTACCCCACAGAAAAAAAAGAGCTTGCTATTCTTTTCTTGGAACCCGAGAAAACAGGAATATTCTTACAAGCCTGCGGCCGCACGCCAACAGCGTACGCCATCGGTTTCATTTAGCGGCGTCAGTAATTGGGACTGCCCACAATCAGCGCTCGCATAAGGGCAACGTTCTCGAAAAAAGCAGCCCTGCGGTAACCGTCGATTACTGGGTAATTCGCCGGTTTTCATCGCTTCTCCGGCCTGTTGCAATAACGGCCTGTCAAGCCGAGGAACCGACTCCAGCAACAAACGGGTATAGGGATGGCGCGGCTGGTTCAGGACACTGTGCGCCGTGCCTAATTCAACGATTTGCCCTAAATACATGACGGCGACACGATCGCTCATGTGACGAATAACCGAAATATTATGCGATATCAGCACGTAGGTAAGCTTACGCTGTCGCTGTAGCATCACCAGTAAATTCAGAATTTGTGCCTGAACAGAAATATCCAACGCTGACGTGGGTTCGTCCAATAAAATGATATCCGGCTGTGCCGAAAGCGCACGCGCAATGGCGATACGCTGGCGCTGACCGCCGGAAAACGCATGGGGCAAACGGTCAAGATATTCATGACGAATGCCCACCAACGTCGCCAACTCGCAGGCCAGCGCTCTGAGTTCCGTTTCACTGCCGTGCCCCTGCAACCAAACCGGCTCTGTGATAGTGCGCCACACGGGCAGTCGCGGATCGAGCGATGACAGTGGGTCCTGAAACACCATTTGCATTCCGTTTGCCAGCCACGAGCCCGGTGAGCGCGCTCGCTCGCACTCACTCTGTGAGGGCGATAACATCCCCATCAATACCTGTGACAAGGTGCTTTTCCCGCAGCCGGACTCGCCGACCACGCCCAAGGTTTCACCATCGTTAATCGTCAGATCGAGGCCGTTAAGCGCATGGACTTGCTCAACCACCTTGCCACGCCAGTTACGCTTTGCCGGGAAACAAACGTGTACATCACGCAGCGTCAATAAGGCGTCATTCATTTTCCACCTCCCTCTGAGGATTCCAGCAGGCAACCTGCTGGGAAGATGCTGCCAGCGTATGCAATTCAGGGCGTTGATAGCAGCGTTCTGTCGCTGCCGTACAGCGCGGACGAAACGCGCAGCCTTCGGGCAACTGCGATAAATTAGGCACAGTGCCAGGGATAGCCGGCAGCACAGCACGCGGTATGGCATCATCCGGTGCGCAGCGTAACAACCCCTGAGAATAGGGATGGGAGGGACCTTGGATCACCGCCTGTGTGGCTCCGCTCTCAATAACGGTACCGGCATACATCACATACAGCCGATCGCACAGTTGTGATACAACAGCCATATCGTGACTGATAAACAACACTGCCGTGCTGCGCTCCTGCGCCTTTTGTTTTAACAGGCGCAGCACCTGACGCTGCATCGTCACATCCAGCGCGGTGGTGGGCTCATCGGCAATGATCAATTCAGGATTGCAGGAAAAGGCCAGCGCAATCATTACGCGCTGGCGCATTCCGCCTGAGAGTTCAAACGGATAACGCTTCATCACCTGCTCTGCATCAGAAATTTGCATTTCTGAGAGCAATACCAACGCATGGGCGTGTGCATCGCGTTTATTCAGCGGTTGATGCTGTTGGATAACTTCGCGCATCAAATCACCGACACGGCGCGTTGGGTTCAGTGCCGTCATCGGTTCCTGAAAGATCATGGCGACCTTGGCACCACGCATATGGCGCAGAGTGCGCTCCGACGCATTGAGCATATCCTGCCCCAACAGGGTAATGCTGCCGCTATTGATGCTATAGCTCCCGGGTCTGAGCAGCCGCATCACCAGCATCGAAGTTACTGACTTGCCGGAACCAGATTCCCCGACCACGCCAACAATTTCACCACGCTTTACACTCAACGAGACCTGATTAAGCGCGTGAACTTCACCGCAATAAATCGGAAAACTGAGCGCCAGATTATCAATCGTCAACAGGGTATCGTCCATCAGTGCCCTCCTGAGGTTTTCGGATCCAGCAGGTCGCGCACGCCGTCACCGAACAGATTGAAGCCGACCGCCGTAATTAAAATCGCCATACAGGGAAACGCACAGTACCACCACTGATCGAGCACGTAGCTGCGTCCATTGGCGACCATCGCGCCCCACTCCGCCGTCGGTTGCTGCGCACCCAATCCGATAAAACCCAGCGTGGCCGCATTAAAATCGCGGCGCCAATGTCCAGCGATGCTTGTACCACCAGCGTTTGCACGCGCGCCAACCGGACATAAAACGGGATACGCACAATGGCAATCGCCAGCATGGCGTTGAACAAGCTGGGGCCCAAAGCCGCCACCAGCGCCATGGTAAGCACCAATGAGGGGATCGACAGCATAATGTCCATAACCCGCATGATCACCGCATCACCAAAGCCGCCTAATACCCCTGAAAAACAGCCAAGCAGCGAGCCGATAACCGCAGCAATTGCCACCACGGCAAGCCCGCCAGCGACGGATTGCTGACTTCCCATCACCACGCGGCTAAACAGATCGCGCCCCACTTCATCGGTGCCAAACCAATGTATTGACGATGGCGGCTGCAATCGCGCAGAAAAATCGATAGCGTTAGGATCGTAAGGCGCCAGCCAAGGGGCAAACACCATCATCAGTACAATCACCGCGATAATCGCGGCCCCCAATAGCGTTAACGGGCTACGCTTGACCAGCCACCACTGCTTTTGCCAATAGGCAATACGCGGGGACGGTGTGCGCAGCGGGGCAGTTTGTTGTTGCGTTACATGCATCACGCTTCTCCTCGTCCAATTCGTGGATCCAGCCACAGATAGAGCAGATTCACCACCAGGTTAACCCCGACATAAGCCATGGACACCACTACGGCAAAGCCCATCACAGCCGGGAAGTCCAGCGCCTGAATCGATGCCACAACGTAAGCGCCCATGCCCGGCCAGGAGAACACGGTTTCCGTTAACACTGCGCCATAGAGCAGATCGCCCAACGCCAGCCCTAACACAGTCACCGATGGGATCAAGGCGTTGGGCAGCGTGTGACACACGGCAATGCGCCACGGGGTTAAGCCACTCGCCCGCGCGGTACGGATGTAATCCTCACTCAATTGCTCGAGCATGGCGGATCGAATCTGACGCGCCACGATACCCAGATGGACAAACGAGAGCGTGAACGACGGCAATATCAGATGTTGCAAGGCATTCCAGAAAGCCTCATGGTCACCCGCCAACAGGCTATCGATCAGGTAGAATCCAGTGACATGTGCGGGCGGCTCCAGCCAGTCATCCAACCGCCCACCACCGGGCAGCAGATCGAGATGCCCGTAAAACAGCACGATAACTCCCAAGCCAAAACGCGGGCGTGGATATCCCACCGATCGCCAGTAACCGCACGCCATGATCCAACCGCGATCGCGATAGACGGCGGAGAGCACGCCAAGGGGAATACTGGCTGCCAGCGCCAGCAACAGAGAGCAAAACGCCAGTTCGAGCGTGGCCGGGAAAAAGGTCTGAATATCATCCAGTACCGGACGCCCGGTACGAATCGAGGTGCCCAAATCACCGAAAAAAAGAGCTGTAACATAGCGCCAGAATTGCACATAGACCGGTTGATCCAACCCAAGCTGCTGGCGAATATGGCGTACAATGTCATCATTGGCGCGATCGCCTGCCAGCAAACGCGCAGGATCGCCGGGGATCAGATGCGAAATGATGAAGGTGATGACGCAAACCCCCATCACCACCAGCACCAATCCCCAGCAGCGTTGCCGCAAAATACTCCAGAACGTCATAGTGTTACTCCACGCAATGCGGCACCAAACCGGTTGTCGCATCGGGCTGATTTTCGTGCGGCGATCCTCAGAGCCTCGCCGCCTGCTGCGCTAGTGAACTTATTTCGACATCGTGCCTATGTTGAATACCTTTTCCAGCATCGGGTTGAACACAAAGCCTTTTACCGCATCGTTCATCGCCACCTGATAGTTTTTCTGGAACAGATAAACGTAGGCGGCTTCATCAATCACAATGCGCTGCGCCTGCTGGTAGTCCGCTGTGCGCACAGTCTGGTCGGTGGTGGCCATCGCCTTTTTCAGCAACGCATCAACCGCCGGGTTTTCATAGTAGGAACGATTGCCCGGTAACCCTTTCTTGTTGGATTCAAACCAGTAATTCATGAACATGTACGGATCGGCGAAATCAGGGCTCCAGTTACCGATGGCAATATCAAAGTCACCCTTGCCAACCCGTTCGCGCAGGGTGGCGTTTGCCAGTTTTTCCAGACTGACATTCACCCCCAGCGATTTCAGCGTTGCCTGGGTTGAGATAGCAATGGGTTCCCAGGAGGGATCGTTATCCGAATAGAGGAAGGTTAATTGCTGTGGCTTTTGAGCTACCTTGCTCATTGCCGCCTGTGCTTTTTCGTTGTCCAAGCTGTACTGCATGGCATCTTTGTCATAGCCCCACATGCCTTCTGGGATCGGGCCACGCATCTGCTTGCCGTTTCCGCCAAGTATCCCCTTCACCATGCCCTGATAGTCCGTGGCCCAGGAGACAGCACGACGCAGATCAACCTGGCTCAATGGTCCTTTGCCATTATTTAGATAGAGATAGGTCACGCGCAGCAACGGGTGTTCCTGTACTGACACGCTGTTTTTTGCCTTCAGCGTGGCAAGCTGATCGACCGGTAGCAACTCGGCAATATCAATATCCCCACGCTCCAGTTGCAGGCGGCGCGTGGCACTCTCACCAATGATTTTGACCGAAACGCGTTTAAACGCGGGCGCGCTGCCGGTGTAGTGGGGATTTGGCACCAGCACCACCTGCTGGCCTTTCTGCCAACGCTGGACCTGATAAGGCCCGGAACCGGCAGTATTTTCCGCTAACCAGCCCTTACCGTCATCGGCGCTGTGTTTGCTCAATACCGCAGGGTTAATAATAGAGGCACCGTCATTGGCAAACGTATACAGGAACGGCGCAAAGGGTGCGCTCAGCGTAAAGCGCACGGTATGCGCATCGACTGCTTCAACCTTCAAATCGCTGGGATAGGCTTCGGCGGGCCCCTGACCGATCTTGAGCAGACGTTCAAACGATATTTTGACTGCCTCGGCGCTGGCAGCGCTGCCATCGGCAAATTTTGCCTTGGGATCGAGTTTGAAGGTCCAGGTTTTTTGGTCTGGAGACGCTTCCCAACTCAGGTCCAAATCCCCGGTCACATCGGTAGCGCCTTTGCCGTTTTGTACTGCACCAGCCGTTTATAACAGGGATAGGTGATGGTCCAGTCGTTATTATCGATAGTGACCGCAGGATCTAACGTTTGTGGATCGGCGGCTTTGCCGATCACCAGCATATCTTTCGGCACCGCAGCCCAGGCAGGCAATACGGCAGCCATTGCGGTAGCTAACAGCAGAGGTCGTAACAATGCAGTGTGGTGCGTCTTCATGATTCAGCTCCTGGTGATAGTCAAACGGTTCGCGCAGCGCGCATCAATCAAACAGCCGTCCTACGGTTGGGCAAGGTGCAACCAAACCGATCGGGCAACAGCGGGTAACGGTCAGCATTCGGCAATTCAAAATACCACCATTCCGTTTCAATCCCGACGAAGCCACCCGCTGCCATCACGGCATAGAGTTGCAGTCGGTTACGTTGCACGGCGACGGGCAACGCCGCACACCACGCATAGGATTTTTCATTCATCTCATCGAAGCTGGTGCCCATATCCAGCGCCTTGCCCTGTTCATCCAGCAGAGTGACATCCACCGCCACGCCGCGACTGTGGTACGAACCAACCGCCAATGAGGCGACAAAGCGCGGATCGGGACAGGCATCCCATAGGCGTATTTGTGCCGCATGGGGACGATAGGCATCGTAAAGTTGCAGCCGATAGCCGCTCTGTTCGGCAACAGCGACACTGCGTGCCAGTCCCCCGTGCCGCATCCGGGTGCAACAGGCAAAGCGCTTCGGCATAAATGGGATGACCAGTCAGGTTATCCGCCGTGGCATATTTCATATCGATAATCAGTTGGGGTAGCGTCTGCGCCAGATCCACCAGGTCGATAACACCCGTCATGTGTTGTCCTGTTTACTGTTCAAATTGGCCAAATTCTGTTTGCAAAGCGCGGTTGAGCGCCAGCCTCGCCGACAACTTGTCACCTAGCTGCTCCACCACCGCAGAGAGCAGAAGGTTGAACAAGCAGGTAATCGGTGCCAGCGAATCCCAGAAATGGCCGGTATCGGTTTTGACTTGCAGCAAATCCATCGGGTAATCACGCGCCCAGGGGCACCAGAGATCGGTAACCAGCGCCAGCGGGATCTTCCGGTCGCTGGCGGCGCGGCAATACTGTCGGGCCACGGTGGAATAGGCGCGAGTGTCGGTCACCACCACATAAGGGCGTTGGTGTTCTGAATTGAGCGACTCCACCCAGGTACCAGACAGTCCATAGACATAGCTCACACGGGGGAGCAAATACTCAAGATGACTAAAAAACGCGTTGGCAATGCCGCGCGTAGATTGGATGCCGAGAATAAACACCGCTTCTGCCTCGGCCAATTGCTGACTAATGCGAGCGAAAGTCTCCGTTTGCGCTAGGCGATAGACGTCCTGAATGGCATCAACCTCCAGACGCAGAGAGGGGCTGAGACGATTCGAGAGGGTACGCTGCTGCTGCCAGGCATCCAACCGGTCGGTGACGCCCCAGGGGCGGTAAGGGGCCAGCGCATCGGCGCGCAGACTCGCTTTGAAATCCTCCAGATTGCGATAGCCCAGCTTGCGCAGATAGCGCCCCACGGTAATTCCCGTCGTACCGGTATAACCGGCGATGCTATCCGCCGATTCAAACGGTATCTGTGCCAGATTATTCAGCAACCAACCGGCAACACGCTTACCGCTGGGGGTCTGCTGACTGAATGACGCTTCGATGCGTGCGATAAGATCAATGCGCACATTGGCGTCAGGGTTAGCGGAATTAGCGTCATCTTGCTGCATGTTAGTGCCCTGTCATTCGCAGTCATAATGTTATGCGATTAACATTGCAGTATCTGTGCCAAAAAATAACAGATTGATATTTATGAAGAAGACATTTCCGGGGGATTATTTATAAAGGCGCAGTGCGCCATCATGGCGCACTGCGTGCAAGCAAATGCATAAAAACAGTGCCAGGAAATAAGCGATAAATTTTTAAATTACATAACGTTAGATAAGATTTTCCTATCGCTGCCAGCTACTCGCTGCGTTGAATCTGCGCGGCAATGGATTGAGCAAACTGCTGCCAACCTTGTGCCAGCGTTGTCACCAACGCATCATAACCATCGTCGTTGACTGGCAGCACCAGCTTAAACGGCTGGCGCAACAGTCGATCGCCGCGTTGCAATGTCCACTCCCCTTGCACCACCGCTTTTCCATCGTAGCGGCCGTGGAAGGCTTTCACGGTAACAGCCAGTTCTGAGGGTGCAGCACCTAAGGGTTGCGAACTTACCGTCCAGCCCGGCAGCCCGGCATTCAGGCTGCTTTGCAGCGTCTGTTGCAACTGCTGCTCCAACGGGCTGGCCCACAAGTTATTGCTGGCAATGACATAACGCACATCATTGGTCTGGTAAACCAGACCCGACGTACTGAGATAATCCGCCAACGCAACGTGGGAAAGCCACAGCGTGCGGGCCGCGGTAAGATCCGTTTTACCCGCAGTCGCCACAGACGGCTGCGGCAGTTGGTAATAGGTTTTTGGCGTTGTACTGCTGCATGCACTCAACAACAACGCCATTGCCACCAGCCATCCTTTACTCATGGTTTCGCCCTCTTCGGTTGGGGATCTTCGCTCTCAGGCGCCTGAAAGATCAGTGCATTGCTTTTATCATTCAGCGTGCGCAATACCGGTTGCAACTCCCTTAACACCTGATCCAGACGCTGCATATTCGCCACCAATCGGTTATAGGCCGGCGAGCCAGGCTGTAACCCTTGCATACTGCGGTTCAGCTCCTGTAGCGTTTGCTGCATGTCCTGCGGCAGCGATTGCATCGCCTTGCTGGAGGTTATCTGGTTTAACGAAGCGAGCGTCTTTTTCAACTCACGTAGTGTTGACTGGCTCTCTGTCAGCGTTTTGGTCGCTTCGCTCACCATTGGCGTTAACGGCAGGTCGTTGATCTTATCCAACACCGCCATCAGTTTTTGCTGGATTTGCGACAAACCGCCGCCCATGGTTGGCAACACCGGATACCCATCAACCACTCGCAGCGGTCCTGTACTGTTACCACGTGCTTTCGGATAAAAGTCGAGATCGATAAACAAGGCACCGGTCAGCAGGTTAGCCGTTTTCAATGAGGCACGCAGCCCCATAGCCTGTGCGTCGGCGAGTTGTTTCTGGTAATCAAACTGCTTACCGATGATCTTTTCAAAACGTGCAGGTTCAACGCGGATCAGCACCGGAATGCGATACTCCATGTTAATATCCTGCTTGAAGTTGGTCGTCACCAACGGCGCTTGGGCGACAGTTCCCAGACGAATGCCACGGAATTCCATCGGTGCCCCCACCTGCAATCCACGGATGGATTCATCAAAGAACATCACATATTCTTTGTACTCCGTGTAGAGCGAATCCTGAATACTACGTTCGTTATCAAACAGCTGATATTGCGCACGATCCTGCACTCGTTCACCCAGATCCCAACCGGCTGGCACGTCAAAGCTAACGCCGCCACTGAACAAGGTGGTCAACGATCCCATTTCCACCCGCATCCCCTGCGCTGACATATCCAGCGTAATGCCGCTGTCTTTCCAGAAACGGACATTGCTGGTCACCAGACTGTCGTAAGGTGCGGTAATAAACAGCTGATAGCGCATTTGGCGCGCCTTGGTATCGAACTCGCTGGTTTCAACCGAACCGACACGGTAGCCGCGAAACAATACCGGATCGCCTGCGTTCAGTTGGCCCGAACGTTCGCTGTCGAGCAAAATGCGAATCCCTTTGGCATGCGGTGGTGCCAGCGGCGGCGAATCCAGCAACGCAAATTCACTACGTGCTTCACCGCTAACCCCCGGCTGAAGTTCAATAAACGCGCCGGACAGCAGGGTTCCTAGCCCGGAAACCCCTTCTCGGCCAATCTGCGGTTTCACCACCCAGAACACAGAATCATGGCGCAGTAACTTGCCCATACCGGAATGCAAGCGAGCCACAATCTCCACCTGGCGCAGGTCTTCACTCAACACCACGCTTTCCACCACGCCGACGTCCACACTGCGGCTTTTGATGGTGGTTTTACCGACCACAATCCCTTCGGCACTCTGCGTCGTTAGCGTGATCTGAGGCCCCAGGTGACTGAAATGGTAAAATAAAATCCAGGCTCCGATCAGCACCGTCACAATGGGCACAATCCATACGGGCGACCAGCGTTTAATCGCTTCTACGTTTGCGACAGAATAATTATTTTTCGCCAATGGCTGATCCCTCTTGATCATTATCACGCTGGCGATCCCACAACAAACGGGGATCAAACGTCATGGCGGCAAACATGGTGAAAATGACCACCAGCGCGAACAACACCGCGCCGATTGCCGGGTATACACTCATTAACTGGCCGATGCGCACCATGGCAGACAGTACAGCAATGACAAACACGTCGATCATCGACCAGCGACCGACAAATTCCACCATTTCATATACCACGTGCAGACGTTCATTGTCCTGACGTCCATTACCCGCCGAACTCCAACACAACCACGCCAGCGCCAGCATTTTAAGCGATGGCACCATAATACTGGCAATGAAGATCACCAGCGCCACCGGATAAGACCCCATCCCCCACAGCAGAATCACCCCCGACATAATGGTGGAGGTTTCACTACTCCCCAACGCTTCGGTAATCATGATCGGCAGCAGGTTCGAGGGAACATAAAGCAGCACTGAGGTTAACAGCAGCGCCAGCGTCCATTGCAGGCTATTTTTACGTCGCGCATGGCCGTGGCGATGACAACGCGGACATTCCCACTGATCGGCAGGCAATATCGCTGTACAGCAGGTGCAGGAGAGCAGCCCTTGTGCCAAACCCGATCGTCCGGTCTGCAGTACAAAGGGTAACGGTGGCGCAGGCGCTACATCATTCCACACGCTGCGCCGATCCAGACTTTGATAGGCCAATAGTTGCAGCAAACAAAACAGTACATAAGGCACAAAGCCAGTGCCGACGCCAATTTCACCATAAGACATCAGCTTCACAAAGCTCACCAGCACGCCAGAGAGAAAAATTTCGGCCATTCCCCAGCTTTTTAGCCAGAAGAGCCAGGTTGCCATCAACCGTTTTATCCGTGCTGACATGGAGCTGCGCAGCGACAACAGGATAACCATCACCATGGAAATCGCCGGGATCACTTGAACAAACAGCATAAACAGAAAGGCGACGCTGGCGTAATTATCGGACACCATCACCTGCGGGATCTCAAACAGCGAGATCTCACTAGTAATGCCCGCCACGCGCATATAAACAAAAGGAAAGGCATTCGCCAACGCCAGCATCAGCAAGGCGCTGAAGGCAAAACCGATGGAGCGCTGGCGCGCCTGATTCTGGCGGTTGGCCAAGGTTGATTTACAGCGCGGACACACCGCCTTTTGCCCATGCATCAGGGATGGGTAACTCCACCAGCATGTCGCACTGGGGGCACAACATGTAGTCGTCATGCCTTGCATTATGATTGCACACGCTCCGCCTCCTTTATCTTTCGCCGCGCGGCACCCCGGTCAGGCGCGCCGCCGCCGTTACCTGCAGAAGGCTCGTGTTCCCACGGCACGGTATATCGTACGCGTGGTTACCATCAGAAGGCATCTACCTGTTGGTAGTATACCCAACGTTAGCCGTTTTTCTGCGTTTCCAACGCTTCCCTGCGCTCAAAGGACACTTCCAGCTCCTGCTCCGCTTCTGCCAATGCATTCAATACCTTTTGCGTTTCATCACGCGGACGGGTAAAGAAATCAGCATCGTTCATTTGCGCTTGTAACGCCGCAATGGACTGTTCCAATTGTTCGAGTTTCTGGGGTAACTGCTCCAGTTCGCGCTGCTGGTTATAACTGAGTTTACCGGTTTGACGTTTAGCGCTGGGTGCGCTCTGAACGGTCTCTTTACTCTCTGCTGACTTTTCCGCCGCCGCAGGCACGGATTTACGCAATGGCACCGTTTCAGCGCGCTGCTGCTGTGCATCATAATAACCACCAACATAGCGGTTAATACGTCCATCCCCTTCGAAAATCCAGCACTCGGTGACCGAGTTATCCACAAATTGACGGTCGTGGCTCACCAGCAGCACAGTGCCTTGATAGCTGTCGATCAACTCTTCCAACAGTTCCAGCGTTTCCACATCAAGGTCGTTAGTCGGTTCGTCAAGAATCAACAAGTTGCTGGGTTTGAGGAACAAACGCGCCAGCAGCAGTCGGTTACGTTCACCGCCTGACAGGGCTTTTACCGGCGTCATTGCCCGTTTGGGATGGAACAGGAAATCTTGCAGGTAGCCCAACACATGGCGAGAACGGCCGTTAACCATCAGTTCCTGTTTGCCTTCGGCCAGGTTATCCATCACGGTGCGCTCAGGATCGAGCTCCGCGCGGTGCTGATCAAAATAGGCTACTTCCAACTTGGTGCCGCAGTGAACGCGACCGTGCGTCGCTTGCAGATCGCCCAACAGTAGTTTCAACAGCGTGGTCTTGCCGCAGCCGTTTGGCCCGACCAGCGCTATCTTGTCACCGCGCAACACCTGGGCAGAGAATCCCCGCACCAGATTTTTATCACCGATGCGATAATCGACGTTTTCCAGTTCGAACACGATTTTGCCGGAACGAGCCGCTTCTTCAACCTGCATTTTGGCAGAGCCCACACTTCGCGACGCTGTGAACGCTCCTGACGCATCGCTTTCAGCGCACGCACTCGACCTTCGTTACGCGTGCAACACGCCTTGATGCCCTGACGGATCCACACTTCCTCCTGCGCCAGCTTGCAATCGAACTCGGCATTTTGCAGCTCCTCCACGCGCAACGCTTCTTCTTTACCCAGCAGATACTTGTCGTAATTGCCGGGCAAGGAGACCAGTTTGCCACGATCGAGATCGACAATACGTGTCGCCATGTTGCGAATAAAGGAACGGTCATGGGAGATAAAAACGATGCTGCCCTGGAAGGTTTTGAGGAAACCTTCCAGCCAGTCGATGGTTTCAATATCCAGGTGGTTGGTCGGTTCATCAAGCAGCAAGACTTTCGGCCCACTGACCAACGCACGGCCCAGTGCGGCCTTGCGCAGCCAGCCGCCAGAAAGCGAGGACAAGGGCGCATCTGCTGTCAGTCCCAATTGGGCCAACACATCGTGGATGCGATTTTCCAATTGCCACAGCCCTTGGGTTTCCAACGTTTCCTGAAGTACTGCCAGCTGGTTGAGGTTCTTATCGCTGGGATCCTGTTCAACCAGACGCAAAGCTCCATGGTAGCGTTTCAGGTAGTCGGCCTGCTCGGCCACCCCTTCTGCCACAAAATCAAATACGCTGCCCGTTACGTCACGCGGCGGATCTTGCTGCAAACGGGAGACGATCAGATCTTGCTCATAAACAATACGCCCATCGTCCAGCCGCACTTCGCGCGCCAGAATTTTCAGCAGGGTCGATTTCCCCGCACCGTTACGCCCTACCAGGCAGACTCGTTCATTTTCTTCAATGTGCAGTTCGGTGTTATCAAGTAAAGGCGCATCGCTGAACGACAGCCAGGCATCCGAGACGCTAATTAATGACATGACTTACTTTTCCTCGCCCGCGTGTCGCAGCAGCCAGCAGTTATGGATCTGGCGATTGCGGGCAAAATCTAATGAAAGGGTTTTCTCGCTGATTTCCGTGGCGCGAAGCCCAAGGGCTGCAATGCCCGGCTGATCCATCTGGAAACCGCGTTTGTTGTTTGAAAACAGAATGGTACCGCCTCGACGCAGCATACGCTGCAAATCTTTCATCAACGCCAGATGGTCGCGTTGAACGTCAAAAGCATCGGCCATGCGTTTCGAATTTGAGAACGTGGGCGGATCAATAAAAATCAGGTCAAACTGTTCGCGCGTTTCCTGCATCCAGGTCAGGCAATCCCCCTGAATAAGAAGATGCTGACGACCTGCCAGACCATTGCTGCTCAGGTTTTTCTTCGCCCATTCTAGGTAGGTACGCGACATATCCACCGTGGTGGTGGTGCGCGCACCACCCAACCCTGCGTGGACGCTGGCCGTGCCGGTATAGGCGAACAAGTTCAGGAAGTCTTTTCCTTTACTCATTTCGCCCAGCATCTTGCGCGCGATACGGTGATCGAGAAACAGTCCGGTATCAAGATAATCGGTCAGATTTACCAACAGCTTGGCGTTATACTCCTGCATCAGCAGGAAATCGCCCTTCTGCGCCAGTTTTTCATACTGGCTTTTGCCCTTTTGCCGTTCGCGGGTTTTTAACACCAAGCGATTGGCAGGCAGTTCCAACACGTGCAACGTAGCGTTGATAATATCAAACACGCGCTGGCGCGCTTTTTGTGGATCGACGGTTTTCGGCGGCGCATATTCCTGCACCACCACCCAACTGCCATAGCGATCGATAGCCACATTGTATTCCGGCAGATCGGCGTCATACAGCCGGTAGCATTCTATACCTTGCTGCTTAGCCCATTTTTCCAGTTTACGGCAGTTTTTGCGCAGACGGTTGGCAAAATCCGGTGCCACTTCAGCGCTGACAAGCGGCGGAGTGGCTTCACCCGCCAAGGCGTCAGGCGCAGCGCTGATCCGGTAGTTTTTCTGTACGCAATCCAGCGGCCCGTTTTTGGCCTTAAACTGACGTTCAGCACGCAACGGCAGGCTGGTTAACAGCTCCGGTGACGCATTGAACAGCGACAGCGTCCAGCCACCGAACTCACTTTTCAGCTTGCGGCCCAACATATTGTGCAAGGCGATCAGAGCAGGCTCACTCTCCAGACGCTCACCGTAAGGCGGGTTACTTAGTACTGTTCCTGTCGGACCTTGCCGCAGCGGATTGCGCAGTTGCACCGCATCCTGTACCGAGAGAGTTATCAATTCGCTGACACCAGCACGGCGCGCATTGGCGCGCGCCAGCTCAATCACCCGGCTATCGTTGTCTGAACCGTAAAAACGGGAGGTGGTGGTTTGCAGGCCTTGTTTGGCCCTCACCTGCACCTCAGCCACCACGTCACGCCACAAATCGGCGTTATGGTTCAGCCAGGCGCTGAATCCCCAATGATCGCGGCGCAAGCCCGGTGCGCGATCGGCGGCCATCATGGCGGCCTCAATCAACAACGTACCGGAACCGCACAACGGATCGATCATTGGCGTACCCGGCTGCCAACCCGAGCGCAGCACAACGGCCGCCGCCAGGTTTTCTTTCAACGGTGCAGCTCCAGTGCCTTCACGATAACCGCGCTGATGCAAGCCTTCGCCGCTGAGATCCAGCGCAATGCTGGCCGTCTCGCGTTTCAGAAATACATTGATGCGAATATCCGGTTGCTGCTTGGCCACGTTAGGGCGCTGACCGGTTTTACGCACAAAGCTATCGACAATGGCGTCTTTCACTTTCTGTGCGCCGTACTGGGAATTACGAATTTCGTCGTTAGTGCCGGTAAAATGAACCACAAAAGCGCTATCAACCGAGAATACGGAGGTCCAGTCAATGGCCTGAACGCCGAGGTAGAGATCGAGATCGCTGTAGACCTTGCATTCACCGAGCGGCAATAAAATACGTGATGCCAGACGGCTCCACAGCAAGCTGTGATACATCAAACGGTCGTCACCCTGAAAATGCACGCCGCCTTGAACCAGGCTGCATTCCTGCGCACCTAACGCTTCAAGTTCACTTTTAAGCAGTTCTTCCAGACCACGCGCCGTGCTGGCAAACAGAGAATTCATAATACGACGACCACCAAGGTAAAAGGGTAGACCCAGACGACTTCGAGTTGCAGGAAAGCGATAAGTGGTTCGGGTGCCCCCACACAGTCAGCGCACGTGCAATTTGAAGTATCATGGGTGTAACACATAAAATTGAGGCGCATTATAGCTAATCCCAGCGACTTGTCATAAAGTTGCGGCGTTAAAAACCTTTGAACAGATAGGCACTCTTGATGATTGGTGTTTCCCAACTATACGTTCATCCGGTCAAATCCTTGCGCGGCTTGCAACTTTCCCATGCGTTGGCAACGCCCAGCGGTCTGGCGTATGACCGTTCATTTATGGTGACGGAACCCGATGGGACCTTTATCACTGCGCGCCAGTTTCCCGAAATGGTGCTGTTTACACCGGCGTTGCTGCCTGACGGCCTGTTTCTCACCGCACCTGACGGCGCTCAGGCGTTAGTACGCTATGCGGATTTCGCCCACACGCCACAGCCTACTGAAGTCTGGGGCACGCATTTTTCCGCCTGTATCGCACCCGATAACATCAACCAGTGGTTGAGCGGTTATTTTAAACGTCCGGTACAGTTGTGCTGGGTTGGCGGCATGCCCTCTCGTCGCGTAAAGCGTTTTCCCGGCATTCCGTTGGGTTTCGCCGACGGTTACCCTTATCTGTTGGTCAATGAAGCCTCTTTTCAGGCACTGCGCCAGCGTTGTAGCGCTGGGATCAAGCTGACTCAGTTCCGCCCTAATATCGTGGTGACCGGTGCTGATACCTTCGCGGAAGACAGTTGGCAAACGCTGCGTATCGGTGAGGTGACCTTCGACGTTGTCAAACCGTGCAGCCGCTGTGTATTGACCACCGTGAGCACCGAGCGTGGACGCAAGCATCCCTCGAGAGAGCCGCTCGCCACGCTACAAGCCTTCCGCACGGCGGAAAACGGTGACGTGGATTTTGGTCAGAATATGGTGGCGCGTCAAAGCGGTATCATTCGCGTGGGCGATAGCGTCGAGGTGCTGGCAACCAAGCCACCGCGTCTCTATGGTGCAGGAGCTCCTGCCGCAACGCTAGAAGCCCCCATTCAGGCGGAACAAGGCCTTTCCCTGCACTATCAGGGCAAAACGCTGCCGGGGAATAATCAGCAGATTTTGTTAGAGCAACTGGAGCAGCACGGCGTGCGCGTGTCCTATTCTTGCCGGGCGGGCGTGTGCGGTTGTTGCAAAATGACGCTGGTCAGCGGTGAGGTTTCGCCCTTAAAGCGGGGTGCCGTGCGCGAGGATGGCACTATTCTGGCATGCAGTTGCGTGCCGCAGAGAGACCTGGTGCTCTCCTGACAAGAATTCTTCCCCTACACCACCTTGGCATAGGGGAAGGATGCCGATGGCATCGCCCCTGCCAGCGCGCTCTGTTGGGGCAACAGGCGGTCATGCATGATTTTAATCGCTTCGCCTAGCTGCATCGTTTTGCCTTTAAGCATCAGCGCCTCTTGAGCCAACACGCACAAGCTGGCTTTTTCACCGCGATCCACTACCATAAAGCAGGCAATTTCCTGGCTTTCAGCCAGCATTACCCAAACCGCATCGCCCATTTGCGGGGCCTGCTGTTCATGGGGTTGCTGCGCAAAATACCAACTCTTCGGCATCAGGGGTTTTAAATAACGGTGAGCCACCAGCGCATTTAATACCAGCTCTGCCTGCAATTCATGCTGCAACGAAATAGGCTGACATTTTTCCTGAAAGGTGAAAAACAATGCGGCGTCATCAACACAAAATGATACGGGAGCAAATGCATCTGGCGTAAGCATTTTGGCCGCAAAACGAGAACGAAATACCATGCCGTTGGCTAAATCCAACATCATACGATCGTGTTCCGCATCAAAATACCAGCGCCAATTGTCGTCAGGTTTTAATTTCATATTATTCACCTTCCCCCTGGGCTATTCATCGACGCCATTGCGTCTGCACACCACATACCATTGCCATCCTTGACAAGAAAACGGTTAATATCCTTCATACGCTCGGTGAGGGTATGTCAGCCGCGTTTTTTGTAAAAAAGAAGATTAATTGCACAAACGAGTAAAATATAGACTAGCTGGAGGAATAAATAAACCCCCAACGAGAAATGATGTGATGAAAAGATTAAATATGGGTAATGATATCTTTAATCAGGCGCGGTCCATGAAAAATAAAGCCGGAATATATCTGTACCAGTGATGCACCCGCGGCCATTTTTTCCCGTGCGACCATCAGTGAATCGACCCCGCCAACGCCAATAATCGGCAAACGGCCGTTCAATTCTTGCGCCAGACGACGAATAACTTCGGTGCTGCAATGCTGTAACGGATGTCCGCTTAACCCACCGGTTTGCCCACAATGATTTAATCCCTGAATCAAATCACGATTCAGTGTGGTATTGGTGGCAATCACTCCATCAATGTTATGACGCACCAAGCTATCAGCGATTTGGATCAATTCTTCCTCAGAAAGATCCGGTGCGATCTTCACCGCGATCGGCATATATTTATGATGTTGTTGATGCAATGCTTCTTGTTTATTTTTAATCGCCTGCAACAGATCGTCCAGCGCTTCGCCGTATTGCAGAGAACGTAATCCCGGCGTATTCGGTGAAGAGATATTGATCGCAAGATATCCGGCGTGTGCATAGACCTTGTCCATGCAGATCAAATAGTCATCTTTACCCTGCTCTACTGGCGTATCTTTATTCTTGCCGATATTAATTCCCAGCACACCGCCAAAACGGGATTTTTTTACGTTCTCGATCAGGTTATCCACGCCATGGTTATTAAATCCCATGCGGTTAATTAACCCTTCCGCTTCTACGACGCGAAACAGACGCGGTTTATCATTACCGGGCTGCGGACGCGGTGTTACCGTACCGACTTCAATATGACCAAAGCCCACTGCGCCCAGCGCATCAATACAATCGCCATCTTTATCCAGGCCAGAGGCTAAACCGAGTGGATTTTTAAAAGAAAGGCCCATGCAGGTAACAGGTTTGGTGGGAACGGATTGGCGAATAAGAAATTCAAACGGTGTATTAGATAGACGACGTAACTGCTGGAAGATAAATTCGTGAGCCCGTTCTGGATCGAGCTGAAAAAGTGCCTTCTTGATTACGGGATAGAACATAGTGTCTCCTGAGATCCCAAAAGTCATGCATGCAAAATAACAATAAAGCGGGTGACTTCCTGAAGCACGGCGGGAAATGGTAATGATATCGCAGGGGAAAGTAAAACACTTATCACAGAAAACAGGTTCCCGCCTGACGCGGGAACCTTAAGGGGGATTAGCCTTGCAGCGCTTTACTGATTTTCTCAAACAGATCGCCTGAGAGGTTATCCAGCGTTTTCAATTGCTCCAGTGACTGACGCATTAACGCCTGACGCGATTCATCATAGCGCTTCAACCGAATAAGCGGCTCAATCAACCGAGCAGCGACCTGCGGATTGCGGGTATTGAGATCGCTGAGGATCTCGGTCAGGAAGCAGTAGCCCTCTCCATCCGCGGCATGGAACGCGGCCGGATTGGCACTGGCAAACGCCCCGACCAGCGCACGCAGTCGATTGGGGTTATTCAGACTGAATGAACGATGGTTCAGCAACGCTCGCACCCGAAACAACACGTCACTGGCCGGACTGGTAGCTTGCAAGGTGAACCACTTATCCATCACCAGACCATCGGTGTGCCAGCGATCGTCAAACTGCGCCATCAACGTATCTCGCACCGGCAGTTGCGCACTGGCTGCACTGGAGAGCGCCGCCAACGCATACGTCATGTTATCCGCCTGCTGATACTGCGCGCTTACCAGCGCATCAGCCTGCACCTCTTCACCAAACGCCAGATAATAGAGGCAGGTGTTGCGCAGCGCGCGTTTACCAATATCAGCATGTTCAATACGGTACTCTGCGGTGGTGTTAACGCGATACACCGCGAGCCACTCATCGGCCAGCTCTGTCGCCAATGTGCGAACCATCGCTTCGCGCACTGCCGCAATGGCTAGCGGGTCGATAATCTCAAACAGCTCCGCGATTTCGTTTTCACTGGGCAGCGTCAGAATTTGTGCCGCCAACATGGGATCCAGCGCAGGATCCAACAATACCCCACGAAACGCATCGGCCAGATGCAGTGGCAGCGAGAGCGGTTGATGTTGCTGATAGCTCACCACGTTGAGACGAATATGGTTCGCCAGCAGGCTTTGCGCCGCATCCCAGCGCGAAAAATCATTGCGTGCGTGACGCATCAGGAAGGTTAGTTGCGCATCGCTCCAGGCATAGTTGAGTTTAACCGGCGCAGAGAACTCCCTTAATAAAGAGGGGATCGGCTGACTCGGCACATTATCAAACACAAACGTCTGCTCTGCTTTGGTCAGGTTTAGTACCGAATCGATCGTTTGACCCGCATATTGCAACGGAATCACGTTACCCTGCTGATCGTACAGTTCAATATCCAGCGGAATATGCAACGGGCATTTTTCCTGACCATCCGCGCCCACAGGCGTTTTTTGGCTGACCGACAGCAGATATTGCTGCGTTGCAGCATTATAATCATCGCGCACCGTCACCACCGGCGTACCCGACTGGCTGTACCAACGGCGGAACTGCGTCAGATCCACTCCCGAGGCATCTTCCATCGCCTGCACAAAATCATCACAGGTGGCCGCACTGCCGTCATGACGCTCCACATAAAGCCGCATGCCCGCCTGAAATTTATCCTCACCCAGCAGCGTATGCAGCATACGGATCACTTCCGAACCCTTCTCGTATACAGTCAGGGTGTAGAAGTTATTCATTTCGATGACTTGATCCGGGCGGATCGGGTGCGACATCGGGCTGGCATCTTCGGCAAACTGCGCACCGCGCATCACGCGCACGTTATCGATGCGGTTTACTGGGCGCGATCCCAGATCGGAACTGAACTCTTGATCGCGGAACACCGTCAGCCCTTCTTTTAAGCTGAGCTGGAACCAATCACGGCAGGTAATGCGGTTACCCGTCCAGTTGTGAAAATATTCATGGCCGATCACCGCTTCAATATTCAGATAATCTTTATCGGTAGCGGTTTCTGCCTTGGCAAGCACGTATTTGGAGTTAAAGACGTTGAGCCCTTTATTTTCCATCGCGCCCATATTAAAGAAGTCCACCGCGACAATCATATAGATGTCGAGGTCATACTCCAGACCGAAACGGGTTTCATCCCACTTCATGGCGTTTTGCAGTGAGGTCATCGCCCAGCCCGCACGATCGAGATTGCCGCGATCGACATACAACTCCAAGGCCACTTCGCGCCCGGAACGGGTGGTAAAGCTGTCGCTGAGCACATCGAAATCCCCCGCCACCAGCGCGAACAGATAGCAAGGTTTCGGGAACGGATCCTGCCACTCAACCCAGTGTCGGCCATCATCCAGGGTACCCTGTGCGATGCGATTTCCGTTGGAGAGTAAATAAGGATAGCGAACCGGATCGGCGGTGATGCGCGTGGTAAAGCGCGCCAGCACATCGGGGCGATCTAGATAATAGGTGATGTGGCGGAATCCTTCCGCCTCACACTGGGTACAAAGCGCAGCACCAGATTGGTATAACCCCTCCAGCGCGCTGTTGGCGGCAGGATTGATCTCTGTGACGATGCTGAGCGTGAAAGCGGCGGGCAGATGCGTCAACACCAAGCCATCATCCTCAACCTGATAGTGCGGCCAGGCTTGACCATCCACTGTCAGGCTTAACAGCGTCAGCCCTTCACCGTCCAGTTTTAACGGCGCCCCCGCCTCTCCCTGCCGAACTACCTGGCTCACTGCCGTGACGTGCGTTTTCTGTGCATCCAGAACAAAATCAAGCGCGATATCGCTGATGGTATAGTCCGGCGCTCGGTAATCATGACGGTATTTTACTTGCGACTGTTGATTCATAGGATGTTTACACCTCACTCTTTGCTTTGACAGTTCAGTTTATGCCTGTTACAACGATGTTGCCATGACTAAGTAATGAGAATAATAACCATGTCAGAGCACGAATGGTCCTCTCTTTCTGGCCGAATTATGATGTTATCTGGTGATAGCGACAACGCAGCGTGAATCAAGGTATACTCACCGAACGTTGCTGATGATTTTGATAGTGAAAACGCGTCTGACGAGGATGCTGTAACGCATTATGACTTTACACCCTTCCCCGATTTTGAACTCATTGCTGGATACGGATGCGTACAAGCTTCATATGCAGCAAGCGGTGTTTCATCATTATTATGATGTGGACGTTACAGCGGAATTCCGCTGCCGTGGCGATGAGCTGTTAGGGAGTTATGCAGAGGCTATCACCGCGCAGATTGCGCTGATGAGCCAACTGTTACTCAGCGACGACGAGTTCGCTTACCTCTCTACGCTGCTTTTTTTACCGCAGATTATTTACAGTGGCTACGCCATTTCCGCTTTAACCCGCAGCAGGTTACCGTAAGCAATCATCACGGTAAGCGGGATATTCGCATTCGTGGCCCATGGCGCGAAGTGATTTTATGGGAAGTCCCCTTGCTGGCGGTGATCAGTGAAGCGGTACACCGTTCGTGCACACCGGACGTTAGCGCCGTGCACGCCGTGGCGCCGCACGCTGACGCAGTTTCGTGAACGTAGTCAGGGTATCGACCTGAGCCATTTCAAACTGATGGATTTCGGCACTCGGCGCCGTTTCTCCCGCGACGTGCAACACGAGATCGTGAGCGTATTACAGCAAGAGTTCCCTTATTTGATTGGCACCAGCAACTACGATCTGGCGCGCCGCTTGGGGCTGACACCGGTGGGAACGCAGGCGCATGAATGGTTCCAGGCGCACCAGCAACTCGGCGCAACATTGGCTAACAGCCAACGTGCCGCCCTGCACGCCTGGTTGGTGGAATACCCCGATCAGCTCGGTATCGCGCTGACGGATTGCATTACCATGGATGCGTTCCTGCGCGATTTCGATCTCGATTTCGCTAATGCCTATCAGGGTCTGCGTCATGATTCCGGGGATCCGATCGATTGGGGCGAAAAGGCCATCGCACATTATCAACGCTTAGACATTGACCCCATGAGTAAGAGTAAGACGCTGGTGTTCTCCGATAACTTGCATCTGGAAAAAGCGCTTACACTCTATCGCCATTTTTCTCAGCGCATCAATCTGGTGTTTGGCATCGGCACGCGGTTGACCTGCGATATTCCAGGCGTTACACCGCTGAATATCGTCATCAAGCTGGTGGAGTGCAACGGTCGCCCGGTGGCGAAACTCTCCGACAGCCCCGGCAAAACCATCTGCCATGACGCCGCATTTATTTCCGCACTACGCAAAGCCTTCGATCTGCCGCGTATCAGAAAAGCCAGTTAGTTTGCTCGATTGCTCAGTATTTAACCCAACATTACCGGAATGCGCAAAACTTGACGCATTCCGGTGATTTCTGCTTGTGTCCTGCCAGACGGCAAGTAACATAGCAAATCACCCTTAGGGGTTGACCCGTTAAATATCATTCATTGAGAAGAGAGAATTTTATGAGCGTAGTGCCTGTAGTCGACGTACTGCAAGGCCGTGTCGCCGTTGACAGTGAAGTCACCGTGCGCGGCTGGGTACGTACCCGGAGAGATTCTAAAGCCGGTATCTCCTTTATCGCCGTCTATGACGGTTCCTGCTTTAATCCGTTACAGGCGGTCGTAAATAATAATCTTCCCAATTACCAGAATGACGTTCTGAAATTGACCACTGGCTGCTCTGTGATCGTCACTGGTACCGTGGTTGCGTCGCCGGGTGAAGGTCAGTCGTTCGAAATTCAAGCCACCGCCGTTGAAGTGGTGGGCTGGGTGGACGATCCGGATACCTATCCGATGGCAGCAAAACGTCACAGTATTGAGTACCTGCGTGAAGTCGCGCACCTGCGCCCGCGCACTAACCTGATCGGTGCCGTAGCACGCGTGCGTCATACGCTGGCCCAGGCCATTCACCGCTTCTTCCATGAAAACGTTTATTTCTGGGTCTCTACGCCGCTTATCACAGCGTCGGATACCGAAGGTGCCGGTGAAATGTTTCGCGTTTCCACGCTGGATCTGGAAAACCTGCCGCGTACCGAGGCGGGCAAAGTGGATTTCAGTGAAGATTTCTTTGGCAAAGAGGCTTTCTTGACCGTTTCAGGCCAATTGAACGGTGAAACCTACTCCTGTGCGCTCTCCAATGTGTACACCTTTGGCCCCACGTTCCGAGCCGAAAACTCCAACACCAGCCGCCATCTGGCAGAATTCTGGATGATCGAGCCGGAAGTGGCCTTTGCTACTCTGGACGATGCCGCAGCGCTGGCAGAAAGCCTGTTGAAATACGTATTCAAAGCCGTGCTCGAAGAGCGCGCTGATGACATGGCGTTTTTTGCTGAGCGTGTCGATAAAGAAGCCATCATCCGTCTGGAAAACTTTGTCAGTGCAGATTTTGCCCAGGTGGATTATACCGACGCTATCGAGATCCTACTGAATTGCGGACACACCTTCGAAAATCCGGTGTTCTGGGGCGTTGATCTTGCCTCCGAGCATGAGCGCTATCTGGCAGAGCAGCACTTTAAAGCACCGGTGGTGGTGAAAAACTACCCGAAAGACATCAAAGCGTTCTATATGCGTATGAATGAAGACGGTAAAACCGTCGCGGCCATGGACGTATTGGCACCGGGCATCGGCGAAATCATCGGTGGTTCTCAGCGTGAAGAGCGTCTGGCACAGTTGGACAGCCGTCTGGAAGAGATGGGACTTAATAAAGAAGATTACTGGTGGTATCGCGATCTGCGTCGCTACGGCACCATTCCGCACTCTGGTTTTGGGCTCGGATTTGAACGTCTGATTGCCTATGTTACCGGTGTACAAAATGTGCGCGATGTGATCCCTTTCCCACGCACTCCACGTAACGCCAGTTTCTAAATGCGCATTAAACATAAGTAAAACAAATAACTAGAAAAAAGGCCGCGAATTTTTCGCGGTCTTTTTTTCTTTCAGATAAGGCTCACAAAGCTCCCTAAATATTACATTTTGAAACATATTATTTCTTTTTGTTACCTTATTACGAGCTTAGTATCATTTTTGGGGTAGATTAACGGGCGAGTGAATGGAACACGGCGTTCAGACACAGGAGGACACCAAACTTCCAGTGATAGTTCCGTAAGAGTTTTATTACTTTTTTCGAGAATTGTTAATGGCAGCGGCGGGTGTCTTAAAACACCAATGAGGGTAATAATGATGAAACGCAATATTCTTGCAGTAGTAATCCCGGCTTTGTTGGCTGCGGGTGCAGTAAACGCAGCAGAAGTGTACAACAAAGACGGCAACAAACTGGACCTGTACGGTAAAGTTACCGCTAAACACCGTTTCTCTGATTACAATGGCGAAAACGGTGACAAATCTTATGCTCGTCTGGGTTTCAAAGGTGAAACTCAGATCAATAGCGATGTAACGGGCTACGGTCGTTACGAAGCTGAATTCGCTGGCAACAAAGAAGAAGGTTCTGACGTTGCTACTCGTTATGCCTTCGCTGGTCTGAAAATCACTGATTTCGGTACCATCGACTACGGTCGTAACATGGGTATCGCTTACGATTCTCTGGCATACACCGACGTTCTGCCTGAGTGGGGCGGCGATCAATCCAACTCTGACAACTTCCTGACTGGCCGTTCTACTGGCGTTCTGACCTACCGTAACAAAGATTTCTTTGGTATGGTTGATGGTCTGGTTGATGGTCTGAATTTCGGTCTGCAATACCAAGGTTCTAACAACTCCACTACGCTGAACGAAGGTAAGGACCGCAAACTGTCTCGTCAGAATGGCGACGGTTGGGGTACTTCTGTTGAGTACGTATCTCCTGTAGGCGTAGGCATTGTTGCTAACTACGCAGCAGTAAACCGCACCAATGAGCAAAACTCTCAGTCTGTTTCTGGTCAAGGCAAGAAAGCCGAAGCTTGGGGTACAGGTCTGAAGTATGATGCCAACAACATCTATGTTGCTGCCATCTACTCTGAACTGCGTAATGTATCCTTCGTTGAAGGCATTCCGAGCACCGTTGCTCCGGGTACTACTTTTGACGCATTTGCAGACAAAACTGAAGTTTTCGAAGCTGTTGCTCGGTATAACTTCGACTTCGGCCTGACGCCTTCTCTGGGTTACGTTCAAGCTAAAGCCAAAGGCACAGATACCTCTACTGGTATTTCTGGCAACGACTACATCACCAAATACGTGAGCTTGGGTGCAACCTACGCATTCAACAAAAACTTCTCCGTATACTCTGAATACGAAATTAACCTGATCAAATCTGACAACCTCTACAGCATCAATGATGATGACAAAGTTGCTGTTGGTGTAACTTATCAGTTCTAATTTCGTTTTATCACCACTGCATTACGCAGTCTGATAACGAAAAAGACAGGGCTTCGTGCCCTGTCTTTTTGTTTTCTACAGCCTGACTATTAGCGCCATTTATGGCTATCGCTCCTGCCACAATTTTTCCTGTTATTTCACCCGCATTTTGATCGCAAACGGTTGGCAAAGCTTATGGCTAGCGGTAGAATTAAAGTTTTTGCCTAACCTCTGTCATGGAATAGCCATCAATGTTTGAACATATTACTGCCGCTGCCGCTGATCCGATTCTTGGCCTGGCAGATCTGTTTCGCGCCGACTCCCGTCCACAAAAAATCAATCTGGGTATCGGCGTATACAAAGATGAAACCGGAAAGACACCGGTGCTGGCCAGCGTAAAAAAAGCAGAACAATTTTTGCTTGAAAATGAAGCTACCAAAAACTATCTCGGGATCGATGGCCTGCCCGAGTTCGCCCTGCGTACGCAAGAGCTGCTGTTCGGCAAACAAAGCGCGATTATCAGTGAAAAGCGTGCGCGTAGCGCACAAACGCCGGGTGGTACCGGTGGCCTGCGTATTGCCGCAGAATTTATCGCCAGCCAGACCTCCGCTAAGCGTATTTGGGTTAGTAACCCGAGCTGGCCCAACCATAAAAACGTGTTCCAGGCTGCCGGGCTGGAAGTGTGTGATTATCACTACTACGATGCCGCTAACCACGCGCTGGACTTTGATGGCATGGTAAAAAGCCTTGAAGCGGTTCAGGCGGGCGACGTGGTGTTATTCCACGGCTGTTGCCACAACCCGACGGGTATCGATCCAACGGCGCAGCAGTGGCAAGCACTGGCTGACTTGTCCGCACAGAAAGGTTGGCTGCCGCTGTTTGATTTTGCCTATCAGGGCTTTGCTCGCGGGCTGGAAGAGGATGCTGAGGGGCTGCGTATTTTCGCTGCTTCCCATTCTGAGCTACTGGTCTCCAGCTCCTATTCTAAGAACTTTGGCCTGTATAACGAACGTGTCGGTGCCTGCACGCTGGTCGCGGCCAATGCCGATGTGGCAGACAAAGCGTTTAGCCAGATGAAATCCATCATCCGCGCTAACTACTCCAACCCACCGGCCCACGGTGCGGCGGTGGTAGCGACCATCCTCGGCAACGAAGCGTTGCGTACCCTGTGGGAACAGGAACTGACGGCAATGCGCGAGCGCATCCAACGCATGCGTCATCTGTTCGTCAATACCTTGCAGGAAAAAGGCGCGACGCAGGATTTCTCATTTATCATTCAGCAGAACGGCATGTTCTCATTCAGCGGTCTGACCAAAGAGCAAGTATTGCGTCTACGCGATGAGTTTGCGGTCTATGCGGTGAACTCTGGACGAGTTAACGTGGCAGGTATGACGCCGGAAAATATGGCTCCGCTGTGCGAAGCCATTGTGGCCGTGCTGTAATATGCTGTAAGGCATCCCCTGCTAGTCGGGGGATGCCTGTGCATTAATCATGCACAAAAGGATTGGTCTTACGCTCCGGCCCCAGCGTCGACATCGGGCCGTGTCCAGGAATAAAGGTGATATCATCCCCGAGTGGGAAGAGCTTGGTGCGGATAGACGTAATCAATGCCTGATGATCGCCCTGCGGGAAATCACTGCGCCCTACACCGCCATTAAAGATCACATCGCCCACCTGCGCCAAACGCGATACTTTGTCAATAAACACCACGTGGCCCGGCGTATGTCCCGGACAGTGCAACACGGACAGCTCAGTGTTACCTATCGTCACCGAATCCCCTTCTTGCAACCAGCGCGTCGGTGTTAACGGCGCACACTCTGTCAGGCCAAACATGCGGCTCTGTGCGGGCAAACCATCAAGCCAGAAGGCATCAGCGGGATGTGGGCCGATAATCGGCACCTGATAGTGATCGGCCAGTTGCTGAGCCGCACCGACGTGATCGAGATGTCCATGCGTCAACAGGATTTGCGATACCTTGATGTCGCACTGCGCGACGGCACGTTTGATTTTTTCCGCTTCGCCACCGGGGTCAACAATCGCCGCGTCGCGGGTTTCCTCACACCATAACAACGTACAGTTTTGGCTGAACGTCGTCACGAGAACAATCTGGTATTTCATAGCACTCCACTTCACGAAAAAGCACCCTTATGTGACCATCATCATGACACGGTCAGGCCGCAGGGCCTATTAGCGTTAAGGGTTACCAGCTCCGCGTCGGCCCGGTATCAATGTGCACGAAATTACTTTTCGGATAGTAGCCTACGCCACCCGCCTTCAGTTTCAGCGCCGCTTTGCGAATATTGGCCAGTTGCACACCCTCGATGTGAAAATCCATCTCCTGCCCTTTGGTGTGATAGCTCTGTTTGGCCACGCCGCGCGAATGGCTGCGCATTTCATTGTTGGTGTCCACCGAGCGGTACCCCGAAATCAACTGCACCGGTTTGTTGGTGCCTAACATCACCTGCAAGCGATAGAGTTGGTCAAACAGCGCAGGATCGATGGTTTTGATTTTATTGGCGCGATAATCACGGAAGAAGTGGTTCAGACGGAACAATTCATCTTTGTTGTAACGGCGGCCATCGAAGAATTCAGTTTTAAGGTACTCGCCGGTATTGAGGTTTGCTAGCGTGAGAATACGTGGACGTGGGGTTGATAGCGTGGCAAACGCCTGCCCCGGTAGCATGGCTGCGCCCAACGCGGCCCCACCCAGCGCCAGCCATCTGCGGCGATGATGATCGATGAATTCCATGAAGTGTGCCCCTGCTTAAAAGGCATAACGACGAAAAAAATGCTCGATTTTTCACTATAACCGTGCAGTGCATTGGAGTCAACCCGTTTTACTACAGGGTATGCGGAGGATCGCGTTGATCCCCCGCTACGATTTAAACCCTGTGACAGCGCTAACGCCCCAGAATATCAGCGGTTACTGGAGCAGTTGCCCTGCCTTGCCCAGGATGCTCGCCCCGCATTTTACCGTATCATCATAATTGTAAATATCTGTACGAAACTGGGGTTTGCCGTCGTCGGCTACCCAGGCCGTCAAATAGTACAGATTGACCGGAATACGCTGTTTGACCGGCACATAGGTGGTATTTCCCTGCGCCAGCGTGGAGGAAATACGCGCATCGTTCCAACCAGCATCCTGCAACAGCAGCCCAGCCAGTTCGGAAGCTTTGTTCACGCGCACGCAGCCCGAACTGAGCGCGCGAATGTCGCGCTGGAACAGCCCATGATTCGGCGTGTCGTGCAAGTAAATCGCTTCGCAATTGGGCATATTGAATTTATACCGCCCCAACGAGTTATTGGCACCGGGAGCCTGGCGAATGCGATACGGGAAACGATCGGCCGACACCATGGACCAGTCAATCATCGTCGGATCGATGGTCTCCGCTTCGGAATGCCAGCCAGAGAGCAGTGTATAATTATTGCGCTGCAAATAGCTGGGATCCTTGATAACTTTGGGGACGATATCCTGACGAATCAGCGTAGTGGCCACGTTCCACGGAGGGTTGACCACCACGTTATACAATGAACTGCTCAGCAACGGCGTTTTGCGTTTCGGTTGTCCAACAATCACACGCGAAGAGAGCCGCTGCGTACCATTTTGATAATAGTTCAGCGAATAATCTGGGATGTTCACCATGATGCCGGTGCTCACATTATCCGGCACCAGACGCAGGCGTTGAATATTAAGCGCCAGCAGCGCTGCACGGGTTTGCGGAGAAACATTCAGCCAATCCCGCGTCCGCTTGCCAATGACGCCGTCGGCGTCTAACCCTTGCCACTGCTGGAAGCGCTTGACCCCCTCGACCAGATCGCCCGTATAGGTATCCGATGACGGAGCAGCCGCATCGGTAGCAGCAGGTTGCTCATTGAACAAGGTGATGGTCCCTGACGTGTCAAGCATACCGGTGCGTTGCAGTATTTCACGCAGCACGGCCAGATCATTGTTTTGCTGTTCGGGACGCAAGGTACCCGACATCGTCAACACCGGCCAGGGACGCGTATCCAACAACAGCGTTTTTAACGCCTGATGCATCTTGGCATATTGTGAATGGCGCGGTGCAAGCGATGAAACAAAACCAGCTCTGTTGCCCGCGACCAGTGCCTGCCGCCATTGCTCCACGCGCGCAGGCGATTGCAAACGGTAGGGGACGCTGCTGTAGAGCCAGTCGGTTCCGTTACGCTCCACGCCGTCAACAAATTGCAGATAGCCCAGCATGGCATCCGACAACAGAACGTCGCGCGCCATCCCGTTGATACTGGCATCGGTCAACCAGGTCACCCATTGCGTGAACTGCGGCTGAATCCCTGACAGCGCGACTTCCGCCAACTGTTGCTGAAGCTGCACCACGGCGTGCTCATCCGCCCACAGTCGTTATGCCGGATGCAATGCGTAGAGTGCGGTGATTTCTGAAAGATAATGCGGTTTAACGCCTTTCGCCGCCAACCCCTGTAACGCCGCCGCGCTGGTTTCATGAGACGCAGAGCCTGCGGTGTGCGAAGAGACACCCGTCGCTGCATGGGGAATTACCGCCGCCAGCCCGCTAGCCGACAACGCACAGAAAGAAAACAGGCTCAAGGCCCACAGCGCACCAACACGGCACAGTGTGCTCTGCGCTTTTTGCTCACATAACAACATCCATTCATCCCCTGTATTCACTAAACGCGATATCAGCCACGATATTTTTATCGGCAATGAAAGCCACGAGGTCCAATGGATATGACTCCCTAATTCACGTTATGAAGAAACTGATTGTCATCAAATAGCGCAAAACGTTGAGATGACCTGCCACTTTAATTATTCGCTCATCATTATCATTAGTATATAAAGAGACAATGTTTTTTTCGCCACTTCCCTCAGGTTTATTTCACTGGTCCGTCATGTGCACAGCGCAAATTAGGGAAATTAAGAGACAAAAAAAGAGGCCGTTTAACACGGCCTCTCAGACTGATGACTACGTCACGTCAACAACTTGTCATCCTCGACGTCCCTCTTGTCAACCTCGGCGAAAGCCGGAGATCTCTGAAAGAATAAACGCGTTTCTTCTGCACGAGATTCCCGCTTTCGCGGGAATGACGGTTTCAAGCAGGTCTGGCACAATTTCTGCACGTCATACCGTAAGCGTTCCGCTACGATGCCTGTACCTGCGGCGCTTCATTCTCACTGCCAAAACCTCGCAGTCCGACCACGTGCACATGCTCCTGATTCTGGAACACTTTACGCACCAGCTTATAGGTGGTGCCTTTTTCCGGACTGATGTTTTCCGGTGCAGCAATCACCAGTTGCATTTCCAACCGCTCGCACAGTTCGAATAACGTAGCGATGGATTTCGCATCCAGACGCGCAGCTTCATCGAGGAACAGCAAACGACACGGGATAATATCTTTGCTGCGCAAGCGTTTGGATTCATCTTCCCAGCTCTGTACCACCATCACCAGAATCGACATCCCGGTCCCGATCGCTTCACCGGTGGAAAGCGCGCCACTCTCTGCACGCAACCAGCCATCGGCACCGCGATTAACCTCCACCTCCATCTCAAGGTAGTTGCGGTAATCGAGCAACTCCTCACCGATGGTTTGCGGCGTGCGTTGCCCCATATCCACTTCAGGGTTGAGGCGCTGGTAAAGTTTTGCCAGCGCTTCCGAGAAGGTCAACCGGTTGCTGCTGAACAGATCCTGATGCATCTCTTGCTGTTCCGAGAGCACGTTGAGCAGCGTGGTGTGTGTTTCACGCACGTTGACGTTCAAGCGCACACTTTTCACCTGCCCAAACGCAACCGCCTGCAAGCCCTGGTTCAGCATGCGTATACGGTTTTGCTCACGCTGGATGGTTTTGCGAATAATGTTTGCCACGCTCTTGGAACTGATCGCCAGCGTTTTCTCACGCGCGGTCAGTTCTTCCGTCAGACGGTTGAGTTCAATTTCCATCTGCTCAATGGCTTCAACCGGATCATCAGTACGAATAATGTCCTGACGAATACGCTCACACAGATGCTGATAAACCGCGATATAGAACTGCACTTTGCGCTCAGGCCGCTTTGGATCTTCCGATGCGCGCAGCACGTCACGCAGATGTTCATTATCCGCAACCGCCAGTCGCAATGCCCCCAGCGCTTTATCCGACATGGAACGCAATTCGTCAGCGTCCATGTAGGCCAGTTCACGACGGTGTAAACGGCGCTCCATGCCATTGTCTTTCACCAGACGCATGACGGCACACCAGCCCGCTTTCGCGGTCACCACCTGTTCGCGCATCTGGTGATAATCACGTTCCACTTTGCGCAATTTTTTCTGCAAGCCATCCATTTCCGCTTCACAGAAGGTAATCTGCTTCTCCAACTGATTACGGCGCGTACGGTTGGCATTCAAGGCGGCATGCAATTCATCACGGCGAGTGCGGGCGCTAGCCTCTGCATCCGCATCCGCGCGCACGCCGATCTCCTGCAACTCCTGAATAAGCTCTTTGTGCATTTCATTTTTGGCGTCATGCGCACTGCGCAACGAAGCCTGCACCTGGCTGTACTGCGTTAACTGCGCCTGCTGCTGACGCAATTGTTCACGCGAACGGGTACGCTCGGTTTCTGCCTGATCCAACCGTTGGCGCAATTTGTCATTCAAATCGGCATTTTCCCCCAGCATGTCCGCTGAGTCGCTATAGCTGAAATGAGGACGCCGTTGCACCACTTCCGTTAAGGCAAACGCCTGCTGTTTCGCCTGACGCTGTGCACTTTGCGCCTGGGTGTACTGTGCTCGTAGCTGTTCATGCTGCTGTGGATCGCTTTGCAGCACCGCCACCAGCGGCTCCAGTTTCACCAACAACGCACCGTGCTGCGTAATAAAATGCGCGGACTCTTCTGCGGCATCCAGTTCGTCGCGAATCTCCTCGATCCGGTCGTGTAAGGTATCATCACACAGCAGGCTGACGCGTGGGATCAGGCGATTCAGCAATGAAACACACTCTTTAACCTGGTCGTATTGCTGACGTTGCTGCTGGTTTTCAGCGTCAAAATTGTTGATGGCACGGTCCAACTCGCCGCGACGCGAGCTCAAGGGACGCAGCGCCGCCTCAGGATCGTCATCGAACGCAATAGCCAGATGAGAACCGATAAAACGGCTGAAGGCTTGATGCAAACGCTGCGTCTTCTGCACGTCAAACGACAGCGTGGCGTACTGCTCTGCCAGCGCTTCACGTTCGTCGCGCAGACTCTCCAGCCGGTTTTCGCGCGCCGCGCGACCAAACAACGGCACTTCAGGGAAACGTGAATAGCGCCACTGGCGATCGGCGATTTTAACCACCACCGCTTTTTGTAACTCTTCTACTGCAAAGACGCTGTCATCGAACGATTGCGGATCCCCTTCGATCAGATAGAGATCTTCCGGACAGTCCTCCAACCCTTCAAGCTGCTCACGCACCAGCGACAGATCGGCCACAACGATACCATGGCGTGATGGCCCGTAGAGCGCGGAGTAGTACGGCGCATCGTCGAGCGTCACGTCATCATAAATTTCGGACAGCAACACGCCGCCAAAGCGTTCTACCAGCGCCGCCATACGCGTATCTTCCGCACCACCTGGCTGACTTAACCGCTCGATTTGATCGTCGATGTGACGTTTGCGCGCCGCTACCTCATCACGCTCGACCGTGATTTCACGCTCGCGCTCCAGCAGTTGCTGCAAATGCTCGGTCACTTCCTGACCATCAGCAAAGGTTGCCCCGCTCTGTTCACTTAATTGCGTCAAGGCTTCCTGCGCAGCCAGCCACACCGGTGCACGCGCGGTTAATGTCTGGATTTGTTGCTGGGTCTGCTCCAGCTCCTGACGCAGCGCCAAACGACGCTCCCCGGCTTCCGCGACCAGCGCAGAGAGGGTTTCAATCTTCAGCTCCAGTTCCTGCTGCAAGCTGTCCAACTCTTCCGGCTCACAGGGCTGACCATAGCGTTTGCCAAACTCTTGCAGCAGACGTTCCGCTTCTTGCTGCTCGCGCAGGCGCTGTTCCAGTTCGGTCAGACGACCACGCAAAGGATGCACACGTTCTGCCTGATAGCGCTGCGAGGTGATGTCGCGCAGTACATCACGCGCCGCTTGCCAGGCTTCGCTGCGCGAAACGTTACCCACAATCTTGCAGACTAGCTGATAGGCTTGTTCAAACTGGTTATGTGCCGCATCGGAAACGCTCAGGGTTTGTTCCAGTTGCAGCAACAGCTCGGTCGCCTCCTGCTCCCGCGCGTGGAAGGTTTTCAGCCACTCATCGGCGTTATCCGCCGTTAAGTCCGGCAACTGGCAGAGCGAGCGAGCCCGCTCCAATGCCTGTTGCGCCTGCTGGTACTGGATCGCACGGGTCTGCTGCACGTCCAGCGCCTGCTGGTAGTCGGCGAGCTGGCTTTTCAGTTCATCCACTTCCTGCTCGGCAGCCTGGGCGCGCGCGTCGTTCTCTTCGAGCTGCTCGCGCTCTTCTTCTACCACGATGTCCTGCTCTTCCAAACGTGAACGCAGTTCTTCCAGATCGGCGTCGTAACGCTCAATCTTTTCCTGCTGACGCAACGCCGTTTGCACCAGATTAAGGTGGTCGCTGGCAGCCTGGTGATCGGTTTCCAAATCGCTTTCGGCGTCCGTTTGTTCCGCCAACTCACGCGCCATTTTCACATGGCGGTACTGCTCATGCACCAACTGCTTGCGGCAACCAAACAGGTCATGACGCAGCGCCAGCGCACCATCCAAATGCACCCGTCGCTCATTGGCATGGCGCATATAGTCAGCAGCCACGTAGGAAGTGGCTTCTGAAATCAGGTGTTTGAATAGATCGCGATCCGATTGCGTCACCCGGATGGCTTCCAATGTCATACGGTTTTCACGCAGTGCCGCTTCCATGTCCTGGAACGCCTTGCGCACCCCGCTATTTTCCGGCAGCAAGTAATCACGCAGCGATCGGGTGATGGCACTGGAGATCCCGCCGTACAGAGAGGCTTCGATTAGACGATAGAATTTACTGCGATCGGAAGCAGAGCGTAACCGACGAGGCACCACGCCCAAATCAAACATCAGCGCATGGTAATCGGTAATGGAGTTGAACTGTTTGAACAGCACGCCCTCCATCTCTTCCACACGATCTTTCAGTTCTTGCAACGTCAACACCCGAACCTGGCGTTCGCCCAATGACTGGGTCAGCACCTGCGTCGGCTGCAACGTGGTGGGCAATCCTTGAATGGCAAAGGGTTTGATATCGACCTTTTTATCGCGCCCGGCGACCTGTTGCAGGCGCACCCCGACCAACACGCGCTGATGGCGGGAATTGACGACATCCAACGTAGCATAACACACGCCGGCGCGCAGCTTGCCGTGCAGCCCTTTATCGCGCGAGCCGCTGGTGGCCCCTGCCTCGGTAGTGTTACGAAAATGCAGCAGCGTCAAATCGGGGATCAGCGCGGTGATAAAGGCCGCCATCGTCGTCGATTTCCCCGCGCCGTTACCGCCGGACAGAGTGGTAACCAGTTCGTCCAAATCGAACGTCCGGGCAAAAAAACCGTTCCAGTTGACCAGCGTCAGTGAGCGAAATTTACCGCGTTCAATCATTGTTATTCTTCCTCTCCACTCTCTGCCGCATTGTCTTGCACGCTGTCACCCTCTTCGACCTCATCGTTCAACGACAGGCCGCTGTCTAACGGCAGTGCTTCGCCATCACGGATAATGCGCAACTGTGCTTCACGCGCATCATCGCCGCTGCGCACGTCGGCACCGAAACGGAACGCCGCTTCGGTGATACGGAATTTGCTGCTGTCGTTGCCCATGAAGTAGACCATCCCCAAGCGCCGCAGGCGATTCAACGAGGTTCTGACCTTTTCCTGCAATTTCTGCCGATCCAGATCCGAGCCGGTTGAACGCTGGTTGACCAACTTCAGCAACTTGTTTTCATCGGCCAGACTCAACAGCTCTTCATAAAGTTCCTGCTGAGTGAAAATGCCCTCTTGCGCCAGTCGTTCGGGACTGAGGTAGAGATAGCAGAGAATTTTTCCCACCATCATGTCCAACTCGGACAGCACCGAACGCGGGATCAGGGTGGTCGATCGCGGTCGCAGATAGAAGAAACCTTCCGGCGCGCGGATCAGTTCCACGTTATAGCGTGCGTAGAACTCCTCCAACACGTCCTGAAAATCCATCAGGTAAGCATGGTTCTCCAGCTCTTCCACGCCGATATGTCGCCCCGCACGCAGTTGGCTGTCGAGCGCGGGAAACAGGGTATTGGCTAACGCCGTTGCCAGTTTAGCTGGCATGATTTTATCAATAGTTGTCGATGACATGGGCCTGTACCTTGGCTCCGTAATCATTGATTGACTGCCATAGCGCAGGCAATCCGATGAAATCCGCTTCGGCCACACCCAGACGCACCGCCTGGTCGACCACGATTCGTGCCACATCAAAATGCTGCGCCCGGGGATAGTGACTTAGGTAATCGCGTACCACATCCGCCAGGTTGAGTGGGATGCGCTTGGTTTTATATTTTTGCAGCGCCGCTTCTATCAGCGCGGCGATCTGTTCGCGCATTTCGCTGAATTCTTCATACTCCAGCTCCGGCGGTAATTCGCCCGTCACTTCATCACTGCGCAGCGCCAGCTCTTCATCGCGCATGTCCAGCAGACGATCGGCATTGGCAAAGGTCAACGCCCAGGGCTGGTCAAAATAATTTTGCACCGACTGGCGCAGGCGCTGAGCGAATACCCGGTTTTTATCCATATCAATGGCGGTACGGATAAACTTGTGGACGTGCCTGTCATAGCCAATCCACAGATCGATAGTTTGCTGTCCCCAACTGATGATGCGGTCAAGCTTGGCTTGCAAATCGAACACCAGTTTATCGACAAACTCGAGCTCAGGATGCTGCATCGTCGCTTCCTGGATCTGCAACAAGCTGGTTTGCAACTTATCGCCCGCCGCTTCCAACGTGTCCTGCAATTCACGCAGGATGCCGGACGTTTCTGTCAGCAAATGCTCACAGCTGGAGATGGCGGCGCGCCAATCTTGCGTCAGCAGCGCGGCGATATCATCTTTCACCCCCTGCTGCTGCTCGTCCATCACGCTCTGAGAAAGATCGATACTGTCAAAAATTTCCGCCACCGAATATTTAAGCGGCGCGAATACATTACGGTGCCAGTGGAACTCATCGCCTCCCTCTTCTGCGGCCTCAGCTGCGCGCAACAGTTCCTGCGCCACAATAGAGAGTTGCATAGACAGGCGCAGCGTCGAAAATTCGCGCTGGCGGATGTAATAGTCGGTGATGCCAATACCAAGCGGCGTCAGCCGGTAGATGGCATTGCCATCCGCCATTTCACTGACAAAGCGATTCACCAAACGCTGGCGCACCAAATCGTTGATGGCGTTATTGGCACGCATTGCCACGGTTTCATGGGTTTGTTCAAATCCCTTGCTGACGTGACGAAAGGCATCCACCAGTTCCCCTTCGCTCATTTCGCCATCCATCCGCTCGCCGTTCAGCGTGGCGATCGCCAGCAGAAACGCCAAGCGTTCGGTGGGGAGTGACAGGGAAAAATCATTTTTTCGCGCCCAGGCAACCAGTTCCGGCACTGTCTGGGAAAAATCACTCATAGTGCATCCTTTATAGGGCGTTTACGCGCCATGACATGAATATAGCGTCCCAGGCTAACAAAAGGCTCCTGGCGACAATAGCGCTGTTCCAACGCTAACAATTCCTCGAAATTATCGATTTGTTGCTGCTTGTTCTGCAAGTAGTCATGAAACACCCGTACACCGGTCTTTTCTTCAATCGTCATCCCCAACGCATCGAGCCAGCCATAAACCTGCTGGGGATCGAGGGGATGATCCGGCGACAGCGAACGTCGTTTGCGCTTTGGCATACCGGCTTGCACATAGGCAAAATTACCCAGCACCACATTACGCAGCAAAAGTGCATGATGATTATAAAACATCAGCGAAAAAGCACCGTCAGGTGCCAGACAATCCGTTAACGTCCGCAATATCGCCTGCGGATCGGCTACCCATTCCAGCACCGCATGGAACAAGATTAAATCGGCCGGATGCGCCACATGATCCGCAATATCCTGCGCGGCACAGTGAACGAAACGCATATTATCGGCTACGCCCTGTTCCTGAGCGATGCTGCTGGCGCGGTGAATCATCTCATCTGAAACATCGCACAACAAGACCTGATGTCCTAAAGCCGCCAACCGGCAGGCCATGTGCCCTTCACCACCGCCCGCATCAAGAATCCGCAAAAGCCGGTCAGGCAATGTTTTCAGCAACGCATCCAGATCCTGCCACAGCATCGCCTGACGCACCTGGCCTTTGGTGGTGCCATAGATATTACGGGCAAATTTTTCGGCGATATTGTTAAAATTGCGATCTTGCATTGCGCTGCGTTCCACGTCATCGTTAGGGCGATCGTGAGGCACGGAGTGCCCTCATATACCCGGTATTCGGGTATAACGCCATATTTCCTTCAACCTGTTATTCTGGCACAGGCGGCACGAGAATAAACCGCCTGACCGCACGATATTTTGCCGGATGCCGTTTTTTCACCCAAAGGGAACCTGATTTCATGCTGTTTACCCTAAAAAAAGTCGTTGGCGGATTGCTGCAACCGCTCCCGTTACTGCTGGTGTTGATGGGCGTTGGTCTGACGCTGCTGTGGTTCTCGCGCTGGCAACGAGGGGGAAAAGCCGTTATTTCCTGCGCCTGGCTGGCGTTATTGCTGCTGAGTGTGCAACCCATCGCCGATAAGCTGCTGCTGCCGTTGGAAAACCACTACGCGACCTGGCAGGCAAGTGCAGCACCAGTTCCGTATATCGTGGTGCTGGGCGGCGGCTATACCTACAATCCGGCGTGGGCACCGAGCGCCAATTTAATCGGCAACAGCCTGTCACGGGTGACCGAAGGCGTGCGTCTTTATCATGCCAATTCCGGCGCAAAACTGATTTTCACTGGCGCAGCCGCGCAGGGAAATCCGATGACCAGCGCACAAACCGCTGAGTTGGTCGCGGAGAGTCTGGGGATTCCGCGCGAGGATATCATCACGCTGGATACGCCGCGCGACACAGAAGAAGAAGCCGCGGGCACGGCAGCCCTTATCGGGCAACAGCCTTTTCTGTTAGTGACGTCAGCCAGTCATCTGCCGCGAGCCATGGTGTTCTTCCAGGCGCAAGGGCTGCATCCTATACCGGCCCCCGCCAATCAGTTGGCCATAACCAGCGCGCTCAATCCGTGGGAAAAAATATTCCCTTCAGCGTTTTATCTGTCTCATAGTGAACGCGCCTGGTATGAGACCCTGGGCTTACTGTGGCAAAGGTTAAAAGGCAGCGAAACGCCGCCAGAAGCGGCATCGCACTGAGAGGTCTATTCCCAATTCGCGCGTGGCACGTTCGAACAGCGCGCGATCCAATTGTCCGGTGTGAAGGTAGCGGGAAACCGCTTCCCAAATGACGTAAAGCCAGCGACGATAGACAAAATTTTCCGCCAACGGTGCTTTTTGCAGGTAGCGATAGAGTAACGCTTCCGACATGCCCGGCTCGCACAGGCGAAACATGTCATATTCTCTGGGAGCCCACAACATCATGCCGAGGTTGATCATCGCCAGCAATTGATCGCTGCGCGGGTCTTTGAGCATACTACGCAGCGATAAATTACCGTGCACCAATACACAATCGTCATCAAAATCATCAAACAAGGCATCAAAACACTGGCGCGAGCGGTACAACACGCTGCGATCTTCCTGCGTAAGTAACGGTGCACCTACATTCAATAACGTTGACCAAAGCACCTCCAGCCGCTGTTCATACCAACTGAGCCAATCGTTATCCTGCGTGCTATCCACGCTACCCACACAGCCTTGCCTGTCGATGCGGTGCCAGAGCAGCACGCTTTCAACCACATGATCCATCAGCGATGTCCAACGCTCGGGGGTGCGCGTTGGCGCTTCGACTGATACACCGCACAGGCGCTCAATCAACAGCAGTTCTTTGTAGGGGGCTTCCTGAGTGATCACCACACCGTATACCGTCGGCAAGCGTACATCCCCCTCGCGCGCCAGCATGGAAAGCTTGTACGCTTCTTGCTGCGCAATGCCCTGACAAACATAGCTTTTCGCCAACAGCGGCATGGCGTTGCCGTTATTGTCATACAGGGCGTATAAGTGTGCGTAGGGTTGCTCACTGATGCGTTCGAGCCGGCTTAATTTTTCCCCCAACACCGTGCTTAATTCAGCCTTCAAATGTTCCATACGTTGCTAAACCTCGCTCCTGCTTCAGGATCCCGCGTGTCATCATGCGGTGGACCGCCGTCAATTTTTTCAATATAGATCAAATAAAGTGCCATCGGCAGGCGGTATACCAGTTTTGGCGCAAGGCGAGAGGTGATGTAACAAGCAAGTGGGAGATGAGATAAAAAAGTCACTTTACCCCTCGTCATCCTCGGCGAAAGCCTGGGATCTCTGACAGAAGATACGCGTCTAGCCTGTAGGAGATTCCCGCTTACGCGGGAATGACGGAGTGTAGGCGGGAATGACGGTGGGAGCGTAGTAGCGAACGTTACAGCATCGCCGCACGCACGCGCTGTAAATCTTCTGGCGTATCTACGCCGACGCTGGGCACAGCCTGCGCTACCGCGACATGGATTTTCTCGCCGTACCACAGCACGCGCAACTGTTCGAGCAGTTCGATCTGCTCCAGGCTACTGGGCTGCCAGGTCACATAACGACGGATAAAACCTGCGCGATAAGCGTAGATGCCAATATGGCGTAAGAAATGGTCGCCAATCGTCTCCTTGTTTTGAGCAAAACGCTCGCGATCCCAGGGAATGGTGGCGCGGGAAAAATAGAGCGAATAGCCCTGCGCATCCATCACCACTTTTACCGCATTGGGGTTAAACGCCTCTTCTGCAGTGGTGATAGGTACGGCTAAAGTCGCCATCCCGGCCTGACACACGGCCAGATTATCCGCCACCTGACGAATAATCACCGAAGGAATCAAAGGTTCATCCCCTTGGACGTTAACGATGATTTCATCATCCGGGAATTGGTAACGTTCGATAACCACTGCCAAACGTTCCGTACCAGAATGGTGATCGGGGCTGGTCAGACACACTTCCCCGCCAGCCAGTTCCACCGCACGTTGAACGTCAGGATGATCCGTCGCGACAATAACACGGCTGGCACCGGATTCCAGGGCGCGTTCCATCACATGCACCACCATCGGCTTACCGTTGATATCCGCCAGAGGCTTTCCCGGTAAGCGCGTTGAGGCATAGCGCGCAGGTATGATCGCAGTAAAACTCATTGTGTTATCTCATCGGCGGGAATTTTGCGCGCTTCGTTTTCCAGCAGGACCGGAATACCATCACGCACCGGATAGGCCAAAGCATCCGCTTTACAAATCAGTTCCAGCTTCTCTTTATTGTAGTACAACCGTCCGTTGCATACCGGACAGGCAACGATCTCGAGTAAACGTTGATCCATGCATCCTCCATTAAAGGTGCTTACAAACAAAATGGGTAGCCACGTTACGCGCGCGGTGAAGGCAACAGTGACGTTATCTTATCCAGCAATAGCGATGCTCCAGGCTCGGCAAGTTGCGCATCTACCGGCAGGTACCACCAGTTAGCCTGGGCGAAGGCGCGGCATTTCACCGCATCTTTTTCCGTCATCAGCAATGGCTGCTGATTATCCTCGGTCAGCGCTTGAATGGCTTCTTGCAAATATGTTTGGTGATCGGCAAACGTGACTTCGCGCACAACGTTCACGCCTTGAGCCCGTAGCGTGGCAAAAAATCGGGGTGGATGACCAATGCCTGCCATGGCGACACTTCCTGTCAAGGTCGCCACCGGGCAGGTTTCACCTGTGAGTACATTAATCGCGTCACCCGGTTGCAAATGCATAGCAATTTCGCCGGACTGGGATGCGCCACCGTTAACCACAATGGCATCCACGCTACGCAAACGATCAGCCCGTTCGCGCATTGGCCCGGCGGGCAGCCACCAGCCGTTACCAAAACGATGCTCACCGTCCACCACCACAATCTCGATATCCCGCGCCAGCGCATAGTGCTGCAAACCGTCATCGGTGACAATCACATCAAGCGGCTGACGCGCCAGTAGCACTTCAATGGCATCGCGCCGCACAGGGGATACCGCCACCGCAGCGCCCGTGCGCTGGTAAATCAGTACTGGCTCATCTCCCGCTTGCACCGTAGACACCGAGGCATCCACCACCAGCGGATAGCGCTCCGCCTTGCCACCGTAGCCACGCGATACCACGCCAACGCGACACCCTTGACGTTGCAGTTGTTCCACCAGCCAGACCACCAGCGGCGTTTTACCATTTCCACCGGCGGTCAGGTTACCCACAACCGCTACCGGGATAGGTGCGCGCCAGACACGACGCCAGCCAGCACGGTAGCTATAGCGGATAACTACCGTTATCAGTCCGTACAACATCGCCAAAGGGATTAGCAGCCAGTAGAGCCGCGATGTACCAGACCAGATGAGCGCTATCATTCGCCAAACTGCATTTTATGCAACTGTGCGTAAGCGCCATTTTTCGCCAGCAGCTCCGCGTGCGGCCCACGTTCAATAATCTGCCCATCCTCAACGACCAGAATCTCATCAGCACTCTCGATGGTAGACAAACGGTGCGCAATCACCAACGCAGTACGATCTTTTTGCAGCTCATCCAGCGCAGCCTGAATCGCTCGTTCTGATTCGGTATCCAGTGCTGACGTGGCTTCATCCAGCACCAGAATCGGACAATCACGCAGTAATGCGCGTGCAATGGCGATACGCTGACGTTGCCCGCCAGAGAGCAATGCGCCATTTTCACCGATAATCGTATCCAGTCCGTTATCCATTTTGCTAATAAAGTCCATCGCATGGGCCATTTTGGCTGCGCGCTCGATGCCTTCTCGCGAGTAGCGATCGCCGCAGGCATACGAGATATTATTAGCAATGGTGTCGTTAAACAGGTGCACGTGTTGCGACACTAACGCGACCTGACGACGCAGTGATGAGAGTGTATAGTCGCGCAGGTCATGCCCATCCAACAGAATCTCGCCGGATTGAATGTCGTAAAAACGCGTGATCAGGTTGGCGATGGTGGACTTGCCGGAACCCGAACGCCCAACCAACGCCACCGTTTTACCCGGAGGAATGTGCAGGCTGACATTCCCCAGTGCCAATGTCTCTTTGGTCGGATAGGCAAAACTGACGTTGCGGAATTCCAAATCACCTTCGGCCCTTTCCAGCACTCGTGTACCTTCGTCTTTCTCCTGCTCCATATCCAGAATGGCAAACAGCGTTTGGCAGGCTGCCATGCCGCGTTGAAACTGGACATTGACGTTAGTTAACGATTTAAGCGGACGCATCAGGGCGATCATTGAGGAGAACACCACGGTAATGGTGCCAGCCGTTAGCGTATCCATCACACTCGGGAAGCTGGCAGCATAAAGCACAAATGCCAGCGCCACAGACGCAATCAACTGGATAATCGGATCAGAAATCGCTGACGCCGACACCATTTTCATGCCTTGGGTACGGATTCGGTTACTGACTTTATCGAAACGCGCCACTTCAACGTCCTGACCGCCGAAAATCAGCACTTCTTTATGGCCTTTCAGCATCTGCTCGGCGCTGGCCGTCACCTGCCCCATGGTGTTCTGAATATTTTTGCTGATATTACGAAAGCGTTTAGATACCACGCGGATCGCAATAGCCACGATGGGAGAGATAACAATCAGGATAATAGACAGTTGCCAACTGTAGTAAAACATCAGCACAAACAGACCGATAATCGATGCACCTTCACGCACCAACGTAATCAACGCGCCGGATGATGACGAAGCCACCTGTTCAGAATCATAGGTAATGCGAGAGAGCAGCGTTCCCGTTGATTGCTGATCGAAGAAGCCTACGGGCATGCCCATAATGTGGCTGAACAAGCGACGGCGCATATTCATGACCACCTTGCCCGATACCCAAGAGACGCAGTAGGCGGACACATAACCGGTTACCCCGCGTACCAGCATCAGGCCCATCACCACCAGTGGCATCCACAGCAGAATGCTGCGATCGGTTTTCCCAAACCCTTCATCCAGCAAAGGCTTCAACAGCGAGAGCATCAGCGTGTCACCCGCCGCATTGATGATAAGCGCAATTGCCGCCGCGGCTAAGCCCGCCTTAAAGGGAGAAATCATCGGCCACAAGCGACGGAAGGTCTGCCAGGTGGAGAGGTCTTTATCATTCAGCATGCAATAAACCTGAATTATTTATAAATAGCCGCTTATTCTACTCACTATCGCGCTTTACGCCAAACCACTGATGATACCAAAACGGCAATAGCCGCTCACGATAGGGTAAAACCTGCCAGCGTTCGTTGAAAAAACGTACACTGATTTGTCCTGACTGCGCCGTATCGACCCAATGATGCCCCACTTGGCGATAACGTGCGATTACCGCAGCAGACGGCAGACGCCACGGATTATAGCGTCCGGTAGAGGCAAGCGCATACCGGGGATTCACCGCGCGTAAAAACGGCGCACTGGATGAGGTCTTACTGCCGTGGTGGGGAATTTGTAACAAATCAGCAGCCAGTTCGTCTCGCAGTGCGCTCTCAAGGCGTCTTTCTGCTTTTATTTCAATATCTCCGGTCAATAACACGCGGTATTTACCATCATCGATACGCACCACGCAGGAATCATCGTTGCCTGCATGCGCCACCAGCTTCGGCGGCCACAATACCGTAAACCTCAACCCTCGCCACTGCCAGTTTTCCCCCTGGATGCAAGCGCGATGACCCGGCTCGGTAAACGGGCTGTAGACAGTGAGCGCCGGGTACGTCTGCAACAAAAAACCCAGTCCACCAATGTGATCCTGATGGCTGTGACTGATAATCACCGCCTCGGGCGTGGTGCCGCGCCAGCGTAAATAGGGCAAAATATCGTACTGCGCCATGTCTCCGCCCAGCCACTGGCTGCCGGTATCAAACAGGACAGCATGCCCCTCCTGCTCGATAACAATGGCTAATCCGTGCCCCACATCCAGCATATCTACTCGCCACTTCGGTTGCGGAACTGCCTCCCGTTGCAGCACCAGATACAGCACTAACGCCGCTACGCTGGCAGGATAAACGCGCCACCAGCCAAAGCGCCAGATAATGACACCGCACCACCCCAGCAGGCTCCAGGCAAGGTAATGTTCGTCAATCGTTATCCAACCGCGTTGCAGCGGCTTGAGCACCATGAACACCACATCCAACGATCGATCCGCCAGCCACCAGGTTCTGTAACTTAACGGGGGGAACGACGCCAGCGGCAGTGCCAACAACACCAAGGGTGTCGTAACAAAAGAAACCAGCGGCACGGCCCAGATATTAGCCGGTAATGATGTCAGGCTGATGCCCTTAAATATGCCCCATTGCAACGACAGCAGCAGTAAGGTTATGCCACATTGCAAATGTACCACACGCAGTAGAGCCCATTGCCCCCCTTGTCGTAAACCATAAGGCAACGGAGCCCATTGAAACCAAAAAATCAGTCCGGCAACGGCGACACAAGAGAGCCAAAAGCTGTTGGACAGTACCATCATTGGCTCACTAAGAAACACTAAGGCGACACACCACAACCACACTTGCCAGGATGTGCAGGTGACACCCCACCAGCGAATCAGCGTCCAGACGCTAAAAGCCAGTGCGGCCCGGATCGCCGGAGGGTTCTCGCCCGCTAACCATGCATAGCTCCAAGCCAGAAGCACTCCGACCAACAGCGGTAACGACGGTACGATCCAACGCAACGGTAACAAGCGTTGCACCGCGCGCATCAGTCCCCAACCGAACAGGGCAGCCAAAACGATATGCAATCCAGAAATCACCATCAGATGCATGGTGCCCGTCTGCTGTAATACCGCACTGGCTTCAGGCGTTAACGTTTTCATTACGCCAAACACCAACGCCAGCAAAATGGCATGCCAACGTAGCGAACTGGCGTGCTGTTCAACCTGTGTTAACAGACGCTGACGCGCACCGCATGCTAGCGTAATCGGCGTTGCGCGCAGCACGCGCGCCGACGCCAACTATCGCTTGGCAATCCCCCAGCGTTGCCGGTCAAATCCCCCCTGATTTAACCGACTATGCAACGGACGAAAGCGGGCGCGAATCGACCAACGCTGCCCACCGCACCATGCCTCCATCGCATTAGGCAACGTGAGCGTGGCGTAAAACGCCGGGAAAATCCATCGGCCTTGCAGCTTTTCAACCTGAACCAGAATCTGTTGATCCTGATGACCGGAGATGCGCATCTCAACAATCTTCACCTCAGCGCTCAGTGTTTTGCCATCAATGTCGGCCATTGTCATTAGCATGGAACGGGCATCAAGCAGCGCGAGCGCCAAACAGAGAAAGAAGAGACTCAACACACGTACTATTTTGGGGAGGCTGGTTGCCAGCAGTAGCGTCGATATCATCAGCACAGTGACTGAGGCCCAGCGCGGTGGTATCTGCGACAACCACAGCAGAGGCAGTGTTCCCGCAATAACAGCACATGACGCCAGGCTAAACGACATTCTCGCCATCGATGCCCCCTTTAGTATTCAGCAGCCCGCAGAGTGACCGGTTACGGTGAAAGGGAACAGCCCTATACCACAGCGTTGCAGCGGGATTCGCACAGGATGACGTAACGTTTCATAGCGAAGTGGAAGGTGTGAAGCGCGATCGCAATTGTCAGCGGGCCAATGGTAATGCGCGAAGCATCATGCGGGAACCCAAAACGCAGCAATAAAAAAGGCCGTACAGGCGGCCTGATGAAAAAGGGTGTACGCTTACGCCTCTTTGCCCGGCACCGCGCACTTCATTTCGCCCATCTCTTTCAGTTTTTTCGAGAGATTGCGACGCTCTTTCGACAGATCGGCATTCTTGATGATGTATTCATCCACGCGATCTTCATAGTCACCGCGCATGGTGGCAATAATGCCCTGTACATCTTCAATACTCATGCCCGGTTTCAGGTATTCGCTCAGGTTATCCAGCAGCAGCACGCGCTTCTGGTTATCACGGATTTTCTTCTCGTTATCGACAATTTCACGTTGCAATTTGTTCTTGCGACGGAAAATTCGCACAAACTCGAGCACATCCTGGAAACAGGGCTTGGTCGCCTTATCCATTGTTATCCCCCACGTGGATCAGTTAACTTTGAGATCAACGGTGTGTTGACCGTCACTCCGCTCACGATACAGGGGAGTGACTATGCTCGACAAGTCGGTTTTTCAGTTACGCCGCCTGCCGCCCCTTCAAAGAGGTAAATCGGTGACAATATCAACGATAATAGACGGCAATACGTTGATTGCGTACCTGTTCAATCTCCACCCGGGTATCAAAAATGGATTCCAGCACCGAGGAAACCATCACTTCTTCCGGATTGCCGTTGTAAACAATTTGCCCTTTGCGCATCGCAATAATGTAATCCGAGTAGGCAGACGCAAAATTGATATCATGAATGACCAATACGATGGTTTTTCCCAGCTCATCCGCTGCGCGACGAATCTGTTTCATCATCGCTACCGCGTGTTTCATATCAAGATTGTTCAACGGCTCATCCAGCAGCACGTATTCGGTATCCTGGCACAATACCATCGCCACATAAGCGCGCTGGCGCTGACCGCCGGACAGTTCGTCCAGGAAACGATCTTTAAACTCGGTGAGATTGAGGAAAGCCAGTGCATCGGCAATGCAAATGCGATCGTCCGCATTTAACCTCCCTTTGGTATAGGGATAGCGCCCAAAACCAACCAATTCTTCAACGGTGAGGCGACTGGTAAAACGGTTTTCCTGACGCAACACCGAGAGGCAGGTCGCCATCTGCTCACCGGGCGTGGTGGCAATATCCATCCCATTGACGGTAACGCGACCGCTGTCCGCCACCAGTAAGCGGCTTATGACCGATAATAGGGTAGATTTCCCTGCCCCGTTAGGCCCAATGATTGACGTTACGCCACCCCGAGATATGGTGGCGGTAATGTCATTCAGCACCACTTGATCGTAATAGGCCTTGGTTAGATGCTCGATCTCAATCACACGGCAACCTTTTTCAATAGCAACAAGATAAACAGTGTCCCACCGATGAATTCAATCACCACGGACAACGCTCCCGCCATGTTCAGCAGGTGCTCCAGGATCAGTTGCCCGCCGACCAGGGATATCACCCCAAGCAGAAATACCGTGGGAAACAAAATGCGATGCTGGCTGGAGCCAGCCACCAGATAAGCCAGATTGGCCAGCATAAAGCCCAGAAAAGTGAGCGGGCCGACCAGCGCAGTAGAAACCGCCACCAGTACCGACACCAGCTGCAGAATCAGGGTGACGCTGCGGTTGAAGTTGATGCCCAGATTCACCGCGCTGTTACGTCCCAACGCCAGCACATCCAGCTCGAAACGCCGCTGCCAGATAACGATGGCAACCATCACTACGATCAGCGCGGTCAACGCGATCAGCTCCGGCACTGCACGGGTAAAGGTGGCAAACATGCGTCCTTGCAATACGGCAAACTCCGTGGGCGTCAGTAGACGCTGCATCAGGCTCGAAACGCTACGAAACAGCGTGCCGCAGATAATGCCGACCAGCAGCACCAGATGCAGGTTGTCGCGCCGCCCCAGAAACAGCCAGCGATAAAGCACCGCAGAAAACATCACCAGCAGTAGCGCTTCACACAAAAATTTGCCGCTGACACACACTCAGGGAATGCCCTTTGCCCCAAACAAAAAGATGATCAGCGTTTGAATCAGCACAAACAGGTTTTCGAAACCCATAATGGAGGGCGTGAAGATGCGGTTGTTAGTCACCGTTTGAAACAGCAGCGTGGAGCTGCTGGCGGAAAATGCCACCAGCAGCATGGTGGCTAACGTCAGGCCACGATGCACCAGAATGTACTGCAAATTGCTGCCGAGCTTGATGGTCTAAAAATAACGATCGTCGTCAGCGCCAACGCGCCGAGTAACCACAAGCGTTTCGCGGGCGTAGCGATAAAGGCCATCAATCCGCTATCGCTGCGGGATAGTTTTACCTCGTTAACTGACATGGCGTTTTTGACTCAACAACAGGATAAGGAACACCGCCGCACCAATGACGCCCAGAATGACACTCACTGGGATCTCAAACGGATAACGAATCACCCGCCCAATCACGTCGCACAGCAACACCAATCCCCCGCCGAGCAGGCACACCCAGGGAATGGTTTTACGCACATTGTCACCAAGCAGCATACTGATCAGGTTAGGCACGATCAGACCGAGAAAAGGCAGCGTACCGACCACCACCATCACCACCCCGCTGATGATGGCAATAATTGCCAGCCCGAGCAGCATCACTTGTCGATAGTTGAGAGCGACGTTGACGGAAAACTAGCGCCCCATGCCCGCAACAGTGAAGCGATCTGCCGTCCAGCATGCAATCAGCGTAAGAATACCCACCAGCCACAGCAGTTCGTAACGTCCGCGCAGCACGCCGGAGAAATCGCCTGACTCCCAGCCGCTCAGCGACTGCAACAGGTCAAAATGCATCGCAGCGAAGGTGGTTATCGCGCCGATCACCGCGCCCAGCATAATACCTACCAGCGGCACCACCAGCGCCGATTTCAGCACGATGCGCCGCAACAGCAGCATAAACAGCACAGTGCCAGCCATGGCAAACAGACTGGCAACAGTCATTTTCACCAGCAGCGAGGCGGAGGGCATTAACACCATCACCACCAACAACCCCAGGCTGACGGACTGTGTGGTCCCCGCCAGCGATGGCTCGACAAAGCGATTCTGCGTCAACAACTGCATGATCAAACCCGCCACGCTCATGGCACTGCCCGCCAGCAGCAGCGCCAGCGTGCGCGGAACACGGCTGATCAAGAAGATATCGCGCATAATCGGATCGCGCCACACGGCATCCAGAGTCACCTGACCGGCACCGACGAACAGACTGGCAACGATCATCCCCGCCAACAGGATAAATACAGCCGACAAATAGACAGGTTTCGTGGCAAACATCGTGCTGTCAAATCACTTCTTGTCTAACGCTTTATTGACGTCATCAATCAGACGCGAATAGCTCTGCAAGCCACCCGCGATGTAGAGTGACGCGGAATCAAGATACATCACATGCTGGTTCTGCCACGCTTTGGTTTTCGTCACCAGCGGGTTATCCAACACTTGCTGAGCAGGCAAACCACCGGTGGTGCCGATAGCACTGTCACGGTCTAACACAAACAGCCATTCAGGATTGATGCTCAGCAACAATTCAGCAGTAACCACGTTGCCATGGCGACCCGGATCGGGAAATTCAGTGGCCGTGGCGAACCCCAGTTCGTCAAACACAAAACCAAAGCGTGATTTCCGACCATAGGCAGAAATCTTGCCGCCATTGACCATCAGCACCATGGCCGTACCTGCCTGCCCCGCTTTTTCACAGCTTTGCGCGACGCGTTGTTTGAAATCGTCGATCTTGGCTTTGACTTCTTCCTGCTTGCCGAAAATCTCGCCCAGTTGCTCAATGCGATGGATAAAGCTCGGCATAAATTGCTGCTCATCAACATCCAGAGAAATGGTCGGCGCAATGCCGCTCAGTTTGTCATAGGCATCACGGGCGCGACCGCCGGCAATAATCAAGTCTGGTTTGGCGCTGCTCAGCGCTTCATAATTAGGTTCAAACAGGGTGCCTGCATTCAAGTATTCACTACCGGAGTACATGGCCAGAAAAGGAGGAAGATGCGCGCTGCTTTGCGGTACACCAGCTACCGAGATCTGCAATGCATCCAGCGTATCCAGAATGGCGGGATCAAACACGACAACTTTTTTCGGATGCAGCGGCGCCGTTGTTACCCCTTGGGCATGTTCAACGCTAATGGTTGAACTGGCGGTAGAGGACGTCTCTGACTGATCGCACCCTGCTACTACCAACAGAGAAGCTAACAGCGTCGTTTTAATCGCACTGGAAAACCGCATCATCGTCTCCTTGTTAATTGCCTTCCTACACTGCACTGCGTGTCAGAAGGAATTTAATTATCATTCGCATTAAAGTGCGAAATTGTAACGAATGATGGTGTGAATGCATAGGGATTCCTGCCCCTTAGGAATTGATGCACATCAGGAAACTCGCACAGAATCTCATTTCAATGGTATTCTTGAGCCTTATCCGGACGAACGGCACACCCAAGGACAGTCGAGCGACAGTGAATATGGTCGATACCACACAACCCACGTTTTTCATCCATGATTATGAGACCTTCGGTAAACACCCTGCCCGCGATCGCCCTGCGCAGTTTGCTGGTGTGCGTACCGATATGGACTTCAATATCATTGGTGAGCCTCTGGTGATCTACTGCCAGCCTACGGATGACTACCTGCCTGAACCGGAAGCGGTGCTCATCACTGGCATTACGCCGCAAATCGCGCAAGCCAAAGGGGTTTGCGAAGCGGAATTTGCGCGCCAGATTCATGCTGCTTTCAGCGTGCCGAACACCTGCATCATGGGTTACAACAATATTCGCTTCGACGATGAGGTGAGCCGCAACATTTTCTACCGCAATTTCTACGATCCCTATGCGTACAGTTGGCAGCACGGAAATTCTCGCTGGGATTTGCTGGATGCGCTGCGCGCCTGCTACGCCTTGCGCCCGGACGGTATCGAGTGGCCGTTGAATGATGATGGTTTGCCCAGTTTTCGTCTGGAGCACCTGACACAGGCCAATAGCGTAGCACATGAACACGCCCACGATGCCATGTCGGATGTGTATGCCACCATTGCCATGGCGAAGTTGTTTAAGCAAACTCAGCCGAAACTGTTTCAGTATCTGTTTGCGCTGCGCAATAAAAACAAGGTCAGCCAGCTTATCGATATTCCTCAAATGAAGCCGCTAGTGCATGTCAGCGGGATGTTTGGCGCGGCGCGCGGCAATACCAGTTGGGTGGTACCGCTGGCCTGGCACCCGGAAAATCGCAATGCGGTCATCCTGTGCGATCTGGCCGGAGATATCACCCCGCTGCTTGAGTTGGATGCTGATGCGCTCCGTGAACGGCTCTATACCCCGCGTGAGCGTCTGGCACCTGAGCAAAGCCCGGCCCCCGTCAAACTGGTGCATATCAATAAATGCCCGGTGCTGGCTCCCGCCAACACGCTGCGCCCAGAAGATGCTGCTCGATTGGGGATCGATCGCCAACGTTGTCTCGATAACCTGTCGGTGTTACGTCAACGCAGCGATCTTCGCGAAAAAGTGGTTGCGCTCTATGCCGATGCGCCGCCCTTCACGCCGGACAGTGACGTGGATATGCGGTTATATGATGGCTTTTTTGGCGATGCCGACCTGGCTGCCATGAACATTATTCAGCAAACGGCAGCAAAGAACCTGCCTGCATTGGATCTGTCATTTAATGACAATCGCATCGCGCACTTATTATTCCGTTATCGCGCCAGAAACTTTCCCGGCACATTGGATGACAGTGAGCAACAGCGTTGGTTACAGCACCGCAAAGCGGTATTCACGCCCGAGCGAATTCAAGACTATGTCTCACATTTGCAAGAGCTTTATGCTCAGCACGAAGACGACAAGCGTAAAGCCGAGTTACTAAAAGCCCTGTTTGTCTATACACAGACCTTGGTCGGCTGATTTTTTTACGGTGTTAAAGACAAAAAAGCCGGTTCACATCGTGAACCGGCTCAAGGTCGAACAGTGCTGTTACCCGCTATATCCTCACAGCAGTTCTTCGCTGCACTGCGGTACCGGCTCACGGAAAGTACGAGTCACAAACGCCAGGTAGATCAGGCTAATAGATGCTCAGATCAGCCCCAACGTCATGGAGCTTTTCTCCAGATTGAGCCACAGCGCACCCACCGCCAATGCGCCTAACAGCGGCAACACCAGATAGTGAAAGGTGTCTTTCAGCGTGCGGTTACAGCCTTCACGCAGATAGAACTGCGAAATCACCGGCAGGTTAACAAAGGTAAATGCCACCAGCGCACCAAAGTTAATCAACGCCGTTGCCACTTCCAGATCGAATGAGACCGCAGAGAGCGCCACCACACCGACCAGCAATACGTTCAGCGACGGCGTGCGCCATTGCGGGTGGATATAGCCGAAGAAACGTTCTGGGAACACGCCATCACGTCCCATGACATACATCAGGCGAGACACTCCCGCATGCGCGGCCATACCGGAAGCCAGAACAGTAACACAGGAGAACTTCAGGATAATTGACTGGAAGAATTTCCCTGCCACATACAGCATGATTTCTGGCTGCGAAGACTCTGGCGAATCAAATCGGGCAACGTCTGGGAAATAGAGTTGCAGGAAATATGACACCACGATAAAGATCACACCGCCAATCAGTGCGGTCAGAAATATCGCTTTCGGGATCACGCGTCCGGCATCCGGGGTCTATTCCGACAATGAGCTAATACCGTCAAAGTCCAGGAAAGAGAAGCACAGTATGGTCGCGCCAGTAATCATCGGCACAACGTGCGCATTCTCGGGCCAGAACGGTCGCGTGCTCACCAGCGTACCTGCTCCTTCACCTTGAGAGACACCGTGAATCAGCAGGCCCAGGAACACCGCCATGATCGCCACCTGCACCACAACGATAATCGAGTTCAGGTTGGCAACAATGTTGATACCGCGCAGGTTGAACATCGTCATCAATGCGACCAACCCTGCCACGAAAATCCAGGCCGGTACCCTGGGGAAAATCGCTTCCAGATAGGTTCTCGCCAGCAGAATGTTGATCATCGGCATAAACAGATAATCGAGCAACGAAGACCAGCCAACCATAAAGCCGACGTGCGGGCTGATCGCCTTTTGCGCGTAAGTGTAGGCTGAGCCTGCGGAAGGAAAACGGCGCACCAGTTTGCCGTAGCTGACAGCAGTAAACAGGATACCAATCAGTGCAAAGCCATAGGCGGTGGCGACATGACCATCCGTCAAATTGGTCACGATGCCGAAAGTATCATAAATGGTCATTGGCTGCATGTACGCCAGCCCCATCATGACCACCTGCCACAGCGTCAGGGTTTTTCTTAACTGAGCACGTTGCGAAGCCGGAGCGGCACTGTTAACAGACATGATAAGCCTCTCCTATTCCCACAACAGACAACGCTGGACCGACAAACGCCGGTGCCCTATTGAGAAATTGCCCCATTTTCCTTTCCTCATCGTGGCCGTTTGGCACACAGAATACTGATTATCTATCCGGATCGATGTCCGGCCTCTTGGTTGAAAATACAAATGTTGCGTCATGTATTGATGCAAAAAATAACCGACGCTAGTAAAGCGTCGGTTATTTACAGGGCGCGTATAATTCCCTAATCGGGGTATTCTGACAAGCTATAGTGTTATTCTTAATGACATTAGGTGGTATTCTCGCCGACCTAAATGTAAAAAAATATTATTCTACCGAGCACCGTCCGGAATCAATCCTCAAAACGATTTCTTTTTTGGATTTGCAAGCGTTCCAATTCATAAATCACCTGCTGCAAATCGCGCTCCTGGGAGGCCGAAAGCGCCGGGAATTTAAAGTTCAGTCGCTTCATTACTTTCACTTCGCCTTTGCTGTCAACGACCTTACTGTCAGCCTGCCCCACCAGTTGCATATCGACGCAAAAGAAGCCGTATTCATCCAGATCCATCTCGACATTTTCCAGAATGTCGCCCGGAGACATCACATCGCTCATGTCACGTTCGGTAAACAGCCCTAAACCACCGAGGGAAATATCTTTGATTTCAAACTGAAACTCCGTCTTATCCACCAGCTTACCGCGACACAGCAGCGGTGGCCACACTGACGTAGTAATACGAAAATAGTTTCTGCGCTGTATGTAGAAGAGTTACGGCGGTACCTGGACCGTGAACGCCTGTAAACCTTGAAAATTAACAGTGCGGGCAATACTGGATTTGAATTCTACTTTTGCGCCCGCCGGCTCAGCCACGAAAGCAAGATCGCCCGCGTACAACGCGAGACTGTTTTCAGTTTCCACACCACCGAGGTCGAAAACAAAGAGGTTATCGTCTGGCAATACATCCAGAATCTTGCTGATAAATTGCCCGCGAGCATGATTGACCATCACAGTAATATCATTTTTTTGCAAGTCGCGTAACGTCGCGCAGATAGCCAGTTTATTGCGCTTAACAAACTGTTCTTTGGAATTCTGTTCCACCACACCTATCCCCATCATGAGATGAATGGTCTATGCACATCGGCAGCCAATCGCATGAAAAAAACATCACATCAGTATCGGCAACGGATTATTAAACTTTAGCTCAGCCGTAGCGACCCTATCATTGCATAGCGTGCGGGACATGATGCTGAACCTCTTAACGTTACGGTGTGGAGAGGCCTGGCGTCAAGCCAATACGCATCAGGCACTCAGACCAACATGGTATTCAGCAACACAAGCGCCAATGACACACTCAAAGCACCGCCAACGCGGGTAGCAACTTGTGCGAAAGGCATTAATGCCATCCGCTCTCCCGCACTCAAAATGGCGACATCCCCCGTTCCTCCCTGCCCACTCTGACAACAAGAAATAATGGCAACATCGATAGGATGCATGCCGATCTTTTTGCCCACCAGAAGCCAGTCATCACCAATGACAGCACGGTGGAAACAATCACCAGCAGATTCGCTAATGTCAGGGCCTCTTCCAACGCTTGCCAGGATGTCATCGCAACCCCTACCGCAAACAGAATCGGGTAGGTCACCGCCGTCTGAAAGAATTTATACACCACCTGCGAGCCTGCCAGCAGTGAGGGTGAAATCCCGTTTATCAGTTTCAGCGCGATCGCCAGAAACAGCATACCAACCGGAGCGGGCAACCCGCAGACGCGGTATATTTCCACCCCCACCATCTAGAGCAGCATGGCGAGTAGCGCTCCCGCAGCGATAGACGCTAACTCGGGCTTCGCGCTGCCCGCACCGAGCTGCACAGACAAGGCGGGCGTACTGTTGCTGAGGTTCATGTTGTCAGACATCAACGCCCCCTCTCCGGTCAGATGTGGAAAGCGCTTGCCGAGTTGATTCAATATTCCCGCCAGGATAATGGCGGTGAGACTCCCCAGCATCACGATGGGCAACAGATGACCCAGTGCTTCGGCCTGATCCTGATTCAGCAGCAGCGCGTAGCCAATTGAAAGCTGAATCGCCCCTTCGCCAATCCCCCCCACCATAATGGGTAACACTAAAAAGAAAAACAGATGAAACGGATCCATCCCCAGAGCGATGCCCACCGCCATCCCCGTTAGCATGCCAACCACTTCACCGCATAACATGGGAATAAAGATGCGTAAGAATCCTTGAACCAAGGTATTGCGGTTCATGCTGAGCGTACTGCCCACAATGATGCAGCATATGTAGAGATATAGAATATTGCTGTCGTGATAAAAGGTACTGACCGATGCCACCACCGCCTGTGGTAACAGCCCGTAATAAACAAGAGCAGAGGGAATAAAAGTGGCGCAAATGGCAGCAGCCTACCAGCGGTAAACGACGACCAAATTCGCCACAGGCGAACCCGAAAAATGCCAAGGTCACAACCATCACGACAATATCACTTGATAAGGTATCGTTGACGCAATTCAGGACTACCAATCCACCAGCCAGAATAAAAAGCGGTAGCGGGATCACACCAACTTTATAATCGTGCCAGATAAGCTGCCATTTATTTTTCAGTAAATCGGGTCGATTATCCTTATCAGCCCGCCTGACAGAATGAATATCATCTTTCATGTTCACCGCCATTGAATTATTGCTATCTACAAAAATAGAATGCGGTGACATCGCCTGTAGAATGCAGTGGAACGTGACGGATAATAACCTGTCGACGATCAAACAATCACCGCTATGGGTTTCCTGATCTTCTTGGGCACGATGAGAGGGAAATAAAAATAGTAGCACTGCAGTCAATAACGCTGCCTTTTGATCATGGCATTTGGCGTATTGGCTCTTCGCGACAGGTAAACACTATATTAATTCTGATGATTTTCTTTCAAAAAACGCAGATATAAATACCGAACAATGCTTTTTTATTAACTACCGCAGCAGCGCGCTGCGATTATTTTCATCGGCCGATTAACGCAGTCATGGTGAACGCATCGCCCCAGTCAGCAGGGATAGTGTCGATGATAACGTGCGGCTAACCTCTCTCTGTGCGTTAGTTTATGCATTTGCACAGCAAAATATGGGCACCCGCTGGAAATATCAATCCTTATCACAGATTCATCACCTGCTCAGGCTACACGCTAAATTCGCACCCTGCCGCCACCGATAACTTAACAAATGACAATAAAAGACCTGCCACACCGGTCAATCAACACCGTCACGCAAGGGACATCTCCATGGGGTTATTCAATAACGCAGTGAAAAACATTAAAATTTCGCACAAGCTCTATTTAGGCTTCGGCGTGGTATTGCTGTTAGTGGTGTTGGCTTCTTCGCTTAGCGCCATGTGATGCGCCGCGCGATAATTGCGGCACATCCTGCGCGATAAATGAAATCCCCATACTGTTACGAATTCTGAAAACAAATTACAAAATTACGTGCCACAGACCGAAAAATGCTTATAGATAGTAGAAACGCCGACATCATAAATTAGCGCTAGCTGCTGTCTGCTGTGGCCTGCATTCAGTAACCGTTTAATCATCTCTTTATCCTCAGATGTAAACACCTGCGGTCTACCACTGATTCGTCCTTTTTCCCTTGCAGCAGCCAGTCCAGCTAACGTCCTCTCAACAATGAGTTCTCGCTCCATTTCTGCAAGGGCAGACATTACGTGAAAAAAAAACCGCCCCATTGCAGTTCCTGTATCAATGCTGTCTGTTAGAGAACGAAAATGTACACCACGCTCATGCAATTCAGATATCAGCGTAACCAGATTTTTAACGCTTCTGACAAGCCGATCCAATTTCCAAACAACAAGAGTATCTCACTTTACCATACATTTTAAGGTGCGTCTAAGCCCTGGTCGGTTAGCGATTCGCCCACTCATCTTATCTTCAAAAATTTGTTCACATTCTGCGCCAATCAATGCATTCCGCTGCAAATCGCTGTTTTGGTCATTTGTTGACACCCTCATATAACCCAATTTTGTCATTTGTATCACGCTCTCCTTCGTCACAAAGAGGGTGATTCTTACAAATGAGCCACAGCATGGCACTACCGAAAACCTCGGTTTAGTAGAAATCGTAGAGACGGGGTCTGGGACTGGGTACTACTGGCGTAAATTTGCTGATGGCAAAATAGAACTCTTTGCCCGTTTTGCGATAACATACGGGGCCAGACCTGATATTGTCTTCCCTGTAGCGTTTACCTCTACCCCATTCATCGTCATAAAAGAGAATGGCTCAACAGAATCAGCGTTTGTAATCCGAATGCAGAATCTATCAAAAACAGGGTTTAGTCTTTTCTGGAATAACTTTGGGGGAGGTGGCTCAGGAGCATCGATTGATGTGTGTTATCACGAAATGGGATAAGCCTATGGCCCTTACGAGCCATAGATTAAACTAATATGGCATGATAATTGACACTCATTTTATTGTTCACCCCCGTATTGGCCTGCCAGACATCCCAAGTGATAGAAAAACCGGCATTGGTAATTGCCCCCGCTCTACACACATATGCATTTGCACCAAGATAATCACCACTCAGCGAATGAGAAAAATAAATAATATTTGCTAACTTAACAGGGAAAACAACATCTTTACGTTCACCGATTAAGAGACTAACACGGGCAAAAATCTCAGCCCTCCCATCTGCAAACTTTCGCCAGTAATACCCTGTGCCT
>NZ_PEHF01000017.1 GCF_015762685.1 Candidatus Symbiopectobacterium sp. 'North America' | reverse complement strand
AGGGATGTGGGGCGCATAAATACCTCCTTTGGGAAGGTACAAGTATAGATAATTATACTTGATTAAGGGTGTGTGCCACCATGATAGGGGAAGATCCGTTTATATACCCTAAATAATTCGAGTTGCAGGAAGGCGGCAAATGAGGGAATCCCGAATCACTTACTTAAGTAAGTGATTCGGGTGAGCGAGTGCAGCCAACACACCTGCAACTTGAAGTATGACGGGTATACCTTGAATAATTCGATTTTTAGCCTGGCAGCAAGTGATAAAATCCTGATGAACATACTCAAGTGAGCGATTTGGGCAAGTGTATGCAGCAGCGCAGAGGCGAATTGAAGTATCACAAGTATATACCTAAATGATTTAGGGTGAATATCTTACGCCAGCTTCATCGCTGGCGTTTTACTCTCTCCAAGCCATTTGCTTACGTAAATATCACAATTGTAAATCACATGCATTGATCTCAATATAGGTTTCTTTTATTGCCTTTTTTTGGTGCAATTCTATTTTACTACGGTGAAATCCTTCTACTTATCCCAAAGCAACAATATCTTGTCACACATAGAGCCATCATGTTTTTGAGATAATGATCGACAAAGCACGCTTAACTACATGCGCTTTAATACCAATAGAGCACCTCATCAGCAATGGAATGTCATCAATAAACGTATTCAATACGCAGAACAGAATGAAGAGAATAAGAATAAAAAAGCGCGGAAAATAAAAAAGCAGTGAATATAAAGGGTGGAGGCCCTGCCAGCTACATCCCGGCACACACGTCTCATGCTGCGGCTGCTTCCTTCCGGACCTGACCGAGTCCACAGGGTAATGTTGCGGGAGAACCGACAGGGCCTCCATTGATTCGTTGGCTCTGCGTGGTACAGAGTGTGGGCATTATCGGGTATGCGCACCTCAATTGCAAGTTGACCGCAGCCGACCGTTGTTTTCTTATTCGATTTCAGTTTCTCGACCGGCGAAACACACGTTTGCAAGCCCGTGCACCTATGCCACTATGTTGATTCATCGTAATATTCACAGGAGAAGCGATGGAGCAGGATAACTTTCGCCAGCGCGTTTTTCATATCGTAGCAGCCACCCCCTGGGGCAAGGTTACCACCTACGGGTAGGTGGCCCGCCTGGCGGGTTCCGCACGCGCTGCCCGCCAGGTCGGCGGAGTATTAAAAAAGCTGCCCGAAGGCAGCTCGCTTCCCTGGCATCGGGTAATAAATCGTCATGGTGAAATTTCGCTGACTGGCCCGGATTACATTCGCCAGCGCTCAGAGCCGAAGGGGTAACCTTTGCGCGTCAGGGCAAGATCGATCTCACTCGCTATGGCTGGCAGGGCAAAACGCCCTGAGAGCCATGAGGTGTTATCCCTCAGTGTTTAACGGTGTATGAGCACTGGGGTTCAATAAGCCGCCCTGCGAATGCGTTGGCAGTGCCACTGACTCCACCGGAATCAACAGCAGATCCGCACGCGTTACACCGTTGGTGATCACAGCGGGAATGTCCTGCGTTGCCATCACCACGCGGTTATCGATGGTCACCGCTGCGCTAAGCAGGATACGCGCATTCGGCTGTACGTCGGCAGGGTTATACGGCAAGTAGAAGATAAACGGAGCCTGTTTCCCGTCCTTCCACGCCACTTTTTGCGCCAGCACGCGCGACGGCGCATCCGACACGCTGGCATCAGAAACGGTAACCGTTAAGGCTGCATTAGGCGGCAGTGCGATGCGCTGATGCAGATTAATGGTACAGCTGACCGCAGGCATGGCAAGCTGGGTTTGTACAGCGGCCGGAGAATCGGTGACCGTTGTCGCTGCTGATGCCGCGCCAGTCAACACGACAGATAACGTGATACCACCTAAGATATGCCATAATTTCATTGGCGAGTCTCCTTTCGTTATTGTCTGTAACGACGTCAGGAATTAGCTGCAATGCACAACAGAAACGTTTTGCGCTACATGCTTACACTGACGCGATAATGAAAGTATGACCCACATTGGCCATTTAGCAGCGTTCAACATTTTGAATTTATCATTTTTCGAAAATGCCGATGCTGAAGCTTGATGACTTACCGTTATACGTTAACAACACTTATTTCCACCAAGGGAGAGCATCCATGAGCCATGCACTACAGCATCTTCTCGAATTGCTGAAGTTGGAAAAGATTGAGGAAGGACTCTTCCGGGGACAAAGCGAAGATTTAGGGCTACGCCAAGTGTTCGGCGGGCAGGTGGTCGGTCAGGCACTGTATGCGACCAAACAGACCGTCGAAGCGGGTCGAGGGTTGCACTCCTTCCACAGCTACTTTTTATTGCCGGGAGACAGCCGAAAACCCATTGTCTACGATGTGCAGAACCTGCGCGATGGCAACAGTTTTAGCGCACGACGTGTCAGCGCCATCCAAAACGGTAAGCCTATCTTTTTTATGACCGCCTCTTTTCAACGCCAGGAGAGCGGCTTTGAACATCAAAACACCATGCCTGAAGTCCCTGGGCCAGAATCCTTGCCTTCAGAACAAGAGATTGCGCAGAGCATGGTACATTTACTGCCTGAACAGTTTCGTGACAAATTTCTGCAACAACGTGCCATCGAAATGCGTTCGGTAAAATTCCATAACCCACTCAAAGGCCACGTGGATGAACCCGTGCGCCACGTATGGTGCCGAGCCAATGGCACCATGCCCGATGACGAGCGCATTCATAAATACCTGCTCGGTTACACATCGGACTGCAATTTCCTGCTCACCGCATTGCAACCGCACGGCGTCGGATTCCTTGAGCCGGCTATGCAAGTCGCAACCATTGACCACTCGATGTGGTTCCACCGCCCTTTCCGCCTTGATGACTGTGCTCTACACCGTGGAAAGTACATCAGCTTCAGGTGCCCGTGGCTTCGTTCGTGGACAGTTCTACACCCGCGACGGGATTCTGGTGGCCTCAACGATACAAGAAGGGGGTGATAAGGCGGCATGATGCGTCCTAAAAAGAGATGACTTGCTCACTCAATCCTAAGCAAAAAACGCGGGCCAAAGCCCGCGCCAGACGTGATAACAAAGTCACTTTCCCCCTCGTCATCCTTGTCTTCCCTCTCGTCATCCTCGGCGAAAGCCGGGGATCTCTAAAAGAATAAACGCATTTAGCGGGTAAGAGATTCCCGCTTTCGCGGGAATGACGGTGTGAGTAGGACAACGGCCAGGTCTGCTACTTTGAATGCGATGAAGGCAGCAACACCGGACCAGATGAACGCGACGATCACGCTGAACAGCTGTACCCAAACCTGATGCGCCATGGTAACGCCTTTCGCGTAGCCCGTGCCGCCCAGAGAAGCAGAGGTGAATATCCCCATCAGGATACAACCAACGATACCGCACACGCCGTGCACACCGAACACGTCACACGGGTCATCCACGCACAGCCATCTTTTCAGTACCGTTACGCCCCACAGGCCAGCGAAACCACCGACCAGATCGATGATCAGCGCACCACCCACCCCCACGGTTCCCGCGGCGGGCGTGATAGCAACCAGGCCTGCGATACAACCGGAACAAGCACCCAGCAGAGAAGGCTTACCACGCGCCATCCACTCACCTATAACCCACGCCAGAATCGCACCCGCGGTCGCAACTACAGTGTTCAGGAATGCCAGACCGGCAATTTCGTTCGCAGCAGCGGCAGAGCCTGCGTTGAAACCGAACCAACCGATATAGAGGATAGCCGTGCCGGTAAACACCATCGGCAGGTTGTGCGGTTTGAAGGCTTCTTTACCGAAACCGGCACGTTTGCCCAGCAGATAAGCACCGGTCAACCCCGCAACAGCGGCATTGATGTGCACCACAGTACCGCCTGCGAAGTCCAGCGCGCCATCAGCCACCAGGAAACCACCGCCCCAGACCATGTGCGTCAACGGCAGGTAAGAGAACGTCAGCCAGATAGCGGCAAAAATCAGCACCGCAGAGAAACGGATACGTTCAGCAATCGCCCCCACCACCAGCGCGACAGTAATGCACGCGAAGGAAACCTGGAAAGCGACGTGAATCAGTTGATAAATCGTACCGGATTGTGATGTCAGCTCAATGCCTTTAAGCATGAACATATCCAGGCCGCCAAAGAAGGCATTACCGGTCGCAAAAGCCATGCTGTAACCGTAGATAACCCACAGCACACACCATAGCTAACGTTACGGTAACCTGCGTCAGCATGGAGAGCACGTTTTTAGAGCGAATCAGGCCGCCTTAGAACAGCGCAATGCCGGGCAGCGTCATGAACAGTACCAGCGCGGTACAAATCATCATAAAAGCGTTGTCCGCTTTATCGATTGCCGGTGTATCAGCGGCCATTGCCAGCGACGGAAGTAACGCTGCGGCGGCAAGGCCTAATAATGAAGAGACACGTATTTTCATCCATCCCAATTTTTCGTCAGCGAGCATTACAGTGCGGCGTCGTCAGTTTCGCCCGTACGAATACGGATAACGCGTTGCAGTTCAGCAACAAAAATCTTACCGTCGCCAATTTTACCGGTGTAAGCCGCTTTACTAATCACATCAACGATTTCATCAACCTGATCGTCAGCGATGGCAATATCAATTTTCACTTTCGGCAAAAAGTTGACGCTATATTCAGCGCCGCGATACAGCTCAGCATGGCCTTTCTGGCGTCCAAATCCCTTTACCTAAGTGACGGTGAGCCCCTGGATGCCGACAGAAGATAAGGCTTCTCACACATCTTCCAGCTTGAATGGTTTTATCACCACAGTAACCAGTTTTATTATCTTCCCCTTACCAATTAAGTTCAGACTTACGCCCGCCACCATTTCGAATAACCTTCACGACTGGGATAAAGCAAAGGCTGTGCCATAAATGATAGGAACCGATAATTGCACAGGGAAATAACGTGGAACCTGCCTGGAGAAGTAAAAGGAAAGGATAAAGATGTGATGTTGCGCACACGTAATGCATCAATTTGGTGCATTGCGCGTAATTGCGGTGCATAGGACGGAAAAATGAAAATCATCTGCCTGTTGATGGTGCGAGGATAAAAAGCCAGCACAACAGGCAGTATGCCTTAGGTCAGATGGCGGAAACGGGTTCATCCTCGCTGGCAGCCAGTTGCAGTTGATACATCTGGTAGTAACGCCCGCGACGTTGCAATAATTGCTCGTGCGTACCCTGCTCCACCGTTTCACCATGATGTAGCACCAGTATGTTATCAGCCTCGACCACAGTGGAAAGACGATGCGCAATCACCACCAACGTGGTGTGGCGACGGATAAGACGCAATGCGCGCTGAACCGCTTGCTCGGTACCGGAATCAATGTTGGCCGCCGCCTCGTCGAGAATCAGTATTTTGGGCGGTTTCACCAACACACGGGCCAGAGAAAGAAGCTGCTTCTGTCCCACAGAAAGCGTATTGCCTTGCTCGCCAATGGTGCTATGTATGCCTTTGGGCAGTGCCGTTGCCAGCGCAGTGAGTTGTACAATCTCCAGCACGTGCCACACTTCATCTTCAGGAATATCACGCCCCAGCGTAACGTTGGCATAAAGTGAATCCGCCAGTACCATGGGGTCTTGTTGCACCATTGCGACATTTTGTCGTAATGCCTGATGGGATAGCGACGTCAGCGGACGGTCATCCAACCGAATCTCCCCTTCATCCGGCTGATAATACCCCATCAGCAAACTCGCTAACGTACTCTTGCCGCTACCGGTGTGCCCCACCATCGCCACAAAGCCGCGCGCCGGCACCTGCACGCTGATATGGTCCAGGACGCGCTGATTATCCCGGTAGGAAAAAGAAACGTTGTCCATCTCGATGCTGCCCGCCGCTAACGGGCGCGAATCATCACCGTAGGACTGCTGCACCGCATCCATCAGTTCAAAGATACGCTCACCGGCAACCACCGCCTGCTGCAACATGGAATGCTGGGTGGTCAGCGCAATCAGCGGCTCGTTAAGACGCCCCAGATAGCTGATAAAGGCATAGAGCACGCCAGCGCCTACCGTTCCCACCGAGCTAAAACCAAACTGAATCAACAGCCCACACAGCACCATGGCGGAAAACAGGCTCAATAGCAGACGCAGCGTCTGCATCCGCGCCTGAAAATGCACGCGACTTGAAGCACCCAGTTTCTCACCAAACCGTGACTGTTGGCGAAATTTCTGGATCACAGCCATCCCCGAGATAGCTTCATTAAAACCATCGTTAATATCTGCCAGATAACGGCGCAGACGCCGCACAATCGGCGTACTGAAATGCTGATAGACCGCCATCACAATAGCCTCTGCGGGGAGATCATCACGGCAATCAGCGCCATGCGCCAATCGAGTGTGAACATGGCTACCAGCATGGCACCGATCAGCGCCATGCTGCGCAGCACGGTGGAAACCACGGTGACATACAGATCGCGCACCACCTCGGTATCGTTGGTAACGCGAGAAATCAGTTGTCCCACCGGCTGTGTATCAAAGGTACTCAGCGGTTGACGCAACGCAGCATCCATCACATCAATACGCAATTGTTGCACCACCCCTACCGCAATGCGGTTGAACAACAGCGATTGCACGTAATGCAATAGTGCGGCGGACAATTGCAGCAGGATATAGACCGCCGCCAAGCCTCCTGCCAGTGCCAGAGGAACATTGCCTTTTGCCACCAGGTTATCGATGAAATAGCTTACCAGTGCGCGCCCAGCCACCTCAGCAGCGGCCGCCACCCAGAGCATCACCACGCCCAACATCAGGGATTTCCGCCAGGGGGAACCATACGCCAATAGCCGCTTCAACGTCGGCCATAACCGCTTTGCGTTAGTCAATTGTCATCTCTCCCTTGACCGGCTCTTCATCCAGCGCCGCCTCTAACTGCTGATAGCGAAACATGTCGCGATACCATCCGACTTGCGACGCTAATGCGCCGTGGCTACCGCGCTGCGACACGCTACCCTGCTGTAAAACCAGAATTTCGTCGGCTTCAGTGAGTGCTGAAAGCCGGTGGGCGCTGATAATCAGGGTACGTTTCTCTCCCCAACGTTTCAGGTTTTGCAAAATATGGTGCTCAGTGCGCCCATCAACCTCCGACAGCGCATCATCAAGAACCAATATCTCCGCGTCCAACAGCAGCGCGCGCGCAATGGCAATACGCTGTTTTTGTCCACCAGAGAGCATCACGCCGCGTTCCCCCACTTGGGTTTCATAACCTTACGGTAAGCGCGTAATGTCGTCATGGACGCTGGCCAGACGCGCAGCATGTTGAATCTGCGCCAGCGTGGCGCTGGGGTTCCCGAGTGCAATATTGTTCGCCACGGTGTCGGAGAACAAAAATGACGTTTGGCCGACCACCGCGAAACGTTGGCGCAGGCTATCCAGCTTCAGCGTCGCAAGCGGGAGACCATGAAAGCGAATCTCGCCGTCATCGAAATCGTAATGGCGCAGGATCAAGGCCAACAGCGTGCTTTTACCGGAACCGGTGGGGCCACACAGTCCCAGCATGTTGCCCGGTGCGAGCGAGAACGCCACCCGGTCGAGTACCGGGCGCGATTGTTGCGGATAAGCAAAGGCGCGAATATCAACATCAAGGCTACCGCGGCCCTGAGGCAGAAATGCATCGCCGTCTGCCACCACCGGTACTTCATCAACAGTTGGCGAATATGCCCGTAAGCTGCACTCTCGCGCTCCACGATGTTAAACATCCACGCCAGTGCCAGCATCGGCCAAATCATCAGGCCCAGATACATCACAAAACTGGTCAGTTGCCCTAACGTCAACGTCCCCTGAATAATCATCCAACTGCCGCCGCCAACGGCAAGCAAATGCGAGAAACCGACAGCGATATAAATCGTTGGATCAAAACCCGCATCTACCCGGGCCACGTGCATGTTTTTTTGCCCCGCATCCTCAGCCACTGCCGCGAACCGGCTGGACTGATAATCCTCCAACCCAAAGGCCTTAATCATGCGAATGCTGGTAAGGCTTTCTTGCGCCTGATCGTTAAGCGAAGAGAACGCCGCCTGTGCGCCCTTAAAACGCTGATGCAACTGCGTACCATAGTGTTTGATCACTAACGCCATGATGGGCATCGGCAACAGCGCCAACAGCTTAAGCTGCCAGCTGATTTGGGTACTCATCACAACCAACACTGCGCATCCCATTACCATGAAATCCACCAGCGTCAACACGCCTTCACCAGCAGCAAACACCACACGATCGACATCGTTGGTTGCTCGGGCAATCAGATCGCCGGTGCGATGGCGCAGATAAAAGGCAGGATGCTGGCGGCTCAACTGGCAGTAGAAATCGTCGCGCAACTCCACAGCAGCTGGTATGAAGCGCCAAACAAAAAGATGCGCCACACATAGCGCAACAGATAAACCATAACCGCGATCAGCAGCATCACGCCGATCCATTTCATCACCGTCGCCGCGGGCATCACATCATGCGTAACGCCATCCACAATCACCCCAACCAGCTTGGGTGGCAGCAGTTGCAGGATGGCGATAATAATAAGAAGAACCACGGCCCCGAGGTATCGCCGCCATTCTCGACGAAAATACCAGGCCAATTGAGCAAAAAGTCGCACGCTGTTGTTATTCCATTTTTCAGAAAGGGCTGCGAAACATCACAAGGTTATTATACAGAAAGCTTATGCGCGTCATCATTTATACCCGAAATAATTCGGGTTGCAGGACAAAACCTTAACGTTTTGAACAGCGCTCGCACTGGCCCGAAGGCAGAATCTCAGAGAGGAGATCCATCATGGCACGATCGGGAGTGCAGTGGTGTGCTTTATCCGCTCCATGGCAAAGCTGGAGCTCACATCAATCAGGCCAGGAATGCCGCTGACCAGACGTTTGTAAAAATTATCATAGCTTTTCATGTCAGCGACCTGAACCTGCATCAGGTAATCGTACTCTCCCGCCATGCGATAAAATGACAAGACTTCGGGCATATCCGACACTACCTGGGAAAATTTTTCATACCAGGCACTGTTGTGTTGCTGCGTTTTTAATAACACAAAAGCCGTCAACCCAAGCCCCAGACGTTCGTTATCCAGCAGCGCAACGCGAGCACGGATATAGCCTTCTTCTTCCAGACGTTTTAGACGTTTCCAGCAGGGGGTCGATGTCAAATGCACCGCATCGGCCAGCGTTTGCAACGACAAGGTGCAGTCGTGTTGCAACAGGTTAAGCAGCGCACGATCGATTTTATCCAGCATAGCGGCATTCCAGAATCATTTTTCCCCTATTTCACGCGCAACAGAATGAAAAGGCAATTAAAGTACGGAAAAACCGGCTGTTTTTCCGTTTATCATCCTTCGCCAGAGCCGTAAAACAGACTAATTTCCATAAAAAACCAAAACAGAAGAAAATAAATCCCCAATAAAGAAATAAAAAAGAAAAAAACTCCTTCAACCATCAATTGAAGTTAAAAAAACAATCCTTTTTTCCACAAAACCAGATAGGTTATCACTATAAATGCAAAGCAGGCAAAGAGAGCAATATCATGACAACGGCATAGGTGAAACAGGCCATTAGCGCTATAGAAGCGGATTTTCAGCGTTCAGCCGATACCCATCTGATTCGCCTGACATTACCGCACTATCCAGGGATTTACTTCTATCTCAAAGATGAAAGCACGCACCCAAGCGGCAGCCTGAAACATCGTCTGGCACGGTCGCTATTTCTTTATGGCTTATGCAACGGCTGGATTAAAGAAGGTACCCCCATTATTGAAGCGTCTTCCGGCAGCACCGCCATCTCGGAAGCCTATTTTGCTCGTCTGTTGGGCCTGCCTTTTATTGCCGTTATGCCCAGTTGCACAGCCAAACGCAAAGTGGAGCAGATTGCCTTCTACCTACGGTGGACACTGCCACTTCGTTGAGCAATCCAGCCAGATTTATGCGGAATCGGAGCAACTGACTCGTGAACTGAGCGGACACTATATGGATCAGTTTACCTACGCCGAACGCGCTACCGATTGGCGCGGCAATAACAATATTGCTGACAATATTTTCCGCCAGATGGCGCGTGAACCCTATCCGGTTCCCGATTACATAGTGATGAGTGCGGGTACTGACGGCACTTCTGCCACCTTAGGTCGCTATATTCGCTATCAGGGTATCGACTCACAGTTGATGGTGGTCGATCCGCAGAACTCGGCGTTTTTTGATTACTATCATCAACGCGACCGCACCCTGACGGGACACTGTGGCAGTAAAATTGAGGGAATTGATCGCCCACGCGCAGAACCCTCTTTTATTCCTGACGTGATCGACAGCATGATGCAGGTGCCGGATGCAGCCAGCATTGCCACACTGTATTGGCTGGAGAGTATTCTGGGACGCAAGGTCGGCGCATCCACTGGCACTAACGTCTGGAGCATGTTGCAACTGGCTAACCAAATGCGTGGGCAGGATCAACAAGGGGCGATTGTCACCTTGCTGTGTGACAGCGGGGAGCGTTATCTGGATACCTATTACAATGCCGAATGGGTAGTGCAAAACATCGGCGATATCAGCCCGTATCTGGCGCAACTGAACGCGGGGCAACCACAGAATCAACGAGAGCTGATTTTAGCCTGATAACGAGTTAACGCTGAAAACGACGCGTTTTTGCTATAGCATGTACCTCTTATGGCACACTGGGCATATCGCCCTTGAGCATCAAAGGTAGAGCAATGACAAAACGCGCGGTTGTCGTTTTTAGCGGCGGGCAGGATTCCACCACCTGTCTGATTCAGGCACTCAGCCTGTATGATGAAGTGCACTGTGTCACATTCGACTACGGTCAGCGCCACCGTGCGGAAATCGATATTGCGCGCGCGCTTGCAAACCAATTGGGTGCCAAAGCACACAAAGTGCTGGATGTCGGTTTACTCAATGAATTGGCTGTCAGTAGCCTGACGCGCGACAATATTGCCGTACCCGATTACGACGCCTCTGCGTCCGGTATTCCGAGTACATTCGTGCCCGGACGCAATATTCTGTTTCTTACGCTGGCAGCCATTTACGCCTATCAGGTCGGCGCTGAAGCGGTGATCACTGGCGTCTGTGAGACCGACTTTTCGGGCTACCCTGACTGCCGCGATGAGTTTGTCAAAGCCCTGAATCACGCTATCGTGCTCGGCATCGCCCGTGATATTCAGTTTGTTACGCCGCTCATGTGGCTCAACAAGGCGGAAACCTGGGCGTTGGCTGACCATTACCACCATCTGGATACAGTACGCAACCAGACGCTGACCTGCTACAACGGGATTCAAGGCGACGGTTGCGGCCACTGTGCAGCCTGTCATTTGCGAGCAAATTTCTTAGCGCAGTATCAACAGGATCGCGTCGGCGTGATGGCGTCAATGCAACGCAAAACCAGTTTGCAATAAGGTCAACCGGATAGCGGGGTGAGCAGGCTCGCCTCTCCCCCGCCGCACTCACTAGGCTAGCGCTGAATCATCGGATGATGGTGGCTGCATAAACGCCTGCAAATGCAACAACAGCTCGCCTTCCAGCGGCAATGCCTTTTGCGTCGTCAGATCGATACAGAAAAAGGTTAAGGTAGCATCGGCCACCGCAGCCTCATGCGTAGTACGCACCATCTTTTGGCTAATCACCCCACTTTTGGCATTCAGGTGCAACAACGCACTTTCGATACGCAACACGTCCCCTAATACCGCTGGGGTACGATAATTGATGTTGATATTGACCACGATAAACGCAATGCCGTGCTGTTGCATCCACTGGAAAGCGGGCAAATTCTCCAGCCATTGCCAACGCGCCTCCTCCATAAACTCCAGATAGCGTGCGTTATTGACATGCTGATAGGCATCGATGTGAAAGCCGCGAACGGTAATAAAGGTATGCACCACGTAACCACTCCTCAACAGATTAACGCCACGAACTGGTTGGACCTACTGGTAAGGTTAGCAGAAAATAACGGCAGTGAATAACCTCACTGCCGTGCAGGCATGGCATCAGAGAGCAGGATCACAACGTATCTGACGCTTACAACACGAGGCGGGCCCGGTTATTCTCAATCAGCGTCGGCCCGATGCCGGGCACTTCCTGCAACTGTGCAATGTCGGTAAAAGGACCATTCTCATCGCGATATTGAACTATCGCCTCCGCTCTGCGCGCCCCTATCCCTTGTAGCTGGGTCAATTGCTGCACGGTCGCCGTATTGATATTCACCGTTTCCTGCGTCGACTCTATTGCCTGTGACGTTGGCGATGAGGCACCACCGTTTGTTGCCTCATCTCCCGTTTTCGCCAGAGCCCCGCTCGTAAAAGCGGATAACCCCAGGGCCAGACACAAACACAGCGCAGACATTCCTTTCTTTTTCATACGGTATCTCCCTATTGATTAATTGGCAGGTACAGGGTGCCGAAATAAGGGAGATCGCACAAACCACAGTGTTTAAATGTGGAAAAGGCCGCGTCAGCAGCCTTTTGTTATTACAGCGGATTACAAATTAATGCATATACCCTTCATACTTCAAGTTGCAGATGCGTTGGCTGCGCTTACTGCGGTTGCTGCTCCTGAGCGGCGGCACCTAATTTGATGGTCGCTTCGGTGCGCAGGCTGGAAACCAGGGTATCAAACAGCGTTGTCACTGCGCTCTGCTCAACCTGGCTGGAAAACTGTGCTTTTTGCTCATCAGTGATGGTGTGGGGTTTAACGCTGTCCAGCGCAACCAGCACCACATTGCCCGCCTGATCGCGTGCAACACCGTAGCTCACCTTGTCCTTTTGCGGCACAGGCAAGGCAAACACGCTTTCTGCCAACACATTGCCCTGAGAAACGGAGGACAGGGTCTCTGGCTCGCCAAAGCTGAGGTTGGCTGTTTTCAGCGAGTCCTCTTTGCCTTGTTTCAGGTCAACCACAATTTTTTCAGCCTGTAGGTTAGCCTGCTGCTGCACTTTCTGCACTTTCAGCACCTGTACAATCTCGTCACGCACCTGATCCAGAGGACACGGCGTTTCTGCACGGTGATCGGTGATACGCATCACGATCGCACGATCGCCATCAACACCGATCACATCGGAGTTGCTTCCCGGTGCACCGTTATCGCCTAACAGGGTGCCGCCGAAAATAGCCTGCGTCACCTGCGGGAAGTTCAACTCAGCAGGCACTTGATCGTGACTAAACCAGGCCGTCTCAGTGGCTTTTTGCCCCGTAGCCTCTTCCGCCGATGCTAGCGACTCATTGTCATTGCTTGCCGCTTCGCTGACTTTACGTTGCAGGGCAAAGAATTCATCCAGCGCTTTTTCACGTTTTGCTCTGACCGAAATGTCATCGCGCACCGCACTCAACGGTTTAACCTGCGCGGCCTGAATGTCATCCAGACGCACGATCAGGTAACCCACAGAGGATTTTACCGGCTCGGAGAGTTGGCCTTTTTCGGTCAGTTTTGCCTGCTGCAATTCATCGACCGTGGCATTGGCATCCATCCAACCCAGATCGCCACCGTTACGACGCGATACCACATCCTGCGATTTTTCTTTTGCCAGCGCGGCAAAATCGGCACCGTTTTTCAGTTCATCCAACACGGCACGGGCGTCCGCCTCGGTTTTCAGTTGAATCACGCTAAAGCGCTTGCGCTCAGGTCGGGTAAACTCTTGCTTATTCTTCTCGTAAAACGCCGCGATATCAGCATCAGTGATTTTCACACTGTCCATAACGCGTGCGGCATCCAGCAACAGATAGCTGACTTTGAAAGCTTCCGGGTCGATAAAACGGCTCTTATTGCTGTCGTAATAGCCCTTGATCTCTTCATCCGTGACGTTCAGCGTTTTGGCAATGGCCGCCACGTCAATCGTTGCCGTTCTCACCACACGATCCTGTGCGGCCTGCGCCACCAGACTGTCGATCTCTTTTGGCAGCGAAAATTGCGTCGCGCCCAGCCCCTGAATCAGTTGCTGCGCGACCAGTTGTTTACGCAGCAATTCCGCGTAGCGATCCGGTGTCAGGCCCAAACTGCGTACCTGATCCAGATACTTTTCGTTATCGAACTGGTTGTTGGTCTGGAAAGCGGGAACAGCAAATATGGCCTGTTTGATCTGGGCATCGCTGATGTTGAGCCCGAGCTTACAGGCATACTGGTCAATCAGCGCTTCATCGATCAGTTGTGAGAGCACCTGCTGACGCATCTGCTGCATATAACCGTCATTGCCTGCCAGCACGGAAAAGTTTTCTCCCAACTGTTCCTGCATGCGGCTACGCTCGTTTTGCACCGCTTGTTCAAACTGCGCACGACCGATTTCCTGCCCGTTGACTTTGGCGGCGTAATCGTTAGAACCGCCGATAAGGTAATCACCCACGCCCGTCAATACGAAGGAGGCGACGATCAAGCCCAGAATAATTTTCAGCACGACGTTATTAGCAGCCGCGCGTAAATTGTCCATCATAATGTGACAACACTCCGCTGTAGTATGGATAACACGCCCTGCGTTGGCTAAAACCAAGCTTCCCTGCGCGTCTGGCGAACCTTAATGCCAGAACATAAACTGCCAGAGAGATGAGTGGGAAAGACGTTACGCCGCAATGTGACGCCCCGCAGGGTGATGGGCAGTGTTCGCCCGTCATAAAAAAGGCACATCATAAAATGATGCGCCCCTTATCTTACCTTACCGACACCGTGGCGTCAGGTAATGTTTGGTAACGTACTCGGATTACAGCACAAACCTGTGACGAGATAATCAGTTAACGGCGTCTTTCAGCGATTTACCGGCACGGAAGCCCGGTACTTTTGCTGCTGGAATGCTGATTTCCTTGCCCGTTTGTGGATTGCGCCCAGTGCGAGCTGCACGCTCACGCACAGAGAACGTTCCAAATCCTACCAGTGCAACGTCATCCCCTGCTTTCAGAGAATCGGTAACAGAACCAATAATTGCATCTAACACACGCCCTGCTGCCGCTTTGGAAATATCAGCATCTGCGGCAATTTTGTCGATCAATTGTGACTTGTTCACTCTCTCATCCCCTCTGAAATCCTGTTGTCACGCTGAATATCCCAAAACGCGACACGTAGCTTTTTTCAATCCTGTCAAACCTTAGCACAGCGTACTGGCTAAGACTAACAGTGCCATAACTTAGCGGTACAAAAAAACGCTGGCAAGCGCCATTTCTGCTGCCAGCGTGATTTTTCTCAAGGTTTTTTGCAATAGGTCACTCTTTCGCGGCCTTGGCGGGCACCGCTTTCGCCTTGGCAGGCGCTCGCTTGGCCTTGACAGGCTCCGGCTGAATACCGTCTGGCGGGTTTTGTAACGCTAACGCAAGCACTTCCTCGATACGTTTGACCGGGTGAATCTCCAGGTCCGCAATCACATTCGGCGGAATCTCTTCCAAATCGCGTTTGTTTTCGTCAGGAATCAATACCGTCTTAATGCCACCGCGATGGGCTGCCAACAGTTTCTCTTTCAAGCCCCCGATCGGCAATACCAAGCCCCGCAGCGTGATTTCCCCGGTCATCGCGACATCGGCACGCACCGGGTTACCCGTCAAGCAGGAAACCAGCGCGTTACACATGGCGATCCCGGCGCTTGGGCCATCTTTGGGCGTTGCCCCTTCCGGCACATGCACGTGGATATCACGTTTTTCATGGAAATCGGCATTGATACCCAGTCGTTCAGCACGGGCACGCACCACGGTGAGCGCCGCCTGGATAGACTCCTGCATCACTTCCCCGAGTGAACCGGTATAGGTCAATTTCCCCTTGCCCGGCACGCACGCGGTTTCAATGGTCAGCAAATCACCGCCCACTTCCGTCCAGGCCAACCCAGTGACCTGCCCAATGCGGTTTTCTTCATCCGCACGGCCGTAGTCAAAGCGCTGAACGCCAAGGAAATCTTTAAGGTTATCGCCCGTAATTTCAATATGCTTAACGGTTTTATCCATCAGCAGCGTTTTTACCGCTTTACGGCACAGTTTGGAGATTTCGCGTTCCAGACTGCGCACGCCAGCTTCACGCGTGTAGTAACGGATGATTCCGGAGATAGCGCTGTCATCAACGGTCAATTCACCTTTCTTCAGTGCGTTGCGTTCAATCTGCTTCGGCAGCAAATGGCGCTTGGCAATATTGAGCTTCTCATCCTCGGTGTAGCTAGACAGGCGAATCACTTCCATACGGTCCAGCAACGGCGCAGGAATGTTCATCGAGTTAGAGGTCGCAACAAACATCACATCGGACAGATCGTAATCCACTTCCAGATAGTGGTCGTTGAAGGTGACGTTCTGCTCGGGATCCAATACTTCAAGCAGTGCCGACGCCGGATCGCCACGCATGTCAGACGACATCTTGTCGATCTCATCCAACAGGAACAGCGGGTTTTTTACCCCGACCTTGGCCATCTTCTGGATCAGTTTGCCCGGCAGTGAGCCGATGTAAGTACGACGGTGACCGCGAATTTCCGCTTCATCACGTACGCCGCCGAGCGCCATACGCACATACTCACGCCCCGTTGACTTGGCGATGGACTGCCCCAGTGAGGTTTTCCCCACCCCCGGCGGCCCGACCAGGCACAGAATCGGCCCTTTAATTTTTCTGACACGGCTTTGTACCGCGAGATATTCAAGAATACGCTCTTTGACACGATCCAGACCGTAGTGGTCGGTATCCAGAGTTTCCTGCGCTTTCACCAGGTTTTTTTTCACCTTGCTGCGCGCATTCCACGGCACCTTAACCATCCAGTCGATGTAGCTGCGCACCACTGTCGCCTCAGCGGACATCGGTGACATCATCTTAAGTTTTTGCAGTTCTGCTTCGGCTTTTTCCCGCGCTTCTTTCGGCATCTTGGCCGCTTCAATCTTGCGTTTCAGCGCTTCATGTTCGTCTGGCGCATCGTCCATCTCACCGAGCTCTTTCTGAATCGCTTTCATCTGCTCGTTGAGGTAGTACTCGCGCTGGCTTTTCTCCATCTGCTTTTTCACGCGACTGCGAATACGTTTTTCCACCTGCAACAGGTCGATTTCCGATTCCATCATCGCCATCAGATATTCGAGGCGTTCCGTAATATCAGACATTTCCAGCACGGACTGTTTGTCAGCCAGTTTCAGCGGCATGTGAGCGGCAATGGTATCCGCCAGACGTGCTGCATCTTCAATGCTGTTCAGCGAGGTCAACACTTCCGGCGGGATTTTCTTGTTCAGTTTGATGTATCCCTCGAACTGATTGACCGCCGTGCGCATCAGGACTTCCTGCTCGCGCTCTTCAATCGCCGGCGACGAGAGATATTCCGCCTGGGCAGCAAAATGTTCACCACCGTCAGACAGCGTGGTGATACGCGCACGCTGCAACCCTTCGACCAGCACTTTGACCGTGCCGTCCGGCAGTTTCAGCATTTGCAGAATGGAGGCGACCGTTCCTACCGAGAAAAGATCGTTAATACTGGGTTCATCCGTTGAAGCCTCTTTTTGTGCCACCAACATGATCTTTTTATCGTGATCCATCGCGGCTTCAAGGCAACGAATCGATTTCTCCCGGCCAACAAACAACGGAATGACCATGTGCGGATAAACCACCACATCGCGCAACGGCAATACGGGGATTTCAATGCGTTCGGAACGCTCAGGGTTCATAGAGCTCTCTCTTAGTTTCGTTTCCGCCAGGTTAAAGGAATCTCGTGAAACGCGGATGTCACGGGTTTCGCCAACAAGTATTGGAGTATATGGGGATAAATATCCGACATTCAACGACCAGAACATGCGAAAAAAATGGGAGATAAAATCTCCCATTTCAGACTGGTGACAACGACCCTTTAGGTACGTTTGTCAGGCGCGCAATTGACGATTTATTCGCCAGACGCCTGCTGCGCTTCAGGTTTGCCGTAGATCAGCATGGGCTCTGATTGACCGGCAATCACCGACTCATCAATCACCACCTTATCGACGCTCTCCATGGAGGGCAGGTCGTACATGGTGTCCAACAGCGCCGCTTCCACGATGGAGCGCAAACCGCGTGCACCGGTTTTACGCGCCATGGCTTTCTTGGCAATCGCCGTTAACGCTTCTTCACGGAATTCCAGCTCAACCCCTTCAAGATTGAACAGCGCCTGATACTGTTTGGTCAGCGCGTTTTTCGGTTTGCGCAAGATCTGGATCAGCGCATCTTCGCTCAGCTCTCTCAGCGTCGCGACCACCGGTAAACGGCCAATAAATTCAGGGATCAGGCCGAACTTGATCAAATCGCCCGGTTCTACCTGGCCCAGCAATTCGCCTTCGGTAGCCTTTTGCGCCGTGCACTTCACCGTTGCGGCAAAACCAATACCGCGGCCAGTATCAACACGCTGCTCGATCACTTTATCCAAACCAGCAAATGCCCCACCGCAGATGAACAGGATCTTGGAGGTATCAACCTGCAAAAACTCCTGTTGCGGGTGCTTGCGCCCACCTTGCGGCGGTACCGCAGCGATGGTGCCTTCAATCAATTTCAGCAGAGCCTGCTGCACGCCTTCGCCCGACACGTCTCGGGTGATGGAGGGGTTATCGGACTTACGTGAAATCTTGTCAATTTCGTCGATGTACACAATGCCGCGCTGGGCTTTCTGTACGTCGTAATCGCATTTTTGCAGCAACTTCTGGATGATATTTTCCACATCTTCACCCACGTAACCCGCTTCGGTCAGCGTGGTGGCATCCGCCATGGTGAAAGGCACATCCAGGAAACGGGCCAGCGTTTCAGCCAACAGGGTTTTACCGCTCCCTGTCGGGCCAATCAGCAGAATGTTACTCTTGCCCAGTTCGATGCCGTTGCTACTGTCGCCATTACGCAAGCGCTTGTAGTGATTGTAAACCGCAACCGCCAGAACCTTTTTCGCCTGCTCCTGACCAATCACATAATCATCCAAGTGACGGCGAATTTCATGGGGCGTGGGTAACGCACTGCGTTCACGATGCGGAGCCACTTCCTTGATCTCTTCGCGAATGATGTCATTGCACAGATCGACACATTCATCGCAGATATACACTGACGGCCCGGCAATCAGCTTACGCACCTCATGCTGGCTTTTGCCGCAGAAAGAACAGTACAGCAACTTCCCTGAACCGTCTTTGCGCTTGTCTGTCATCAGTAAACCTCTTCTTTTATCTCTTGCCCGCAGGCCCAACAGCGATATCACTTCAACCTGAATCACGCGCAAGCGCGAATTCGTGAACCACAGGTACGCTATGGCCGGCGGCGTTATTCGCGGTGTGTCATCACGGCGTCAACCAATCCATACTCTACTGCTTCATGGGCAGAGAGGAAACAGTCACGCTCAGTGTCACTATCTATCACTTCGAGAGGTTTGCCCGTATGTTCAGCCATCAGCTCATTCATACGTTGCTTCACTTTCAGTATTTCACGCGCATGGATTTCGATATCCGTTGCCTGCCCCTGGAATCCCCCCAGCGGTTGGTGAATCATCACGCGCGAATTCGGCAGGCAGAAACGCTTGCCCTTGGCACCGGCAGTGAGCAGGAAAGCCCCCATAGAACAGGCTTGTCCCATACAGATGGTGCTGACATCCGGTTTAATGAATTTCATGGTGTCGTAAATCGACATCCCTGCGGTAATCACGCCACCCGGAGAGTTGATGTACAGATAAATATCTTTTTCCGGATTTTCGGCTTCCAGGAAAAGCATCTGAGCAACGATCAGGTTGGCGATGTGATCTTCCACCTGACCCGTCAGGAAGATGATGCGTTCTTTAAGCAGTCGGGAAAAAATATCGTAAGAACGTTCCCCGCGCGAAGTCTGTTCTACCACCATCGGCACCAAAGCCATTTGGGGTGCTAATTTTTCTTGTTCGCCACTGTATAACATTCACCTCTCCTCGATAAAATGCTTTTGGTGCCATGTATCAGATTCTACTTGAGATAACGGCGGTTGACTATCACGGTCACCTAGACGTATCCCTTAAGAACGACACCGACTCGCCAAAATCCATGACCACGCGCCTCTGTTTCTTCTAGTTGGGGCATTGCACGCTATTTCAAGCTTACACTATCCTTTATTTTAGATTAAAGGGGTATAGTGCCCACCACATTTACAATGACTTGCATAGCAAACCCCGTTTTGCATAGAAAATAATATGTTGCACGCCCAAGAGACAATGCGGATTTTATCACTCGCGAAACGTTTCAATGCCACACCCACACAGTTTTATCATAGTGCAATCTGGCGCATCCGTGGCGATAGGTCTTTTCAAACGTAAATCAGTGATAACAAAAAGCCCACGCCAGAGGCGCGGGCTTTTTTTGGCAAAGATAACCGACCGAAGCCAGACAGCGAATTACGCCGTAGCAGGCTGGTTCATCAGATCGTTGAAGCTGCCGGCTTTCTCGACCACTTTCGCCTTAGACAACACCACTTCAACTGCTTGCTCTTCCAGAGCAACGTTGCGCATGTTGTTCATCAGCTCTTTGTTTTTGCTGTAGTAAGCAACCACTTCCTGCGGATCTTCGTAGGCAGAAGCTATCTCTTCGATCAGCGCGTTAACGCGATCATCGTCCGCTTTCAGTTCGTTGGTGCTGATCACTTCGCCCAGCAGCAGACCCACGACAACACGACGTTTAGCTTGCTCTTCAAACAGTTCACGCGGCAGTTCAGCCGCTTGCTTGGCGTTGCCACCAAAGCGTTGTGCCGCTTGTTGACGCAGAACGTCAATTTCCCCGTCGATCAGCGCAGCAGGAACGTCGATGTCATTGGCTTTCACCAGACCGTCGATCACCTGAGACTTGATACGGTTACGCACTGCGCCTTTCAGCTCACGCTCCATGTTTTTACGCACTTCAGCGCGCAGACCCTCAACAGAACCATCCGCCACGCCGAAACGTGCGATAAATACCGCGGTCAGCTCCGGCAGTTCACGCTCTTCCACTTTCTTCAGGACGATAGCGAACTGCGCTGCTTTCCCTTTCAGGTTTTCAGCGTGGTAGTCCTCTGGGAAGGTCACATCGATAGTGAACTCTTCACCGGCTTTGTGACCTACCAGACCTTCTTCAACGTCTGGGATCATGCGGCCCTGGCCCATAGCCAGAACGAAATCAGACGCTTTACCGCCGTCAAACACTTCGCCGTCGATAGTGCCGGTAAAGTCCACGGTTACGCGATCTTCTGCGCCAACGGCAGCATCGGTATCTTTCCAGGTCGCTTGTTGCTTACGCAGCGTTTCCAGCATGGCATCAACGTCAGCATCAACCACGTCAACCAGCGGTTTTTCAACTTCGATGGTGTCCAGGCCTTTCAGCTCTACTTCCGGATAGACTTCAAGCTCTACCGCGTAGGTGAAATCGGCATTCAGCTTGTATTCGCCCGGCACATAGTTCGGTGCACCAACGGGATTGATTTTTTCTTTAATGATGGCGTCAACGAAATGACGCTGCATCAGATCGCCCAACACGTCTTGACGCACGGAAGCGCCATAACGTTGAGCGATAACGTTCATCGGCACTTTGCCTTTACGAAAACCGTCAACGCGCGCTTTTTTAGCAACGTTAACCAGCTCTTTTTTTACCGCTTCTTCAATGCTATCAGCAGTGACGGTAATTGTTACGCGGCGACCAAGGCCTTGGGTGGTTTCAACTGAAACTTGCATCTTGTTACCTCAAAAAATCACAGTGCTCGGTCAGCTCCAAAACCATATACGCATGGGTGTCGGTTTGGACATATAACCCCACAGAACCGGGACAGCAACAGCTGGTATCTGAACCCTGTTCCTTGTCGTCAGAAGCGTCCCGATGACATTTCCGGAAAATAAGACGCGGCATTATAGCGGCATAGAGGGAGTGAGTCGAGAAAAGCGCGCAGACTATTATGACAAGATAAGCGCGCTTTGATGCCGGTCACCTCTTATGCGTCTCTTTTTATGCGTCGTTGGCATCAATCAGGCGTTAATACCAGCACCACCACAGGCAGGTGATTTCGGGGCCTGGCCCTGCGCATCGGACCACTCTTGCGGCGTGTAAGTATGCAGCGCCAGCGCCTGCAGGCCATTTTCCAATTCCGTCGCCAGCGTGGCATAAACCGAGCGATGACGGCCAATGGTGCGCTGTCCGGTAAAGGTTTCACTCACCAGTACCACCTTAAAATGGCTTTGCGAGCGCGCAGGCACGCGATGTTGATAACTTTCATTGATTACATCCAGATGCGTGGGGGCGAAAGCAGCGCGCAATTTCGCCTCAATGGTGGCATGCATGAAATAGTCCCTTGTTGCTTGTTGATCTTGCCAGACAGTATATTCCAATGGCAGCAAAATGAGGTGAACACACTATCGGTCAATCCGGCGATCGCGAAATCTCACCCCATCGCGCCGAAAAAATGGCCATTTCCAGAGTATTTCCCCTGAATTCGTCCTTTCACCCGCTGCCGGCAATGGTATGATAACGGGAATTTTTTACCAGCGAACCACCCTAATCATTACTGAGAAAATGCACAATGTTAAAAAAACTGTTTTTTCCCGTATTGGCCGTGCTGATGCTCGCCGGATGCGCCAATCAAAGCAATACGCTTGATGTCTCTCCTAAAATTAACGTGCCAGCGCAAGACCCAACCCTGATGGGCGTCACTGTCAGCATCAACGGGGCCGATCAGCGTGCCGATCAGGCATTGGCCAAAATCAACCGCGACGGGCAACTGATCGTTTTGACCCCTTCACGCGACCTGCGTTTCCTGTTGCAAGAAGCGCTGGAAAAACAGATGTCTGCACGCGGTTACATGATAGGAACCGGTGGCCCGGTTGCGCTGCAAATCGTGGTGAACCAGCTGTATGCTGATGTTTCAGAAGGCAACCTGCGTCATAATATCACCGCACGTGCAGATATTTCGATCATCTCTCTGGCGGCCAATGGCAACAAGCAGGTCAAAAATTACCGCTCAACCTATAACGTTCAGGGCGCCTTGACCGCGACCAACGAAAAAATCACCAACGCTGTCAATACGGTATTGAGCAATGTCATCAATGATATGGCACAAGACACCATTGTCAGCAGCTTCATTAAGGCTAACACCCGATAATTCCCACGCTGTTTTCCTCTATCCTGCTCTGTGGGATAGAGGAAAGGATCTGCCATGCTACATCGCTTTTTTACCATTGTTCGTCAGCCGTATTCGCTGTCGCTACTGCTACTGGGTTTTGCGTCTGGACTACCGCTGGCGCTGACCTCAGGTACGTTGCAGGCATGGATGACGGTCGCTAACGTCAATTTGAAAACCATCGGTTTCTTCTCCCTGGTGGGGCAAGCCTATGTTTTCAAGTTTATGTGAGCACCGATGATGGACCGTTACACCCCACCCTTCCTCGGCCGCCGCGGCTGGCTGCTGGTCTGTCAAGTGTTGCTGATTGGGTTGATTGCCTCAATGGCGCTGCTGGACCCCGGCAAGCATCTGTGGTGGTTAGCCGCGATTGCGGTTTTGGTGGCATTTTTTTCCGCCTCGCAGGATATCGTTTTTGACGCTTACAAAACGGACCTGCTACCCGCCGATCAGCGCGGCTCGGGTGCGGCCATTTCCGTACTGGGTTACCGTCTGGCCATGCTGGTTTCTGGTGGATTGGCGCTGTGGCTGGCCGATCGTTATCTCGGCTGGCACGCCACCTATGTGCTGATGGCACTGCTGCTGCCGGGTATCATCGCTACCTTGCGCGCGCCTGAACCGGTGTTGGATGCTCCAGCACCGCACACCCTTGAGCAGGCAATGTTTGCCCCGCTGCGCGACTTCTTTTCGCGCAATAACGCCTGGCTGATTTTATTGCTGATCGTGCTGTATAAGTTTGGGCGACGCCTTTGCGATGAGCCTGAGTACCCCGTTCCTGATTCGCGGCGTAGGTTTCAATGCCGGCGACGTCGGACTGGTCAACAAAACGTTGGGGTTACTCGCCACCATTATTGGTGCCTTGTACGGCGGGTTGTTAATGCAACGTATGACCTTGTTCCGTGCGCTGCTGTTATTCAGCATCTTGCAGGCCGTCTCTAACGCAGGCTACTGGCTGCTGGCGATCACGACCAAACATCTGGTTAGCATGGCAGGGGTTATCTTTCTGGAAAACCTGTGCGGCGGGATGGGCACAGCGGCGTTCGTGGCGTTACTGATGACCTTGTGCAACACGTCGTTTTCCGCTACCCAGTTTGCACTGCTTTCCGCACTTTCTGCCGTGGGGCGCGTCTACGTTGGCCCGATCGCAGGCTGGTTTGTACAGACCCATGGTTGGGCCTGGTTCTATTTATTTACCATTGCAATCTCAGTGCCGGGATTAGTCCTACTATTAGTATGCAAACAAACCCTGGAGTACACCCAGCGTACCGGCACATTCATGGTACGTATGACCTATCCCCGCTATTACCGCTTCGCGCTGCGTCTACTGGCCGCCGGGTGTGCGCTGTTATTCATCTGGCTGACCTTGACCATCGCCCACGCGTTGGGTGCCAATGCGGTTGAAATAATCAATGATAAACTTCTGATACTAGAGGGTATTTTTGTCATTTCGGGGGCGCTTTTTGGTAGTGTGCTCGACTATTTATCGCTGCGTAACCCACCGTCATCTGAAGCCTGAAAATAGCGATAAACCTGCGTGGTTATCACCGCATCGTATTATTTTTTTTCACTAGTCTGCTATCAGCCAACGTTATTTTTTTACGTTGGCTCACTTTTTTTCTGGCTATTTAATTGTTGGGAAAATGTGTGAGAGGCAATCATGTTGGTTCGATGGAAAATGCCTCTTCAGGCGGGTTGTAATTTTTTTTATCCATCCATACTTCTCTACGGAATAAAATTTAATTCACTGTTTTTAATAATTTTTTCCTAACGACAAGGTAATTGTGACATTCAGGGCAAAAATCAGCAACAAAGCGCTGACATAACCTTAATCATGTCTACAGTGCAGTAACCTTACCGTAAAATGCCCGCTCGCATGAAATGACAATAGAGCCCTTGTTATTGAGGTCGCTAGATGAGACTCAGGAAATACAATAAAATTTTTGGGATGTTGTCTTTATTCGCTGCCGCAGCACTACTGAGCGGTTGTGATATGGCATTGATGAACCCCAAAGGACAGGTCGAGTTGGAGCAACGGTCGTTGATTCTGACGGCACTCGGGTTGATGTTGATCGTGGTTATTCCGGTAATAGTGATGACCATCGCTTTTGCCTGGAAGTTTCGCGCTTCCAACACCAAAGCGAAATACACCCCGAACTGGTCACACCCCAACAAGATTGAAGCGGTGGTATGGACAGTTCCCATCATCATCATTCTTATTCTGGGTACCATTACCTGGAAAACCACCCATTCACTGGATCCGTGTAAGCCGTTGGTCTCCGAGGCCAAGCCGATTAACGTCGAAGTGATTTCACTCGACTGGAAGTGGCTGTTTGTTTACCCGGAATTGGGTATCGCCACGGTCAACGAGTTAGCGTTCCCGACCAATGTGCCGGTGAATTTCAAAATCACCTCCGATACCGTAATGAACTCTTTCTTCATTCCGCGTCTGGGTGGGCAGATTTACGCGATGGCGGGCATGCAAACTAAACTGCACTTTATCGCCAACGAGCCGGGTAAATATGAGGGTATTTCTGGTGGTTACAGCGGGAAAGGCTTCTCCGGCATGAAATTTACTGCCATTGCCACGCCAAGCCAGCAGGAATTCGACCAGTGGGTTGCCACCGTGCGTACCTCCAGCAAAACGCTGAACAGCACGGAGGAATTCAATACTCTGGCCAAACCCAGCGAATTCCACCCGGTAGAGTACTTCTCCAGCGTGCAACCTGAGCTGTTTGAAAACCTGATTCGCAAATTCACGCAAAGCGGCGGTGCGCCTGCGCATCACCACGCTGAAGGCGAAACGCAGCAAGGCAGCATGCAACACGGTGACAATATGAACATGAGCGAGCACGCCTCGCACCAAGGCGCCGAGGGATAAGACGATGTTCGGAAAACTAACGCTTGATGCGGTTCCGTATCATGAACCCATTATTATGGTTACGGTGGCCGGCATCATCGTCGGCGGCCTCGCCCTTTTGGCGGCCATCACTTATTTCGGTAAATGGAAGTGGCTGTGGGCTGAATGGTTTACCTCGGTAGACCATAAACGCATCGGCATCATGTATATGATCGTTGCGTTTATCATGATGATTCGTGGCTTTGCCGATGCCATCATGATGCGTGGTCAGCAGGTCTTGGCGTCTGCCGGTGAGGCAGGCTTCCTTAATGCCCACCACTACGATCAGATATTTACCGCGCACGGCGTGATCATGATTTTCTTCGTGGCAACGCCGTTTGTGGTCGGTTTGATGAACCTGGCGGTGCCGCTGCAAATCGGCGCACGCGACGTGGCCTTCCCTTTCCTTAACTCGCTCAGCTTCTGGCTATTCGTGGTAGGGGTTGTCCTGATCAACATGTCGCTGGGTATCGGTGAATTTGCGCAAACCGGTTGGGTGGCCTATCCGCCGCTTTCCGGCAAGGAGTACAGTCCTGGCGTAGGGGTGGATTACTGGATATGGAGTCTACAGATCTCCGGTCTGGGTACTACGCTGACTGGCGTCAACTTCTTCGCAACCATTATCCGTATGCGCGCACCGGGCATGACGCTGATGAAAATGCCGGTCTTTACCTGGACGGCACTGTGCACCAACGTGCTGATCATCGCCGCCTTCCCGATTTTGACCGTAACCATCGCCTTGCTGACTCTGGATCGCTATCTGGGCACCCATTTCTTTACCAACGATATGGGCGGCAATATGATGATGTACATCAACCTCATCTGGGCCTGGGGCCATCCTGAGGTGTACATTCTGGTTCTGCCCATTTTCGGCGTTTACTCCGAAGTGGTTGCCACCTTCTGTAAGAAGCGTCTGTTCGGTTACACCTCGCTGGTGTGGGCGACCATCGCCATTACCGTACTGTCGTTTATCGTCTGGCTGCATCACTTCTTCACCATGGGGTCTGGCGCGAACGTTAACGCCTTCTTTGGTATCGCCACCATGATCATTTCCATCCCGACCGGGGTGAAAATCTTCAACTGGCTGTTCTCCATGTATCAGGGCCGAACCCCGCCATGTTGTGGACCACCGGTTTTATCATCACCTTTACCATCGGTGGGATGACCGGGGGTGCTGCTGGCAGTGCCGGGTGCCAACTTTGTGCTGCACAACAGTCTGTTCCTGATTGCGCACTTCCATAACGTCATCATCGGTGGCGTGGTGTTTGGTATTTTTGCCGGTATTACCTACTGGTTCCCGAAAGCGTTTGGCTTCACGCTGAACGAAACCTGGGGCAAACGCGCGTTCTGGTTCTGGATTATCGGCTTCTTCACCGCCTTTATGCCGCTGTATGTGCTGGGCTTTATGGGCATGACCCGTCGCCTCAGCCAACAGATCGATCCGCAATTCCACTCACTACTGGTCGTTGCCTCTGTCGGTGCTGCACTGATTGGCCTCGGCGTACTGTGCCAATTGATGCAGTTCTATGTCAGTATCCGCGATCGCGACCAAAACCGCGATTTGACCGGTGACCCGTGGGGTGGCCGCACGCTGGAGTGGGCAACCTCTTCCCCGCCGCCGTTCTATAACTTCGCCATCGTGCCGAACGTTCAGGAACGCGATGCCTTCTGGGAACAGAAAGAGCGCGGTGAAGCCTACAAAAAACCGGTCAGCTATGAAGAAATTAATATGCCGAAAAACACCGGAGCTGGCGTGATTATCTCAGCGTTCAGTCTGGTGTTCGGCTTCGCCATGATCTGGCATATCTGGTGGATGGCGATTGCCGGTTTCGTCAGCATGATCGTGACCTGGATTGTGCACAGTTTTAACCGCGATGTGGATTACTACGTTCCGGTCAAGCAAATCGAAGAGATTGAAAACCAGCACTTCGACAATATCAGCAAAGCAGGTGTGAAACATGACAACTGAAACTCTGACGCATCATCACGCTGCTCATGACGCCCATGCCAAGCATGGGCACCACAACGCCAGCGGCACCAAGGTGCTGGGGTTCTGGGTTTATCTCATGAGCGATTTGATCATTTTCGGCTCATTGTTCGCCACCTATGCCGTGCTGGTAACTGGCACGGCGGGCGGTCCGTCCGGAAAAGAGCTGTTTGATCTCAAGTTTGTGCTGGTCGAAACCTTCACGTTGCTGTTGAGCAGTATCACCTTCGGCATGGCGATGATTGCCATGTACAAAGGCAACGTGGCACGCATCAACACCTGGCTGACTATCACCTTCCTGTTTGGTCTGGTGTTTATCGGGATGGAAATCTATGAATTCCATCACCTGATCGCAGAAGGATACTGCCCGGATCGCAGCGCGTTCCTGTCGGCCTTTTTCGCGCTGGTCGGCACCCACGGCGTTCACGTAACTTCAGGCCTTATCTGGCTGGTGGTGATGATGATTCAGGTCTCACGCTGGGGCATCACCCCTACCGTGAAAACCCGTTTGATGTGCCTTAGCCTGTTCTGGCACTTCCTTGACGTGGTATGGATTTGTGTCTTTACCGTAGTTTATCTGATGGGGGCGATGTAATGAGTCATTCAACGACCGATCACGGCGCCAGCCACGGTAGCGTACAGTCTTATGTCGTCGGCTTTGCCATGTCAGTCATTCTGACTGTGATCCCGTTTGGTCTGGTGATGGCGGGTGCCGCCTCCCCCAGCGTGATTATGGCCGGTGTGGTTGGCTGCGCCGTGGTACAGATACTGGTTCACCTGGTCTACTTCCTGCACCTGAACAGTTCTTCTGAGCAGCGCTGGAACGTGGTAGCGTTGGTGTTCGCCATTCTGATTATCACCATCGTGGTAGTAGGATCCATCTGGATTACGCTGAGCACGCACCACAATATGATGATTCCGTAATCGAGCCAGACATGATGATTAAGCAATACCTACAAGTCACAAAACCAGGGATCATTTTTGGCAACCTGATTTCTGTTATCGGGGGATTTCTGCTGGCGTCCAAAGGCAGCATTGATTACCCCCCTCTTTATCGCGACCCTATTTGGGGTGTCGTTAGTGGTTGCGTCCGGTTGCGTCTTCAACAACGTAATCGACCGTGACATTGACAAAAAGATGGAGAGAACCAAAAACAGAGTGATGGTGAAGGGGCTGATTTCGGTCAAGGTTTCACTGAGTTATGTGGCTGCGTTAGGTATTGCCGGTTTTGCGTTGCTCTACGTGGCGGCAAACCCGCTAGCCATGTGGCTTTCAGTAATGGGCTTTGCGGTATACGTTGGCGTCTACAGTCTGTATATGAAACGCCACTCGGTATACGGCACGCTGATCGGCAGCCTGTCCGGTGCCACACCGCCGGTGATCGGGTATTGTGCAGTAAGCAACCAGTTCGATGCGGGTGCGTTGATCCTGATGTTGATCTTCAGCCTGTGGCAAATGCCGCACTCCTACGCTATCGCCATTTTCCGTTTCAAGGATTATCAGGCCGCCAACATTCCAGTACTGCCGGTGGTGAAAGGCATTTCCGTGGCTAAAAACCATATTACGCTGTATATCGTGGCGTTTATGGTGGCTACGCTGATGCTGTCGCTGGGTGGCTATGCAGGGTATAAATATCTGGTGGTAGCAGCCTCTGTAAGTATCTGGTGGTTAGGCATGGCACTGTCGGGCTACAAAAAACCAAATGATGACAAAGTGTGGGCGCGCAAACTGTTTGTGTTCTCGATCGTTGCCATCACATCGTTGAGCGTGATGATGTCTGTCGACTCAATGACGCCAATGCAGGATGTGCTGCTCACCGCACTGCGCTAACGTTTCACCGTTCGCACGTTAAAAAAACAGACGATCCCCATCGTCTGTTTTTTTTCGCCCTTCCCCACCTTTGCTGCATTTACTGTGTCATTTTATGACCGTGCGCCAAATCAAGTAACAATGCTGCCATTTACTGCCCGATGAGTAAGGCACTACAATAGCGCCAACGCGAATTTGAGGTTTTCATGAACGATACATCCCTCACAGACAATATCATGACGCCGCGCGAACGGCACGCAACCTGGGGCTTAGGTGCGGTTTTTTCCCTGCGGATGCTCGGCATGTTTATGGTGTTGCCAGTGCTAACAACCTACGGCATGGCATTACAAGGGGCCAGCGAATCGCTGATTGGCCTCGCAATTGGCATCTATGGTCTGATGCAAGCGCTGTTTCAGGTGCCTTTTGGTTTACTTTCCGATCGCGTCGGGCGTAAACTGCTCATCGTTATCGGCCTGCTGATGTTTGTGCTCGGCAGCGTCATTGCCGCCCTCAGTACCACGATCTGGGGCATTATTATCGGACGTGCGTTACAAGGAGCAGGTGCGATCTCCGCCGCCGTTATGGCGCTGCTGTCCGATCTCACTCGCGAACAAAATCGCACCAGAGCAATGGCTTTTATCGGCATCAGTTTCGGCGTGACCTTTGCCATCGCCATGGTGCTTGGACCGATCGTTGCGCACGCCTGGGCATTACAGTCCTTGTTCTGGTGTATGGCCCTGCTCGCATCGCTCGGTATTGTGATAACCCTGACGCTGATCCCCAATGCCGCTAGCCATGCCCTCAATCTGGAATCCGCCATCGTGCGCGGCAGCATTCGCCAAGTGGTCGGTAACAGCCGTCTGGTAAAACTCAATATCGGCATTATGTGCCTGCATATCCTGCTGATGTCGAGTTTTGTCGCCCTGCCGCGCGTGCTGGAACAGGCAGGCTTGCCGGCAGAATCACACTGGAAGGTGTATCTGTACACTATGCTGATTTCCTTTGTCTGAGTGCTGCCCTTTATCATTTATGCCGAAGTGAAACGGCAGATGAAGCGGGTGTTTGTGGGCTGTATCGTCGTGCTGTTAGCCGCAGAGGTGGTTTTATGGATGGCAGGCAGCCAATTCTGGCCTATTGTGGCAGGCATTCAGCTGTTTTTTCTGGCGTTTAATATTATGGAGGCGCTGCTGCCCTCACTTATCAGTAAAGAGGCACCGGCGGGTTACAAAGGCACCGCAATGGGGATCTACTCCACCACCCAATTTATCGGCGTTGCTATCGGCGGCAGCATGGGCGGCGCACTGTTTCAATTCCACGGTGCAGCCTGGGTGTTTGCAGCAGGAGCGCTGCTCTGCGCGTTATGGCTGATTATCGGCGTCAGCATGAAGGAGCCGCCTTATCTGAGCAGCTTGCGCATTGCACTACCCGATGACGCATTGGACGACTCCGCACTAGCACAAAAGATACGCATACACCCCGGCGTAGCGGAAGTCATCGTGGTACCGGAAGAGCGCAGCGCCTATGTCAAAATCGATCGTCAGAAGACCAACCGTCAACAGCTCGAAGCGCTGATCGGGCAAGCGTGAGTCACATCGGGCCAGCATCGCTGGCCCTTTGCGATTAATCGCGGAAATTGGTGAACTGGAAGGGTTGCCCTAGATTGGCTCCGCGAATCAACACCATGACGCTTTGCAAATCGTCACGCGCTTTGCCGGTTATGCGCAGTTGCTCACCCTGAATCTGCGTTTGCACTTTCATCTTACTGTCTTTGATCAGCTTGACGATTTTTTTCGCCTGTTCAGGCTCAATACCCTGCTTCAGTTTGGCGTTAACGCTGTACGTCTTGCCGCTGTGTTCCATCTCTTCTGGAACCTCCAACGCGCCTGCTTCGATACCGCGTTTCACCAGTTTTTCGCGCAGAATATCAACCAGTTGCTGTACCTGAAAATCTGACTCGCTGGCCACTTTGATCTGTTCGTTTTTCTCATTCAGCTCAAAGCTCGCCGGTACGTTACGAAAATCCCAGCGATTAGTCAGTTCACGTGACGCATTCTCAACCGCGTTGCGGATTTCCTGCATATCGATTTCGGATACAATATCGAAAGATGGCATAATCAATTCTCCCTGATTTATGAGTAGGAATAGGGTTATGTGGCATGCATGATACCTGTTCCCCGCAGAGAAACAACATCCGCCTGCCTTGGCGCTTGCAGTCCCTTTCTCACGCGCCATAATACGTAGTTGTCAGGCAGAATGAATCAACCAAAAGATAACCGCCGCCGTCACACTGCGTGCCACGCGCATCGATAAAGGAAACCTCAGATGAAAATTACCGTGCTGGGTTGCGGCGCACTGGGTCAGCTTTGGCTTGCCGCATTACATCAGCAAGGCCACGACGTTCAGGGATGGATGCGTTTCCCCGCTCCGTACTGTGCTGTAAACGTACAAATGCTGGACGGAAAACTGTGCAATCTGATGCTGCCGACAAACGATCCCGAGCACCTGATGCAGAGCAAACTGCTGTTGGTAACCCTTAAAGCCTGGCAGGTTTCCGATGCCGTCAGCGCCTTATTACCAACTATCACCCCCGACTGTACCATTTTGTTGTTGCACAATGGCATGGGCACCCGGGAAGAGTTGCCGGTATTGACCCAACCGTTGTTACAAGGCGTCACGCCGCACGACGCGATGCGACGCTGGTGGTGCACGTTGCCGGAGGAACCACGCACATTGGTGCCATTACCAGCGGCAACAGCCGTGGCGCGGTTCCTCACAGCGATACGCACTCTGCGCTGGCTGCATTGCTGCATCAGGCGCTGCCGGATGTCGCCTGGTACAATAATATTGCCGTGACGTGCTGGCGTAAGCTGGCAGCAAACTGTGTAATCAATCCGTTAACCGTGCTCTATAACTGTAAAAATGGGGCGTTAAGCGCTTATCCCGAGCAAATAGATCTGCTGTGTCAGGAGATCGTGCGCGTCATGGAGCGTGAAGGCCACCCCGATTCGCTGGAGCAGGTGAAACTGTACGTGGAGCAATTGATTCAGAATACCGCAAAAAACACCTCCTCCATGCTGCAAGATATCCGTGCCCAGCGTCATACCGAGATTGACTATATTACCGGCTATCTGCTGCAACGGGCCCGTGCCCACGGGTTAACGCTGCCGGAAAACAGCCGTTTATTTGAAATGATTAAGCTAAAGGAAAGCGAATATGACCGCATCGGTACTCATCTGTCTGGCTCCTGGTAGCGAAGAAACCGAGGCCGTCACCACGTTCGACCTGCTGGTACGCGCCGGTATTGCAGTCACGGTAGCCAGCGTCGCCAGCGACGGCGCAACAACAGTAACCTGCTCGCGTGGCGCAAGATTAGTTGCGGATGCACCGCTGGTTTCTGTTGCAGATAACCCGTTCGACGCCATCGTGTTACCGGGCGGTGTCAAAGGGGCAGAATGCTTTCGCGACAGCCCGTTACTGGTGGAATGTATTCGCCAAAAGCATCAGGAAGGGAAAATCGTGGCCGACATCTGTGCCGTTCCTGCACTGGTGCTGGAACACCACCAGCTGTTTCCAGTCGGCAACATGACTGGATACCCCACGCTAAAAGAAAAAATCGCGCCAGAAAAATGGATGGATAAGCGCGTGGTATTCGATCCACGCGTTAATCTGCTGACCAGCCAGGGCCCCGGCACCAGCATGGATTTCGCCTTGAAGCTGATTGACTTACTGTCCGGGCGTGCCAAAGCGGCAGAGGTGGCAGCGCAGTTGGTGCTGCCACCGGGCATTTATGATTATCGGGAGTGATGCCTATGCCCCATCAGGTTATCAGGGTTGATGACCTGAAGAGAATTTGCCATAATGCCATCACAAAAGTAATTATACTAGTAATGGCATGCTATCATGCTAAAAGGAGACATCATGGGACACTTGAATATTCGTATCGATGACGAGCTTAAAGCACGGTCCTTTAGTGTCTTGGAAAAACTGGGGATGACGCCATCTGAGCTACTGCGTCAAACGCTGGAATACGTTGCCACCAACGAGCGACTACCCTTCCGCCAGGTTCTGCTAAGCGATGAAGATGCTGCATTGATTGAAGTTGCTCGTCAACGGCTGAAAAACCCTCAGCCTGTAAGAGTGACGCTTGAAGACTTATAAGCAGGAAATAGATTGATAGATAACGTCATTTAAAAGGAAATTTTAATGACTTACTCTTTGGATTTTGATGCTAATGCACTCAGAGAATGGCGAAAGTTAGGTTCAAACGTCAGAGAACAATTCAAAAAGAAACTGGCTGAGATTCTTCAGAATCCACACGTAGCATCAAACAGATTAAGAGAACTGCCCAACTGTTATAAAATAAAACTACTCAGTTCAAGCTACAGAATGATTTATCAGGTCAAGGACGATGTTGTCACTGTGTATGTGGTCGCGATCGGAAAGCGGGAGCGTTCTGTCGCCTATCGCGATGCAGTAAAACGGTTGTAAGAAAGCCAATGAGTCATTCATCCTCCGCACACGCGGAGGATGATGCACAGAGATTAAGGCCGATAGACCTTCACGTTAGTGAACCCCTGCTCACGCAGATACAGCGCCTGCAAACGGCTCATCACACCGCGTTCACAGTACAGCAGATAGGTCTTACCCTGATCAAGATCGCCAAACTGGGTGCTGAGCTTGTAGAACGGCAGCGATTTGATTTCAACACCGGTGAGCGCAAGCGGACGATCGTCTTGCTCATCCACCGAGCGAATATCCAGCAGAATATCGTCAGCAGAAAGCGATGCCACGGTTTCAACTTCCGTTATCTCTTGCGAGGTCTGGGTGGCGATATCGCGGATATCTATATTGCGCGCTTCAAAGACCACCCGGTCCAGAATCTCAAAATCGAACTTACCTTCTTCCTCTTCGATTTTGGATTTGACCGCTTTTACTGTTGGGCTTTTGGAAATGACCCCGCAATACTCAGGCATGGTTTTGGCAAAATCTTCCGTGCCTAAATGGCGCGCCAGCTTGATGATGTGCTCTTTATCGTGTGAAATCAGCGGGCGCAGAATCAGCGTATCCGAGGCATTATCGATGAGACGCAGGTTGGTCAACGTTTGGCTGGAAACCTGCCCTAACGCTTCCCCGGTTACCAACGCCTGAACGCCATAACGCTCCACAATGCGCGATGCGGCACGCACCATCATGCGTTTAAGCACCACGCCCATCTGGCCGTCATCCACTTTTTCCAGGATCTCGCCCACCACGGGTTCAAAATCGATAGCAACAAAGCGCACTCGATGCGAACTGCCAAAGCGTTTCCACAAATAGTGTGCGACCTGTTTAACACCAATTTCATGCACTGCGCCGCCCAGATTGAAAAAGCAGTAGTGCACGCGACAGCCACGGCGGATGAGCATATAGCTGGACACGCCAGAATCGAACCCGCCGGAAATCAGTGACAGTACATCTTCTTGCGTACCGATAGGGAAACCACCGATGCCTTCATAACGCCCTTTAATCAGCAGCAAAAGATCTTGTTCAATCTCCAGATGAACCGTGACCTGCGGCGTGGTAAGGTTAACGTGCGCACTGTCGATGTGCTGATTAAGTCCACCGCCCACATAACGTTCCACATCCTGCGATGAGAAGTCGTGCTTGCCGCGCCGTTTCACGCGTACACAGAAGCTTTTCCCTTCCAACTGCGGACGATACAGCGCCAACGTTTGTTCAAAAATGTCGTGCACGTCGGTGTAAGCGTGGTCTTCAACGTCCAGAATATGATGAATGCCGGGAATATGGGTTAACGCATCGCGAATCTCTTCGCGTTGGCTTTCCTCTTTAGCGCGGACTTCGATATGATCCCAATGACGGACGACGGCCAGTTGGTCGTCATACTGCTTAAGCACGTTACGAATGTTACCGGTAAGTATCTTAATAAAGCGCAACCGCACAGATTGACTCTTGATGGTGATTTCCGGGAACAATTTAATGATAAACTTCATGATGGCTGTCGTTACTTGGTCAAATAGGCGTATGTGTTAACCCGAGTGCTACATTCACGTTATCGGTAAACTCGTTCCATGGGGTGATTTTATCAATAGCATCCAGGGCGCGGAGTATATCATCTTCTCGCACACTGCGCGCAGGAAGGATATGCTTATCTGTGCGATGGGCCAGTAGCGAACAGTAATGATTAACGACACTAAAAGAACAGCATAACTTAGCGATCAGGATGTAAAATAGGTCATGCCTGCAAAAAAAACGTCGCCTCACTCGGAGGCAAACAGCGAAACGCTGAACACCACTGACTCAGCGCTGAGTTTTGAAGATGCGCTGCAACAGTTGGAACATATTGTCACCCGCCTTGAGTCGGGCGATTTGCCGCTGGAAGCCGCACTGAGCGCTTTTGAAAATGGCATTCAGTTGGCGCGTCAGGGACAGTTGCAGTTGCAACAAGCAGAGCAACGCGTACAAATCCTGCTAAGCGATGAACCGGATGCCGCGCTGTCCCCTTTCGCTCAGGGCACGACAACCCCGAACAGTAAACCACTATGACGGAATTCGCTGAGCAATTACGCGCCCATGCCGATCGCGTTAATCAGGCATTGAACCGTTTTATCACCGACTTGCCGTTTCAGAGCAGTCCGCTGGTTGACGCCATGGCCTACGGTGCGCTGCTGGGAGGCAAACGCCTTCGCCCTTTTTTGGTTTATACCACCGGGCAACTTTTCGGCATTCCCCTGAGCAGCCTGGATACGCCGGCTGCCGCAGTGGAATCTATCCACGCCTATTCGCTGATTCATGACGATTTGCCTGCCATGGACGATGATGATCTGCGCCGTGGTCAACCGACCTGTCACATTAAATTTGGCGAAGCCACTGCGGTTCTGGCTGGGGATGCGCTTCAAACGTTAGCCTTTTCCATTCTGGCTGACGGCTCCATGCCGGAAGTCAGCGACCGCGATCGCCTCTCAATGGTTGCAGAACTGGCGTACGCCAGCGGCGTGGCAGGCATGTGCGGCGGGCAAGCGCTGGATTTGGCGGCAGAGGGTAAGCAAGTCGATCTCACCGCGCTGGAGCAAATTCATCGCCACAAAACCGGCGCATTGATTCGCACAGCAGTCAGGCTCGGCGCGCTCAGCGCTGGTACTTCAGGTCGGGCAGCATTGCCACACCTCGATCGCTATGCCAATGCCATCGGCCTGGCTTTTCAGGTTCAGGATGACATCCTTGATGTGGTTGGTGACAGCGACACCACCGGCAAGCGACAAGGGGCCGATCAGCAACTGGGCAAAAGCACCTATCCCGGCTTCCTCGGGCTTGACAGTGCACGGGCAAAGGCGTGGGATCTCTATCAGGAATCACTGGCAGCATTGGATGAACTGCAAGCGGCCAGCGCAACGCCGCTCGATACCACGGTACTACGGGCATTGGCGAATTATATTGTCGAACGAGATAAATAATTTCAACATCACCCAGTGAATTTCAAGCGTGTCGCACGGTAGCAACGCCCGGATGGGCACTCCATTCGCCGCTTGAGAGAGAACGGGGATTACACCTCAGAATGAGTCGCAAATGAGTTTTGATATTGCAAAGTACCCTACACTGGCTTTAGTGGAAACACCTGACGAACTGCGCATGCTGCCGCGTGACAGCCTGCCTAAACTGTGCGATGAACTTCGTCAATATCTGCTGGACAGCGTTAGCCGCTCCAGCGGCCACTTTGCGTCAGGGCTCGGCACCGTTGAACTCACCGTGGCGCTGCACTATGTCTACAACACGCCATTTGACCATCTGGTGTGGGATGTCGGCCATCAAGCCTATCCTCACAAAATCATCACCGGTCGCCGCGATCGCATTGCCACCATCCGACAAAAAGGCGGCCTGCATCCGTTCCCCTGGCGCGGCGAGAGTGAATACGATGTGTTAAGCGTCGGTCACTCATCCACGTCGATCAGCGCCGGGCTGGGCATGGCGGTTGCCGCCGAACGCGAAGGCAAAGGACGCCGTACCGTGTGCGTTATCGGCGACGGCGCACTGACCGCGGGAATGGCATTTGAAGCCATGAACCACGCGGGCGATATCCGTTCCGATCTGCTGGTGGTGTTGAACGACAATGAGATGTCCATTTCCGAGAACGTCGGTGCGCTCAACAATCACCTGGCGCAACTGTTGTCCGGCAAACTCTACTCCACCCTGCGCGAAGGCGGTAAGAAGGTGCTGTCTGGCATTCCGCCCATCAAAGAGCTGGTCAAACGCACGGAAGAGCACCTGAAAGGCATGGTGGTACCCGGAACGCTGTTTGAAGAACTCGGCTTTAACTACATCGGCCCGGTCGACGGTCATGATGTGGTCGGGCTGGCGCAAACCCTGAAAAACATGCGTAGCCTGAAAGGCCCGCAACTGCTGCATATCATGACCAAAAAAGGCCGTGGTTATGCGCCCGCAGAGCAAGATCCTATCAGTTGGCATGCCGTGCCCAAATTTGATCCGGCCAGCGGCACCTTGCCCAAAAGCAAGGCGAGCCTTCCCAGCTACTCGGCCATTTTCGGTGATTGGCTGTGTGAAATCGCCGCCAAAGACAGCAAGCTGATGGCAGTAACGCCAGCCATGCGCGAAGGCTCTGGCATGGTGCGCTTCTCACGCGACTATCCGCAGCAATATTTCGATGTTGCCATTGCCGAGCAGCACGCCGTCACCTTTGCCGCCGGCTTGGCGCTGGGCGGGTACAAACCGGTGGTGGCGATCTACTCCACCTTTTTGCAGCGCGCCTACGATCAGGTGATTCACGACGTCGCCATTCAGAACCTGCCGGTGCTGTTCGCTATCGATCGCGGCGGTATTGTGGGTGCGGACGGCCAAACGCATCAGGGGGCGTTTGATTTGTCCTTCCTGCATTGCATTCCCGATCTGATTATCATGGCCCCGAGCGATGAGAACGAATGTCGCCAGATGTTGTTTACCGGCTACCGTTATCAAGACGGCCCTTGCGCCGTGCGTTACCCACGCGGTACCGGTACCGGTGCCACGCTTGAGCCGTTGCAGGAATTGCCGATCGGTAAAGGGGTGGTACGACGCACGGGCGAGAAAGTCGCCATCCTCAATTTCGGCACACTGCTGCCAGAAGCACAGCAGGTTGCCGAAAAGCGCAATGCGACATTGGTCGACATGCGCTTCGTCAAACCGCTGGATGAAGCACTGATCGCTGAACTGGCAAAAAACCACGATCTGCTGGTAACGCTGGAAGAGAATGCATTGATGGGCGGTGCGGGCAGCGGCGTTAATGAAGTGGTGATGGCGCAGCGTCTGGGCATTCTGGTGTTAAATCTGGGGTTGCCGGACAGCTTTATTCCCCAAGGGACTCAGGAAGAAGTACGCCACGACTTGGGGTTGGATGCAGCGGGCATCGAACGTCGCATTGATGAATGGCTGCAATGATAGTTGTTTCGACCGGGGCTGCCGCCCCGGTCAGCCACTGCGCATTCCGTTTAAGAAAATAGCGGCCAGTGGTGCCAAATCCAGTAGATAATGCCCGCAGAGATAACCCCAGCCACAATATCGTCAATCATGATACCCATGCCGCCGTGCACGTTGCGATCGAACCAGCGTATCGGCCAGGGTTTGAAAATATCCAGAACACGAAACACCACAAACCCGGCCAGCACCCACTGCCACTGTTCATCCGGGATCGCCATCAACGTGATCCACATCCCGACAAATTCATCCCAGACGATGCTGCCGTGATCGTGCACGCCCATGTCTTTGGCCGTTTGATGACACAGGTAAACGCCGATGCAAATGCTGAACATGATAGTCAGCGAATACAGTTGCCAGGGCAGGAAGGAGAGCAGATACCACACGGGGATCGCCGCCAGCGATCCCGCCGTACCCGGCATCCAGGGTGAAAGACCACTGCCAAACCCGGTTGCCAGCAGATGCCAGGGATTGCTCAGGCGCAAGCGCTGCTTAGCGGCGCGCTTGGCTTCTCGGTCATTGGCTGAAGTGGTCATAGCCTTTCCAGTTCAGTTCCACTGCGTTATCACCACGGAAAAAGCGTAGCCCCTCGGACGACGGTGCTATCTGACCAATGCAAGTGTAGCCCACCCCAAGTTGGCCCAGCGCCATGTCGATCGCCCCGCGATTAATTTCCGGCACGGTAAAGCACAGTTCATAATCTTCCCCGCCAGACAGCGCCCAACGCAGCGCCTGATCGGGCTCAACGTGTTGCATCATTGCCGATGAATAAGGAATAGCATCAAGCTGCACGCGCGCACCACAATCACTTGCGGCCAAAATATGGCGTAAATCCGAGATCAGCCCATCCGACAGATCGATAGCCGTGCTGGCAAGCGTGCGCAACGCCTGACCTTGCAGAATGCGTGGCTGCGGACGCAAATGGCGTTGCACCAATGACTGACGCGCCGCGCTGTCACTCACCTGCAAACGTTGTTGCAAAATCGCCAGCCCTGCGGCGCTGTCACCCAGCGTTCCGGTCACGTAGATCCAATCGCCAATGCGGGCACCGGCACGAGTGAGCGCACGACCAGCAGGAACCAGCCCGTGAATAGTCAACGTAAGGCTCAGCGGACCGCGCGTGGTATCGCCGCCAATCAGCTGCATGCCATAGTAATCCAGCAGCGTGAACAGGCTATCGCTGTAGGCTGCCAACCACGCGCTGTTGATTTCGGGCAAGGTAATGGCGAGAGAGAGCCAAGCGGGATCGGCCCCCATGGCAGCCAGATCGCTTAAATTAACGGCCAGCGATTTGTAACCCAAATCAGCAGGATCGATAGTCGGTAGGAAATGCACACCAGACACCAGCGTGTCGGTACTGACGGCTAAAAGCTGCTTTTCTGCCACTGTGAGCAACGCACAATCGTCGCCAATCCCCAATTCCACATCACGGCGCGGATTTCCCGCCTTGTAGGCGTTCGCACGATTGAAATAGCGGGCAATCAGATCAAACTCACCGTAAATCATAACCGTTTCCGTCAAAAACAATCGCGAACAGGGCCGGTATTCCGGCCCTGAGCGTTACTTCTTGGTTTGGCGCACCGTAGGAGCGACTTTATCCAATACGCCGTTGACAAACTTGTGGCTATCTTCCGCACCGAACACTTTCGCCAGTTCAATGCCTTCGTTGATGGCAACCTTATAAGGGACGTCGTCGCGCTTGCTCAGTTCGAACAGTGCAATACGCAGCACGGCGCGCTCCACCTGCCCCAACTCTTCGAGCTGACGTGACAGGTAGGGTGCCATCAATGCATCCAGTTTTTCTGCCTGTATGGCGACGCCCGCCAGCAACTCACGAAAGTAGCTGATGTCGACATCTTTGACATCCTGCTCACTCAGGAATTGCAGTTCAATATCGGCAATGTCATTCTTTGACAATTGCCAGGAATACAGCGCTTGAACCGCACATTCACGAGCGCGGCGACGAGCAGCAGGTTTCACGGAATACCCCTTTCTCAATCAAACTTATTTGATATCTTTCAATACGTTAATCATTTCCAGCGCGGTCAGCGCAGCTTCTGCACCCTTATTGCCCGCTTTGGTACCAGCGCGTTCAATCGCCTGCTCGATGCTTTCTGTCGTCAAAACGCCAAACGTCACAGGAATATCGCTGTTCATGGCAACATGAGCCAACCCGGAGCTGCACTCACCCGCAACATATTCAAAATGCGCAGTACCGCCACGGATAACCGTTCCCAGTGCCACGACGGCGTCATAGCCATTTTTTGCCAGCGCGCGCGCGGTCAGCGGCAGCTCATAGGCACCCGGTACCCACACGACGGTAATGTTTTCATCTTTGACCTGACCAATACGTTTCAGCGCATCGATAGCGCCTTCCAGTAGGCTATCGTTGATAAAATTGTTGAAACGGGCAATCGCAATCGCGACGCGGGCATCAGGGGTGGCAACAACACCTTCAATGACGTTCATAGCGTTCCTTATAATCATAATCGCATGCTAATTACCCCGCATGGGGGCGGATTCTATCACATTCTTGTGACGGCGTATCCGGTTTTGTCTGCCACACCCCATAGAGGCCAGAGCAAACCAAAACCCCAGGATATCGACGTCAGGATTGCGGTATCAAACGCAGACGGAGATCGGGGCCAATCTGGCACACCTCCGTCAGCGTAAATGAAGGCGCTTGCACCAACTGCGTCAACCCCGGCAACACACACAGGGCCCGGGCATCATGCCCTAACAGTTTCGGCGCCATATACACGATCAGCTCATCGACCACGCCCGCATTCAACAGCGCGCCTGCCAGCGTAGCACCAGCTTCAACCCAAACCGAATTAATCTGGCGCTTGCCGAGCGTCATCATTAGCGCAACCAAATCGACGCCGCCACCGTGGGCGGGCAGAGTAAGGTGTGTCACGCTTTCAGGCCATGCGCTGTCATTGCTCGGTTGGGTACTCGCCAGCCAGGTTTGTCCTGGTTGATGGACCAGTTGATGCTGAGGCGTTACGCGCCCATGGCTGTCGACGATCACACGCACGGGTTGAGGAAGCGCTACATCGGGAAGCTGTTGTTGCGTAGCGGCATCCAACGTCTCCCAACGTACCGTCAACAGCGGATCGTCCGTCAACACGGTAGCACTGCTGCTAAGGATAGCGGCGCTTTGTGCGCGAAAGCGTTGCACATCCTGACGCGCCTCGGGAGAGGTGATCCACTTGCTCTCTCCGGACGCCATCGCCGTGCGGCCATCCAGCGAAGCAGCCACTTTAAGGCGGACATAGGGAACGCCGGTGCGCATCCGTTTCAGAAAACCCAGATTGAGCTGCTCGGCATCTTGCATCATCAGGCCATGACTGACGGCGATACCCGCCTGCTGTAAACGGTGCAAACCGCGCCCGGCCACCTGAGGGTTGGGATCTTGCATCGCCGCCACGACGCGCGCCACACCCGCCGCAATCAGCGCATCCGCACAGGGTGGCGTGAGTCTATGGTGACTGCACGGCTCCAGCGTCACATAGGAGGTTGCTCCCCGGGCCTGTTCACCTGCCATGCGCAGCGCATGCACTTCCGCATGCGGTTCACCGGCGCGCAGGTGATAGCCCTCACCGACCATTTCACCGTCGCGCACAATCACACAACCAACATTAGGGTTTGGCGACGTAGTGAAACGCCCACGCCGCGCCAATTCAAGCGCGCGCGCCATCCAGAATTCATCTTGCCGTTCCATATGACTAATCATGTAACCGAGCAATCTCTTCGCCAAACTCCCGGATATCCTCGAAGCTACGGTATACGGAGGCAAAACGAATATAAGCGACTTTATCCAGGCGCTTCAGGGCATCCATCACCAGATTGCCGATCATCTTTGTGGTGACTTCACGCTCACCCGTGGCGCGCAGTTGAGATTTGATATGATTGAGGGCGTTTTCAACGTCGTCTGCACTGACCGGCCGTTTTTCCAGTGCTTTCAGCATCCCTTTACGCAATTTTTCTTCGTTGAAGGGCTCTCGAACGTCATTGCTTTTGATCACCCGGGGCATCACTAGCTCCGCCACTTCAAAGGTGGTAAAGCGCTCATTGCACACCAGACACTGACGGCGACGCCGCACCTGCGTGCCTTCGCCGACCAGACGAGAATCAATAACTTTGGTATCAACAGCGGAGCAGAATGGGCAGTGCATAACATATCCCGATGATTAGCTTCTCTTGCGCCTAGTTTACCCTGATTTGATTGACTAACCCAAATATCCAGCGCTTACAGACCAATATTTGCATAGGTGCCAGCATAAACGCAGCATGATTTAACTCTCATTCGCCACTAAGCTTATATACTTGCCACGTAAAGACGACATGAGAAAGGGCATAATGCAATGAGGGAAAAACCTGAATGAATAACTATTATCGTGCATCTGGCCTCTTGATGCTAGTGCTGACGGGCTGTTCAGCGCCTCCACAAACGCCTACGCTGCAACGGGAAGTGGGGCAGCTTAACCGGCAATTACAAACACTGACGGCACATGCGTTAGCCCTGGAGCAGCAAAATACCTTAAACAGTCACTCTACCCACGGTATGTACCTGCTACCCAGCGCGAAAAATAGCGCAATTTTAGAAAGCAATATTGGCAAACTGAGCATTTCCCTGAGCCATATTGAGCCCGAGGCGAATGGCACCCAGGCGCTGTTGCACGTTCGGCTACTGGAAGGTGCAGCACTGCCTGCGTTTCACGCCCAACTCGACTGGGGTCAGCTCGATCCGGTCAGCAGCAAGCCGTTGCCAAGCGAAACTCACACCCAGCCGCTGGTGCTCGACGCCCCCCTCTTGCCCAAAACCGAAGCCATATTTGGCCTGCGGCTAAGCGGTGTCACACCGGAGCAGCTCGGGTTTATACGCCTGCATCAGGTTGAAACCAGCCGCCCCTGATACATAAAAAAAATCCCTGCCGCAGCAGGGATTTTTCTCAACGTTATCAAACGGCCTTAAGGCAAGATGGAGGGTTGATCCGCCCCTTCCTTCTCGACTTTCTGCACCAGCAGGTGTTCGCGCTTCATCCCGAGCTTCAGCGCCAGCGCTGAGGCCACGTAGATGGAGGAGATAGTACCGATAGACACCCCGATCAGCATTACCAGCGAGAAACCTTCCAGCATCGCGCCGCCAAAAATGTAGAGCATCAATACCACACCCAGCGTGGTACCGGAGGTCATCAAAGTACGGCTCAATGTCTGTGTCAGCGACACGTTCATGATTTCGTAAGGCGTACCGCGGCGAATCTTGCGGAAGTTTTCACGAATACGGTCAGATACCACGATGCTATCGTTCAACGAGTAACCGATAACCGACATCAGCGATGCCACAATGGTCAAATTGATTTCGATTTGAAACAGCGAGAACACCCCCATGGTGATGATCACGTCGTGCGCCAATGCCAGCACCGCCCCCAACGCCAGACGCCATTCAAAACGGAATCCTACGTAGATCAAGATGCAGATCAACGCCGCCAACAATGCCATAGCACCGTCTTGCGCCAAATCGTTACCCACACTCGGCCCAACAAACTCGATGCGCTTCACCGTTGCACTCTGTTCCGTGCCCTGGTTAATCACGCTAACCACTTTGTTGCCCAGCTCCTGAACTGACGTGCCCACGCTTGGCGGCATGCGCACCATCACATCACGGCTGCTACCGAAGTTCTGAATCAATGGATCGGCAAAACCGGCTTTTTCCAGCGAGTCACGAATGAGGTCCAGATCGGCCGGTTTTTCCAGGTTGATTTCAATCACCGTACCACCGGTGAAATCCAATCCCCAGTTAAACCCGCGCACACCCATAACAATCAGTGACAGGATTAACAAAGTGCCCGAAATGACGAACGCGACGTTATCCCAACGCATAAAGTTATAGACTTTACGACCATAGTTGAGCTGTTCAACAGTATATTCCTGTGCCACGACGCACTCCTCAAATAGACAGCTTGTTAACGCGTTTGCCGCCGTAAACCAGGTTCACAATCGCACGGGTGCCGACAATAGCGGTAAACATTGAGGTCGCAACCCCAATCGCCGTCGTAATGGCAAAGCCTTTGATTGAACCGGTCCCCACAGCGTACAGAATCACTGCCGTGATCATCGTTGTCAGGTTGGCATCGACGATACTGGAGAACGCACCTTTGTATCCTTCATGAATGGCTTGCTGAACCGTGCGCCCGTTCCTGAATTCTTCTTTGATACGTTCGTTAATCAGTACGTTGGCATCTACCGCCACCGCCAGCGTCAACACGATACCGGCAATCCCCGGCATGGTGAGCGTCGCCCCCGGCAACAGTGACATCACCCCGACGATCAGCACCAGGTTAGCCACCAACGCAGTGGTCGCAATGACACCAAACCCTTTGTAGAACACCACCATAAACAGGATGGATGCCACCAGACCCCACAAGCAGGCTTCAAGCCCCTGTGTGATGTTTTGCATCCCCAGCGTTGGCCCGATGGTGCGCTCTTCAACAATCTGAATCGGGGCAATCAACGCACCGGCACGCAGCAACAGAGAGAGCTGACGCGCTTCGTTCGGGTTGTCGATACCGGTAATACGGAAGCTGTTACCCAGACGCGACTGAATGGTCGCAACGTTGATCACTTCTTCGTGTTTTTCCAGAATGGAACGACCTGAGGTGGCATCTTTCTTACCGCTGTCCTTGTATTCCACAAACAAGGTTGCCATCGGTTTACCGATGCTGTCCTTGGTGAAATTGGACATGGCGTTACCGCCCGCGCTGTCCAGCGAGATGTTCACCTGCGGACGACCGTATTCGTCGGCACCCGAGGTGGAATCGGTAATGTGATCACCGGTGAGGATCACACGCTTGTAGAGCACCACCGGGGTACCATCACGCATGTTTTTCACTTCGGAATCAACCGGAACACGACCATTGGCCGCTGCCGTCACGTCCGCAGAACTATTTACCAGACGGAATTCCAGCGTTGCCGTCGCACCCAGAATTTCTTTGGCACGCGCGGTATCTTGAATACCGGGCAGCTCAACCACAATGCGATCCGCACCCTGACGCTGTACCAGCGGTTCGGCCACGCCCAGTTGGTTAACACGGTTACGCAGGATATTGATGTTTTGCTGGACGGCGTATTCGCGCGATTCACGCATGCGCTCGGCGCTCATCATCGCACGCATCAGGTTATCGCCGCTGGCGTTAAACACCAGATCGCGATGACGGGTGGTGAGATACGAAATCGCGTCGTTACGCGTTGCCGCATCGCGGAAACGGATCTCTACGGTATTGTCATCGGCTTTACGCACCGTGGCATAAGGGATGCCCTTTTCACGCAGATCGCTGTGCAGGGAATCCATGGTCTGCTCTTGCAGTTTACCTAACGCCGTTTCCATATCCACTTCCATCAGGAAGTGTACGCCGCCGCGCAGGTCGAGACCCAGTTTCATGGGTTCCGCACGCAGCATGCGCAGCCAATTTGGCGTAGCGGGGGCCAGGTTCAAGGCCACGACATACTTCTCACCCAATGCATTCACCAGCGCTTCACGAGCGCGCAGTTGAATATCCGAGGTGGAGAAACGGGCAAGGATCGCACCACTTTCTAACGCGAGCGATTTGCTGGTGAGCTGCTGTTCTTGTAATACATTCTGGACTTGGATCAGCGTTAACTCACTGGCGGCGATACCTCGCGCGCCAGTGATTTGTACCGCCGGATCCTCACCATACAGGTTAGGAAGTGCATAAAGCAGGCCGATGACTAATGCCACGACCAGCATCAGGTACTTCCACAAAGGATAACGGTTTAACACGGCAGTTCCCTTCGGGAAAATCAAAAATTACAGGGCTTTGATGGTGCCCTTTGGCAATACGGCAGCAACAAAATCACGTTTGATAACCACTTCATTGGTGTCGTTCAGCGCGATAGCGATGTACCCGGTCTCAGAGACTTTCGTCACACGACCCACCAAACCGCCCGTCGTCAGCACTTCATCCCCTTTGGAAATGGAATCCATCAGTTTCTTGTGATCTTTAGCGCGCTTTTGCTGAGGACGCAGAATCATGAAGTAAAAAATCAGGCCAAAAACAGCCAGCATAATCACCAGAGAGTACGGACTTTGTGCCGGAGCGTCAGTTGCAGCTACAGCATCAGAAATGAAAAAACTCATTTAACTATCCTCTTTGTTATCAAACCAAACGTGTGCAAAAGTATATGAAATCCAAATGTGCCTAAAACGCTTCAACCGTACACATCACGCGCAGCAGGTACGAAAACTGCGTCGTCAGTCGTGTTGACCTGCCGCTGTTTCAGCAAGGGACGGCGCCGGCTTGCCAATCCGTTGGTAAAAATCTGCCACAAAGTGCTCTAATTTACCCTCTTCGATGGCCTGACGTAAACCCGCCATCAACCGTTGATAATACCGCAAATTGTGGATTGTATTGAGGCGCGCGCCGAGTATTTCGTTGCAGCGGTCAAGATGATGCAAGTAAGCGCGGCTATAATTGCGACACGTGTAGCAATCACAGTGCTCATCCAACCGACGAGTATCATCCTTGTGTACCGCATTGCGGATTTTTACCACACCGTCGGTGACAAACAGCTGGCCGTTGCGCGCATTGCGCGTTGGCATCACACAGTCAAACATGTCAATGCCGCGTCGCACGCCTTCCACCAGATAACGGGGTTTATCCGCCGGGATCTGCGGGCAAACATGCTCCAGAATGCGGTGCATATCCGCCTTCGGCTCCCCGACTGCCAAGCCGCCCACAGCGTACCCATCAAAGCCAATCTCTACCAGCCCTTTTACTGAGACATCGCGTAAATCTTCGTAAACACTTCCCTGAATGATACCAAATAACGCGTTGTTGTTATTGAGTTCATCAAAACGATCGCGGCTGCGCTTCGCACAACGCAACGACATTTCCATCGAGCGTTTGGCATAATCCCAATCGGCAGGATAAGGCGTACACTCATCGAAAATCTTCACGATATCAGAGCCGAGATCGTACTGGATTTTCATAGATTTTTCTGGACTGAGGAAAATCGGGTCGCCGTTGATCGGATTACGGAAGTGCACACCCTATTCGGTGATTTTGCGGATGTCACCCAGGCTGAATACCTGAAATCCGCCGGAATCGGTCAGGATCGGGCCATGCCACTGCATGAAATCATGCAAATCGCCATGCAGCTTCATGATCTCTTGGCCTGGGCGCAGCCACAGGTGGAAGGTGTTACCCAGCAGGATTTGCGCGCCGGTTTCTTTCACTTCCTCGGGCATCATGCCCTTTACCGTGCCGTAAGTGCCAACCGGCATAAACGCCGAGGTTTCCACTACGCCACGCTCAAAAACAAGACGGCCACGGCGCGCGCGACCATCGGTTTGCAACAATTCGTATTTCACTTTGCCTCCAGCACCGGAAAAACAGTCCGATGTTGTTATTGGTAAGTCAGTCAACACGCCAACAGATTGCACTCTGCGGCGCTATTATGCGTTTGTTTTCAAAAAACTTAAGCGTCGTTGTCGGCCGCACTGACAACCTGCTCCGCTTCAGCCGCGGGATTGCGCGTAATAAACATGGCGTCGCCGTAGCTGAAAAAACGATACTGCTCGCTCACTGCCGCACGGTAAGCCGCCATGGTGTGCTGATAGCCCGCAAACGCAAACACCAGCATGATCAGCGTTGATTCCGGCAGATGGAAGTTGGTCACCAGTGCGTCGATCACGCGATAATGATAGCCGGGATAGATAAAAATGCGGGTATCATCGAAGAAAGGGGCAATCAGCGCATCTTGTGCTGCCTGCGCCGCACTTTCCAATGAACGCACTGAGGTAGTGCCAACGGCGATCACGCGATTACCGCGCGCTTTACACGCCAGCACAGCATCGATCACCTCCTGCGGCACTTCAGCATACTCCGCATGCATGATGTGATCTTCGATGGTATCAACCCGCACGGGCTGGAAAGTGCCTGCGCCGGCGTGCAGGGTGACAAACGCCATTTCAACCCCTTTCTCGCGCAATGCAGCCAACAGCGGCTCATCAAAGTGCAGCTCAAACAGCGTATCGTGGCGCTGGGCCATCACCGCTTTGACGCTGCCGTCTTCTCCCAGCAACAGTTCCGTTCCCGGTTTGGGCGCCTTGGACGCTTTGACATCGGCCAGCACACGCCGGGTGTCCAGCACGCGCTCGACCAGCACTTCAATCTTGCCACCGCTGGCCTTTTGACCAAACAAACGAGCAGGAATGACGCGCGTATTGTTAAACACCAGCAGATCGCCCGGTGCCAGCTTATCCAGCAGATCGGTGAAAACACCATGGGTCAGGGCTCCCGTTGGTCCGTCCAGCGACAGCAATCGGCAACCGCTACGCTGCGCCTGCGGATAGTGCGCAATCAGCGCTTCGGGAAGTTCAAACGAAAAATCAGAGACTCGCATGGCTATTCACTTGGTTGTGCTATTTATAAAAAAGAGTGTTCGACAGGAATAGGTAAAAAAACGGCGTTCTAGTTTAGAGCCGTAAGCGCGCGGCTGCAACAAATAAGCAAACGGTGCTCGAAATTGATGTAAACAGGCAGAATGAATTTTCTTGCTCATCTTCACTTGGCCACGCTAGCCGATAGTTCGCTTCTCAGCAACCTGATGGCAGACTTTGTGCGCGGTAACCCGCAACAAGGCTTTAGCGATGACGTGGTGTCAGGTATCCGCCTGCACCGCCGCATTGATGTGCTAACGGACAGTCAGGCCGAAGTAAAAGCCGCCGCCGCCCATTTCAGCGCCGATTACGCTTGACGTGCTGTGGGACCATTTTCTTGCCCGTCACTGGACGCGCGTATGTCCGCAGCAATCGCTGGAAGCGTTTGTCGATAGCACTCGCGCCCAGATAGAGCCGCATCTGGCAGACACGCCGGAACGCTTTCAAAACCTGAATCACTATCTGTGGCGTGAACGCTGGCTAGAGCGCTACGCCGAGCTGCCCTTTATTGCCGATGTGCTGCAACGCATGGCGATACGCCGCCCCCGGTTGGCAGCATTAGCAGGCTCATTTGACGATATCGAGCGCCACTACACCGCCTTTGAAGACTATTTTTGGTGTTTCTATCCACGTATGATGGAACAGGCTCGTTTGCAACAACTGTAACGCTGTCGATTTATACAGGGTATGACCAATCAATTTAATAGACAAAACCTATCTCATCAATCAGTCTGTTAACCTGTATTCATGAGGAAACAAACCCTATACTGCCTGTTGTTTTTTCATCCTTGTCCTTTTAATCACTTTTACAGGAGTTATTATGGTCCTGGTAACGCGTCAAGCCCCTGACTTCAACGCTGCTGCCGTATTAGGCAATGGCGAAATCGTTGAAAACTTCAATCTGAAAAAGCACATCAGCGGTAAAGCGGCAGTGATTTTCTTCTGGCCGATGGACTTTACCTTCGTCTGCCCGTCAGAACTGATCGCCTTTGACCACCGCTACAAAGAGTTTCAAGATCGCGGCGTAGAAGTGGTTGGCGTCTCTTTTGACTCCGAATTCGTTCACAACGCCTGGCGCAACACGCCGGTGAAAAGCGGCGGTATCGGCCCGGTGCAATACGCCATGGTCGCCGACGTGAAGCGTGAAATCCAGAAAGCCTATGGCATTGAGCACCCGGATGCGGGCGTGGCACTGCGCGGTTCTTTCCTTGTCGACAAAGAAGGCGTGGTACGCCATCAGGCTGTCAACGATCTGCCGCTGGGTCGCAACGTTGATGAAATGCTACGCATGGTTGATGCCCTGCAATTCCACGAAGAGCACGGCGAAGTGTGCCCGGCACAGTGGGAAAAAGGCAAATCCGGTATGGGCGCATCGCCAGATGGCGTTGCCAAATACCTGACGGAAAATGCCGACAAGCTGTAATCTCGCCCTTTTGCGCGACAACAAGCCGACGCTATGCCGTCGGCTTTTTTATTAGCCATGTTCAGAGAATAAAAAACGGGGCTTTGCGCCCCGTTTTCTCATTGCCGTTCAACCACGCTTACGCGTTGTCATTCGCCAGCTTCTGCCGTTTCTGTTTAACGGCATAGCCCAACAGCAGCAACGCAATCCACAGCACGCCCACGTAGAGGGAAACGCGCGTTTCTTCTAAGTAGCCAATCAGTCCGATAATAAACACCAGGAACACGATACCGACTAACGAAGACGCCACCCCACCCGGCAGCGGGAACGCCAATGCTTTCACCTCGTTCTCACTCAAACGACGGCGGAACGCAATTTGTGAACAGAGGATCATGATCCACACCCACACGGTGGCGAAGGTTGCCAGCGATGCAATCACCAAAAACACTTTGCCTGGCATAATGTAGTTAAGGTAAACCGCCACCAGCAGCGCCGCCATCATTACAACGACCGTGACCCACGGAATACCGCGCTGCGACACTTTGGCAAAGACCTTGGGCGCGTTGCCCTGCTCAGCCATGCCGAGCATCATGCGGCCCACGCCAAAAACGTCGCTGTTAATCGCCGACAGAGACGCCGTAATGACCACAAAATTCAGAATGCCCGCCGCTACCTTAATACCGAGATGCTGGAAGGTCAACACAAACGGACTGCCGTTGGTGCCCACCTGATTCCAGGGATAAATCGACATGATGACAAACAGCGTACCCACGTAGAACACCAGGATGCGCCACGGCACCGAGTTAATCGCGCGCGGAATGGATTTATGCGGATCTTTGGCTTCACCGGCGGTGATACCAATGATTTCGATACCGCCGTAGGCAAACATCACCAGTTGCAACGACAGGACCATGCCCATCACACCGTTACTGAAGAAACCGCCGTGGCTCCACAGGTTACTGATTCCGGTTGGCTGACCGCCGTTACCGATACCCCACACGATAATCCCGATGCCCGCCACGATCATGATGATAATGGTAGCGACCTTGAAGAACGAGAACCAAAACTCCAACTCACCGAACACCTTCACGCTCATCAGGTTGATGGCACCAATGATCAGCACCACGCTCAACACCCAGATCCAGTGCGGCACATCAGGGAACCAGACGCTCATGTAGATACCAAACGCGGTCACATCAGTGATGGCGACGATGAGGATCTCAAAGCAGTAGGTCCATCCGGTAATGTAGCCCGCCATCGGCCCCAGGTAATCCTGCGCGTAGCGGGAAAAGGAACTGGCCTGCGGGTTATTGACCGACATCTCTCCCAGCGCTCGCATAATGATATAGGCGATAACGCCGCCGATGATATAAGCCAACAGCACGCTTGGTCCTGCCATCTGAATGGCACTGGCCGAGCCATAAAACAGCCCGGTACCAATCGCCGATCCGAGTGCAATAAAGCAGATATGCCGCGTGCTTAACCCACGCTTTAGCTTAGCGGATTGTTGTTCCATAAATTAAGCTGCTCTGTCTTACAAAAGAAAAACCACAGGCGACAGCCTGTGGTGAAAAATGCAGATGAGTGCGTTATTGGTGCGCAGTCACTTCCTGACGCCCGCTCAGCCGGTCATAAATAACCGCAGCCAGCAGCACCACCAGCGACGGCGGCAGCCAGGCCAATCCCTGTTCACCCAAAGGCAAGTTCAGGCTCCAGGCTGGCAGCAATGACGCAAAGGTCGATGATTTTACCCCATCAATCAGACCGAATAACAGGCTGATTAACATGACCGGGGCCACAATACGCGAAGCCTGATTCCACCAGCGCAAAGTAAAACTCAGCAAAACCAGAATGATACAGGGCGGATAGATCGCTGTCAGCACCGGAATGGAAAGCTGAATCAGATGACTTAATCCCAGATTGGCAACTAACGCAGAGAAGCCACCCAACACGAACACCAGCGTGCGATAGGAAAACGGCAAATACTGGGAGAAAAACTCGGCACAGGCGCAGGTCAGGCCAACCGCCGTCACCATGCAGGCGATAAAAATCAACAACGCCAGGAAACCGCTGCCCATGCTACCAAAGGTGTGCTGCACGTAAGCATGCAGGATTTCAGCCCCGTTTTGCGCGTTAGGAATCAGTTCACCGCTCACAGAGCCTAGTTTAAACAGGCTCAGATAAACCAACGTCAACCCGACGCCAGCAATCAAACCGGCCCAAATGGTATAGCGGGTCAGCAGCGTAGCATCGGTCACGCCGCGTGAACGGGCCGCATTGACGATAACGATCCCGAATACCATGGCACCCAGGGTATCCATGGTCAGGTAACCGTTCACAAAACCGTTAGAAAATTGCACGGTTTGATAGGCTTCGGTCGCCGGGATCGGCGACCCCGCAGGCCACATCACCGCCGCCAATCCCAGCACGGCCAGCGCCAGAATTTTCAACGGTGCCAGCACATGGCCAACCGTATCCAGCAGACGACCCGGATAGAGAGAAATGCCGATCACCAACGCGAAATAGACCAGGCTATAGATCAACAACGGCGTGGCTGCATCGCCAAACAGCGGAGCCAACCCCACTTCGAAGGATACCGTAGCGGTGCGCGGCGTAGCGAACAGCGGTCCGACAGCCAGATAACACACGGTCGCCAGCAAAACGCCTGCCTTCTGGCCGATGGGGGAGCTCAGCGCATCGACGCCACCGCCCACGCGCGCCAGCGCGACCACGGTCAGCACCGGTAGGCCAACCGCGGTGAGCAAAAAGCCAAGCGCGGCGGTCCAGACGTGTTCACCGGCCTGTAAACCCACAATTGGCGGGAAAATGATGTTCCCCGCCCCGACAAACAGCGCAAAGGTCATAAACCCCAGCGCCACGATATCTTTGGATGTTAAACGATGACTCATAGTTACGTTGTGTTGCCTGTATATAAATGCGACAAAATGGGAAGACGAACTGCGGCGTGTTATAAATTATTCTTATCGCGCAGACGTTATAGGGCGCTAAGTAAAACGTTTATAGCAATAAAAGACAAGTAGCGATCTAAAATGCGAAGCATTGCGCCAATCTAACAAAAATAGACAGCATATAATATCACCACTCACACAAACTTCGGCACATGATGTGCATTTACCGTCTTTGCTTTGCAATAAAACTAGTATAAAAACGCGTAATACGCGCAAAATGGACATAAAAGAGGCAGTGCTTCAGCATAAGAAGCGATTTTTGCTGCAAAAGGGGACAAGTGGCAGGGGATTACGCGGTAAACGGAGTGAACGGATTTGCAGATTGGGACACCCCATGGCGAAACGTCGCGGATACACCGGGGATAGTGTGCGTCCCCGGTGTTATGCACTGGTGTGTTACTTGCTCCACACGGCGGCAGCAGTATCCACAACCAGACGCAGCTTGGCCCACTGCTGTGCTTCCGTCAGGCTATTACCCTCTTCCGTGGAAGCAAAACCACACTGCGGGCTGAGGCAAAGTTGTTTGATATCGACATATTTCGCGGCTTCCGCGATGCGCGCTTTCAGCAAAGCCGGATCTTCCAACTCGCCGTTTTTGGTAGTCACCAGACCCAGCACCACTTGTTGGTGTCCCGGTTTGATGAAACGCAGCGGCTCGAACCCACCTGAGCGATCGTTATCGTACTATCGTACTCAAGGAAAAACTCGTCCACATTGACTTCGCCAAACAGGATAGATGCCACCGGCTCGTACCCGCCTTCAGAAATCCAGGTAGAGAGGAAGTTGCCGCGACATACGTGCAAACCGATCGTCAGGTCAGCAGGTTTACCCGCCAATGCTTTATTCAGCGCGACGGAATTCACCGTCGGTGACAACCTGAAGCCCGGCTTCGCGTTGCAGTTCAACGGCACGCAGAATTTCTGCATCTTCCACGGCGCGCAGTTGCTCCGCATGAATGGCACCGGACTGGAATTGCAGGCGTGCTTCTTTGATTGCTGCGGGACGCAACAGGCTGCCGACCACGTTAGCGCGGAAAGGGGGAAGTACTTTAGCCATGATAACCTCCTGATCTTTCGCAACAATGCCTTCACGTCACGGCGTGAGGCAAGCGACATTGCAAAATAGTTTCAAAATAAATAGTCACGCCGCACAGTAATCACGCCTTATACTTATTTAGACGTCTGGACGGCTAGAAGGTAGGTAAATCCTGTCATGGCAACAGGTTGAGGGCAATAGAATAATTTTCACTTTCCGCGACTAACATGAATAAAATTCACGTCAAACTGATGACAAAGTCACTTTTCCCTCGGCATCCCCGACTTTCTCCCCTCGTCATCCTCGGAGAAAGCCGGGGATCTCTGACAGAATGAACGCGTTTCGCCTGCACGAGATTCCCGCCTTCGCTGGAATGACGGTGATGGGCGAGAATAGTGGCGTGTTACAGGCCGAGCTGCTGGCGTGCGCTAACCCGCACGTGCTCAGGCAAAGGAAGATAGCCATCCTGACTCACCAGACTTTGCCCGGCGATAGACAGCACCCGATCCATAAAGGCGGCCGTCAGGCTATCCAGCGTCTGCTCTGGCGCTTTGTTGACATAAATATAGAGATAGCGCGCATAGGGATAACGCCAGCTGCGAATATTGTCCACCGTCGGCGCAACATAGTCGTTTCCCTGCGCCGCCAGCGGCAACATTTTCACTCCGCTGGCGCGAAAACCGATGCTGGCATAACCAATCGCCTGTGTGGAGGTAGTAACCGCCTGCACCACCGAAGCAGAACCCGGTAGCTCATTCACCAGCGGCAAGAAATCACCACCGCACAGCGCTTGCTGCTTAAAAAAACCATAGGTGCCTGACGCTGAGTTGCGCCCATAGCGCAACACTCGGCGCGATGCCCACTCCCCCGTCAGCCCAAGATCGCGCCAGTGGGTCACGGTTTGCGTCGCCCCGCAGCGATGGGTAATAGAGAACAGCGTATCGAGCTGTTGCACGTTCAAACCCGGCAGCGGATTATCCTGATTCACGAACACCACCAACGCATCCATCGCCACCGGCACAGCCAGTGGTGGATACCCGCAGCGTTGCACAAAAGCCTCAATCTCACTGGCCTTCATGGCACGGCTCATCGGACCGAGTTGTGCCGCGCCGGAGGCAAGTGCCGTGGGGGCCGATGACGATCCCGTCGCCTGCATCTGTATGTTAACGCTGCGATAATGCTGGTTAAAATAGGCAGCCCAAAACGCCATCAGCGTCGCCAAATCAGAGCCGGCACTGGAGAGATTACCCGTCAGCATTTGCTCACTGCGCGCAGCGTGGCTCTAGCCACTGAGTAACAGCGCAGCACAGAGCAATAAACCCGAAAAAAGCGGGGCTGGCATCATAGGTCAACTATCCATCAGGCCAAAGGAGTGGTGCTATTCTCCGACAGAGAGACAGCGACAATCAACCGGTTAGGAAGCGTAAACATAAAACGCGCTCCGGCACCCGGTTCACTGAGAATCTCCAGCCGCGAATCATGATGGCTGAGCGCATGCTTGACGATGGCAAGCCCCAACCCGCTGCCACCCGTTTGGCGTGAGCGGGCTTTGTCCACACGATAAAAACGCTCCGTCAGACGAGGGATGTGCTCGGCAGAGATCCCTGGACCATTATCGCTGACCTGAAACTGCGCACCCTGCGTGATTTTTTGCCAGCACACTTCAATGCGCGTGCCTTCCGGCGTGTGATTAACCGCGTTGTACACCAGATTGGAGAAGGCGCTGTGCAACTGCTCTTCATTGCCGTAAACGCTCAGCCCATCGTTGATGTGGAACACAATTTCGTGACGATCCTGACTCAGCGTCTGTGCTTCGCGTTGTAGTATGCGCAGCATACGCGGCACATTGACCTTTTCCGCCAGATTGATCGGTGCTGCCGCTTCTATTTTCGATAACGTGAGCAACTGTTTCACCAACCCGTCCATGCGCCGCGTCTGCTCCTGCATGGTTGAAAGCGCTTTGCTGCGTAAGGCACCGTCCAGCGAATCGTCCTGCATCATCTCCAGGTAACCTTGCAACACGGTGAGCGGAGTGCGTAATTCATGACTGACGTTGGCGAAGAAGTTACGCCGAGCCCTTTCCAACTGGTGCATCTGGGTAATGTCGCGCACAACCATCAATAATTGCCCTTCCGAGTACGGCATAACACGGAATTCGACATGGTGTGAATTGATCAGTTGCAGGGTCAAGGCGCGGGAGAAATCCTGCTGACGCATGTATTGGGTAAACTCGGGATAGCGCAGCAAGTTGAGGATATTCTGGCCGTTATCTTCCGGCCAACGCAGGCTGAGCAAATGCTGCGACAGGCCGTTGCACCAGATAATGGTGCCCTCTTCGGTGGTGATTACCACGCCATCGGGCAGCGACTCGGCACCGCTGCGAAAACGCTTGATCAGCAAAGCCAGCTCGCGCCGCCGCCGCCGACTACGCAGTTGCATTTGATACAGCCCGTAAAACAGCGGCTCCCAGCTCCAGAGCCCGGGTGGCGGTGTCATGCTGCGATCGACCCACAGCCAGTAGGAGAGTTTAAGCTGGTTGTAATAATTCCAGCCAAGCACCACCAGCACCGCCGCCAGCATAAACCAGGGCAGGTAGCCGAAAATCAGGCCAAGCAGCAGGGCTGGCAAGCAAAAAAAAGCCAGCTCCAATGCCAGCTTTTTCCACGAAAGACGTTCTAACACGTTAAAAACTCTCCGCTTTGGCGGTATTTAGCCACGATGTCGCGCTCGCTATGGCTCACGGGCACATCAATAACGCGTAGAAAAACGGTACCCCGTTCCCCGGACCGTTTGCACCATTTTATCGTGTCCGCTGGTTTCCAGCGCCTTGCGCAAGCGACGAATATGCACGTCCACAGTACGATCCTCAACATAAACGTTAGTTCCCCAAACGTTATTGAGCAACTGCTCGCGGCTGTATACACGCTCAGCGTGCGTCATAAAAAAATGCAGCAGTTTGAATTCGGTCGGCCCCATCTTCAGCGCATGTTGTTCTGTGGTAACGCGATGCGAAGTTGGGTCCAGACTCAACCCCCGCATTTCGATCACCTCTTCCACCGCCATGGGTGAAATACGGCGCATCACCGCATTGATCCGTGCTACCAGCTCTTTGGGCGAAAACGGCTTGGTGATATAATCATCCGCACCGACCTCAAGCCCGCGCACGCGATCTTCCTCTTCACCGCGCGCCGTCAACATCATAACCGGAATATCCCGCGTCAGCGCTTCGCGCTTCATGTGCTTGATAAACTGCAATCCCGAGCCACCTGGCAGCATCCAGTCCAGCAGTACCAGATCCGGATATGGTTCGGACAAACGCGTCACAGCGCTGTCATAATCTTCCGCTTCAACGGACTGATAGCCGTTTTGCTCTAACACGAAGCACACCATTTCACGGATCGGCGCTTCATCTTCTACGACCAGTATGCGTCTTGCCATTGTCCATCCTGCCGTTAGTCAGCGTATGAAACGCGTCAACAATAACGAAATCTCACCATTGCCCGCTTTACCTATAAAGGTGCCTGAGTGGCTTATCTTCTGCGGGCGAAAGCAGTATGCGTCAGTTTTATGACAGATTTATGAAAACCCAAACTGAAGGTAACACCCGATTTAGCCGCTGTTTCCAAAATTTTCGATGCGATAACGACAGCCGCCGCCCTCACTGCTTATAATCGCCCTACAGTAGGTAGATAGCACGTCTAACAGGAAACGCCATGCGTATCATTCACACCGCAGACTGACATCTGGGCCAATATTTTTATACTAAAAGTCGCGCACCGGAGCATCAAGCGTTTCTCGACTGGCTCATCGAGCAGATAACCGAACATCAAGTCGATGCGCTGATTGTGGCGGGTGATATCTTTGATAACGGTTCGCCGCCGAGCTACGCACGCGAGATGCTCAACCGGTTTGTGGTGGCATTGCGCACCACGGGATGCCAATTGGTATTGCTGGCCGGAAACCACGATGCGGTGGCAACCTTAAATGAATCGCGCGATCTGCTGGCGTGCCTCAAATACTCGTGTTATGGCCAACGCCGCTGAGGATGTGACGCAGCAGGTCTTCACACTCAATACCCATCAAGGCGCGCCCGGTGCAATTCTGTGCGCGATTCCTTTTCTGCGCCCGCACGACATCCTGCGCAGCCTGGCGGGTCAATCCGGCGTGGAGAAACAGATCGCCTTGCAAGACGCCATCAGCGAACACTACGCGCAATGCTATCAGCACGCCTGCGATTTGCGCGACACGCTGGCAATTACCCTGCCGATTATCGCCACCGGACACCTGACCACCGTGGGAGTCACCGCCTCGGAAGCGGTGCGCGAGATCTACATCGGCTCGCTCGACGCTTACCCGGTGCAGGCCTTTCCGCCTGCTGGTTATATCGCCCTTGGGCATATCCACCGCCCGCAGCGCGTGGGGCACAGCGAGCACATCCGCTACAGCGGCTCCCCGATAGCCCTGAGTTTTGATGAGCTTAGTAGTGAAAAATCAGTCGCGTTGATCGATTTCCCGTATGACGCGCCCCCAGAAATAAGGCTGCTGCCGGTACCTGTGACGCAACCGATGCGCCTCATCAAAGGCAATTTGGCGGACATTGAGCAGCAATTGCACAGCTTCCCCATACCAGAAGCTGGGCAGCGTATCTGGCTGGACATCGAGATCGCCACCGACACCTACCTCAGCGATATGCAGCAGCGTATCCAGCAGTTAACGCACGCATTACCCGTCGACGTGTTGCTGTTACGGCGCAACCGTGAGCAGCGCTTGCAGGCGATTGCGCGCGAAAAGAAAGAAACGTTGGACGAATTATCCCCGCAGGACGTTTTCGAACGCAAACTGGCGCTGACCGACATGGCGCAGGAACAGCAAGCACGGCTGCGCCCACTGTTCGATGAAATGGTCCGAGACGTCACCGAAGGAGCGCCGCAAGCATGAAAATCCTGAGCTTACGGTTAAAAAACCTCAACTCGCTCAAAGGCGAATGGAAGATTGATTTGACGCAGGAGCCGTTTGCCAGCAACGGGCTGTTTGCCATCACCGGCCCGACCGGCGCGGGCAAAACTACGCTGCTGGATGCCATCTGCCTAGCGCTGTATCACCAGACACCGCGGCTGAATACGCTATCCGCCACGCAGAACGAACTGATGACACGCAACACCGCCGACTGTCTGGCAGAAGTGGAATTTGAGGTCAAAGGCGTCGGCTATCGTGCATTTTGGAGTCAGCGCCGCGCCAAAGATGCGGCAGACGGAAACCTGCAAACCCCGAAAGCCGAACTGGCGCTGATCGAAGACGGCAAGATCCTCACGCAAAAGCTGTCCGAAAAACTGGCCCACACCATCCGTATTACCGGGCTGGATTTTGAGCGTTTTACCCGCTCAATGATGCTCTCGCAGGGGCAGTTTGCCGCCTTTCTCAACGCCGAACAGAATAAACGCGCAGAACTGCTGGAAGAGCTGACAGGAAACGTGATCTATGGCGAGATTTACAGTCGGATCTATGAGCAGCATAAGGCAGTAAAGCAGACATTGGACGCGCTACAAGCACGCGCCTCGGCCATCGCATTGTTGGATGACAGTGAGCGACAAAGCGTACTGGCGGCACTGACACAGCTACAACAGGAAGAACAAGGGTTACGGGAAAAACGTGAGCAAGCACTGACACACCAGCAATGGCTGGTTCAAGAACGGTTTCTTCAGCAGGACTTACGCCAAAAGCAGCAACAGGCCGAGGCCGCCGAGCAGGCACAACGTGACACGGAACTCGATTGATTACGGCTGGAACGAGACGAGTCAGCAGAAAAATTGCGCCCGTTGCAGCGCGAGCGTACTCAGTTGGCTCGGGTTGCTGCACAAACGCGTGAAAGCGAGTTAACCCAGCAGCACGCCACCAGCCAGACCGTACATCAGCAGCAACAGCAGTTGTTGCTGCAAGCGCAACAGATCCAGCAGAAACACAATGCCGCACGCCAGCAGGAAGAAACGCTGATCGAGCAGCAGGTGATACCGCTCGATCAGCACATCGCGAGCCAAAGGGAACGCTGCGCCCAGCACCGCCTGGCGTTGAGCCAAACACAAACGCAGCGTGATAACGAGCAGCAGCAACTGGCTGACCTGCTTCGCAAGCGCGATACTCTGCAAACCCGGCGTGAAACCCGACTCAATTACCAGCAGCAGCATCCCCATCACCGTTACTGGAGCGAACAACTTGGCGTGTGGCGCGCGGCATTTCAGGAACAGCAGCGCCTGTCAGAGGAACTGGCCGTTGTGGATGCGCAGCAGCAACTCCTGACCAACGATGAACAAGCGATGACGCGCAAGCAGGTGGTGCTAAGCGAACAGCGTAGCGCGCAACAGCAGCGCTATGACACCTTACAGCGTCAATGCGAACAGCAGCAACAGGTATGGCAACAGGCAGAAACGGCGAATCCGATTGCCGGTTTGCGTGAGCGTTACGCGGCGCACCAGCGCGCACGGCAAGCGCGACGGCAGTTCGGAGAATTAACACAAGCACTCAGCAACCTGCGTCAACAGCAGCAAAATAGCGCCAGCAAATGGCTCACACTGGACCAACGTTTTCAGGCCGACACCCAGAGCAACGAAACGCAGCGCGCGGACTGTCAGCGTCTGGAGCAGCAGTTGAACGATGTCGAGCAGCGTGTCGAACTGGAAAAGCGCATCATCAAACTGGAAGATGAACGCGCACTGCTGCAACCGGAAAAACCCTGTCCGCTGTGTGGCTCTACGCACCATCCGGCGATTGCGGAGTATCAAACGCTGGCGCAAACCACGTCCGATACACAAGTGCGTATGGCACAACTGCGCACGCTGTGTCAGCAGGTGCGCGGTGAGTTGGCACAACACGAAGGTGCGCTCGCCGCATTGGCAAAACAGCGTGACGAACTTCAAGCCGAGCGAGCCGAACAGGAAAAGCTGTAGCAAACGCGCCATAACCCTTGGCAACAGGTGAGTGAGTATTTACACGTAACCTTCACGCCCGAACAGGAACAAGAGATTGCCGAGTGGCTGACCGCCTGCGATCGCGAAGCAGATACCCTGTTTAGCCAGACAGAAGCGTAAGAAAAACTGCGACGCAGTTGGCAAGAAAGTAAGGATACACTGACCACGGCGCAGCAGCAACGTCAGGAAACAGAACAGCAGCTTGCCCTGCTGCAACAGCGTATTCAGACGCACCGGAAAGGGCTTGCCGAGGCCGCACACAAACAGCAACAGCTCACTGCTGCACTGACAACACAGCAAGAAACACTCGCCGCGGCGCTACGCCTTGTAGCGCTCTGCTTACACATGCGTAGGCGCGTTATGCCACCGGCCACAGCCAGGCGGCACGGCGCACACCGCTAGAGTCACCGTGAGTGGCCTGACGAATCCGCGTGGTGCACTCCTGACCGAAAATCCATGGGGTTATCAGCGCGGGCAGCGTCTGATAAAAACGTGGGACATTGCTCATCCCGTCACCCAACACCACGACGTCCGGATCCACTAAATTGATCACGTGTGCGATGGATTTGGCCAGACGTTGCTCATAACGTTGCAGAGCTTGTTCTGCGGAGCTATCCGCCTGACGCGCCAATGAAACAATGGTTTCCCCATTGCAGGCATGGCTCGTGACATGGCGATAGTCGGCAGCGAAACCGGTGCCGGAAATAAAGGTTTCAATGCATCCGATTTGACCACAATAGCAAGGCACGGCCTGCGCAAACTGGCGCTCTTGCTCATTCTGCCAGGGCAATGGGTTATGCCCCCATTCGCCAGCGATGCCGTTGCGTCCGGCATGAGCTCGTCCGTTGAGCGCAATGCCCACACCACAGCCGGTACCGATAATAATGGCAAACATTACATCGAGTCCGGCACCAGCTCCGTCCACCGCTTCAGACACCGCCAGACAGTTGGCGTCATTGGCGAGGCGCACCGGGCGCTGCAACAGTGCGGAGAGATCGTTATCCAACGGCTTATCGTTCAACCACACCGAATTGGCGTTTTTTACGTGGTGGGACAGCGGTGACAGGGTGCCAGGAATCCCCACGCCGACGCTCCCGGTCATGCCAGTTGCCTTTTCGGCTTCGTTAACCAGCGTAGCAATAGTCTTCAACGTTCCCTGATAGTCATCACGGGGCGTCGGCAGACGACGACGGAACAGCGTTTCGCCGTGATCCCCCAGTGCGATGACCTCCGTTTTGGTTCCGCCCAAATCAATTCCAATACGCACAACGCCTCCTCAGAAAATCCCCATAATGCATGAATAAATATCAAATTTTTCAAGTATATGGCATAAGGTAACTTTATTCTAGTGTATACGTAACCACCATTAAGCGCTGCACTTGCACGCCAAATCCGCTATGATGCGTCCCTCCCCTTTTCATCCGCGTGCCGCGCACACACCGCCAGGGATAACACCATGTTGTGGTTTAAAAATGTTATTATTTATCGCCTGAACCGCGATATCGCCCTTTCTACTGATGCGTTAGAAAAACAGTTGAGTGAGTTCGCCTTTACCCCCTGCGGGAGCCAGGATCTCTCTCGCACCGGTTGGGTATCCCCGATGGGCGTTCACAGCGATGCACTGACCCACAGCGTTAACGGCCAACTGCTGCTCTGCGCACGCAAAGAAGAAAAGATGCTGCCGTCTCCGGTGATCAAGCAGGCGCTCCAGACCAAAATCGACAAACTGGAAGCCGAACAGCACCGCAAACTGAAAAAAACCGAAAAAGACACCCTGAAAGATGAAGTGCTGCATACGCTGCTGCCGCGTGCCTTCAGCCGTTTCAGCCAGGTGTGGCTATGGATTGATACCGTTAATCAGTTGATTATGGTTGATGCTGCCAGCGCCAAAAAAGCCGAAGATACGCTGGCGCTATTGCGCAAAACCCTGGGCTCACTGCCCGTGGTGCCCTTGGCGCTGGAAAACCCTATTGAACTTACCCTGACCGAATGGGTGCGCTCTGGTGATGTGCCAGCCGGTTTCACCCTGCAAGACGAAGCCGAATTGAAAGCGATTCTGGAAGACGGCGGAGTGATCCGCTGTAAGAAGCAAGATCTGGTAAGTGATGAAATCGCCGTGCATATCGAAAAAGGTAAAGTGGTGACCAAACTGGCCCTCGACTGGCAAGAGCGCATCCAACTGATACTGGCAGAAGATGGCACGCTGAAACGCCTGAAGTTCGCCGACACGCTGCGTGAGCAGAACGACGATATCGACAGGGACGATGTGGCTCAACGCTTTGATGCCGATTTTATTCTGATGACCAGCGAGCTTTCCGCGCTAACGACCAATTTGGTTGAGGCGTTGGGCGGCGAAGCACAGCGCTAAACAAAACAGGGAAGAGAGTGCGTTATGCGACATGAGATTCCGATCCGCTGCTTTTCCATCGCGCTTTATGTACTGCGCCCAGTGCAGGCTGGCTATCAAGTCCTGCTGCTACGCCGCAACGGCCATACTCAGCCGGGGAAGTGGTGCCAGATAGCCGGTGGTATTGAAGCCAGGGAAAACGCCTGGCAAACGGCGCGACGTGAAGCGAAAGAAGAGACGGGATTGCAGTTAACCGATCTTTACTCAGCGGATCGCTGCGAGCAGTTTTACGAAGCGGATAACAATGGCCTGACGCTGGTGCCGGTGTTCGTGGCTTATGTCGCTGCCAACGCTGACATTGTGCTTAACGCCGAGCACAGCGAATTCCATTGGGCTACCTTTGAGGAAGCGGCCCAGATGTTGCCCTTCCCGGCCAGCGCGACATCCTGCATCACATTCATCGTTACTTTGCCGAACAGCAACCACATCCCCTGTTACGTATGCCGTTGGAGGCTTAGCCCTTATTCCAGTTAGCCTTAGTGGCATAGCCCGTTTGACCACCAGCAACGTTGCAGCGTCTGTCTGCACCGTCATTAAACCAACACCTAATGACACACACTCAAGCCGAGGGCTGGTTTGCTTTCCCCTATAAGGCATGCTACAAATAAAAGAGCGTAATATTCTTTTAATTTCGAGGAATGTGGACAAATCGCATTATTTGCGGCAGGTAATACAGTATCATCATGAAGAAAATACAGAACAAAACCATCATTACTTCCATCTAGATGCTATTCCTTTCAGCCATTCTTGCCAGTGAGCATCACTGGTGTAGCGAACTTTAGGTTTCTCACTGAATTCAGCGATGGCAACGCCACCCTTGCGTGTTTGTCTGCTGAGCCTCCTCTTTATCGCAACTGGGAGTCGATCTCTGCGGTATCGCTGTCCCCTGTTTTCACGGGAACATCGCGGGCATTACCCAGATGCTACGAGTCACCCTTTCAGGGAGAAACATAATGATTTACTGGATCTTTTTAGCCTGCGCGATTGCGGCAGAAATTATCGGCACACTGAGCATGAAATACGCCAGCCTCAGCGGTAGCTCGCTGGGACATATGGTGATGTATGGCATGATTGCACTCTCCTACCTTTTGCTATCGATCGCCATAAAGCTCGTTGCAATGGGCGTGGCTTATGCATTGTGGGAAGGTATCGGTATTATCTTTATCACGTTGTTTAGCGTCATGCTGTTTGATGAATCCCTTTCAGTGTTAAAAGTCATCGGGCTGGTAACATTGTTGGTGGGTATCCTGCTGGTGAAATGGGGCGTACGTAAAGCCCCTGCGACCAATACAACGCGAGGAAACCATCATGTTACCATTTGAATGGCAGCATGCGGCGTTCCTGGGCCTGGCAATTGTGTTGGAGATTGCCGCCAACATTTTCCTTAAACTGTCGGACAGCTTTCGCAACCTATGGCTTGGGATGTCATCGCTGATAAGCGTATTGGCCGCATTTAGTGCTCTGGGGCAAGCTGTAAAGGGCATCGATCTCACCGTCGCTTACGCGCTGTGGGGAGGATTTGGCATTGCAGCTACCGTGGCAGCCGGGTGGATATTGTTCGGCCAGCGACTCAACAAAAGCGGCTGGATTGTATTGGGGCTGCTGTTGCTGGGAATGGTGCTGATTAAACTGGCGTAGTAAAAAGAGCGCCTTACGGCGCTCATCGTGTTTACCGCAGAAACGTTCATTACACCTTGAAGTGCCCGACCGTGGAGTGTAGCTCTTCCGTTTGCGCCAACAGCGCTTCGGTAGCTGCTGTCGATTCCTGCACCAGCGCCGCGTTTTGCTGCACCATGGAATCCAACTGCGCCATCGCCTTGTTGATCTCCTGAATGCCACGCATCTGCTCATTCGCCGCGTGGGTAATTTCCGACATTACGGTGGTCACGGTAGAAACGCCGCCGACAATCTCCTGCATGGTGTTGCTGGCCTGACGCACCTGCGTAGAGCCAGAAGTCACGCCGACCACGGTCGCTTCAATCAGGGTTTTGTCTCTTTGGCTGCCTGCGCGCTGCGTTGTGCCAGCGCGCGCGCTTCAGATGCAACCACGGCAAAACCACGCCCCTGCTCACCCGCTTTTGCGGCTTCCACCGCCGCATTCAGCGCCAGAATATTGGTCTGGAAGGCAATGCCGTCAATCACACCGATAATATCGCCGATCTTGCCGGACGCGGCGACGATATCTTCCATGGTCACAATCACATCTGAAACCACTTTACCGCCGATGCTGGCATCTTCAGACAGGACTCGCGCCTGATTGTTCACATGCTGTGCCGAACTGGCCGATTCGGTAACCGCTGCTAAGATTTGCTCCAGCGAGGCGGCAGTTTGTTGAATACTCGCCGCCGCTGACTCCGTGCGCGCAGAAAGATCGTTGTTACCTAAAGAAATTTCATTCACGGCGACTTTCACCGAGGCACTGATATCACGAATCTGAATAATCACCATGCTGAGTTTGTCGATAAAGACGTTGAATGAGCGGGCAATCTGCGCCACTTCATCATGGCCTTCATCGGGCAAACGCTGACTCAAATCGTTGTTACCATTGCTGATGTCATCCATCGCATCGCGCACTTGCAGCAGGCGTTTAAGGGTTTTGGTAATGATGACGTCAACAACCAGCGAGCCGAGAAGTGAAATAATAACCAACGTTATCAACGATGTGGTCAGCAGTGAACGCATGCCCGCCTTGGCTTCTGCCCGGTCGAACGCCACCAGAATGTACCAGTCGGTGCCCGCAATCGGGGCCGCCCGCACCATACGCTCCGCGCCACCCATCTCCACGGTCACCGGATGCTAAGCGGTCAGTAATTCGCTGAGTACAACGCCCGGTGCAATATCCGTGATATTTTTCAGCGTCAGACTTTCATCCGGGTGCGCAATGATCACACCGGTTTTGTCTATCAGCACGCCAAAACTGGCCGGTGTCGGGTTGATGGAGCGCACGTTGGCAATCACATTTTCCATCGTCACGTCACTGCCCAATACGCCTTTGACGCTGGATGCAGGAACCGCAAACCAACAGGTATTCACTGGTGTGCAAGTAGACGGTTTGGGCGGCTGGTCGCTGCCACTGACCTCAACACAATTGGCTACCTTTACCGAGGGTGGACATACGTTGTTGGTAACCGTCACCAACAAGGCAGGCAACCCCAGCAGCGCCATCGTTAACGTTACTGCGGCATTAACACTGCCCACCCCCAACATCACTGAGCCATTATTTGGCGACGATAACACGCTCAACATCGCGGAAGCCAGTGGTCCGCTGACCATTACAGGCACCACCAATAGCACCAGCAGTGCGCAAAACATCAGTGTCGAAATTGACCTTAACGGCGTGATTTATCAGGCCGTGGTCACGGGCAACACCTGGAGCGTCACCTTGCCAGCCAATGCATTGAGCTCGTTAGCCGAAAGTGATGACCACACGCTGATAGTGACGGTGACCGACGTCGCAGGCAACACTGCCAGCGATACGGTGACCTTTGAAAACGATTTTCATGCGCCAGCTGTTACGCTGAACACCCCGTTTGGTGACGGTTACCTGAATGCAACAGAAATTGCAGCACTGAGCGGTAATGCTGGTGATGCCACGAGCGTTAGCGTGAAGGTCGGCACAAAATCGTATGATGCCACTGTATCTGGCGGCGTTTGGTCGCTTGACGCTGACCAGTTGATTGGGTTGGTTGATGGCACGCAGACCCTGACGGTCACCGCCACCGATGCCGCAGGCAACAGCACCAGCGTCAGCGGTCAGGTGCATATCGTGGTCAATACGCTGCCAACGATTACTTTCGGTGATTTTGTTGGTGGCGATGGGCTGAACTATGTTGAAAGCCGCACAGCACAAACCTTGAGCGGGACCTCAACCGGACTGGAGAACGGGCACAGTTACGAAACCAATATTGGCGCCGGAGGAAGTTGGTCGGTGTTAATTCCACCCTCAGAGTTGCAGCAGTTCACCAATCCAACCGAAATCGCCATCCAAGCGCAAGATAAAGCCGGTAATATCGTTAATGAAACACTAGATGTCCCTGTGAATATTGTTCTGCCACAGGCTCCAACACTAGTGATTAATGCCATAGCCGGTGACAATATTATCAACGCCGATGAATCAGAAGCCCCCATAACCGTTTCGGGGGTGGTGCACCACGGCGACAACCCGCAGACGATCACCATACTCATTAATGGCACTCAACCTGCTGGAAATGTCACCACTGACGGTGACGGTAAATGGAGCCTGGCCATCCCCGTCTCCGATCCAGCCTACGCCGCCTTTACGTCAGATGGCACGGTGACTATCACTGCGTCAAACGAAGTGGACGGCAACACCATTGACGGCAGCACCAGCGTTCAGGTCGACATCACGCCACCAACGGTCACTATCCTCACCTTCGCCGGCGATAACACGCTCAACAATAGCGAACTGGCAACGGCGCAAACCATCAATGGCACCGCCTCCTTTGCGGAGGTTGGGCGCTTTGTCTCTGTGATGCTGAACGGAAAAACTTATCAGGCGCAAGTCCTCGATAATGGCAGCGGCACTGGGAGGATCTGGTCGGTTAGCGTTCCTACCGCCGATCTCAATGCGCTCAGCCAAGGACAGCATCCGATTACCGCAACGCTGAAAGATGCCGCAGGCAATTCCACCAACGCAGATCCACTCTCTATCACGGTCGATACGGACATCCCGCTGCTGACCATCAATGCCTTTGCGGGCAACAATATCCTCACGATGGCCGAAGCGCTGCTGGGGCAAGCGCTGAGTGGCAAAGGTGAGGCAGGGGCCACAGTAACGCTGACTGCGGGCCCCCTCACCAGCATCCCGGTAAATGTAGATAACGATGGCAACTGGCAGATTCCCTTTACAACCATCGATCTGACCAAACTCACCGATGGCCCGCAGGTGATCGGACTGACCATTACTGACGCCGCCGGTAACAGCAGCAGTACCACCGTGACCTTAAACGTAGCGCTCAACCAGACGCTGGGCGCAGGCGTTGACGATATTTTCGGTAACAACGGTATCTTCAACTATGCCGAATCGCTGATAACACAGGTCATCAGCGGTCACGCTACCGGCAGTTCTCTGGGTGCCAAAGTCAGTGTCACCATCGCAGGCACCACCTTCGAGACCACCGAAGGGGCTAGCGGCGCGTGGAACCTCTCTATCCCCACGCTGGACTTGAAAGCCTTGCAGGACGGTACGCTGGCGCTCGGTGTCAGTGTTACCGATTACGGCGGCAACGTGGTCAGCAAAACCATAAACGTGCCGGCGATAATTAATAACCTGCCCAGCCTGACCCTCGATCCGATATTCGGTGACAGGCTGCTCAATCTCGCCGATTTGGTAAACGCTCAGACGATCAGCGGCACCGCGCTGAATCTGGCCCCCGGCACGCAACTGACGATTAATCTGGCAGGGGTAAGAACGTTGACCGCAACGGTCGGGACCGACGGCAAGTGGAGTACCAGCGTCGGCACCGATGCATTAGCATTGCTGCAAAACCTGGGCAATGGCAATGTTACCGTCATGGTGAATGCCAGCGATAGCGTGGGTAACGGTGTTTCCCTCGGCGGTGGCTTAACGCTGGGCTTCTCCCAGCCAGTGGTTACGCTTAGCCCCATTTTTGGTGGCGATAGTTTCCTCAATGCCGCAGAAGCGCTGGTGGCTCAAACCTTGAGTGGAGTGGTCACCAACGCCGCGGTTGGCTCCCAGGTTACAGTGACGCTGGGCAGTAAAACCTTCCAAACTACGGTCGGTGCCGCCGGGGCCTACAGTCTGACCTTGCAACCTTCCGATCTTGCTGCACTGGTTGATGGCAGCGTCTCGGTCAAAGTAGAGGTGATTAACGCCAGCGGTAACACCGGTTCCATCAGCCAAACCATTACGGCCATCACCGAAAACTTACCGACCATCAGCCTTAATTCGCTGTTTGGCGGTGATGGCTATCTCAACGTGGCGGAAGCAGCGCTGGGCCAAACCCTAAGCGGCACCACAACCAATCCAGGGGTGGGATCAAAAATAACGCTCACCATTGGTGGGCTTTCGCGGGAAGCCACCGTGCAGGCTGGGGGCGTTTGGAGCATACCAGTGACGCCAACGGACTTGCAATCATTGGCAAACGGTAACCTGACCGTCAACGCAACGGTGACGGATAAAGCAGGCAATAGTAATAGCACCAGCGCAGGTTTGACGGTGGCGCTCACGCCACCAATCATTACCTTCAACCCGCTGTTTATCAATGGTATTTTGGATCTTAACGACCTGCTCAGGACACAAATCCTGAGCGGCACCTCTACACAAGCGGCAGCGGGTACCACCCTGAAGTTAACGCTTGGAGGAAAAACCTATACCACCACCATCAATGCGGGCGGCAGTTGGTCATTGAACCTACCCATCGTGGATCTGCAAGCGTTGACGGATGGCTCTTTAACCGTGAATGCACAACTGACCAATGCCGCAGGTAACAGCATCAGCCAAAACAGCCTGGCAACGGTTGCCATTAATGCCGCACCGACCATCACGCTCAATCCGCTGTTTGGCGGCGATGGCCTGTTAAACGCCGTAGAGGCAGCGACCAACCCAATCATCAGCGGCACCACTACCAACGCCGTGGGTTCAACGCTGCGTGTCACGCTGGGCAGCAGAACCCTGACAACCGTGGTACAAAGCGATGGCACCTGGTCGGTTGTCTTGTCCGCCACCGATCTCACTGCGCTTACCGACGGCAATCTGACACTGGGCGTCACACTCACCAACCCGGCGGGCAAGAATGTCAGTGCCAGTGCCAACGTAGGTATCGGTATCCATAACCTGCCGACGCTGTCGCTGGGTTCACTGTTCGGTGATGGGTACCTCAATCTGACGGAAGCACAGGCCAATCAAACCATCAGTGGGACGGTCAGTAATGCCGTAGGCGGCACTGTCAACGTCGGCGGATTGGTGTTGACCGTCCCGGTGACTGCCAATGGTGGTTGGAGCGTAAGCGTGCCGACAGCCAACCTGCTGAACATCGCAGACGGTAATCTGAACGTGGGGGTCACCGTGACCGATCGCTATGGTAATAGCACGAGTACCAGCAGCACGGCCATTGTCAAAACCCATGCGCTGCCGCAATTGGGGATCGATCTGACCACGCTGCTGAGCGCGCTGAGTATTATCACCAACGGCCTGGCTATCCACGGAGAAAGCCGCAATGTGCAGGCTGGTGCGCAGGTCTCCGTTTCTCTGCTCAAAACCAACTCCGTACTGAACGGCATTAACCTGACCGGCACGGTGCAAGCCGATGGCAGTTGGACCGCCAGACTGGAAAGCTCACTGCTCACTTCACTGGGGCTGACCGTACTCAACATCCTCGCAGTGTTAACCGGCACGCTGGTTTCCGCGAGTGTCACCGATGTGGCGGGCAATAGCGTTGGCGTTTCTGCCGGGCTGAAGACCGGCATTTCACCTCCCCTCACGTTCGCAAGCCTTGAGAGCCAAAGTCTGTCCCTTGAGGAGAGTGGCGTCTCGCTGGAGACCAGTCATGAAACAAGCACGACGCATGATGACAGTACCTTGACGCTCGCCAGCCTGAATGAGGTGCAAAGTACCGGTGCAAGTGCCACGGTAACCACGCCGAGCGATATCAGCTACAGCATCGGCGGCGTTGCTATCGTGCCCACTGACAGCAACACGCTAACCGGCAGTGATGGCGATGACTTGCTTCAGGTTTCTGTACTTGACGCGCTTCATATCGACAGCGGCGCTGGCGCTGAGTGGCGAGCATCTGGCGCTGGATCTTACCGCGCTGGGACTCAGCATCGACAACATCGAAATCTTCGATCTCGACGCTTCGGGCACCAACAGCATCACGCTCGATTTGGCGCGCGCGCTGTCTGTCACCGATAAACCCGAAGATGATTTGCGCATCCTGGGCGCAACGGGCAACGAGGTCAATTTGATCCCCGACCCCAGCGGCACCTGGGCCCTGACCGGGCAACGGGCGCTGGATGGCATGATGTTCGATGTGTATCACAACTCGGCGTTAGAGAGCAGCAACACGCTGGGAGATGTGCTGGTGCAGCAAGGGCTGCCGCTATTGAATACGCGATTCGTTTATCCCGCACGGTGATCTCCGATTTGATGGGCAAGCAGATCGATCTGCGGGTTTCCGGCATGCTGTTCGCCCGCGCATTGGCTATCAAAAACGAAGCACGCCCCAAATCTACCGGCTCCTTTATTTCTCAGCTACGAGAAATCGATCAGGTGCGTGAATTACTAACCTCGACCACCGTCGGCGCGGCGGCAGACATGCCTTTTGTGCTGATATTTCTGGCACTGATGTCGTTTATTGGTGGCCCGCTGGTGTTTATTTCCATGTTGGCGATCCCGCTGATTGTCATTCCCGGCATCTTGCTGCAATGGCCTATGGCGAAACTGGCTAAAGACGGCATGCGCGAGAGCGCGCTGCGCAACGCGGTGCTGGTGGAATCGATTGAGGGCGTCGAAGACATCAAGGCACTTCAGGCAGAACCCTATTTCCAGCGGCAGTGGGAGCAAACTCACGAGGTGAGCGCCGCCGTCGGCATGAAGCAGCGCCTGTGGGGCGCACGCCTGACCGGATGGGCGGCGACGGTACAGCAGCTCACTTATGCTGGCATGTTGGTGTTCGTTAGCTATCTGGTGTTGGCCGGCGACATCACCACCGGCACGCTAGTGGCGTGTAGCCTATTGTCATCACGCACCATCGCCCCGCTGATGCAACTGACCATGGTGTTTTCGCGCTGGCAGCACGCCAAAAACGCGCTGACCGGGCTCGATGAACTGCTGCAAAAACCGCTCGACCGGCCAGAGGCACAAGAAATCGCCCACTGCCCGGTGCTGCAAGGCCACTATCAAGTGGCGCAGGCACAGTACAGCTACGATCCGGAAAAGAAAAATAACGCGTTTTTTATCAACACACTGGATATCAAACCTGCCGAACGCGTGGCGATACTGGGCAAGGTCGGCTCTGGAAAATCCACCCTGCTCAAGCTGCTCGCCGGGCAGGCAACCGCCACGCGCGGCAAAGTAACGCTGGACGGTGTCGACATGGCACACATGGACCCAGCAGACATGCGCCGCCAGGTTGATTTTCTTTCACAGGATTCTCGGCTGTTTTTTGGCAGTCTCAGGCAAAACCTGATGCTGGGCAACCCCCACGCCATTGAGCAGGAATTACTGGCAGCATTGCGTATCAGCGGGGCACTCAGCATGGTGCAGCAAGATGCCTACAGTCTTGACCGCATCATCCAGGAAGGCGAGCGCGGCCTGTCCGGCGGGCAGCGCCAAATGGTGCTGCTAAGCCGTCTTATCCTGCGCAATCCGCAGATCATGCTGATGGATGAACCCACGGCCTCAATGGATGAACAACTGCAAGAACAGGTTATTCGCCAAATGAAAAGCTGACTGGAAGGGCGCACGCTAGTGCTGGTGACACATCTCCCGGCACTGCTCAAACTGGTCGACAGGCTGATTGTCATCGACAACGGGCGCGTTATTGCCGATGGCCCCAAAGACCAGATACTCAAGGCGGTCAGCAAACCGCTGGATAATGCGCAGCAGGTCGCCTGAGGGAGAAAATCATGAACAAGACGCTGTTCAGCGCAAAAGGTAAAGCCTCCTCCAGAGTAATTTGGCTGACGCTGCTGGGGCTGGTGGTGTTTTTCGCCTGGGCGAAAATCGCCATTCTCGATAAAGTCACCGTCGGTAGTGGCAAAGTCACCCCATCCACGCGAGCCCAGGTGATTGAAAGTCTTGATGGTGGCGTAATCGATAATCAGTACGTCCAGCAAGGGAATATCGTGGAAAAAGGCCAGACGTTGGCGCAATTGGACATCAACCGCGCCCAGTCCGTCTACGGGGAGGCCTTTTCGCGCGTCACCACCCTGCGCGCCTCAGCGGAACGGTTGCGCGCGGAGCTAAGCGGAGAGCCGCTGCGCTTTATCTAAGAGACGTTGAAAGATCCCAATCTGGCGGCGCGCGAACGCCAACTGTATGAATCCCGCCTGCGTAACCGAGATGAAACCGTGCTTAACCTGCAACAATCCATGCGACTGGTAGAGCAGGAATTGAAAATGACCGAACCGCTGGTGGCACGCGGCGCCGCCAGCGCAGTCGAAGTGATCCGTCTGCGGCGACAAATCAGTGAAATCTGCGGCAAGATCGATGAAGCACGCAATCTGTATGCCGTCAGGGCGTGCGAAGAGCAGGTAAAAAATAACGCCGATCTGGAAGCACTGTTGGAAGTGGTCAACGGTAAGGCCGACCAGCTACGGCGCGCCACACTCACCTCCCCTGTGCGCGGTATCGTCAAAGATATTCAGGTCACCACCGTCGGCGGCGTACTGCAACCGGGCGGCAAGTTGATGGAAATCGTACCGCTGGAAGACAAACTGCTGATTGAAACCCGCGTCAACCCGCGCGATATCGCGTATATCCGCCCTGAATTGCCTGCCATTGTCAAAATTACCGCCTATGACTCATCGATTTATGGCGATCTCGACGGCGAAGTAGAAAGTGTTTCACCAGATACGTTGCAAGATGAAGTACGGCGCGATCAGTATTATTACCGGGTTTATGTGCGCACGCTGGAGAGTGGTTTGACCAATAAAAACGGCGACCGGTTTGCCATTGTTCCCGGCATGATGGCCAATGTGGAGATTAAAACCGGGCAAAAAAGCGTGCTCGATTACTTGATCAAGCCACTGAATAAAGTGAATGAGGCGCTGCGTGAACGCTAGCGCCTCTTGAGCGTATTGCTACAGTGAAGCTGCCGTATTACAGCAATTGAGGGAAGAACACTTGCTTGAGCGCCAGCTCAACGCCGCGCACTTCCGCCAACCCTTTCAGACGGCCAATAACCGAGTAACCGGGGTTGGTTTTCTTCTTCAGATCGTCGAGCATCTGGTGACCGTGGTCAGGACGCATCGGAATCGGACGCAGATCGCCCGCCGCTTTACGGCGTGATTCTTCCGTCAGCATCGCTTTCACCACTGCCACCATATTCACGTCGCCGCCCAGATGCGCCGCTTCGTGAAAGGTTTTCGGGTTCTGCTCGCGACAGGTCGCTCGCAGATGGGTGAAGTGGATGCGATCGCCAAAGGTTTCGATCATCTTGACCAGATCGTTATCCGCACGCACACCGTAAGAACCGGTGCACATGGTGAAACCGTTGTGGATATTATCCACAGTGTCCTTCATCCATTGCATATCTTCAATGGTGGACACCACGCGCGGCAGCCCCAGAATCGGACGCGGCGGATCGTCAGGGTGGATCGCCATGCGGATACCTGCTTCTTCGGCAACCGGCACGATTTGCTTAAGGAAATAGCCCAGGTGTTCACGCAGCTTGGCGTGGTCAATGCCGTCATATTCCGCCAGACGCGCGCGGAACTGCTCCAGAGTATAACCTTCTTCCGCACCCGGCAGACCGGCGATGATATTGCCGGTCAAACGCACGATATCCGCTTCGGTCATGGCTTCAAAGTAAGCGGCAGCCTGCGCCTGCTCTTCTTCGGTGTAATCGTTATTTGCCCCCTCACGTTTGAGAATGTGCAGTTCAAACGCCGCAAAAGCGATTTGATCAAAGCGCAGCGCTTTGGAACCGTCCGGCAGTTGGTATTCCAGGTCGGTACGCGTCCAGTCCAGAATCGGCATAAAGTTGTAGCACACGGTGTCGATGCCGCACTGCGCCAGATTGCGCAGTGACTGCTGGTAGTTAGCAATATAGTGCTGATAGCGAGCGGTTTTCGTTTTGATATCTTCATGGATCGGCACACTCTCGACCACCGACCACACCAGACCTTTGGCTTTCAATTCGGCTTTACGCTTTTCGATCTCTTCAACTGTCCAGACTTCGCCATTCGCAATGTGGTGCAACGCGGTCACCACACCCGTCGCCCCAGCCTGACGGACATCGTTCAGAGAGAAAGGATCGTTCGGGCCATACCAACGCTAGGTTTGTTCCATCTTTATTACCCTTAATCAATATCTTGTAAAATCATCGCTTGCGCTGTTCCCGGTCCACGGCAATCGCTACGGGACGACAGGTCATCAATTTCATCAACCAAAGCGGTAAACAGGCCGACCAATTTTGTTTATCATTCCAATGACAGCCTACACCAGCCAGTGAAAAGCACCAACAAGAAAACAAAATAGGTTGACCAATATCACCAAAATAATGCTTTTTGGACAAACAAATTGGCTTTTTACGTGGAAACAAGTGGGTCTTCCCCGATCATGGTGGGAGACTTATAACCCCATGTTTAACCTGCCGTAATGGAACATC
>NZ_PEHF01000049.1 GCF_015762685.1 Candidatus Symbiopectobacterium sp. 'North America' | reverse complement strand
CTTTATGTAAACAATCAATTATCTCCTTAGCGTGGTTTTTTACATCATTGACCGTCAAACCCCATATCCTGGCACTGAACGCCGCTGTCGAAGCGGCACGGGCAGGGGAACAGGGAAGGGGATTTGTCGTTGTGGCTTCAGAAGTACGTAATCTGGCACAACGCAGAGCCAGCGCGTTGGCAGTGGCGTTCAACTGGTGAATGATGCCGGTAAAACCATGCAGGAAATGACGCAGGCGATCAGTTCGGTACAAAGTATCATCGGTGAAATGCTACAGCATCAGATGAGCAGGTAAAAGGTATCAGCCAGGTCAGCATTGCCGTCAATGAAATGGATGGTGTAACCCAGCAAAACTCAGCATTGGTGCAGGAGATATCCGCTGCGGCCAGTTCGCTTGAGGAGCAATCCTTGTTGCTGGCACAGACCATTGAGCATTTCCGTCTGGATGCAGAATCAACGTTGGCACTGCCCGGCACACGCTAACGGTTGCTCAGTACGTCACTAAAGTCCGGTATCATCTATTTATTTTTCGGATGGTACCGGTTACCACTGCGTGGTTAACCAGGAATGTCGATAAATGCCCTACATAACAACGCGCCTAACGGCGTCCCCGGACATGGGTATTGGCAGACCATTCATAGGTGGCATTAGCATCAGGTTTGAATTTATTTTTCTTCTGCTCTGAACGAGCCTGCTTAGCTGCCGCCTCCCGTTCTTTCATCAACTTATCGATATAGTCGTCTTTAATACGATTATTCTCTGCGTTGGTTAACGTGCGACCTCGTTTTTTCCTTTCCTGATCCAGCAGCGTTTTGAGCTGTCGCTGTTCACTTTCTGTCATGTCTTTCTGTGTCAGTCTGGCCATAGGAAGGCATCTCGTGGTGGGTTAGAAAATCCATTGTAGAGCAAATTCGCTAATTTTACATTGGTTTCAATGCCATTGAACGTCAACTGCTTATATATATGGCCTGGCCGTTATTTTGCTTCAGATTATAACCAGTGAATGTATCACCAGGAAAAAATGAAAGGACTCTTATGAAGAAACTTTGGGTATTAATGGTTACCACAACGTTGAATGTTTTTTTACCTACTAATGCCCAAGGCACCCTATCAACAACACCGCCACAGATGGATGGTATCGACAAGTTTTATGCATCAATCGGCCGAACAGGGATTATTCCGGCAAACAGACTGGTTGTTTATTATGGTAATTTCAACTCTCGTAGAATGGGAATACTGGGTGAATATCCTGCCCCTGAACTGTGGAAAAAATTAACCGCTGAAGCGCAGGAATGGGAAAAGGCAGACCCATCAAAGCCTGTCATTCCAGGATTAGAGTATATTGCTACCGTAGCAAGCAACCAGCCTGGACGAGATGGGTTCTATCGTAACCGTATGAGTAACATGCAAATAGAGAAAGCCCTGTCTTTGGTGAGGATGACACCAGGTGCAGTTCTGATTCTGGACGTTCAGCCCGGACTGAGCGATTTACACCGTGAGATATCCCGCCTCGAGCCTTTTCTTACTCAACCGGATGTGCATCTAGGCATAGACCCTGAATTTATCATGATGGGAAAAACCATTCCGGGGGCGAGAATTGGAACAATTAACGACAAGGATATCAACAGAGTCGTTGATTATCTTTCAACATTGGTTGTGAAAAATAATCTGCCACCGAAAGTGTTAGTGATTCACCGTTTTACTAAAAAGATGGTGACGGGGTTTGATAAAGTAAAATCAGATCCTAACGTGCAGGTAATATTGAGCATGGACGGGTGGGGAGCTCCTGAAACCAAAATGGCAACCTATGAAAAAGTCGTCTCTGCTGAACACAGGGTGTTGTATCCAGGCATCAAGATTTTCTACAAGAACGATATTAGAAAACTGCCACACAGACTGTTATCCAAGGCTGAAGTGCTGAGTTTACAGCCTCAGCCGATATATATTCAATATCAGTAGTTGAGATGTGTTTGATGAATGCTGATAGTGTATTTCATCATGTTCACTTCAATGTGGCGACCGTCTGTATTGGTGGATGAGCATCGCGCATGGAAGGCAGATACCTAGAGTTTATACCACAGTGTTAACTGGCCGCCGACAGGCGGTACAATGATTAGCAGTCTGCAAACAGGGTTTGCTTTATGGCCATAACAGCGACTCAGGACGTTTGAGGGTCGAAGATAAGAGAACGTATCAGCGACACCGGATGAAGCAATCACGCTGGCCACAGAGCCAGATTCCGCCTCCTTATCCATTGGTTCGCATAATGTATATTATGTTAAATTAAATCAAGCATCTCCCACCCCTGTCCTTGATAAAGTGCATCTGTGCGGTAGTAGCGTGTCTGCGCAATATTAAGCCCTTTTTGCAGTATGCGATCGGTGACCTGTTCAGGATTCATATTGGCCTGCATCCACGCTAGCATATCCTCAGACGTTGATTTTACACCATAGGCTTCTGCATCTAAGTTACATTTGGGGCGGCTAATGCCATGCTGGAAAAGCATAGACACAGTGTGGCTTTAACCAAAATAGCGGGAGAGACAGTCTTCATAAAAAATCTCATAAGTAGTTGGCGCATCGACGCTTTTTATAACGCCGCATCATAACGTAGCATGATAAGTATAACGCCTATTTTGTTAACCAAATCAGAACCATTCTATCCTCAACGCTTTCGCTTGCGGTTGATAGGATCGTTTCAATCCTCCCTACTCCACGGTGAGTAGTAGATTCATTAATTTTCTGATTTATTCAATACCGTTAGGGAAAACTAGCGCATTCATAAGAAATCAGATTAGGTTTTCCGATAAGTTAATAGTAAATAAGCCACCATTTTTTCACAGATTGAAAAAACTCTCTTCCAGCACGTTTATTGCCTATCGGTTTATTTTATCAGTGTGGATTCTACTATACTCTTAGCCGAGTCATAAATGTAACGATTTTTAATATTGAATTTCTGCTCCAATATCTTGGTGCATTACATTAATACACCGTTGTCTTTACACGGTTAGGATTGCTTTTGTCTGCGGAGTTGTTGACGTTAATGTTATTTTTCTCGGAGAGATATAATGAAATTAAAGTTAGTTACGTTGGCAATGGCTTCATTGGTCACACTCAACGCACATGCTACTGCCATTGATTATCAGCATGAATTTAAAGATTCATCAAACGGAGAGCACAATGATAGCTTTAGATTTTCCACGGTTTTTGAGCAAGGTTTTGGGCTATCAGCAGAAGCGCGCTGGGCTCAGCATGCCAATGATAAATCAGAAAAAAGCCCGTTCAGCGAACGGGTCAGTAGCGGTACGGAGGTGGTAGCCAGCTATACGTATGATGTTAACAAGACCTTCTTTTTGGAACCTGGGTTTTCGTTGGAGTCGACTGCCGACTACAATAGCTATCGCCCTTATCTGCGCGGTAAGGCAAATATTACCGACGATTTCTCCGTATCGCTGACCTATGGTCCTTATTATAAACGAATCAGTAAAAATATCGGAACACAGAAACAAACATCCGAAAAAGGTTATAATTTAACGTCAACGATGGCGTATAAGTTTCTTAATGACTATACGTTTGAATATGAGCTGGATTATCAAAATTCCAACGAGCAAAAAACCAACCCGTCAGAAAACAAGAAATATGCGTTTAGCCATGATTTTAAATTGAGCTATCAATGGGATAAAAATTGGCACCCTTACCTTACTATCGGTAATGTCCCCGCGGTAGACAAAGGGAATCATCGACAAACACGCTATCGGATGGGGATTCAGTATAGTTTCTGATATATTGTGAGCGTAAAAAAGCCGACAACAGAAATGCTGTCGGCTTTTTATTTTCAGATCGTTACGCTTTTAGTAACTGCATCGCGCACGCTTTCACACTTTCCAGCAAGATTTTAACGTCTGCCAGGCAAACAGTAGGATTCAGCAAGGTTAGTTTCAGACAAGTCACTCCGTCAGCTTCGGTAATACCCACATTTGCGCTGCCAGAAGCAAGCAGTGCGTCACCAATGCGTTGGTTCAGCAAAGCGACAGTTGTTGCATCGTCAGACTCCGGGCGGAAACGGAACAGAACGCTGGCCAGTTGCGGTTGCATCACCAACTCAAGATGCGGCTGCTCGGACACAAACTGTGCAACCTGTTGTACCAGCGTTACGCCATTGTCAATGATTTCGGCATACTGTTTTTTTACCCAATGCTTCAAGGCCCATCCACAATTTCAGCGCATCAAAACGGCGCGTAGTTTGCAGCGATTTCGACACCAGATTAGGCACACCCTGCTCTTCATCAAAGCCTGAATTGAGGTAAGCCGCCTGATAGCGCATCAACTCATAATGACGGGCATCTTTCAGCAAAAATGCGCCGCAGCTGATGGTCTGGAAGAATTGCTTGTGGAAATCCAATGTGACGGAATCCGCTAACTCAAGACCATCCAGATAATGGAGATATTTCTCAGAAAGCAACAGCGCACCGCCCCATGCTGCGTCAACATGGAGCCAGATGTTCCGTTCGGCAGCCATAGCCGTAATCTCGACTAAGGGGTCAATGGCACCGGCATCGGTGGTTCCAGCTGTTGCAACAATGGCCAGCACTTGCTCGCCATTGGCGTCGGCCTGTGCCAATTTTGCGGCCAAGTCGCTAAGATCAATGCGCGAAAACGAGCAGCGAAGGTAACAGACGCAATACGCAACCGTTGCGGCCACCTCTTTCAAGGATTAGACCCGCTTCAAAACATTTTTTCTGCAACAGTGCAGAAAGCTCACCGTCAGCTGGGTAGCATCCCATCTGATCCTGCGCTTCATGAGGTTTTACGATCTCAATGCCGATCATTAGACCAAGACCGCGCACATGACCAATCACCGGGTAGCGTTTTTGCATTTCGGCCAGCTTGGCTTTCAGCCATTCACCCTGGGCGGCAATTTTATCTGCAATTCGATCATCTTTGAGGATTTTGAACGTGATCAGACCAGTGGCCATCGCCAACTGATTGCCACGGAAAGTACCGGTGTGGTGACCCGGTGCCCAGGCATCGAACTGCTTTTTGATACCAAGCACTGCCAGCGGTAGACCGCCACCGACCGCTTTAGACAATGATATCGGGTTCGATGCCTGCGTGTTCGAACGCAAACAGTTTACCGGTGCGGGCAAAGCCAGCCTGTACTTCATCGATAATCAGGATAATGCCATGCTCCTGAGTCACTTTACGAATACGTTGCAACCACTCTGCCGGAGCTGGGTTGCCCCCCCTTCACCTTGAACGGCTTCAAGGATAACCGCAGCAGGTTTGCGTACCCCACTTTCGACATCGTTGATCAGATTGTCAAAATAGTAGGTCAGTGCTTTAACGCCAGCCTCACCACCGATGCCCAGCGGGCAACGGTACTGGTTCGGGTAAGGCATAAACTGCACTTCAGGCATCATGCCATCAACAGCTTCTTTGGGAAACAGGTTACCTGTGACAGAGAGCGCGCCGTGGGTCATACCGTGATAGCCCCCCGGAGAAACTGATCACACCAGAACGACCAGTCACTTTTTTAGCCAGTTTTAGCGAGGCCTCAACGGCATCGGCACCGGAAGGCCCGGTAAACTGCAAGCAATACCGTATCCAACAGCGAGTTCACCACCGTCAGGTTTTTTAACTGAAACTCATCGCTCTGTGACCATAAAACCGCTGTGCAGGTGGTATCAATCGTTTTGTTCTGCTTTGATGCGCAAACGTCATACATATACCAGGCAGGATCGCCAGACTGATATTGCTGATTAGCATTAACAATCGTGCGGTAGGTGGCCGGAGAAATCATCGAGTCCAATCCGAGTGAGATGATGGTTTTTTCCGGTGCATCACCTGCGCCAAACAGCGTTATCGGCGGCGCTTCAGCAGGCACATAGACCGTGCCGATATAAGTTCCTGGCTGCACTTTGATGTAAATACGCTGATTGCCTTTTTGCTGCTGCAATGCCGCATTCACTGCATCTTGAATCTGTGTGTAGCTAGCGCCATCAATCCCTTTGGTCGGTCCCACCACATAGGGCGTATTCACTGAAGCGATATTGATAGGCTGTGGTGTCCAGGCGTCGGCAATGGGCGAATCATAGAGGCCACGATAGGCAAAATAGTGCTGTTGCGTAAAACGCGCGGCCTCATCGCTGGAAAGCACGGGCCGCTGTGTCGTTCCTGGGAATGAAGGCTGATACTGTGGCTGTGGCTATGTTGCAGTTTGACAAGCCGCTAACAGCAAAGAAACGGATACTGCAGCAGCAATACCGGAGAATGGCTGATATTTCACTTCTCACCCCATGCAGATTAATAAAATGAAATCGAGCTTCAATTCTATTTGCAATCAAAAGAAAAAAGTGAAGCGCGATCATGGTCTTAGGTAAGCGTGTTCTACACAATAGCGCCACTACCGGCTCAAGCATGATAGCCAAAAACAGGGAGAGCAGGATAATGGAGAGGATGGATGCCGCCAGATTGATCCCCATCATGACGATAGCTAATGCGGCTAACAGCAACATATCATCGGAAAATACAGGTGTTTTCATGGTGGCCTGCTTAGGGTTAACACGACGTTTAAATCCTGCCGCACGCGATAAAATCCATTTTTGCAAATGCGCGTCGGACAGTCTGTTCTACAACAGAAAATATAGCGGCTTTTCGCCGCAACGTCGCTTTTACCGCTATTTACCCCAGTGCTTTCTGAGATAATCCACCGCCGGTACGGTTTGAGGTTGATGAAGGAATCCCTCACGAAAGAGCACGCTACCTTTCACTTCCGGCAGCGCTTCATTGAGCGCCAACTGCCGCCGCAGTTCAGACACGCCGTCCCGCGCCCAATCAGGCTCCTTTTGCGAAGGCACACCGACTTTATACAGTGCGATACCAATGTAGAGGCGCGTTTTTGTTGACCTTACCACATTCGCCCACCATTTTACCAGTGTGTCATAACGGACGATTTCTCGTGAAAAGGGCCAGTAGATTTGCGGGATGATATAGTCAATCAAGCCACGTTCAACCCACAACCGAGTGTCTGCATAAGAGATGTCATAGGCCGCACCACCGCGCGTATCCGAACCGCGAGCGTCATTCTCTGCATTGCGCCACACGCCCGACGGACTGACGCCAAACTCAACCTGCGGTTTGACCGCTTTGATTGCCATCGATACTTGCTCAATCAATAGCAACGTATTATTGCGCCGCCAGTCCCCTTTGACGACAAACCCCTGTCCATACTGCCTATAGGTAGCATCGTCTTGCAAACGGGACGTGGGGGTTTCGTAGTAGAAGTAATCGTCAAAATGGATACCATCTACGGCGTAGTTGTTAATCAGTTCCACCACCACATTGGTGATCCACTGACGCACCTCTGGGATACCGGGATCCAACACAAACCGATCGCTCGCCGTGCGTATCCATTCTGGGTGCAACGCATAGACGCTAGAGGTCGACGCACTAAGAGTGCGGCGCAGTGCAGCCACGGTTTTCGGCTGGGTATTGCTGGTCACACGGTAGGGATTGAGCCAGGCGTGAATGCGCAATCCACGCTTATGACCTTCAGCCAACATGAAGGCCAAAGGATCGTAACCGGGATCTTTACCCACCACGCCAGTTAATACATCAGACCATGGCAGTAACGCCGAGCGGTATAGCGCTGTGCCATCCGGCTTTACCTGAAAAAAGACCGTGTTAACGCTCAGGTTAACCAGATTGTCCAGTTTGTCGATCAGCGCCTGTTTTTGTAACGCAATGCGGCGCTCATCTGACGGTTCATCACTTGACGCAGACGTCGGCCAGTCAAGGCCAGAAAGCGTGGTTAACCAAACACCCTTGACGTTCTCCGGCATAGCCGGAGAAACGCAGACGGGAGCCTCAACCACAGCGGGAGGAATAATTTTCCCCTTACTACTGCACCCCAGCACTCCACACACCAAACACCAAACACAGCAGAAAAAAGCAACGTCGATAGTTCAGCATGTTTGAGCAATTCCTTGGCAGTAGAAAGGGTTGTCACGGGTTCAAGTTCGATATTTTTCCACCAGCGCTTTGGCAATCGCCTCCGTTTGTGCATCGGCATTACCTTCAATATTCGATGGGCGGAAGTGCATTTGAAACGCGCTAATTGTCAAACGTGTTTCTTTATCCAACTCACCGTTTTGCGGAATTTTATCATAACCATACTGATGTAATGCTCTCTGAAGCGTCAACACATCGGTCGGCGCACTCGGCTGCCGTCCGGCGAGATACTTGTTCACCGTTGCATCATCAGGCCAGGCACCGACGCCCATCTCTGCAAACCGTTTCCAGGGGAACAGTTTTCCAGGGTCCTGTTTGCGCAGCGGTGCAATATCGCAGTGCGCCAGAACATTATCCGGCGTGATGTTGTTACGCTTGATAATGTCTTTGGTTAGCGCAGCAAGCGCGGTGATTTGCGTTTCATTGTAAGGATACCAGGTACGAACGCCAAGCATGTTATCGGTAAACCCGAGGTTAACAATCTCAATGCCCACCGAAGAGTCATTGAGATTTACCCGGCCATTCCAATTACTGACACCCGCATGCCAGGCTCTCATATCTTCTGGCACCAATTGCATCACTACGGGTTTTTTATCCCGCAGCGGTGGATTTTTCGCAACCAGATAATGCGCGCTGACCTGCCCCTGGGTTAACACCTCTAGCGAACGCGCATCATTCAGCGCGGTGTAATGTAAAATCAGAAATCGGACACGCTCATTCTGGCCTTTAGCCGGATGAGTGGTATCCACGATGTAATCGCCGCGATCGACTAACGTTGAGCGCGGCGTAGAACATCCGGCCACAATCAATGCCAGTAACCCCACGGTGAGCAATTTCAGCCCATGTGGGCGAGTGGTTGACGAAACAGAATTGAATATCATAGAAAAATTCACCTCCTTGGCGATAATTAACAGCAACAAACATTACAATAAGCAAGTAAACAGGCACTTTATTCTAATAATAATTATGCGGTTGCTATTAAATCATCGCTAAACCGTTGCGATATTTAATCGTTTTATAGCATTTCCAAGGATTAATTACCCTTTTTAACCTTCAATAAGTGACATCGTCATCTTTGATGTTAGCCCTATTGCACTAAACGTTTCTGTAAAACAGGCAAAAAAACGGGAGCCACCTGGCCCCCGTTTTTTCATTCGATCGATGCCAGGCGCTACAGTGCACGCTGTCGCGTTTCCTGTCCCAGCAGCATAATCGCAAAGACAGCAAGCAGTATTGCCAGACTAAACAAGGCAAAAATACCACTGATTGGCACGGCGCTAGCGACTAAAGCGCCGACCAATAGCGGGCCAAAGATCCCACCGATACGCCCCACTGCCGCTGCCATTCCTGCACCGGTAGCACGAATCGATGTTGCGTATTGTTCTGGCATATAGGCATAAAGCGCCCCCCAGGCCCCGAGGTTGAAAAACGACAGCAGCGATCCGGAGAGCAGCAGTTGTGGGGCACTGGTCGCAACACCGAAAAAATAGGCGCTGATCAGCGTTCCCAGTAAATAGACCACCAGTACTGCTTTTCTCCCTTAACGTTCAATCAGCCAGGCAACGGTAAAATAGCCGGGTAACTGTGCCAGCGTCATCACCAGCACATAACCGAAACTTTTCACCATATCAAGCCTTTTGAGCATCATCACGCTCGGCAACCACAGGAACATGCCGTAATAGGAGAACACCACGCAAAACCAAACAATCCACAGCATCACGCTGGCGCGCCGTTGCTCCGGTGCCCAGAGTGCAGCAATCTTATGGCGAAAAGCTCTTTTTTTCTCTTTCTGGCACAGTTGCAGATAGTGCGGCGAATCCGGCAAACGAAAGCGCAGGTATAGCGCGTAGAAGGCTGGCAACGCACACAGGATCATGGCACCGCGCCAGCTGACACTCGACAGGGGTAAAGGAAGTAGGCGATTAACGCGGCCAGCAGCCAGCCGGTGCCACAAATGAGCAATAACTTATTACTGGATAACGCACCCTGTCTTACCTGAGATAACATCATGATATTGTTATGTCATCGTCAATCAAGGTTTATTTAGCATACTAAACACGCATGACGCTGTCATGTGGCTTTTTTACTCAGACAGCATAATTTCACCTTAAGGCGGAGTGATACCATGACCGAAAAGGCGATATCGAACACCACGCCTCCCCACTATTCTACGGCTGACCAGCGTTTTCACAACGTGCGACCCAGCATATACCTGCACATAGGCTGGCGTGAACGGCTTTCGGTACTCAGGCGCTTGTTGTTTACTGCACGATCCCGTATGCCGGAACAGCGGTTGCCAGAAGTCACGCCGAATTGGCGGGAGTTTCTCAAACCTGATAATAAAACCCGCGTCATCTGGTTTGGTCACTCCAGTCTGTTGCTGAACATGGATGACGTCACCGTACTGATCGACCCGGTGTTTTCTGCATCAGCTGCTCCCTTTCCTTTTCGCATCAAACGCTTTCAACCACCGGTGGTCCCGATGGAAGCGTTGCCCGCTATCGATGTGATCGTGCTTTCACACAACCATTACGATCATCTGGACCGCGTAACCATCTATTTTTTCCGCGATAAGAAAACCCATTTTGTTACTCCGCTTGGCATGGGAAAAACCCTGCAAAAATGGGGGATCGCCGCAGAGCGCATTACCGAACGGGATTGGTATAAGGAATGCGCGTGGAAGACACTGAGATTAACTGCGACGCCAGCGCGTCATGCCTCCGGTCGCACCCCCTTCGATCATAACCGCACGCTCTGGTGCTCCTGGGTACTACAAAGCCCGCATGAAACGCTGTATTACAGCGGAGATTCCGCCTACGATGACCACTTCACGGCCATCAAAGAACGCTTTGGACCTATCGATCTTGCGTTTGTCGAGAATGGTCAATACAACCGGCGCTGGCCCGATTCTCACATGACTCCGGAACAAACCCTGCAAGCGGTACTCGATCTGGCACCGCGCACCTTTGTTCCTATTCACTGGGGCATGTTTACGCTGTCACTGCACCACTGGACAGAACCCGTACAGCGCAGTTGCGCGTTGGCCGCTCAGAAAGGCGTTCAGGTGCTTTGCCCACGTCTGGGTGAAGTGGTGGACAGTTATTCATTATCCACCCCACCGTTATGGTGGATGCCCTTTGTGCCCGAAAAGACGTCAGTTTCCCTCCCTCCCGCATCACAAGGCACGGCATACTCGGAAAACGACAGTTCATAGAAAAAAACCGCCCATGCGCGACGCTAAACCCAAGAAACGGCGTTGATAGGTCAAATATTTAGTGGTTTTGTCGTTTCTTTATCCGTTTGACATTGCCATTTCCGGTTTAGAGTACATTTTATAGTAAACTGATTTGATTTCAGATTTTAACCTTCCATTTAATAAGGTCTCTTTCTTGGCAAAATCATTACTACGCAGCGGAAGTTTGGCCGATTCTTTGCGCTGGGCGAAAATGGGCAACCGGAGTATGCATCGGCTCTTCAGTTGCGAGAAACTCTGCGTTTACGGCGACAACAAACTATCGCTGACTGTCTGGCCATTCCGCAACCGAATGAAACGGGCGATCGTCTTGATTGGTACGCTCCCGGCGAAGGAAAAATCACCTCATGGATAGCCGCTGGCGAAGCGGAACGGGAGGCAGCGCTGGAGCAGTTGCAAAACTGCCTGACCACCGTTGCGGCATTGAGTGAACGCGCGTTGGCATCAGACAGTGCGGCGCAGCAACGATTTGGTGCCCTGCTCGCCAAGGCGTTCCAATTCCCCGCCGCAAATTACGTTTATCTGGTCGGTGGCCACCCCGTCATCACCTTTTGGGGTTTTATTAATCTTGACCAAAAACCTCGAACTGATGCTTTAGAGTGCCTGCGCGAGGCCTTACCGGTCATCACGGCACAACCGTTGGTCGATCCGATTGCACCGCCCATTCCGCAACCCAACGCTGCCGCTGTCTATGCTGAGACGGCGTCGTTACCGGTTGAGCCGGAAAATGAACCAGAAGAAACGCCCAAGGCCGCTCTCCCTTCGGTGCAACAAGCGGCTCAAGGAAAATCGGCATTGCGTCGCTGGTGGTGGGTTGCACCGGGCATGGCACTCGCGGGTGCGCTGGCGTGCCTGGTAAACTGATAACCTCAGAACCGGTGGTTGCACATACGCCGGAAAAACGTGTACTGCCCGCCACGGAAAAACCCAAAGAGGCTGAGGCCGTCGCACAAAACGCCACACCGATAGCGCCACCGCCTGTTGCTGCTGAAACGCCGCCAGAAGCGGAAAAAGCGCCCTTGGTTGCGCATCCAGAAACAGCGCTGTTGGTGGCACAGAAACCCGCTCCGGCCCCCAGCACGCCACCGGTTGAAACGGTAGTTGCAGAAACCAAGCCGGTAGACAAAAATGCGCTGGTGATGCCGATAGCTACTGAGCAATGTCTGGCTGCCGCTCCCGTTTATGCGCTTCAACCCACCGCGTACCTTTATTGGTGGCCCGGATAACTGGGCACGCATGAAGGTCGTGACCCTGCCAAGACCGGATCAGGATGGCAATACTCACCGTATCTGCATCGTTTTCGATACCAAAGTCTATTCTGACGGCGATGAGAACGAGTTGCTCGCCCCGACCGAAAGCGACATTACTGCCGGTTTGAAGTTTACGCTGGCGTATCACAGTGAAGAGTTGGGGGAGTTTCTCGATTTAACCCGGGTCGATGGCTGGCTGCGCGAAGTCTTTACCCACCATGCCACCGAGCGTGAACAGCGCAGTGAAGCGGACCAACGCACCGCATTGCGTGGTTTTGAGTATCAGGCGCACTACCTGAACCTGTTGGATATGCTGGGCAAGCATTGCGGATCCCGGAAATTACCCTGGTTGCAGGCACACGGCAAGAGCCGGATATCTCCGTTGACCTGATTCTGTATGTGGGCAACTCGCACACCTGCGGCATTCTGGTCGAAGACCATCCGGAGGCGCATAACGGGCTGAGCTAGAGTTATGAGTTGCAATTGCGCGATCTGGAACAACCGCATCAGATCTACAATGAGATGTTTGAAAGTCGCATCGAATTTGCGCACGCGCAGTTTGGCAAGCCCAATTTCTCCTTGGAAAGTGGCCGCGAAGACGCCTTCCTCTGGCCTTCCATCGTGTGCGTTGGCCGGGAAGCCAGCCGTATGGCGCTGGCGCGCCTCGGCACCGAAGGTGCCAGCGGGCTCTCTAGCCCACGCAGGTATATGTGGGATGAAGAGAGCTACACTCCCGGCTGGCGATTCAGCAAAACCGTCGGCAACGCCGCGCTGGAGCCGCACGCTATCGCCGCACCGTTCACACATTTGATCAATAATGAAGGCCAGCCGCTGTTTACTGTGCCGTTCAACGATCGTCTTCCGGTATTTTCCGCACAATATAGCCGCAGTTCGCTGATGACGCTGATGCTGTGTGAACTGCTGGCACAGGCGTTGAGCCAGATAAACAGTGCGGCGCAGCGCGCCAAAATGATGAATGACAGCGCACCGCGCCGCCTGCGTAACATCATTCTGACGCTGCCCTCCGCCATGCCAAAACCTGAGCGCGAGATATTCCGCCGTCGCATGCAAGAAGCCATTGGTCTGGTCTGGAAAACGATGGGATGGCACCCGGCGGATGATGGCTTCAATACGGAACAAGAGAAAGCGGCCAGCCGCTTCCCCGTGCCTGACATGCAAATGGAGTGGGATGAAGCCACCTGCGGCCAGATGGTCTATCTCTACAACGAAAGTCAGGTCAATTTTGGTGGCAACACCAAAGCCTTTTTCGCTAGCCAGGCGCGGCCAGACCGGGTGTGCGATGCCGATGAGCAACCAGGACAAACTTTGCGCGTTGCATCGATTGATATCGGCGGTGGTACCACCGATCTCGCGGTAACACAGTATACGCTGGATGATAGTATCGGCAGTAACGTCAAAATCAGCCCATTGCTGATGTTCCGCGAAGGTTTCAAAGTGGCGGGCGACGATATCTTGCTGGATATGATCCAGCTCTACGTGCTGGCTGCACTGCATGCGTCACTGAAAAAAGCCGGGATCGCCACGCCGGACAGCCTGATGGACAAGCTGTTTGGCAACGCGGGCAGAATGGATGGTCAATCTACCCTGCGTCAGCAGTCCACCCTACAAATCCTGATGCCGATTGGGCGTGCGATCCTCGAAGCCTATGAAGGGTTAGATCCGCTCGACATGAGCGCCGAACTGCTGCCGCAACGTCCCACCAGCAAGATGCTGGACTATTTGAACGGCGAAATTCAGCGTGAACAACCGGCGGATGCTGCCGCGTTTGATATCCTGCACACGCCGCTTATCGTTCGGCTAAGCAAGTTGCACGGCGAGTTTTTATCCAACCGCATCAGCATCACGCAAAATTTGCGTTCTCTGTGCGAGGTAGTGGCACTCTATGATTGTGATGTGTTGCTGCTTACCGGTCGCCCGTCGCGTTTCCCCGGCATACAGGCACTGTTCCGTTACCTTAAGCCGTTGCCCATCAGCCGTATCGTGTCACTGGATGGGCTACCAAACCAGCGATTGGTATCCGTTCAATAAATTCGGCCGTATCGAGAACCCGAAATCCACCGCGGCAGTTGGCGCCATGCTGTGCTTGTTGGCTCTGGACCTGCGCCTGCCGGGCTTTTATTTCAAAGCGGGGGATTTTGAACCCTACTCCACTATCCGCTATTTCGGCATGATCGATGCCAACCAACAGTTAACATGGCAGCAAGGTTCCGCTTCACTATACCGTCTCCCCGTGGTTTGGCCGAAGATGAACAGCAACTGGAGACCTTTTTGATAACACTATTGCTGACTTTGGATAGTTTTGACACATTATAAGTATGTTGTAACTAAAATAGACCGTTATCCCTGAGGTGCTATGGACCACTATCAACTGATTGCTGCCCTTCACGACACTTTTTCTTCACTGGAACAACAGCTTGCAGAATTTCGCCAGCGTTTGGCCTCGCTTACGCTGCTCAACGCACGAGTGTTCACTCTCCCCACCGTGGAAAAAGGGAAAGAGCACGATCCCATCACCCAGATCCCTGTCACGGCGTTACAAAGCGAAGCGGCCTGTGAGGCGGGCCTGGCGCATTTCCAGCGTTTATTTATCCATCATTATGCTGAGACGGTAAGTAGCAAAGCTGCTATTCGCTTACCCGGTGCGCTGTGTTTTTTGGTGTCGGAGGCTGAATGCGAGCATATCCGACATGCCGTCGAGGCGATTAACACCTTGAAAGCAAAGCTGGAGCAGTTGATTACCCGTGAATCCGGTTTGGCTACCGAGCAACGGTTTGAATTCGTACACGCCCACCTGCCCGGATTAATCACACTGAGTGCCTATCGCTCACTCACCTTGTTAACCGAACCCGACACAGTGCGCTTTGGCTGGGCCAATAAGCATGTGGTGAATACATTGACGCGCGAGGCAGTATTAGAAAAACTGGAAAAAAGCCTTCAGGCAACCCGAGGAATTTCATCGACAGAAAAAGCCACGTGGCACGCTCGGGTCACCCAGGAGCTTATTGATATTAAAAAACTACCACAAGACGCGGTGTTGAAGATTAAACGACCGGTGAAAGTACAGCCGATCGCCCGGGTTTAGTATCAAGATGCGCAGAAACAGGTGCAACACCCTTGCCCGTCACCTTTATTAGTGCTGTGCCGCGATCCGTCACGCATTCCAGTCATTGGTGAGCTGGGAAACTACCTGGCTGACAGCGCTCAACCCAAATTCAGACCGAAAGCGCTGCGGCTGCTGATTCCGCGCCTTCACCTCTATCTGGATGAAAGCGCGTAAGGCTCAGCCCTTATCCGATATGCAGGCTACCCACCATATCCTGCGGGCGCACCCACTCATCGAACTGTGACTCGGTTAAATAACCGAGTTTCAGCGCAGCGGCTTTAAGCGTTAATCCCTCTTTATGCGCCTTTTTGGCAATCTCTGCGGCTTTATCGTAACCAATATGGGTGTTTAACGCAGTAACCAGCATCAGAGAGTCATTCAGTAACTGTTCAATACGATCGCGGTTAGGCTCAATACCAATGGCGCAATGCTCATCAAAGCTCTTCATGCCGTCCGCCAGCAAACGTACCGATTGCAGGAAATTATGGATAACCATGGGGCGATAAACATTAAGCTTAAAATTCCCCGACGCCCCCCATATTCACCACCACATCGTTGCCCATCACCTGGCAACATAGCATGGTCAGCGCTTCACACTGGGTTGGATTCACTTTCCCCGGCATGATGGAACTGGCCGGCTCGTTTTCCGGAATGCTCAACTCGCCAATGCCGCAGCGCGGACCGGATGCCAGCCAGCGCACATCGTTGGCAATTTTCATCAGTGACGCAGCCAGCCCTTTCAACGCGCCGTGGCCATGCACCAGCGCATCACAGGTTGCCAAGGCTTCGAATTTATTGGGGGCGGTAACAAACGGTTGTCCGGTCAATTCAGCCAGCGCGCTGACAACGCGAACCGCGTATTCAGGGTGGGTATTGAGTCCCGTACCCACCGCCGTGCCACCGAGTGCCAGCTCGCTCAAATGGGTTATACTGTTCTCAATGTGCTTGCGGTTATGTTGCAACATGGCGACCCAACCGGAAATATCCTGCCCCAAGGTCAGCGGCGTTGCATCCTGCAAATGGGTGCGACCGATTTTAACGATATCGCTGAACTCCTCGGCTTTGTCCTGTAACGTAACCAACAGCGCGTCAAGCTCAGGCAACAGATGAGTGTTGAGGGCAATGACAGCAGCTACGTGCGAAGACATCGTTCGAACTTTGGCTTTTGTTAACATCATCATTGGGATGAACCAAACGCGCATTACCGCCTTCCCCTCCCAGAATTTCACTGGCGCGGTTGGCCAGCACTTAATTCATGTTCATGTTGCTTTGCGTGCCGGAACCGGTCTGCCAGCTCGCCAAAGGAAACTCGCCGGAGTGTTTCTCAACCAGTACCTCATAGGCGGCCTCAATGATCGCTGCGCTCTTCTCATCCGGCAGCAGGCCAAGCGTGTTATTGACCTGTGCGGCCGCACGTTTGGTCAACGCCAAGGCAAAAATCAGCGCTTGCGGCATTTTCTCCTCAGAGATACGAAAATGCTCCAAAGAACGCTGCGTTTGTGCCCCCCACAACTTATTGGCAGTAACATCAATCGGGCCCATGGAATTTTTTTCGATACGTGTCATCATTGGTTTTTTCTCCTAACATTCCTAAAAAGGACGGGGATCATGGCCTTGTCTGGCATCGCGATTGAGAAAACATTAACATGCACATCAAGCACCATCGTCTGCAAGCAAAGGCAGTGTATTCATATTCAATGCATTTATTAACCTCTATAGTCACATATATTAACAAATCACATAACAATCGAGTGTGAACATGCAAAAAATGCGCAATAGCATCCAGCACTACGCCTGGGGAAGCACAACAGCATTAACAGAACTCTACGGCATTGAGAATAAAGACAATCTACCAATGGCAGAGCTTTGGATGGGTGCGCATCCCAAAAGCAGTTCGTGGGTGGTAAATGAGCAGGGCCAGGAGCAGCGTTTGCGTGACGTCATCAACGATACGCCCGTGGGGACATTGGGTACGGCGATCGCGGCACAGTTTAGTGAGCTGCCTTTTCTGTTTAAAGTCCTCTGCGCGGCGCAACCGCTCTCCATCCAGGTTCACCCGAGCAAACCCGCAGCAGAGCAAGGTTTTGCCAAAGAGAACAAACTCGCAATCCCGCTCGATGCGCCCCATCGCAACTATAAGGATGCCAACCACAAGCCAGAGCTGGTGTTTGCCTTAACGCTCTTTCAAGCGATGAACGGTTTTCGTGAGCACGACGATATTGTGGCGCTATTGCAGCCCGTAGCCAGTGCACATCCGTCCATCACCGCCTATTTGCAGCAGCCCGATGACAAAAATCTGTCGATGCTGTTTGCCAACTTATTGAGTATGCGCGCAGAGATCAAAGATCGCGCTCTGGCAGTGTTAAAAGCCGCACTCACCTCACAGCAGGGTGAACCCTGGGCAACGCTGCGCAACATCATTCAGGAATACCCTAACGACAGCGGACTGTTTTCTCCGCTGTTGCTCAATGTCATCACGCTGCAACCGGGACAAGCGATGTTTCTTTATGCGGAAACCCCGCATGCTTACCTGAACGGTGTAGCGCTGGAGGTGATGGCAAATTCGGATAACGTACTACGGGCTGGACTCACCCCTAAATATATCGACATTCCTGAACTGCTGGCGAATGTGAAATTTATCCCCAAACTGGCAAACCAGCTGTTAACTCAGCCGATTGAAGACGGTGAAACCTGCTATTTTCCCGTACCTGTCGCCGATTTTGCCTTTTCCCTGCATCATCTGAAGGATCAGCCACAAACGCTGAACCAACAGAGCGCAGCCGTTGTCTTTTGTATCGATGGAAAGGCCACATTGATGAAAAATAGTCAGCGGCTTACGCTTCGCCCCGGCGAATCCTGCTTTTTGCGTGCGTCAGAGTCTCCCGTCAGCGTAGAGGGAAGTGGACGACTGGCACGCGTGTATAATGGTTAGACACTTTCTCCCCTTAAGGGATGCTTACTTAGAAAAGGAATCACACTATGAAGAAGTCTCTGGTTGCCGTCGGAGTTATCATCGCACTGGGCGCCGTGTGGACAGGTGCATCATGGTATACGGGAAAGCAATTAGCACAAAATATCGATACGGTTACTGCTGAATTTAACAAGCAGTTGCAGGAAGCCTATCCGAATTCAGGTTTCAAGTTGGTGTATCGTGATTATCAGGGAGGTGTGTTCAGCAGCACGTTTTCACTGGTATTACAGCCTGATGGTTCTGCATCAGAAACGCGTCCGTTAGCACCCAAACTCGAAATAGTGCTCAACGAAACCGTTTCACACGGGCCACTTCCGCTCGCTCTGCTGAAAAAAATGAATTTACGTCCCAGCATGGCGCATATTCACAGCGAACTGGCTAACAGCGAAGCGACCAAAGAACTGTTTGATGTACTTCAGAACCAACCGTTCTTCAGCGCAGAAACGCGCGTGGCATTCAATGGAGATACCGCTTCAGTTATCTCTCTGCGCCCACTCGATATTGACAGTGAAGGCACCAAATTTGCCTTCAGCGGCACCGATATTGCGCTAGACCTTGCTCACGATCTGCGTAGCAGCCGAATTTCAGGCACGGTTTCTCACTTTTTATCAGAAACTACCAACTACGAAGGCGGCAAAGAGACTATCGTTCTTGAAGGCCTTGGGTTGGAAGCGAACAACGACCGCGGCAAATTTAATCTGGACCTCGGCGACGGTAGCTTCACCCTGAAATCAATGAAGGTGACGCCGCCAACAAGTGACCCTGTCACGCTGAATAACTTCGTGATCAAAAGCACCATAAGCGAAGACGACAAAAACATCTCTGGCGCGATAATGTTGTCATTAGACGCACTGCTGCTCAAAGATCGCGATCTGGGTAGCATGAAGTTTGCTTTGAGCTTTAACCAACTCGATGGCGAAGCGACGCAGCAGTTCGCCAAAACCTATAAGACGTTGAGTGCATCATTCCTGGAGTCGCCGTCTGCCATGGACCCACTGCGTTTTCAGTATGAACTGGGGCAATCATTACGCAATGCCCTGCCCAGCCTGCTGAAAGGCAACCCGAATTTTACCATCTCCCCCTTGAGCTGGAAAAATGCCAAAGGTGAGAGCACGCTCAACGCCTCGCTCAATTTGAGTAATCCGGCACAATCTACAGCGCTAACGCCACCGGCACAAAGCGATGAAGAAGGCGTGATCCGTCGTGCAGTTAAGCAACTGGATGTGACGTTGAACGCACCAATGGCGATGCTGGCTGAAGGTATCGTTCAGGCCGAAGGACAGGCACAATCGGATCAGGAACATCAGCAACTGATCGCCAGTGCGCAAGAGCAAGTGAAAATGCTGGCTGGCGTAGGCGAAATGAACCAAATCACTGTCACCAAAGATGATGCCATCACCAGTTCGCTGCACTATGCGGACAATCAGGTTGAGTTCAACAGGCGTAAAATCTCACTGGAGGAGTTTATTGCCCCCTTTATCGATATCCCTACCGATGAAGGCGACGAAGGCGATGATGCCGAGCCAGAAGCTCAAAACTCACCGGCAGTTGTCCCCCCGCAAGCGCAGTAATGTCTTTACCGCCTGCGCGCTCTGGCAGGCGGTAGTCCCCAAAATCCACTGAGTGAATGGTCATAGCGTTGGATAAACACACACTCGAGTCACGCCAGAGCGTACTTTATTTCGCTGCAACAGAGGGTTGGGTAAGCCTGATCAACCCGGCGTAGCCATCATGCTGTTCGTGACCTTTATGCAGGTGCCTCTGGTGACCTTGCTTGATGGATTGCGCAATCTTCGTTTTATTGGCCCTCTGCTGGCAGCCAATTTCATCGGGGTCCCGCTATTACTGTTGCTTACCCGCCCGTTGCTGCCGGATGTTCCCCTGGTGCAATTTGGCATTCTGCTGGTGCTGTTAGCGCCCTGTATCGATTACATTGTGACCTTCTGCCATCTAGAACGCGGTGACGCCGCCCGTTTGCTTGCCTGCACCCCGCTGCTGTTGCTACCGCTTTATCTGGCGCTGTTCCTGGATGACGCTGCTGCGGCATTAATCTCGCCAGCCCCGTTTGCGCAAGCGTTTATCTGGCTGATCCTGATGCCGCTTATCGGCGCTGGTTTATTACAACACATCCAACCGCGCTTTTTGATCGTGCAACGCACCGCTAACGCTGCCGGTTGGTTACCGGTGCCCGCGACAGCCGGCGTGCCGTGGCATTCAGTTGCGCTACGCGTAATTCGTTAGTGATCCTGCCGCTAGCCTTATCGATCCCCGACGCTATGCCGGTACTGCCGGCGATCCTGGTTGCACAAACATTGATCGAACTGATCGCGAAATCCTGCTATGTGCGAGTGATCCCTCGTCTGGTGCGTAGCACAGGCAGAAATCGCCCATTAGTGTAATCAGCAATGGTATTCCATGCCTTATTGTTTATACTAAACAGTACGTTAATAATTTAACGGCTCAACGTGCCTTGGTGCGCGGAGCGAAAGAAGCCATTATGATCGATCCTTCAATCCCGTTGACAGACATTCACCGCCACCTTGATAGCAATATTCGCGTACAAACGATCCTCGATTTAGCACGCCAGTTTAACGTCACCCTCCCCGCGCAGACGCTTGAAACGCTGATCCCACACGTACAGGTCATCGACAAAGCGGCTAATCTGCTTGGCTTCCTGAAAAAACTGGATTGGGGCGTGGCCGTGCTCGGTTCTCTCGATGCCTGCCGCCGTGTTGCTTATGAAAACGTGGAAGATGCGGTGCGCGCCGGTCTTGGTTATACCGAGCTGCGATTCTCACCCTATTATATGGCACAGCGGGTTATCGATGGTATACAGGCAGGGTGTCGCGATTACGACACCGATATCCAACTGATTGGTATCATGAGCCGTACTTTTGGATCTGAGGCGTGCCAGAAAGAACTGAACACCCTGCAAGCCTGCCGCGACAAGATCGTGGCACTCGATCTCGCTGGGGATGAACTGGGCTTTCCGGGCGGCCTGTTTACTTCGCATTTTTGTCAGGCACGTGATAACGGTTGGCATATTACGGTTCATGCCGGTGAAGCAGCGGATGCCGAAAGTATCTGGCAGGCTATTCGGCAATTGGGTGCAGAGCGCATTGGTCACGGCGTAGCCGCCATTGTGGATAAAACGCTGATGACACATATGGCGCAGCAACAGATCGCCATTGAATCCTGTCTGACGTCAAATATTCAAACCAGTACCGTCATGTCGTTAGCAGAACACCCTCTGCCCCATTTTCTGCGTCACGGTATCCCCCGCAACCATTAATACTGACGATCCAGCGGTGCAAGGTATCGAAATAACGCACGAATATCTCACTGCTGCCCCACAGGCTGGCCTAACCACCGATGAAATTCGCCAGGCTCAGCGCAATGGATTAGCCGTCGCGTTTCTTACCGAGCAGGACAAACAGCGAATTCGTGAAAAGGTGCAACATAAGCGCGATCGCGTATAAGCTCAAGCTCCCTGGGGTGCCCCTTCGCCCCTACAGGCTAATTACCCGGTTTATCCAGCACAACCGGCTCAACAGACAGCAAATCAGGTATGACATCGCAAAGGTCAACGCGCCATAGAGAACAATAAAACCATAGACGGATAAAAAGCTGAACATCGGGTACAGTCGATCATAAAGCACGGTGTTGTTAATCTCTATGACGAAGATATTGTGCACCAGATAAATTCCCAACGTTTTACTACCGACCTGACCGATCATCCCTTCCAGCCAGGTAAAACGAGTATGTAACATCAAATAAAACACGCAAATGGCTGAGAGTTGTAGTGGCAGGTTATAGAACTTCCCGTAAAAAAAGACAATTCCCCAGTGCTGAGTTAGCAGTGTCAACACACAAAAACTGAGTAATGCCAGCTCGATTCCCGGTAAATAGTGACGTGCCGATAATGAGGTAGGTTGATACACCAATCCAAAATAGCCGCCAATCAGAAAACTGACCAGACCAAATACCTGGCTCGACATTAATAATGCCGGATGAATAAACGAGGGGATACCAAACAGACTATTCATGATCTTCTCTATCAGCGTCAAATTAGCCTATAGGAAGAGCGCAATAATGACATACATCAGCGTCTGGCGGTTGGCATTAACAAACACCGGACGCAGCAATGGCACGATAAAATAGAGACCAATAATCGAGAATAAAAACCACAGGTGACAGGCCTCACTCGCGTTGCGATCGGTATTGAGGTACGCCCAGAAATCGTAATGTGGTACATCAAGCACGCGGGTCAGTACAACAGTGTCATACAGATAATAAAAAAGTAGCCAGAAAATCAGTGCGATCGCGATGGCTTTGGATTTTGTCATAACATAGCGAAATTGATCCTCATGACGATTATTCAGCAAAAATAGCCACTCGCCATATAAAACATCGCCACCCCAAACTGTCCGGTCTGACGAATAAATAATATCCCGAAGTCCTGAGGATCCCGATTCATAAAATAGAGCGAAACATGTGAGAGAATAACCAAAAAAATCGCAACCATCTTCATCAAATCGAGACTATAAATTCGAATACCTCGCCCTTATAACCAAGAGAACGTCCGAGATAACTCACGTTTGAGAAGTATTGGTGATTTTTACGATGATATAATGCAGAAAACGATTCTGACTAAATAAGAGCGTTAGGGCCGGACGATTATCCGGCCTGAGAATAATACTAAACACCCTAAACTATTGGGCCGGTTTCACCGGTTGTGCACTGACCTTTTTATTGGCATAACGCTGTGCCAACGCGGCGCACACCATTAATTGAATCTGATGAAAAATCATCAACGGCAGCACCATTGCGCCAACAGCGGCCGCAGGAAACAGCACATTAGCCATAGGAATACCGTTCGCCAGACTCTTTTTGGAACCGCAGAACACGATGGTGATCTCATCTGCAGTATTGAAGCCCAATTTACGCGCCGTCAAGGTATTAACCACCAGCACAATCGCCAATAGCACAATCGAACAAATGACCACTGCAAGCAGCGACCAGCCGTTAATTTGTGTCCAAATCCACTACACTACGGCTTCACTGAAGGCCACATAGACCACCAGGAGAATCGATGACCGGTCAGTATATTAATCAATTTGCGATGGCGTTCGACCCAGCCCGCAATCAGTGGACGAGAAAGATGCCCTAACACAAACGGCACCATCAGTTGCAGGATAATCGAGCCAATCGCGTGCAGCGTATCCGTCTGCCCGCCCTGGGTGTGCATCAACAGGCCGACAAGAATCGGAGATAAAAACACGCCAAGGATGCTAGACGCTGACGCGCTGCAAATGGCAGCCGCTACATTGCCCCCTGCCATTGAGGTGTAGGCAATCGCCGATTGTACCGTGGCAGGCAGTGCACACAGGTAGAGAAACCCAAGATAGAGCGTCGGTGTCAACACTGTAGGCACCAGTGCGTTCATCCCCATGCCCAGTAGCGGAAAGAGCAAAAAGGTACTGGCGAGCACCACCAGATGCAAACGCCAATGCCCCATGCCTGCGGTAATGGCTTCACGAGAGAGTTTTGCGCCGTGCATAAAAAACAGCAGCGCGATAGCTGCCGTGGTCAGATATTCAAAGAACGTTTTCACGTTACCTTCGCACGGAAAAACCGATGCCGTCAGCACCACCACAATCAATACCAGTAAGAATTTATCAATACGAAGCCGTTGTAACCATGACAAGGGAGAGAATGAAGCCATTACAGGAACCTGCTGTTTTTGAAAAAAACACAGGCAATCTTACGATCGCCTTTATCAACGAAATACCAACGAAATCGAAACTAACCTTGCATCATAAGGAGATGAAATGATAAGGCACAATTCGATTTCGGTCTTATTGGTTTTTAACCATCACCGCACGACGTTCCTGATGCGAGAGCAGGCCAAGTTCAATCAACTCCATCACCTGTATCGCCTGCGCGGCGGGCACCGGATTTTCTCCCTTGCCTTGCAACGCATCACGCACCGCAGCGTAATAGGCGGGATAGTTACCGGGCAACGTGGTTACCGCCTGTTCGACCATCACACCATTCTGATGTATGTAAGCACGCCATGACGGGAATCCAGCCCCCAATCCGTTTGCGGCGGACATACACCGCCCTTCAAACAATCTTCTTGCGGATCAAGACCATATTTGATGAAACTGCCTTTGGTACCATGCAGCGTAGAGCGTGCATAATATAGCCTTTCATCCCATCCGGGCGGTCGATAAAGAAATCAAGCGACCCGTCAGCCAGAATGGGCTTTAAACCCGCCACCAGATAAGCGTTAAAAGAATAGCCTGGAAGCAATGGGTTTGATTGAGACTCATGCGTCATACGCTGGTACATCGGCCCTCCGGGAATCATCGGGTGTAAACAGCACCAGGTAGCAGTGCAATAAGTGACATTGTCACTGCTACCCGGCATTCTATCAGGCGAGTAGCCCATAAACACCTAACTACTGATACACTATACGGTTTTCTTCGCCATTTGTTTGTAACGGTCGAAAATGACCGCGGCGAGCAAAATCAAACCACGCACCACATACTGAGCAAAGGGCGAGATGTTGAGCAGGTTCATCGCATTTTCCACTGTACCGAGGATCAGGACACCCGCCACCACGTAAGAAATCTTGCCAATACCCCCTTTCAAGGAGACGCCGCCCAGCACACAGGCAGAGATTACGATCAGTTCATAACCGATAGAGGTCATGCGCGATGCCAGAATGATCCCCGCGGCTGCCGACACCAGTCCAGACAAGGCAAAAATAATGATTTTGGTGCGCACCACCGGTACACCAGCCAGACGCGCTGCCTCCTCGTTACCACCAATCGCCAGAGTATTACGGCCAAAGGTGGTTTTATTGAGCAGCAGGCCAAACAAAATCATGCATACTACCGTTATCCAAATCGGCGCAGGCAGCCCCAGCCAGTTGGCGTAACCCAGGGTAAAGAAACGCTCATCGACAATCCCTACCGCTTTACCATCTGAGATAATATACGCCAAACCGCTCGCAATCTGCATGGTAGCGAGCGTCGTGATCAAGGCGTTAATTTTGAGCTGTTCGATAACAAAGCCGTTAAGTAACCCGAATGCAACGCCCAGCAGCAAACCGGCACCGACGCCGATCCACAGGCTTTCGGTGAGGTTAATTACTACCGCCGTTGCCACCCCGGCACAGGCAATCACCGACGCCACGGATAGGCCAAAGTCACTCGATGCCAGACAGAACAACATCCCACAGGCCACCATGCCGGACATGGAAATAGCCAACCCCAACCCTTTCATATTGATAAAGGAAGCAAAATTGGGCACAAACAGCGCGCAGGCAAGAAACAGCACGGCAAACACCACCAGCATGCCGTAGTTATCCAATATACGCGGCATTCCTCCGGCGCGCTTGTTTTTTTCAGGTGAAGCAGACGTAAACGTTGACATAATTGTGTGCTCCTTAGCGTTTACGCGACCACAGCGTTAATTTCGGGAGTTCGTAACATCGCCAGGCTCAGCGCTTTCTGCTCGCTCGCCTCGTCGTGTGAAAGTTCGCCTGAAATGGCACCCTCTCGCATCACGATGATACGGTCAGCCGGTCCCAGCACTTCGGGCAAATCGCTTGAGGCAAACAGCACCGCGATCCCCTGCTTGGTCAGCGCATAAATCACGTTATAAATTTCATGCTTAGCCCATACATCAATGCCACGCGTTGATTCATCCAGCAGGATCACCTTCATCTCTTCGGAGAGCCAACGACCTAGAATTGCTTTTTGCTGATTGCCACCAGAAAGGTTCATGATCAACTGTTCAGCAGAGGGGGTTTTGATGTTTAACGCCTGAATTCGACGCTCCGCATTCTCTTCTTCCCACTGGTTATTAATGACAAACCCAGCTTTGAGACTTTTGCGACGCGCGCTGATATTGATGTTATCGCGTACCGAATGCACCGGAATAATGCCGTCCGCTTTACGATCCTTCGGGCACAGCATGATGCCCTGACGAATCGCATCCATTGGGGTTTTAATCGTCTGTGGCTCGCCATCCAGCAGCACATCACCGCCGGTAATACGCGTACCGCCGAACAGCGTTTTCATCAATTCACTGTGTCCGGCGCCCACCAGGCCCACCAGGCCAACAATTTCGCCCTGCCTGACGCTGAGTGATATCGGACTTTTCACTCCTGGCGCTTTTACCTCGCGCAGCGTAAAACGCTCCGGCCCTAATTCGCACGGGGCATAACCGTAGATATCGCCCAAATCGCACCCGACCATCGCCTAGACCAGCATTTCGTGATTCACCGCCGCCGTATCGTCAAACGTGCGCACATATTTGCCATCTTTAAACACAGCGATGGCATCGCTCAGCGCAAAAATCTCTTCCATATGGTGCGATACGTACAGGATCACCCGTCCTTCACTGCGCAGCTCACGAATCACGCGAAACAACTGCTCGATCTCACGCGCGGACAGCGAATTGGTGGGCTCATCAAAGGCGATGATCTTGGCGTTACGGGCCAACGCTTTGGCAATTTCCACCATCTGCCATTGCCCGATAGAAAGGTATTTGAGTGGCGTATCCGGATCGATATCCAGTCCGAGATGTTCCAATTGCAACTTGGATTCGTAACGTAACAGGGATTTGTTGACGATGCCCTTCTTGTGCGGCAATTGACCCAGGTAGATATTTTCTGCCACGGTCATTTCTGGCACCAGATGCAATTCCTGATAGATGATCGCCACCCCAGCATTGAGCGCATCCATGGTATTGGCGAAATGGACTGGCTGACCTTTAATGTGCACTTCCCCAGAGGAAGGCAGATAGTTACCGCTGAGTATTTTCAGCAGCGTCGATTTACCGGCCCCATTTTCTCCCATCAAGGCGTGTATTTGCCCGGCGTGGCATGAAAAAGTAATATCATCGAGGGCTTTCACACCGGGAAAAATCTTCCCTATGCCGTGAAACGACAAATAAGGCGACGATGTTGCCATGTTGTTATGCTCCATCGTAGTGCTCCACACGAGGACACCCTTGCAAGCAAGGGGTCGTCACAGTCAAGATTGGTTGACACGATTAACGATACCGCCTCATAGCGAGGCGGTATCACCATGGTTACATCAAGCCTTTTTTCTTCAACTCTTCTTTGAAGTTTTCGCTCGTAATCAACACCACATCAGTCACTTCCGTGAATTTCTGCGGTTCAACGCCTTTAGTCACCCACTCATTCAGCATCTGGATACTCTTGTAGCCGTGAACGTCCGGGCTTGGCAGCAGCGAGCCGAAGAAACCGGTGACTTGCCCTTTGGACAACTCATTCACCGCATCCACACCGTTGATACCAATACCAATCACATTGGGCGCTTTGAAGCCCTGAACTTCTGTCGCACGCACGCCACCCAGTACGGTGTTATCGTTCATGCCGACAATCAGCCAGTTTTTCACTTTAGGATGCTGCACCAGCAGCGAGTTGGCGGCGTCGAAGGCACCGGGGATATCGTTGGATTTGGTTGAAACCTGATAAATCTGTTTTTCCGGGAAGCCCGCGGCTTTCAGCGCTTCCATTGGGCCGGAAGTACGACGGCGTGCGGTATCCAGTTCGTTGGCGGTGATCGCCATCACTCCGGTTTCATCGACTTTCCAGCCGCGTTCGTTCATCTCTTTCCAGAGTTCCTCACCCTGACGCTCACCGATTTTAGTCGCCGCCATGATCACTAATGGCACCGTATCCATCGGCTCACCTTTGGCGTTGACGAACTGATCGTCCACCGCTATGACTTTCAGATCATAGCTGCGCGCCTTGGCGATAATGGCTGGCCCCAATTTAGGGTCTGGCGTACAGATAACAAACCCCTTCGCGCCGCTGGCCGCCAAGCTATCAATCGCGTTCAGCGTTTTCTCGCCATCGGGCACCGCAATTTTAATCACGTCAAAGCCAAGATCTTTCCCGGACTGATCGGCAAATTTCCATTCAGTTTGGAACCAGGATTCTTCCGGTTGTTTCACCAGAAACCCCAGTTTTAGATTTTCAGCCATAGCTGATTGTGACATAACTGTCGCCAGTCCGATGGCAGCCAGCACCTTAGTGAATTTATGCATGATGTTCTCCGGTAGGGGCTCTCTTTTTTACAGGCTGCTCTCCACAGTCTGCGTTATCATTCTCGGTAAGACACATTCAATCTGGTTAGAGAAAAAACACGGATTTAGTATTTATCCTCCACAGTGCAACATTCAGACGCTGTATTTGTAGCGGGTATTTTGCGCAAGAATCTAGAGCATTATCACATCCCGAAACAATGACAGGTTTGTGCATAGATTTAGCGAATTTAACCAGCCGTTAACCTTTGATTGATGTCACAAAACCATGACAGGTGGCAGAAAAATGCATACTTCCAGCTAACCCCTCCTCACTGCGCGCTTTTTTGCTGACTATGGTATGTGCATCCGGAATGTACGTTCCCGCTTATCCCGTCCCATGACAACACGCACTTTTAAGCGCGATCCACACCTCTACTGTGACGCAACAACAGGAGCTGAACGATGAACGCGGGTGCAATAGTAATCGGCCTGGATTTTGGCAGCGATTCAGTGCGCGCACTGGCCGTTGACTGTCAATCTGGACAGGAGTTAGAAACCGAGGTGGTGTACTATCCACTGTGGCGAGAAGGACGCTACTGTCTGCCTGCGGAGAATCAATTTCGGCATCATCCACTCGACTATATAGAAGCACTGCAACAGGCCGTGCAGGTGGTGGTGCAGCGACTTTCCGCCGAGCAGCGTATGCAGATCCGCGCCATTGGCGTGGATACCACCGGCTCAACACCGGCCCCGATAGACGAACAAGGCCAGGTGTTGGCGCTACGCCCGAAATTTGCCGACAACCCCAACGCCATGTTTGTGCTGTGGAAAGATCACACTGCCATCGAAGAAACGGAAGCCATCAATACGTTGTGTCGTAGCGGTCAGTTCCCCGACTACACCAAATACATCGGCGGTGCGTACTCATTTGAATGGTTCTGGGCCAAGATTTTGCACGTCTCGCGCGCCGACAGCGACGTACATCAGGCGGCGGTATCCTGGATTGAACTGTGTGACTGGGTTCCGGCCCTACTCTCGGGGACTCAAGCGCCGAACAACATAAAACGTGGACGTTGCAGCTTCGGGCACAAATCGCTGTGGCACCCCGACTGGGGCGGTGTGCCGCCAAAAGATTTTCTTCACGCACTCGATCCATTGCTGACCAGCCATTTACAGTACCCTCTGTTCACCGACACCTGGACCGCCGATTTACCGGTTGGCACCATCACTCCCGAATGGGCCGCCCGATTAGGGGTTCCCACCAACACCGTACTGGCGGGTGGTGCGTTTGACTGCCACATGGGTGCCGTGGGCGCGGGCGCACAGCCCTATACGTTGGTCAAAGTTATCGGCACCTCCACCTGCGATATTCTGATCGCTGATGAGGATCGCGTGGGGACCACGCCGGTTGCCGGGATCTGCGGCCAAGTCGACGGCAGCGTAGTGCCCGGTTTTGTTGGACTAGAAGCAGGACAGTCCGCGTTTGGCGATATGTATGCCTGGTTTGGCCGGTTATTAGGTTGGTCGTTGCAACTCGCAGTCCAACAACATCCCGAACTTCAGCCACAGTTGGCGCACACACAAGCCCACCTGTTGGAATCTCTGACCCAACGCTGGGCGGACAATCCTTCACTCGATCATCTGCCCGTGATGCTGGACTGGTTTAACGGCCGACGCACTCCGTTTGCCAATCAGCGACTGAAAGGCGTGATCACCGATCTCAACCTGGGTACGGATGCCTCGGTGCTGTTTGGCGGATTTATCGCCGCCACCGCCTTTATGGAATGTTTCGAATCTCAAGGGGTGCCGGTGGAAAACCTACTGGCGCTGGGCGGCATCGCCCGCAAATCTCCGACCATCATGCAAGTGTGCACCGATGTGATGAATCGGCCATTGCAAGTGGTGGCGTCCGATCAGTGCTGCGCACTGGGAGCGGCTATCTTTGGCGCCGTGGCCGCTGGGGTACACCTTAATATTCCTACCGCACAGCGCCACATGGCCAGCAGCATCGAGCGTACCTTGACGCCCGATCCCACTCGGGTGGACCGCTATCAGGCGCTGTATGAACGTTATCAACAGTGGTGTCATCTCGCCGAACCTGCGTATGCTGCGCAGCGTAAAGCGACAAACTGATCACCGGTTATTTTCCGTTTTTGAAGCTACGTACAAGCAGGAGTTATCATGGGGAATTTACAGCAGCGTGAAGTCTGGTTTGTCATTGGCAGCCAACATCTCTACGGCCCGGAAACCTTACGTCAGGTAAAAGAGAATGCTGAAAAAGTGGTACAAAGGCTGAATCAGGATGCCGGACTGCCGGTAAAACTGGAGCTCAAACCGGTTGCCAAATCGCCGGACGAAATTCTGGCGCTGTGTCGCGACGCCAACTATCAGGATAACTGTATCGGTTTGCTCGTGTGGCTGCACACTTTCTCTCCGGCTAAAATGTGGATTGCCGAGCTGAGCGTACTTACCAAACCGCTGATGCAGTTCCACACCCAGTTCAATGCAGAAATCCCGTGGGACACCATGGACATGGATTTCATGAACCTGAACCAGACCGCACATGGCGGACGTGAGTTCGGGTTTATCGGCGCACGTATGCGCCAATCGCATCAGGTCGCCGTCGGCCACTGGAAGGATAAAAACGCCCACCAACGTATTGCCAAATGGATGCGCGTCGCTGCCGCCATCGCAGAAAGCAAACAGCTAAAAGTGGCGCGTTTTGGCGATAACATGCGGGAAGTAACGGTAACCGAAGGGGATAAGGTGGGAACACAGATCCAGTTCGGTTATTCCGTCAGCGCCTGGGGATTGGGTGATCTTGCCAGCGAAGTGGATGCGGTCAGCAAAGGGAATATCGACGCGCTGATCGATGAGTATGAAGCCAGGTACCAGTTAACCGACGCCGTCAAACTCCACGGCCCTAACCGACAGAATCTGCTGGACGCCGCGCAAATTGAACTGGGACTCACCCGTTTTCTGGAAAAAGGCGGTTATCGCGCGTTCACCACCGATTTTGAAAACCTTTACAGGCTTAAGCAGTTGCCCGGTCTGTCCGTGCAGCGCCCGATGCAAAAAGGCTACGGCTTTAGGGGCGAAGGCGATTGGAAAACTGCAGCGCTGTTGCGCATCATGAAGGTGATGGCTGAAGGCTTGCCGGGCGGCACCTCATTTATGGAAGATTACACCTATCATTTCGTCCCCGGTAACAATCTGGTGGTAGGTTCCCATATGCTGGAAGTTTGCCCAAGCATCGCCAAAGAGGCGAAACCGACACTGGATGCACAGCACCTGGGTATTGGTGGCAAAGCGGATCCTGCGCGGCTCATCTTCTCCACCCCGGCCGGCCCAGCGCTCAATGCCAGCGTCATCGACATGGGAGATCGTTTCCGCATGTTGGTCAACGTGGTGGATACCATTGAGCAGCCACACCCCTTGCCCAAACTGCCGGTTGCACGGGCTATCTGGCAGGCGCAACCGTCGCTGGAAGAGGCTGCCGAAGCCTGGATTCTGGCGGGCGGCGCGCACCATACGGTATTCAGTCAGGCGTTAGACCTGGATTACCTTCGCTTCTATGCAGAAATGAATCACATCGAACTGCTGGTGATTGATAACGAAACCCACATTCCGGCATTCAAAGACGCGCTGCGCTGGAATGATATGTACTACAAACTCACTTCTCGCTAAGCGGTAGCAAGGAACCCGATTGCCAAGATCGGGTTCCATCTCTCATTCATAATTCCTATTGCGCTAGACACCTATTTTCTCTGGCATATACTGAAATACCCTATCCACATAATTATTAAACAAAAATCATGACCACTTCTGAATACTTACTCTAGTTTCGCAAAGTGAACACTCTGGACAGCCTGGAAAAACTCTACGACCATTTAAATTATTCTCTGACGGATAATAAGGAGATTATCAATATGTCGCGCGCTGCCGACCACCGCCGTGCCGAGTTTTCTACGGGTGGAAAACTGTACGACCTCGGTTGCATTCCCAAATCCGTCTGGCGTTTCGTGCTTTAACACCTGACAACGGGTCGTTTTCTATACGGCCTGTTCGTTCTTGCCTTGCGTTACTTGCTCAAAAGGCTTTCACTGTAACGGTTTGCCCTGCCAACTGCGGGGTAAATATCCGCTTTTGGTGAATATCCCTATTTTGGGTGTGTTGTCGAAAGCCTTACAATGCCGGATAATAGTCCAGTTTTGTTTTTTAGGCATGGTAATGACCGACTATCTACTTCTTTTCGTCAGCACGCTGCTGGTGAACAATTTTGTTCTGGTGAAATTTCTCGGGCTCTGCCCCTTTATGGGCGTGTCCAAGAAATTGGAAACCGCCATTGGCATGGGGTTGGCAACAACCTTCGTCATGACGCTCGGCTCGATGTTTTCCTGGCTGGTCAACGAGTACGTGCTGCTGCCGTTGGGCATCGTCTACCTGCGTACCATGGCCTTTATTTTGATTCTGGCGGTCGTGGTGCAGTTCACCGAAATGGCTGTGCGCAAAACCAGCCCGGAACTCTATCGCCTGCTGGGGATTTTCCTGCCGTTGATCACGACCAACTGCGCCGTACTGGGTGTTGCGCTGATCAGCGTCAACCTGTCACACAATTTCCTGCAATCAACGGTGTATGGCTTCAGCGCTGCCGCTGGCTTTTCACTGGTTATGGTGTTGCTCGCCGCCATTCGTGAACGCATTGCCGTGTCGGATGTACCCGCGCCGTTTCGCGGCTCATCGATTGCATTGGTCACCGCTGGGTTGATATCGCTCGCGTTTATGGGCTTTACCGGGTTGGTGAAATTCTAATGAATGCCATTTGGATTGCGATTGCCGCGTTGAGTGTGCTGGCGCTGGTTTCCGGCTTGATTCTTGGTTTTGCCTCGCGCCGTTTTCACGTTGATGCCGACCCCATTGTAGAACAGGTCGAAGCAATGTTGCCGCAAAGCCAATGTGGCCAATGCGGCTATCCGGGCTGCCGCCCTTACGCTGAAGCCGTAGCGTTGCACAGTGAGCACATCAACAAATGCGGTCCCGGCGGTGAGGCGATGATGTTGAAGCTGGCCGAGAAACTCAATATTGACCCGCAGCCGCTCGATGGTGACACAGCGGATCTGCAACCGGCTCTCAAAGTGGCTTGGATCGACGAAAGCAACTGCATCGGCTGCACCAAATGTATTCAAGCCTGCCCGGTTGATGCCATTATTGGCACTACCCGCGCAGTGCACACCGTGGTGAGCGATCTCTGTACCGGCTGTGACCAGTGTGTTGCCCCTTGCCCGACAGATTGCATCGAACTGCGCCCGGTAGCCACCACGACGTCCAACTGGAAATGGAATCTCGAGACCATTCCTGTTCGCCTTATCCAAGTAGAACATCATGTTTAAGCTGGTAAATCTGTTTCGTAAAGAGAGAATTTGGGATTTCGACGGTGGCATTCATCCACCGGAGATGAAAACCCAATCCAGCCGTGTGCCGATGCGTCACATCCCGCTGCCGGAACAGTTTATTATTCCGCTGAAACAGCATCTCGGACCGGAAGGCGAACTCTGCGTGAACGTAGGAGATCGCTTACTGCGCGGTCAACCCCTGACACGCGGCACAGGACGTATGCTGCCGGTACACGCCCCTACCTCCGGCACGGTCAACGCTATCCGTCCACACATGACGGCACATCCTTCGGCCTTGCCCGAGTTAAGCATCATTATTATTCCGGATGGGGAAGATCGCTGGTGCGATCGCCAGTGTTTGCCTGATTATCAGCAGCATTCGATAGATACCCTACTCGCGCATTTACATCAGGCTGGCATCGCTGGCCTGGGCGGCGCAGGCTTCCCGACCTCGGCCAAACTCAAGGGTGGGCTACGCGGCATCGCAACGTTGATCATCAACTCCGCCGAATGTGAACCTTATATCACCGCCGACGACCGGTTGATGCAAGAGTACGCCCGTGAAATTGTGCAAGGGATTGAGATCCTGATGCATTTACTTTCACCAGAACGCACCTTGATTGGCATTGAAGACAACAAGCCGGAAGCCATTCAGGCGCTGCGCCACGCACTGGCCGATCGCGCAGACATTCGGTTACGGGTCATTCCCACCAAATACCCCTCCGGCGGTGCCAAGCAGCTCACCAAGATTTTGACTGGCAAAGAAGTGCCCTTTGGCAAACACTCCGCTTCCATCGGTGTATTGATACAAAACGTCGGTACCGCTTATGCTATTAAACGCGCGGTGATCGACGGCGAAGCCTTGACGGAGCGGGTGGTGACCCTGACCGGGGAAGCGCTGCGCCAACCGGGCAATGTCTGGGCACGCCTCGGCACACCAGTGCGCCACTTGCTCAAGCAGGCCGGGTTTCATGCCGAAAACAAAACCCCGATGGTGATCATGGGCGGACCGCTGATGGGCTTCACCCTGCCCGCGCTTGACGTTCCTATTGTCAAAATCAGCAACTGTATTCTTGCTCCGTCAGTGAACGAAATGCAGGCCCCAGAGGAAGAGCAATCCTGCATTCGGTGTAGTAAGTGCGCCGACGCCTGCCCGGCAGGGCTGTTGCCACAGCAGCTTTACTGGTTCAGCCGCGGTCAGGAGCATGAAAAGGCGCGCGCGCACCATTTGTTTGACTGTATTGAATGCGGTGCCTGTGCCTATGTCTGCCCAAGCAATATTCCGTTGGTGCAATACTACCGCCAGGAAAAGGCTGAAATCCGCGCTATCGATCTTGAGGCATCGCGGGCGCAGCAGGCTAAAGCGCGTTTTGATGCGAAACAGTTGCGTCTGGAGCGAGAAAAAGCGGCGCGTGAACGGCGTCATCAGCAAGCGGCTGCCACGGTGTCCACCACGGATAAACAGGCCGTTCAGGCTAAGCTGGAGCGCGTGCGCAGCAAAAATGCGCTTACGGAACCGCTTGCTGCCATTGCGATAAATCCTGACCAAACGCCGGATAACAGCTCGGTCATCGCTGCACGCGAAGCGCGAAAAGCCCAGGCGCGCGAGAAGCAACGGATGCAGGCCGGTGATGAACAATCCCAACCGGTTGCTGCCGTGCCTGAGGATCCAAGACAGGCTGCGGTAGCAGCGGCTATTGCTCGGGTTAAAGCTAAAAAAGCTGTGCAGCAGGCACCGGAAGCTATCACCCCAGCAGGTGTCACCACGCCAGCACCCGAAGCGGAACCTGTACCTGATCTGAGTGACCCACGCAAAGCCGCCGTTGCCGCAACCATTGCCCGCGTTAAAGCACGTAAAGCCGAACAGGCGTTAATCCACACTCACGAGGAATAGATGGCTTTCAAGATCGCAAGTTCGCCTTTTACCCATAACCATCAGCGCACACAGCGCATCATGCTGTGGGTAATACTCGCCTGTGTGCCCGGTATCGCTACCCAGACCCTGTTTTTTGGCGTCGGCACCTTGATACAAATCGCCCTCGCCTCGGTCACAGCGCTTACAGCGGAAGCAGTGACATTGTCACTGAGGAAATTTTCAGTACGCACCACGCTGGCGGATCAATCAGCACTGTTAACCGCCATTCTGCTCGGTGTCAGCTTGCCCCCGTTGGCGCCGTGGTGGATGGTGGTGCTTGCCGCCTTTTTCGCTATCGTGATCGCCAAGCAACTTTATGGCGGATTGGGAAACAATCCGTTTAATCCGGCCATGGTTGGCTACGTAGTGCTGTTAATTTCCTTCCCGGTCCAGATGACCAGTTGGCTACCGCCCAGCACGCTACAGGTGGCACCGGTCACCTTCGTTGATGCTCTGCATGTGATTTTCACCGGAAAAACCGATGCGGGTTTACACATTCAGGGACTCATGCAGAACATTGATGGCATTACCCAGGCCACGCCGTTAGATGGCTTCAAAACCGGCTTGCGTGCCGGGGAAACACCGGCTCAAGTGTTGCAACACCCGATCTTTGCCGATAGCCTGGCTGGCGTGGGCTGGCAATGGGTCAATCTGGCGTACCTTGCAGGTGGCATCCTGTTATTATTGACCCGCTCCATTCGCTGGCATATTCCCGTCAGCATGCTGCTCTCTTTGCTGCTGTGTGCCGCGCTTGGTTGGATATTGATGCCGGAAAAAGCCGCGCCACCGCTGCTGCACCTGTTCTCCGGTGCCACCATGCTCGGTGCTTTCTTCATCGCCACCGATCCCGTGACGGCCTCCACCACCAACAAAGGGCGCTTGTTGTTTGGCGCACTGATTGGGCTGCTGGTGTGGTTGATCCGCACCGACGGCGGATACCCGGATGGCATCGCGTTTGCGGTATTGCTGGCGAATATTACCGTGCCGCTCATCGATTACTTTACCCAGCCACGCGCCTATGGCCATCGTCGATAAGGAAATAGCATGATCAGTACAATGCGACGTCACGCGACCACGCTGGCGCTGTTTGCCGCCTTGACCACCGGCTTGACGGAGATGGTCAATACCCTGACCAAACCGACCATTGCCCATCAGGCGCAGTTGCAACAAAAGGCGTTGTTGGATCAGGTGATTCCGCCGGATATTTACGACAACAACATTCTGCAAGAATGTTACCTTGTCACCGATGAGGAGCTGGGCACGACATCCGCGCGCCATCTTTATATTGCTCGCAAAGGCGATACCCCGGTGGCGGCAGCCATTGAATCCAGCGCATCGGATGGCTATTCCGGTGCCATTCATCTGCTGATAGGGGCCGATTTCCATGGTAAGGTACTCGGAGTTCGGGTGACCGAGCACCATGAAACGCCAGGTCTGGGCGACAAAATTGATCTGCGGGTATCCGACTGGATAACCCGCTTTACCGGGCGCACCGTGCAAGGTGCCGACGATCGCCAGTGGGCCGTCAAAAAGGATGGTGGTGAATACGATCAGTTCACCGGTGCCACCATCACGCCCCGCGCCGTGGTAAACGCCAGCAAACGGACTGCGCTTTTTATGCAGACCATCCCGGCACGCCTGGCGACATTGCCGAATTGTGGAGCAGAGTAACATGAGTGAAGTGAAACACCTTCTGGCCCAGGGGCTTTGGAAAAACAACTCGGCGCTGGTGCAACTGCTAGGCATGTGCCCGCTGCTGGCCGTCACCTCCACCGCCACCAATGCCTTGGGCCTAGGGTTAGCCACCACGCTGGTACTGACCTGTACCAATGCAGCGATTTCCGCCATGCGCCGCTGGGTCCCGTCTGAAATCCGCATTCCTATTTATGTGATGATTATCGCAGCCGTGGTCAGTTCGGTGGAAATGCTGATTAACGCCTATGCCTACGGCTTATACCAGTCGCTGGGCATTTTTATTCCACTGATCGTCACTAACTGTTTGGTGATCGGACGTGCGGAAGCCTACGCCGCGCAAAACCCTGTCGCCCTTTCGGCACTGGATGGTTTCGCCATGGGAATGGGAGCGACCTGTACCATGTTCGTATTGGGGTCCCTGCGTGAATTACTGGGTAATGGCACGCTGTTTGACGGTGCGGACTTACTGCTCGGCAATTGGGCCAAAGCGCTGCGCATCGAAGTGATCCACGTTGATACTCCTTTCTTGCTGGCGATGCTGCCGCCTGGCGCGTTTATCAGTTTGGCGCTGTTGCTTGCCGCCAAATACCTGATTGACGAAAAAATGAAACGCCGCCGCGCCGTCAGCGTGGTAAAACAGAACGTTACAGCAGTTGACACTGCTAACCGGAACGGCACCATAAGCACAAGGATAAGACGATGAACAAGGAAAAACGCGGCGAAATCTTGCGTCGTCTGCGCTATGCGAATCCGCATCCGACCACAGAATTACACTTTGAGACACCGTTCGAGCTGTTGATAGCCGTACTGCTTTCAGCACAGGCCACAGATGTCAGCGTGAATAAAGCCACGGCAAAACTCTATCCGATCGCCAACACTCCAGAAGCCTTGTTGGCACTTGGGGTTGACGGTGTAAAAACCTATATCCGCACCATTGGCCTGTTTAACAGCAAAGCTGAAAACATCATCAAGACCTGCCGTATTCTGTTAGACAAGCATCAGGGTCAGGTACCAGAAAATTGCGAAGCGCTGGAAGCTCTGCCCGGTGTCGGTCGTAAAACCGCGAACGTGGTGTTAAACACCGCCTTTGGTTGGCCCACCATCGCCGTTGACACGCATATTTTCCGCGTATGCAACCACACCGGATTCGCACCGGGAAAAAATGTGGATGCGGTAGAAGAAAAGCTATTGAAGGTGGTGCCAGCAGAATTCAAAATCGACTGCCACCACTGGCTGATTCTGCACGGACGTTACACCTGCATCGCCCGAAAACCGCGCTGCGGCTCCTGCCTGATTGAAGATTTGTGCGAGTTCGGTGACAAGGTATACGCCTGAGGCGACGCAACACATTCAGCAACGTCTTGCCAAGATCCATTGTGATATCGCGTCCAGGGCACCGGGTGCGTAAGCAGACTGCCCTGCAGCTAAATATCCCCACTTCGTCCAGCGCGGCCATTGGTCGTTCAGTTGATAATTAAACCATTTGGCGCGCAGCAAGCCGTGGGTGGCATCTTTGACTTCGCGCAAGCAGCGTGAAGTTGCCACCGGCAGTAACCGACTCCACACCGTTAATGTTTCCTTCGAGGAAACATTGAGATCCTGAGCCCCATCAGCACCATCACCGACACGTGCTGTGCGGCAATGTCCTGACGTGCATCCGACAACGCATTACGTCGCTCAAAATAGTCTCGAGTGCAACGTGACGAGCAAGGTTGAATCACCGTTTGGGGCGTAAAGCGTTGTGAATAGGCTACACGTTCTCTCGCGATGGCAGCGGTAATCTCCGACGGCTCTGCCCCTTCCATGGCTAAACGCTGCTGCATGTAGTAGAAGCCTTGCTCGCGCCAGTTTATTGCAGGGCCAATCAACACGATAAAATCTGCCGTTGAACGCTGACTGGCTTTAGGTACCACCCATCCCGCTTGAGAAAAACCGAGAAATCCCAGACGACTCTCTTTCAACTCTGGCCGTGCACGCAACACATGCAGTGCGGCAACCGCTTCATCCGCACGATCGCGTAGCGTTTGTGCCAGCCAATCACCGGTGCTGGCCGTTACGCCGGGCTTATCCCAGGAAAATACGCCAATGCCCTGGGCAACAAGCGCATTTACCAGCGGAAGGTAGCCGCCGTCAGACCAGCGGTCCTGGGCACCGTCGCCGTGCACTAGCAGCACCACGGGCGGGTTGTGTTTTTTATCAGGCAGCAACAGCGTGCCTTCAAGACGTGCATCGCCCAGCGAAAACGATAACGTCTGCTGGGCGCGTTCAGGGAGTTAAAAAGCGGAGAGGCCATGCAGAACGATGCCCGATATCACTACTAGCGCACAGGCCACTACTGATAGCACAAGCTTGATCATGCCATGCACCTCTTTGATGAATAATCGACGCTATTTCACTGGCAGCGTTATATCCTTAAACATAGCTTCAATTTCCTCATTTGATCGCAAAGCAATGGCAGAATCCACCACATCACGCGTGAGGTGCGGCGCAAAGCGCTGAATAAAATCATACATGTAGCTGCGCAGGAAGGTACTGAGCCGGAACCCAATCTTGGTAGTGCTGTAGCTAAAAATGCTGTTCGCGTTAATGGTCACCAGATCCGTCTCCGTGCGCGGATCGACGGCCATGTTGGCGATGACACCAACGCCTAACCCCAGACGCACGTAGGTTTTGATCACATCAGCATCCGTGGCGGTGAACACGATGCGCGGCGTCAACCCAGCGCGGTTGAATGCAGTATCCAGCTCCGAGCGGCCGGTAAAACCGAAGGTGTAGGTAACAATCGGATAGGCTGCCAGTTCTTCAATGGTGATATCTTTCTTCGTTGCCAACGGATGATCGGGTTTAACCACCACCGCGCGATTCCAGTGGTAGCACGGCAGCATGATCAAACCGTCATACAGATGCAGCGCCTCAGTAGCGATGGCAAAATCTGCCGTCCCTTTCGCGACCGCTTCGGCTATCTGCGTTGGCGATCCCTGATGCATATCCAGTGAAACACGAGGATAACGCTCAATAAATCCTTTGATGACATCCGGCAGTGCGTAACGCGCCTGCGTATGCGTGGTAGCCACATAGAGCGAACCTTTATCAGGATAGGTGTGCTCTCCTGCTACGGCCTTGATGGCATCCACCTTAGAGAGCAGTTCCCGGGCAATACGCACCACTTCCTGACCTGCCGGCGTTACCTGAGTCAGGTGTTTACCGCTACGCGCAAAAATTTGAATTCCCAGCTCATCTTCCAGCATTCTCACCTGTTTACTGATCCCCGGCTGCGAGGTGTACAGACCCTCAGCCGTTGAGGAAACATTCAAGTTATGATTAACAACTTCAACGATATAACGAAGCTGTTGCAATTTCATATGTCATCCCATGTTATTGAGCATGTGCATCAGGCACGAATAAATAATCTACCGTTGCTTTACTTTTTCATGACGCTGCAACATTTACGCGATGAAAAGCAGGCGGTTATTTTATCATATTAAGGTCATTTAATCATAAAAAATATTTTTATATAACTATTATCTTTACTTCGATAAAAATATCGCCCTCAACGTGCGCTGAGTGAGGGCGCTCATTCTAGCACACGGCGGCGCGATCCTCTCACCTAGATCGCTATCTTCCTACCCAGATCAAAAAAGCCAGCCCAAAAGGCTGGCTCAGATGGCTTACAACATCACTTACACTTCGTCATCCTCGGCGAAAGCCGAGGATCTCTGTGAGAATAAACGCGTTTCTTCTGCAAGGGATTCCCGCTTTCGCGGGAATGACGGGGGGAAGTTGGCTTTTATTCACCTGGCAGCGAATTATTTTTTCTCAGAAGTCCACTTGCCGTCTACATAGAATGCAGACCACCCTGTCGCCTTACCGTTTTTCTCCGAAGCAACGTATTGCTGCTTGGTTTTACGACTAAAGCACACCACCGCTTTGTTGCCTTCGGTATCCTCCACCGGCGCATCAGCCAGATAGCGCAGTTTTTCTGGCAGACGATCGCGGAATCGCACCAACTCTTCCACTAACGGCGCGCGGGTTTCGCGCGATTTAGGGAAGGTATTAGCGGCCAGGAATACCCCTGCTGCACCGTCACGCAGCACGAAATAGGCATCGGATTTTTCGCACGGCAGTTCGGGTAAGGGAACCGGATCTTCCTTCGGCGGCGCGACTTCACCATTGCGCAAAATTTTGCGGGTGTTGTTACAGGTTTCGTTGGTGCAGGCCATGTACTTACCAAAACGTCCCATTTTCAGGTGCATATCGGAACCACATTTGTCGCACTCCACCACCGGACCGTCGTAGCCCTTGATACGAAACTCACCGTTTTCGATCTCATAGCCGTCACATGCTGGGTTATTACCGCACACGTGCAGTTTGCGTTGGTTATCGATCAGGTAGCTGTCCATCGCCGTACCGCACTTACCGCAACGACGGCGGGCACGCAGCGCATTGGTTTCAGCCTCATCCCCTTCCAGCACATTCAGCACTTCTGCTTCAGGGATCAGGTTGATGGTGGTCTTGCAGCGCTCTTTTGGCGTCAATGCATAGCCGGAACAGCCGAGAAACACGCCGGTGCTGGCGGTACGAATCCCCATCTTGCGTCCACAGGTGGGGCAATCGATGGTGGTCAGCACCATGGCATTGGGTCGCATTCCTCCCGCTTCCGGACCCATTTCCGCTTTTTCTAACTGCTGGCTGAATTCGGCAAAAAACTCATCCAGTACCCCTTTCCACTCCGCCTGATTGTTGGCGACCTGATCGAGGCTACTTTCCATGCGCGCAGTAAAATCGTAGTTCATCAACTCGCGGAAGTTTTCTTCCAGACGGTCAGTGACAATTTCACCCATTTTTTCCGCGTAGAAACGGCGGTTTTCCACCCGCACATAGCCACGATCCTGAATGGTTGAAATGATAGAGGCGTATGTAGATGGACGACCAATACCACGTTTTTCCAACTCTTTTACCAGCGAGGCATCGCTATAGCGGGCAGGTGGTTTGGTAAAATGCTGGCTCGGCAGCAGTTTATCCAGGGACATCACTTCCCCTACCTCAACGGTCGGCAGCGTACGGTCTTCATCACCTTTACGCAGCGCGGGCATTACTTTGGTCCAGCCATCAAAACGCAGAGTGCGTCCTTTGGCACGTAATCGATAGCCTTCCGCGTTCACCAACAGCGTTGTAGAGTCATATTTGGCCGGAGTCATTTGGCAAGCCACGAATTGACACCAGATCAACTGGTAGAGTTTCTGCGCATCAGCTTCCATATCCTTCAGCGCATCCACCAGAACGGCGACATCCGAGGGACGAATCGCTTCATGCGCTTCCTGAGAATTTTCTTTACTGCTGTAGAGGTTCGCGCTCTCCGGCAGGTAAGCTTTGCCAAAGCTGGACGCAATATAATCGCGCGCCATGGTCAGTGCATCCTGACTCAGGTTGGTAGAGTCAGTACGCATGTAGGTGATGTAACCCGCTTCGTACAAGCGCTGTGCCATCATCATGGTTTTTTTAACACCAAACCCCAAGCGGGTACTTGCCGCCTGTTGCAGCGTGGAGGTGATGAAAGGTGCCCCCGGCTTGCTACTGGTGGACTTGTCTTCGCGTTCCGCGACCACATAGCGTGCGGTCTCCAGCACGCTGACCGCCGCCGCTGTTTGCGCTTTATTAACCGGCTTGAACGGCTTGCCATCAAAGTGCGTCACCTGCATTTGCAATGCGGCACTCGATGACAGCAAATCCGCATGCAGTTCCCAGTACTCTTCCGGGATAAAGGCCTTGATTTCGCGTTCGCGCTCTACCACCAGACGCACCGCAACGGACTGCACGCGACCAGCAGAAAGCCCACGGGCGATTTTTTTCCACAACAGCGGAGAAACCATGTAGCCCACGACACGGTCCATAAAACGCCGTGCTTGCTGCGCATTGACCCTGTCGATATTTAATTTATCTGGTTTTTCAAACGCCTGTTTGATGGCATTTTTGGTGATTTCGTTAAACACCACGCGGCTGAAACGGCCTTCATCGCCCCCAATGATTTCCCGCAGGTGCCAGGCAATGGCTTCCCCTTCGCGGTCAAGGTCGGTTGCGAGATAGACGTGGTCAGCATTGGCCGCCAGCGTTTTCAGTTCAGAGACCACTTTCTCTTTGCCGGGCAGTATTTCGTAATCAGCCTGCCAGCAGTGGTACGGATCGACCCCCATACGATTGACCAGCGCGGTGCGCTCATCTTTTTTGCCGGCTTTTTTTGCTTTGCCAGGCTCAGCGCTCTTCTTCGCCGCCGCAGAACCGCTGGTCGGCAAATCACGCACATGACCGACGCTCGATTTCACTACGTAGTCATTGCCTAGATATTTGTTGATTGTTTTGGCTTTGGCCGGGGACTCAACTATGACGAGAGCTTTACCCATATGTATTGTTACCTACCGAATGCTTCATATTAACGTGTTGTTGAGGGCGTCTGGTCCCTTTTTCAAGGGACATATACATCATTTATTCTCTACCGTTACGCCTGTTCGCGTACTTCCAGCTTCACTAGGTGGAGATTCAAGAGTACGTAACGGTCAATAAACCATTCCATAACCACATGACCATCCACGTTTTTTTGCTGTAATGACGGTTAACTGCCCGCGGTGCCGCTTATGCTGCTGCAACACCGTAAAGAATTTTTTCCGCTTAACGATACAAAATCCGACACTCTACCTGATAAATGCCGCCACGCAACCTAATTAGCATGGAAACGCGGTTTTCGCCAACCTCTACTGCTCATCGTTATCGGCTGACAACCGCGTAGTCTTCATAAAAATTACGTCGTCTTATCAACCTGTTTTCAAAGGTTCATAAAAAAAGCGCAAAAAAGCAAAAGCGGATGCCGTCGGGGTGGCGTTAGAATAGCGCCATGAGTTTTAGCAAGAGTAACACTATGTCAGACAACGTGACTATGGCCGCGGAGAACAGCGCCACAGAGAGAACCCCGATCGACCGCCAGACGTTATTGGAACAGGCTAACCGTCTGATTCAAAACCACGATGACTATCTTCACGGTATGATTGCCACCGACGTTGATCAGAAGAATGGCGTGCTGATATTTAAAGGGGATTATTTCCTGGATGACAACGGCCTGCCGACATTAAAAACTACGGCGGTGTTTAACATGTTCAAGCACTTGGCGCATAAATTGTCAGAGAAGTATCAGTTGATCGACTAAGCAGGTTAACCCTGTACGCACCGCGCACAGGGTTAAATGCATCAAACGAACGGGTGGCTGCCCCGCTGCCACCAACGCAGCAGCAGACGCTCAGCGGAGTCACCCGCGTTCCCCATGATTTTATCCAGCAGGCGCTTGCGACGCGTATAGCGCACACTCAACACTTCATGCGTGGTTATTTCCTGAATCAGTAAATCGTCGCTGGTGCCAATCGCATCGACCAGCCCTAACGTTTGCGCCTGCGTGCCAAACCAATGCTCGCCGGTGGCGGTTTTATCGATATCCAGCGTGGGTCGCATCTCTTTGACAAACTGCTTAAACAGACCGTGAGTCACGTTCAGCTCTTCACGGAATTTTTCACGACCCTGCTCCGTATTCTCACCAAACAGCGTCAGGGTGCGCTTATATTCACCGGCGGTATGCAGTTCCACATCGATATCATTGTTTTTCAGCAACCGATTGAAGTTGGGTATCTGAGCCACTACCCCAATAGAACCGATGATGGTAAACGGAGCCGCGACAATGCGATCGGCCACACACGCCATCATGTATCCACCGCAACCGTCAACCGAATGCCACCATCGCGCAGGCGCTGCAACTGAGAAGCGGCCAACCCATAACCGTGCACTACACCGCCGGGGCTTTCCAGACGTAACAACACTTCATCCTGCGGCGTAGCGACCGCCAGCACCGCCGAGACTTCACCCTGCGTCCATGCTGCCGTTAAAATTCAATACGTAAAGACGTGGTTTCACAATTTCTCATCGCCGCGTTTGGCGCGCAGTTTCTCTTCTTTAGCGGCAGCTTTGTCCTCTTTTTTCTTCCGCTTCGCAACCAGTTTGCGTTCCGCATCACTCATGCAGGTATCGCGCATTTCATTTTGCATTTCGCGATACTGTTCGCCCAGATTCATCACCTGCAACTCCCGTTTGCGCGGGCATTTTCGCTGCGTGACACCAAAGGTCAACACGACCAGTACGCCAATGGCCAGCACTATCGTGACTACTTTTGCCAGAAATAAGCCGTACTGAGAAAGCAATTCCACAAATACCGTCCCTCGTTTACTGAGTCATATCATGACGCCGCCGATGTTTACCTGTGCAGTTGCCTGCGACACACCACACCATCATACCGCTCGTCTTACGACACTCCACAGTTTTCATCAAACCGGCGCGGGAGCAAAAATACGGCATAACGTATGGCGTGAAATATGGCGATGTTATTCATGGGTTTTTTACACCTGTTGCTGTTTTTACCGCAGTGGCCTAAGAATGCGCCCGACGCGCATTGAATTCACCGACACATTGAGGCATAACTGCCTTTACGTCTTATGGTTTGCGGCGTATAGAGGAAAGCACCGTGCATTATCAACCTATGAATCACCTTCTTAAACACCGCCTAATTCTGGTCACCGGTGCGGGCGATAGTATTGGGCGCGAAGCCGCGCTCACTTACGCACGCTACGGTGCCCGGTTGATCCTGCTGGGCCGCACCGCGCATAAATTACAGGATGTGCAAGCAGAAATCCTGCGTGAAACGGGGACATCATCTCTGGTTGTGCCCTGCGATTTATTAACAGTCACCGCCGAGACGTGCGCTGCGCTGGCGACTGACCTGGGAAAACAGATACCACACCTTGACGGTGTACTGCATAACGCGGGGTTGCTTGGGGATATCGCACCGATTACCGAACAGGATCCTGCGACCTGGCATCAAGTCATGCAAGTTAACGTGAATGCCACCTTTATGCTGACGCAGGTGTTGTTGCCCCTGTTGTTAAAAGCCGCCAGCCCCTCTCTGGTGTTCACCAGTTCCAGTGTGGGTCGCGTGGGCCGCGCGGAATGGGGAGCCTATGCGGCTTCCAAATTCGCTACAGAAGGGCTTATGCAGGTCTTGGCCGACGAGTATCGTAACCAGCATTTGCGCGTTAACTGTATCAATCCAGGTGGGACGCGCACCGCAATGCATGCCAGCGCGTTCCCGGATGAAGATCCGCAACGTCTCAAAACCCCGGCTGATATTATGCCGCGCTACCTTTATTTGATGGGCGATGACAGCAAACGCAAAACCGGCATGAGTTTCGACGCACAACCGGGAAGAAAACCCGGCCCAGCGGTATAAAGAGCCCTCACAATGGATAACGATCGCCACAAGCAGCGCCAGCAAAAGCTGAAACAACGGGTTGACGAACGCATTGCCGCGGCCAACGAGGTGCGTGGCATCCTGATGGTTTTCACCGGCAACGGCAAGGGTAAAACCACAGCGGCGTTTGGCACCGCGACACGCGCGGTGCGACATGGCCTGCGCGTTGGCGTAATTCAATTTATCAAAGGTGAATGGCCCAACGGCGAGCGCAACCTGCTCGCCGATCGCGGCGTTGAGTTTCAGGTGATGGCGACCGGGTTTACCTGGGATACGCAGGATCGCACAGGCGATACGCTGGCGGCGCAAGCCGTCTGGCAGCATGTTGTCCGATGCTACGCTCGATCTGGTGATCCTGGATGAGTTGACCTACATGGTGAGCTACGACTACCTGGCGCTGGATGAGGTAGTGACCGCATTACAACAGCGACCGTCCAATCAGAGCGTGATTATTACCGGACGCGGCTGCCACCGCGAATTGCTGGAATTGGAGGATACGGTAACGAAAATGCGGCCGACAAAACATGCGTTTGATGCGGGTATAAAGGCCCAGCAAGGCATCGATTGGTAACAAGATTCATTATTGCTGTTACGGGGTGTGGCGGCGGCAACACCCCGAGTAATACCGACTACCTTAACGTCACGCTTTTAACATCACACTTAGCCGTTACGCTTTGGCGCACTGCGCCGCGCAGGACCAGCCTGACCATGGCGTTTTACCGCACGCCGAATTTGATTGGCTTTCACCCGACGACGCTCACGCTCAACCGGCAACTTGCTGGTGGTTTCCGCCGGCAATTGCACCAGTTCGCGCAGATAGTTAAGCTGTTCGAGCGGCATTTCTGTCCAGCCACCGCGCGGCAACCCTTTTGGTAATGGAATGTCGCCATAGCGCACACGAATCAGGCGACTTACCTGCACGCCAACCGCTTCCCACAGACGACGCACTTCTCGGTTACGCCCTTCTGTCAGCGTGACGTTATACCACTGGTTTAATCCTTCGCCACCGCTGTACTTCAGGGTGCAGAACGATGCAGGACCGTCATCAAGCTGTACGCCTTTGGTCAGCAGCTTGAGTTTATCCTCATCCACTTCACCAAACACACGCACCGCATATTCGCGTTCCACTTCATGACTGGGATGCATCAAGCGGTTTGCCAATTCGCCGTCGGTGGTGAACAGCAGCAGGCCGGAGGTATTCACATCCAGACGTCCTACCGCCACCCAGCGCGAACCGCGCATTTTCGGCAAACGATCGAACACCGTCGGGCGACCATCGGGATCGCTGCGGGTGCAAAGCTCACCTTCTGGTTTGTAATAAATCAGTACGCGGCAGATCGCTTCTTCCGTTTCTTTAACAGAAACCACGTGACCATCGATACGAATGCGGGTTGCCTTGGTCACCTCGACGCGGTCGCCCAGCGTCGCAATTTTGCCGTCCACGCTCACACGGCCTGCCTGGATAATGCCTTCGATCTCGCGGCGTGAGCCGTGGCCAGCGCGCGCCAGCACTTTTTGTAACTTTTCGCTCATTGAGCAGCCTCAGAGTGTCGCCTTCACAGGCGTCGGATAAAACAATGAGTTAACTTTAATTTCCGCATAACTCACTGATGAGTATCTGTTTAACAGAGGAATCCGGGCAATGCCCCCTACTGCTTATAGCCACATCGCCGTACCCGTAGCGCGAGTGGCCTATCATTCTACATGAATTTTAGGCTAAAAAGCGTATCTTTTTTGAATACAACGGCATATCGATCGATAATCCTGTTTCCAGGGAACCGTATACGCTAGCGCCGACACTACAGGAAACGTCCATGACATCGATTTCACCGCTGGTCTGCCGTGATGCCACGCACTACAACAGCCATCAGCTCGCCGCCATATTGACCGAGTGCTTCACGGATTATGTTGTCCCTTTCACCCTCGATGGCCCGACGTTTGCCACGCGTTTTAACGCCGAGGGTCTGTCGTTGACCGAGAGTCGCATCTGGAGCGCCAACAATAATCCGGTGGCGCTGGAATCCGGTGGCGCTGGCAATCATGGTGCGACGCGGCTCGCGTTGCCGCTTGGCCGCCTTTGCCATTCATCCGCGCTGGCGCCGTGGCGGTTTGGGAACCGCGATGTTAGAGCAACTGCTGCGTGAAGCGCATCAACGGGGGGATAGCGCCCTGTGGCTTGAGGTGATTAGCAGCAATTCGGCAGGCATAGCCTTGTATGACAGGATGGGGTTTACACGTCAAGACATCCTGTGCGGCTTTACTGCACCACTGGCGAGTGAGGCAATAAACAGTACGGTAGCATTAACGCGGTGCGATCCGGTCACCGTTATTGGCAGCATGATCGCAACACCTAATAACGCGTTACCCTGGATGATCGATCCTTTGGGCACGGTTGCACTGCCGACACAAGGATATCGCTGAGGCAATGATGCCTACGCCATCGTTGCCACCGCGTTTACCAAGCCACAGTTGCGGGCGCTTTATGTCATGCCCCCCGCCCGGCGGCAAGATCATGCACAACGGGTACTTCAGGCACTGGCTGCACAGTTCGAGGGGGATTTCAACGCCTGTCGCCGTACCACAGGCGTTGACCCCGTTATTTTTACAAGCAGGCTGGGAACAGCACCCGATTACCCAATTTTCGCTGTGCCATTCGCTGTCGGAGCCTGAAAGCTGAACACAAGGCACAGGGGGCGTTTTGATCACTGAAACGGTGAGATATCACCGGTGCCTTCACGCACCACAACCGGCGTGGAGTCGGTCAAATCAATCACCGTTGTGGGTTTTTGCCCCAGAAATCCACCGTGGATAATCAAATCTACCCGTTTGCCCAAATGATCATGAATTTCCTTCGGATCGGATTCCGCAAAATCATTACCCGGCAGCATCAATGTAGTCGACATTAGCGGCTCATTCAGCGCTTCCAACAGCGCCAGCGCAATCTCGTTAGAAGGCACACGCAGGCCGATGGTTTTGCGCTTTTCACTCATCAATCGACGCGGCACCTCTTTGGTGGCTTTCAAAATAAAGGTGTAGTTACCGGGCGTATTGTTTTTGATCAGGCGAAATACTGCATTGTCCACATAGGCATAGGTGGATATTTCGGAAAGATCGCGACACACGATGGTGAAGTTGTGGTTGCTGTCCAGATGGCGAATTTGGCAAATGCGCTCCATCGCATTTTTCTCCCCCAGCATACATCCCAATGCGTAACCGGAATCGGTGGGATAGACCAGCACGCCACCTTTACGCAGCACATCAACAGATTGATTGATCAACCGCGGCTGAGGGTTTTGTGGATGAATATAAAAAAACTGACTCATGATACGTCCTTAAACATCGAATTTAGCGCGACGTTTCGCATCCGTCGCGGTGCAACGCGTCTGCGGTCAACGGCAGTGCTGCCAGCACGGGATGTTGCCACACCGGCGTTACACCGCCGGGCAACCAGAGCTTGCGCCCCAACTCTATCCAGGCGCAGAGACGGTGAAAATCAGAGCCCTGTGAGGCATAGAGCTGAAAATCCTGCGCGTAACGCGCCAGTTGAGTTCGTTCGTCCGGCGCTTGTTGGCACTGGGCGACCTCCATCGCATCCCCCGCAGCTGCCACAAAACTGGCCAGCACCCGCTTGAGCCATTTGGGAGACAAATCATAGCGCCCAGGATGCGCCAGTACCGCCACACCGCCCGCATGATGAATAACATCAACGGCTTCTGCTATTGTACACCACTGCGGCGGGACATATCCGGTTTTCCCTTTTGCCAGATAGGATTTGAACACCTGCCCCACATTGCTGGCCTTGCCCTGCTCCACCAGAAAACGGGCAAAATGACTACGGGTGATTTCGCCCTCTCCGGCAAGACGCTGTGCCCCTTCCAGTGCGCCCGGAATACGCGCCTTCTCCAACTGCTCACTGATTGCCTGCGCACGCTGCCAGCGGCGCGCCTTCTGCTGTTCAAGCAGGTGCGTCAGGGCGACGTGTTGGGGATCAATACCTAAACCGACAATATGAATCTCATGATTTTCCCACAGGGTGGAGATCTCAAGCCCAGGCACCAGCCGTAACGGCAGATTCAATGCGGCTATCACCTGCTGCGCGGCAGCCAGTCCCGCCACGGTATCGTGATCGGTAATCGCCAGAACACCAACGCGCATCTCAACGGCGCGTTGCACCAGATCGCCGGGCGACAGTTCTCCATCCGAAGCGGTAGTGTGGCTGTGCAAATCAAACAGCAGACTGGGAGACAGAGCAACGGAAAGTTCGGACACACAGGCACCTATGGTTGTTAATGCTGCTCAGGGGATCTGAGACGCGGGACATCATGCCATTAAACACCGCCGCAGGGGAACCACACGACTGCGGTACGGTACCGATAAAATAAAATGCGTTAACCCGTTGATAACGCGCTTATAAACTAGTTAACTAGTACGAAAATTCAGCAAATAGATGGAAATGTGATAATGGCAACGCACTTTCTCGCAGTGGTAAATAGCAACCTACGCGGCAGCTTCAAAACCATTGGTTGGTGGCGCTCTTCCCTGTGGCGGGTGGAGTATTAACGCATAGCTGTTATCACAACATGCAAAATATCTAAACCCGCTTAATTGGCGGTTTTTTTTATGACTTACTGCTGTGCGATGACGTAAAACCGACATAAAACTAACAGCAGACAACCAGAGTAGCGACGATGCAAACATCAGCAACGATATCTTCATCCACCGATAAGCCGCAGCTTGAACTGCTGCGCATCGAAGCCGCTTATCGCGATAATCCGAGTGCGGTTTTCCATCAGCTGTGCGGTGCCCGACCGACCACGCTGCTGCTGGAATCTGCTGAAATTGACAGTAAACAGGATCTGAAAAGCCTGTTGATCATTGATAGAGCACTTCGTATCACCGCACTGGGGCAGCAGGTCTCCATTCAGGCATTGACCGCTAACGGTGCGACACTGCTGCCACTGCTTGACCAACTGTTACCGGCAGATATCGATGTCGCCGTGCGCCCCAACGGCCGTGAATTGACCTTCCCCGCAGTTGATACCCAGCAAGACGAAGATGTGCGTCTGCGTTCGCTGTCCGTGTTTGACGCACTGCGTCTGCTGCAAACGCTGGTAACCAGCCCTGCTAATGAGCGGGAAGCGATGTTCTTCGGTGGTCTGTTTGCTTACGATTTGGTTGCCGGGTTTGAAGCATTACCGCCACTAAGCCAACAGCAGCGCTGCCCGGATTACTGTATTTATCTGGCAGAAACCTTGTTGATTCTGGATCACCAACAGCGCGTCACGCATTTACAGGCCAGCCTGTTCACGCCAGATGCAACCGAACGTCAGCGCCTGCAACATCGCCTGGCACAGTTAGGGCACCAGTTGCAGCAGCCTGCACCCGCGCTGCCGCGTCAGACACTGACGGATATGGCGCTCAGCTGTAACCTGAGTGACGAAGAATACGGTGCCGTGGTGCGTCAAATGCAGTAAGCGATTCGCATTGGTGAAACCTTCCAGGTGGTGCCGTCACGCCGTTTCTCCCTGCCGTGCCCATCGCCACTGGCCGCGTACCAGACGCTAAAAGAGAACAACCCAAGCCCCTATATGTTCTTTATGCAGGATAATGACTTCACCTTGTTTGGTGCCTCTCCTGAAAGCTTGCTGAAATACGACGCGGATTCTCGTCAGATCGAAATCTATCCCATTGCCGGTACGCGCCCGCGCGGCCGTCGTGCCGATGGTTCACTGGATCGCGATCTCGACAGCCGCATTGAGCTGGAAATGCGCACTGACCATAAAGAGCTGGCAGAGCACCTGATGCTGGTCGATCTGGCGCGTATCTGTGAACCCGGTAGTCGCTACGTGGCCGATCTGACCAAAGTGGATCGCTACTCTTTCGTGATGCATCTGGTTTCCCGCGTTGTCGGTACGTTGCGTAAGGATTTGGATGTACTGCACGCCTACCGGGCCTGCATGAACATGGGCACGCTGAGCGGTGCGCCAAAAGTACGCGCCATGCAACTGATTGCCGAAAGTGAAAAAACGCGACGCGGCAGCTACTGTGGTGCCGTGGGCTATTTCACGGCTCACGGCGATTTGGACACCTGCATCGTTATCCGCTCTGCCTATGTTGAAGACTGTATCGCTACCGTTCAGTCTGGAGCGGGCGTGGTGCTCGACTCGCAGCCACAAGCGGAAGCGGACGAAACCCGAAACAAAGCGCGCGCGGTGCTTCGCGCCATTGCCACGGCTCACCATGCCAAGGAGATCTTCTGATGGCCGATATCCTATTGCTCGATAACATTGATTCTTTCACCTACAACTTGGTGGACCAACTACGCGCCAGCGGCCATAACGTAGTGATTTACCGCAATCAGATGCCTGTGGATACCATCATTGCCCGCCTGAAAACCCTGGAAAAACCGGTTCTGATGCTCTCGCCCGGCCCTGGCACTCCAGCGCAGGCCGGTTGCATGCCTGCGCTGTTAACCCAACTGCGCGGTCGTTTGCCGATTATTGGCGTCTGTTTTGGGGCATCAGGCGATTGTTGAAGCCTATGGCGGCCACGTGGGTCAAGCCAGTGAAATCCTGCACGGTAAAGTCTCGTCCATTGAACACGACGGCCAGGCGATGTTTCAGGGATTGCCTAACCCCTTACCGGTGGCGCGTTACCACTCAATGGTGGGCAGTCAGGAGCCTGATGAACTCACAGTCAATGCCCATTTTAATGGCATGGTGATGGCAGTGCGTCATGACGCCGATCGCGTCTGCGGCTTCCAGTTTCACCCCGAATCTATCCTGACCACTCACGGTGCCCGTCTGCTGGAGCAGACGCTGGCGTGAGCGCTGGCATAGGCCTTATCGCGACTCACAACAAAAATCATTACCGAATTTAAGGATATATTATGTACGCTTCTGTAAATACGCTGACCGCCGCTTCGCTCGATACCACACTGGAAAAGCAGGCCATTCTGGAAAAACTGTTTGGCGCTCAGGCCATTTCTCGCGCTGAGAGTCAGGCGCTGTTCAGCGCGATTGTGCACGGCGAGTTAAAGCCCGCACAGTTGGCAGCCGCCCTGATCAGCATGAAGGTGCGCGGCGAGCACCCGGAAGAGATCGCTGGTGCAGCTGCTGCCTTACTGGCGGATGCGCAGCCTTTCCCACGCCCTGACTACCTGTTTGCCGATATCGTCGGCACCGGCGGGGATGGCACCAACAGCATCAATATCTCAACGACCAGCGCGTTCGTTGCCGCCAGTTGCGGCGTGAAGGTCGCCAAGCACGGCAACCGCAGCGTCTCCAGCCGTTCAGGCTCTTCCGATCTGCTGTCTGCATTCGGCATTAAACTGGATATGGCACCTGAGCAATCACGTCAGGCACTGGACGACCTGGGCGTCTGATTTTTGTTTGCACCGCAATACCACACCGGATTTCGCCACGCGATGCCAGTACGTCAGTTGCTGAAAACCCGCACGCTGTTTAACGTGCTGGGGCCCCGGCGCGCCCGCCGCTGGCGCTGATTGGGGTTTACAGCCCGCATCTGGTGACGCCCATCGCCGAAACGCTGCGTGTGCTCGGCTATCAAAGTGCTGCCGTCGTGCACGGCGGCGGTATGGATGAAGTCGCGCTGCACGCCCCTACTCAGGTGGCAGAACTGCGCGATGGCAAGGTGGAAACCTACGAGCTGACCCACCGTGATTTTGGTCTCGAGAGCGCCCCGCTTTCTGCACTTCAGGGCGGGCTGCCCGAAGAAAACCGTGATATTCTGACACGTCTGTTACAAGGCAAAGGTGAACGCGCGCACGCAAATGCCATGGCCGCCAAAGTTGCATTACTGTTGCGCCTGTTCGGACAAGAAGATTTGCGCCAGAACGCGCAGCAGGCATTGGATGTTATTCACAGCGGGCAGGCTTATCAGCGCGTGACAGCGCTCGCCGCCAGAGTGTAAAGGTGCTATGCAAGAATCAGAACTGAACAAGACCGTACTGGGTAAAATCGTAAAGGATAAAGTGAGTTGGATTGTTGCGCGCCAGCAAGCACAGCTGTTATCCAGTTTTCAAGCGGATCTTGTTCCTAGCCAGCGCGATTTTTATGCGGCGCTCAAACATAAAAAGCCCGCGTTTATTCTGGAATGCAAAAAGACATCGCCTTCCAAAGGGCTGATTCGCGAAGATTTTGATCCGGTGACCATTGCTCGCGTCTACAGCGATTACGCCTCCGCCATCTCGGTGCTGACCGATGAGACATATTTTCAGGGCAGTTTTGATTTTTTACCGCGCATCAGCGCCGTCGTCAGACAACCGGTGCTGTGCAAAGATTTCATCATCTCGGAATACCAGATTTATCTGGCTCGCCATTATCAGGCCGATGCCATTCTGCTGATGCTCTCCGTACTGGACGATCACGAATACCGCGAACTGGCCCAGGTTGCCCACAGCCTGAAAATGGGCGTGTTGACAGAGGTGAGTAACGAGGCTGAGCTGGAACGGGCTATCGCGCTCAACGCCCGCGTGGTCGGTATCAATAATCGCGATCTGCGCGATCTTTCTATCGATCTCGATCGCACTCGCACACTGGCCCCGCGCTTGCCCAAAAGTGTTACGGTTATCAGTGAGTCCGGGATTCATAACGCGGCACAAATTCGCGAGCTCAGCGCCTACGCTAACGGCTTTCTGGTTGGCAGTTCGCTGATGTCAGAGCCCAATCTGTCATTGGCGGTGCGCCGTCTTATTCTGGGCGAAAATAAAGTGTGCGGACTCACGCGTGCGATAGATGCCGCTGCGGCGTATAACGCCGGTGCAGTGTACGGTTGCTTGATCTTTGTCCCCTCTTCACCGTGTTATGTGACACCGGAATTCGCACCAACGGTAATGTCCGGTGCACCGTTGCGCTACGTTGGCGTATTCCGTAACGCGGCCACCGCTGAGATTGCGCAAACGGCCCGATACCTGGGATTGTTCGCCGTGCAATTGCACGGCAACGAAAACCAGACCGCCATTGATGAGTTGCGCGCGTTGCTGCCCGCCACCTGCCAGATTTGGAAAGCGCTCAGCGTTGAAAAAAGACTGCCTAAACGCGATTTTGCCGGAGTGAATCGCTACCTGTTTGATAACGGACAAGGCGGTAGCGGTGAGCGTTTTGACTGGAATTTATTGCATGATGCTGACCTGAGTAACGTGCTGCTGGCGGGGGGCGTGAATGTGTTCAATAGCGCGAAAGCCGCACAGTTCGGCTGTGCCGGGCTGGACGTTAACTCAGGTGTCGAAAGAGAGCCTGGGATCAAAGACGCGGTGAAAATACATGCCGCCTTTGCCCCGCTCTATCCGTAATAATCGCCGGACAGTACGGCGCGACACGCTTTAATTTTTCGATTAGCACTGACAGGACAAACAGGACAAACAGGACAAACAGGACAAACAGGACAAACAGGACAAACAGGACAAACAGGACAAACAGGACAAACAGGACAAACAGGACAAACAGGACAAACAGGAACATTATGACGTTACTTAATCCTTACTTTGGTGAATTCGGCGGGCAGTATGTACCGCAGATACTGATCCCCGCGTTACAACAATTGGAACAGGCCTTTATCGACGCACAAAAAGATCCTGAATTTCAGGCCGCCTTTACCGATTTACTGAAAAACTATGCCGGTCGTCCCACGGCGCTCACCCGTTGCCGTAACCTGACCCAGGGCACTCGCGCCACGCTGTATCTTAAGCGGGAAGATTTGTTACACGGCGGTGCACATAAAACCAACCAGGTACTGGGTCAGGCGCTGTTAGCCAAGCGCATGGGAAAACCGAGATCATCGCTGAAACCGGCGCAGGACAACATGTTGTGGCAACCGCGCTGGCATGTGCCCTGCTCAGTCTGAAATGTCGCATCTATATGGGGGCCAAAGAAGTTGAACGTCAGTCACCTAACGTGTTCCGTATGCGTCTGATGGGGGCCGAGGTGATCCCGGTGCACAGCGGCTCTTCTACGCTGAAAGATGCCTGTAACGAGGCACTGCGCGACTGGTCCGGCAGTTATGACAAGGCTCACTATCTATTAGGTACCGCAGCCGGGCCGCACCCGTTCCCGACGATTGTGCGTGAATTCCAGCGCATAATTGGCGAAGAAACCAAAGCGCAGATTCTGGAGCACGAAGGACGTTTGCCTGATGCCGTCATCGCCTGCATGGGCGGCGGTTCCAATGCCATTGGCATGTTTGCCGATTTTATCGAAGAAACCCCGGTGCGTTTGATTGGCGTTGAACCAGCGGGACTGGGTATTGAAAGCGGGCAACATGGCGCACCGCTGAAACATGGTCGCGTCGGGATCTACTTTGGGATGAAATCGCCCATGATGCAAACGTCCGATGGCCAAATCGAGGAGTCCTACTCTATTTCTGCCGGGCTGGACTTCCCGTCAGTGGGCCCTCAGCATGCCCACCTGAACAGTATCGGGCGCGCCGACTACGTCTATATTACCGATGATGAAGCACTCGATGCGTTTCAGGAATTGTCCCGCCATGAAGGGATCATTCCAGCGCTGGAATCTTCCCACGCGTTGGCACATGCCTTGAAGATGATTCGTCAGGAGCCAGAGAAAGAGCAACTGCTGGTGGTTAACCTCTCTGGCCGTGGCGAGAAAGACATATTTACAGTGCACGATATTTTGAAAGGTCGGGGGGAGATCTGATGGAGCGTTATCAACAACGATTTGCGCAGTTGGCGGAAAAGCAGGAAGGTGCCTTTGTTCCCTTCGTAACCTTGGGCGATCCAAACCCGGCACTATCATTACAGATTATTGATACGTTAATCGATGCCGGTGCCGATGCGTTAGAATGATGCGTTAGAATTAGGCATCCTGTTTTCCGATCCTCTGGCGGACGGCCCCACGATTCAGGCCGCGACTTTGCGCGCCTTCGAGGCGGGAGTGACTCCCGGCCACTGTTTTGAGATGCTGGCGACCATCCGTCAAAAGCACCCTACCATGCCTATTGGTCTGTTGATGTATGCCAATCTGGTCTTCAGCAATGGTATCGATGCCTTTTATCAGCGCTGTGCCGATGCAGGGGTTGATTCCGTGTTGATCGCCGAGGTGCCGATTGAAGAATCTGCGCCCTTCCGCGCGGCCGCTTTGCGACACAACGTTGCGCCCATCTTTATCTGCCCGCCTAACGCGAATGACGCCTTGCTCAGAGAGATTGCCACTCATGGTCGTGGTTATACCTATCTGTTGTCGCGTGCAGGCGTGACGGGCGCGGAGAAGCGCGCTGAACTGCCGTTGTACCACCTGGTAGCCACGCTGACGGAATATCACGCCGCGCCGTCTCTGCAAGGCTTTGGTATTTCAGAACTTTCTCAGGTAAAATAGGCTATCGCTTCCGGTGCCGCAGGTGCTATTTCAGGCTCAGCCATCATACGTATCATTGAACAACATCGTCATCAGCCAGAAGTGATGCTGGCAAAACTGCATGATTTTGTCAGCCGTATGAAAGCCGCGACGCGCGGCTAATTCAGGCTTTTTCCCCTTCCCCGTCAGGTTCCTCTCTGACGGGGACAGCATTTTTCATTGCGTTATCTCGCCAACCCCACCGTTTATCGAATCTGCTCCCGCGTAGGGCAGTGGAAAAAATATTTTTTTGCACTGGCAATACCCTGTTTATGATTATTTTTTGAAGGTATTCTCCAGGCATCAATCCGATTTTTAATACAATTAAATAAGCAATAATAAATATATTTCAAATTTAAATACATAAAATTTCGTTTAATTAACTGAACGAAATCACAAAAATGAAATAGCTGAACTAATATCTGATTTTGAAGATCTTGTTCACATTACTGTAAGAAAGAATACATACAATGGACTTGCTATAAAAAAGTAGCATCTTCTCTTTAATAATAATTCTCTTGACATGGGATAATATAATGAAAGCTAAATTACTCGCAGTGTTGGTAACCTCGTTAGTCAGCATGAGCAGCATGGCTGTGACCTTTGACTACCGTCATGAAATGAAAGATACCGTCAATGCAAACCACGCTGACCGTCTGTTGATCTCTAACCGTTTTGACAACGGTTTTGGTCTGTCCATAGAAGGTAAGTGGAAACAACACAAAAACGATACCACGCCGAACAAACCTTTCAACGAACCTGTGAGCAGCGGTACTGAAGTAACTGCGAGCTATCTGTACAAGTTCGATAAAACCTTTGGTGTTGAAGCTGGTCTGAACTTCGTAACAGATCAAGACACGACTAAATATCGTCCTTATATCAAAGGTACAGCGAACATCACTGATTCTCTGTATTATGGTCTGCGCTATCGTCCTTTCTACCAACGTAACAGCGGAAACATTGGTCAAGCGGGCAAGAACACCGATATGTCTGGTTATACCATTACCAGCACTCTGGGCTATAAATTGCCAGCGAACTTCACCGTTGAATACAAATTTGAGTACAACAAAAACACCAAAGCAGGTTCCGTTGGTTACATCGCTGACAAAGAAAACGACAACATAACTCATGATGTTAAATTGTCCTACAAAATTGACAAAAACTGGACACCGTATGTTCAAGTTGGCAATGTTGAAGGCAGTACGGTCACTGACGAACGTCAAACTCGCTACCGTGTTGGTGTGCAGTACAACTTCTAATAGCTAACCGTTTATTACGTTAGTCTCATTGATTTGTTTTACCCTGTGTTGAAAAACGGCGGATTAATACCCGCCGTTTTTTTGTGCCAGTAAAAAAATAATTTAGTGCGTGATAGTTTATATGGAAATAAATACGGCGCTTGAAAGCGCCGCAGAGAAAATTGTTAATGTCAGGTTGTGACTATATTAAAAACCATAACCAACACCAAGCATAAAGGTAAACGGATCGAGACGGGTACTGATCGATTGTGGGCCCAATGAAGAATTAAAACGCACATCGGTATCAATATTCATCCACCAGATCGAAGCGTTAATCAGCCAGTTATTATCCAACCCGGCCTGTGCTGCCACACCCAAGGAATTTTTCACGCTAAGATAGCTCAATCCTAATCCCAGATTCTTGCCACGATCGTTGAATTTCTCATCAAAGAACATGGTGCAGTTGATCCCGACACTAAGATAAGAACGCAGTTTGTCTTTTGCATCGCGGAAATAATACTGCGCCATCAATGAAGGCGGCAGATGGCTGACCTGCGCGATATTACCGATGGTTTGCAACCCAACATTGTGCGTAAACGGGGTTGCAGCTAGCAACTCCACGCCAATGTTGTCGGTGACCATGTAGCTGAACGTCAGCCCCAACTGCGTATCGTTATCGACGTTGAAAGAGCTGACGTTAAGCACCGTATCACCACCCGCATTCGGGCGCACGGTAGCCGTTCCTGCACGCACAATAAAATCACCGGCCTGATGCGCCTGAGCGAAGACAGGCAGCAACGTTGCGACGAGTAGAGCCAAAGACGTTTTTTTCATTATTACCCACTCCCTTCATATGGTTTAAAGTCGTGCGCAGAATACCTCTAAGTGGGTATTCTTGTTTTAAGCCAGATCACAACTCTTGCGCTAAAAAAGCGAAATTTTATACACATCAAAATACGCTAACTAATTAAAAAATTAAAATTTATCTGAATCAGTTTTTAATTCAGCACGCATTTAGTGCGCTGATTAATTCTGCATCTTCACGGCGATCAATCCGTGGCGCTATAGTGAGTGTCTACCCGGTACCGTTGATGACGCGTTGTGAAAGAGGTAAACCATGGAGACGTCGAACCTGGAATCGAATATCGGTGATAACCTCGACAGTTGCCTGCGATGCGGTGCCTGCTGCGGTTTTTTTCGCGTTTCATTTTACTGGGCAGAAGCGGATGATGGTGGTGGACTGACACCGGCAGGTCTGACAGAACCTATCACTCCATTTATTCGTTGTATGCAGGGCACCAACAACAAGGCTCACTGTCGTTGTACTGCGCTGGAAGGTGAGATCGGTCAGGCTGTCAGCTGCAGCATCTATTCGCAGCGTCCCTCGCCGTGTCGTGAGTTTTTACGGTCCGGTGAGAACGGTGAGGAAAATGACGCCTGCAATCGAGCCAGAGCCCGCTATGGCTTGCCCCCGCTTTAACCTGCCGGATAAAATTGCAGCGAATACCCTTTTCAGACGTGCAGCAAGGTGCAACCTTTTGAGGTAACAGGTTACAATGTGGATCATTGGGCGCGGTGACGCGTCGTTTTCACTGTTGAATAGCCAAGGAGCCTTCATGTCTATCACAGCTGGTACCCTCTACCGTGACACTATGAATTTTACGCGTAACCAACTTATCGGCCTGTTGTTGCTATCATTGCTCACGGCGGTCATTACTGTCATGTTAAATCAGGCATTGATACCGGCACCGGAACAGTTGCAGCTATTGAGTAATGTCAGCGGCGATCTTTCCAGTACCGGTCAGTTAGGGTTGTACGACCTGATTCAACAAATGACGCCCGAGCAGCAGATGGTGCTGCTCAAAGTTTCCGCTGCCAGCACCTTTGCAGCATTGGTCGGCAATGCGTTGCTGACGGGCGGCGTGCTGACGCTGGTAAGACAGGTTTCTGCCAGACAGTCCACCAGCGCGCTACGCGCGATTGGTGGTTCCGCTCCGCTGTTACCGCGGCTGTTCTTTTTGATTCTGGTGGGTACCATTTTGGTGCAGTTGGGCATGCTGCTGTTAATCGTGCCGGGGGTGTTGCTGGCCATCGCGGTGAGTATGTCACCGGTGATCGCAGCGGTTGAGAATAAAGGCGTTTTCGCCTCCATCCGCCCCAGTGCAAAGCTCGCCTATGGCAATCTGAAGCTGGTTGCACCTGCCGTGCTTTTTTGGTTATTGGCTAAAGTTGCCCTACTGATGCTGGTTGCGCGTCTGCCGCTGGCATCGCCGACCACCATGGCAATTCTGATGAACGGGGTGAGTAACCTGATCTCTGCCATCTTTTTGATCTATCTTTTCCGTCTGTATATGTTGCTGCGTCAATAATGCGCGAACATGCCGTCTGCTGGCGGCATGTTTGATTAACCGAAAATAATGTTCAGCAAATTCTTACGATAAAACAGGAAGCGGATGGCGAAATCAAGGATAATGATAACCAGCAGCAGACGATCGCCTACGGGTGAATGTGGTTAATATTTGGCACCTCGCGTTGTAATGGGTCGATATAATGAAGCAACTTCTTGATTTATTACCTTTAGTTATTTTTTTCGTAGTATACAAACTGCACGATATCTTTTGGGCAACCGGTGCGCTGATCGCTGCCACACTCACCGCTTTCCTCTACAGTTGGTACAAGTTCCGCAAGGTAGAAAAAACCATGCTGGTCACCGTAGCGTTGGTGGCGGTGTTCGGCGGGCTGACTATCTATTTCCATAACCCCGAATTCATCAAATGGAAAGTGACAATCATTTATGCGCTGTTCGCCTGTGCGTTACTGATCGGTCAGTGGTTTTTCAACAAGTCGCTGATTCAAAGCATGCTGGGCAAAGAGATTACGCTGCCGCAACCGGTTTGGCGTAAGCTGAATAGCGCCTGGGCGCTGTTCTTCATTGCCTGCGGACTGCTCAATATCTATGTTGCGTTTTGGTTGTCAGAAGGGCTGTGGATGAACTTCAAAGTATTCGGGCTGACAGGGCTCACCTTGTTGTTTACACTGGCCTGTGGCGTTTACATCTACCGCCATCTTCCTCCTGAGCAGAATAATAACGAAAGCAAACAGTAATCCTTTAAACGTTAACCTGAGACGACGATGAGCACTACTCAAACTGCACCTCACGGTGAGCTGGTTCTGTGCACGCTGGCTATGCCCGCGGATACCAATGCCAATGGCGATATTTTTGGTGGCTGGTTGATGTCGCAAATGGACATTGGCGGAGCCATCATGGCGAAAGATATTGCCGAAGGACGCGTTGTCACGGTACGCGTTGACGGCATGAGCTTCCTTAAACCCCTCGCCGTTGGTGATGTGGTTTGCTGCTATGCCCGCTGCCTGCGCACCGGTCGCAGTTCGCTGGACATCAATGTTGAAGTGTGGGTGAAAAAGGTCTCCACCGCGCCCATCGGGCAACGTTACCGCGCAACCCAGGCGCTTTTCACCTACGTTGCAGTGGATGAAGCGGGTCACCCCTGCGAATTACCGGCCGGGAAAAGCCACTTTACCGCACCCGACCCAGACCAGGAAGACCCCTGACCGCCCATTAACGTCACGGGCCTTTGACAAAAAAAGAACCGCACTTGCGGTTCTTTTTTTATTGATGTGCAGTGGCGGGTTTATTCAACCACGGCGCCACCATCAATTTTAAAGATGATGGTGACCTGCAAATCTTTACCCGGTTTTCCCGCTTCGTAACGCCATTTACGCATTGCCTGACGAATATCGCGTTCAAACATATTGCGCGGCTGTGCGTTCAGCACGCGGATATTGTCTACTCGCCCTTCACTATCCACATCAAACTGAAGCGTTGCTCTGCCTTCCACGCGCAGCGCAAACGCGCGTGCCGGATACTGCGGTTGCGCGCGGCTCAATGGGCGTGGTCCTGACGACTGCGTCGAGGCAGACGGTGCCGGAGCTTGACGTACAAGCGCATTGTCACGGGTTTTGCTGGCATCCTCTGAGGTAAACGGCGAGGGTGGCTGTTTCTCATCAGCCTTCTCTTGCGTCTTCTTCGATTGCTCGACCTTTTTCTTCACCGGCTCCGTTTTCGGTTTCGGCTTAGGTTTCGGTTCTGGCTTTGGCTCAGGCAACGGGATCGCGACAGGCTGCGGCAAAGGTTCCGGCTCTGGCTCAGGTTGTTTCACTGCTTCGACCTGTGGTTCTGGCTCCGGCTGTGCAGCCTGCGGTGCGGGAGCCGCTTCCGTCGCCGCAGGTGCGACCATCACGACGCTGATCGGCTTCGTCGCCTGAGGAAGTTCGAGTGCGTCATTAAACGATGCGTATAACAATACGGCGATTAATCCACCATGAGCGCCAACAGAAAGTAAAAAAGACCATGATTGGCGGCGGATTCCTAATAAAGTTGTTTGCGGCATAATTTTTCGTTGTCCTCTTAGCCGCCCAAGTTTAAATGCAAATAGCAATCATATTCAATAAGAACCCGATAGTTTGTTAAAAAAAACACGGGCAGAGTATGATGGTGTTTTCACGCTATTCCCTTGAGGATTATCAAGATGTTGTACATCATTTTTGCTCAGGACGTTCCTGGTTCATTGTCAAATCGTCTGGCTGCACGCCCTGCCCATTTGGGACGCTTGAAAACCTTGCGCGATGAAGGTCGGCTGCTTACAGCACGTCCACTCCCCGCCGTTGATAGTGAAACCCCCGGTGATGCTGGATTTACCGGTTCCGCGGTTATTGCCGAATTTCCCTCACTGGCGGACGCACAGCGCTGGGCTGATGCCGACCCTTACGTTGCCGCAGGCGTGTATCACAGCATAATCGTAAAACCCTTCAAAAAGGTGTTTTAACCTAGCATTACCAATGGTTATTTTGTTTAAGACAGCATTGACGATGCAGCAAAAATGCCCGATTTAACGCGTTTTTGCTGTATTACCGGCTGTATTTCAACGCCGTGTTTATTTCAGTTAATTTGAAAAATATCAGTGACTGAAGGAAAAAGCTGAAATAATATAGTCATTTAACAATGCTATGGTACTGACTCTTGTTAATTGAGAACCAGGACTTATGCTACCACGATTCGCGTTTCTGAAGGGAAAAGGGACATTGTTCCGCAGATTCCGACCCAGCATTTTTTTGGGGTTATTGCTGATTATTGGTTTGTTTTCGTTGCTGCAACTGATGTCGATCGCGATTATTTCTAACACCATGAGCCAGGTACAGCGTGATACCACGGCCAACGATCGTTTACGTGAGCAAAAAGCGCTTTTGGATCAGGCGCGTATGGCGGCGATGAACGCCAGCGATAAGTTAAACCGGGCGGGCATCTATCTAATGGTAGATAAAGAGACCGGCTCCGTAGGCAGTTGGAATAGCCTGATGGAAGGGGCACAAGTCTCTCTCAAACAGGCTCAGGACTATTATCAGCAGATCGAAAAACCTGACGACAATGACAACGACAGTCAAGCGTTACTGCGTAGCTACCAGCAATTGTATCAAGGGTTGATTGAGTTGGCTGACGGTATCAAACAGAGCAATCAGATCGATATCTTTTTTATAGTGCCTATTCAGGCTTATCAGAATGATTTCACACAGAAATACGGACACTATCTGGCGAATAATGCCGCACGTCAAAAACAGAATCGGGAACAATTTCTGATTTCCCTCGACCGTACCCACACCATCTTCATGATCGTGCTCGGACTGCTGCTGGCCGTTTCGTTTGGCGTGTGGGCTATCGTAAACCGGATCATCATTCGCCCCCTCAATCGCATTATTCATCACCTTGGACGCATTGCGTCCGGCGACCTCTCACAGCAACTTGATGAGAACAGCAGCTGTACCCGCGAGATCGCCGTGTTAAATCACAGCATGACACAAATGCAAACCGGATTGATCGACCTCGTTAGCCAGGTACACCACGGTATAGAAGGCATGACGCAGCACGTTGACCGCGTCACAATGGATAATCAGATGCTGTTTTCACAGGTCCGTCTGCAAGCAACTGCGCTAAAAGCGACCACGGACAACATTCTTCAGTTGAATGAGCAACTGGCACAGCACACCCAGCATACCGAGCAGGCCAGCCAGCATGCCCTGAACACCAGCACCATGGCCGCTCACGGTGAGTTGATGATGAATGACGTGCATGCCGCAATGTCCGACATCACCGGACGCACTAAAGAGATGACGGATGCCATCGGGATGATCGAAAACGTGGCGTTTCAAACACACATTCTCTCATTGAATGCCGCCATTGAGGCAGCGCGAGCGGGTGAACAGGGACGCGGTTTCGCGGTGGTTGCCCGCGAGGTCGGCACACTGGCCGCGCAGAGTAGCCAGTCGGCGCAGCACATTAATGTGCTGATTCGCAACTCAGACAGCAGCGTTGCGACCGGTGCCAAATTGGTCAAAAAATTGAGCGACAGTTTGCAAAATATCATCAACTCCGCACAGGGCACTGGCACGTTTCTCAATGAAATCGCCGACATTTCCGCGCAGCAAACCCAGCACATTCAGGCAGTAACCGAGCGTATTCAAACCCTGAACGACACGGTTAAACAGAATGTCAGTCAGGTAGAAGCCAGCGCTGATACGTTTAACGCGTTACTGGCACAGACCGAGCAGTTGCGTGCTTCAGTCACGCTCTTCACGCTATCAGAATCAACAAACAGCGGCTACTAAAAGCGGCCGTTCGGACTGCTGACAATGTCACTTTACCCCTTGTCATCCTCGGCGAAAACCGGGGATCTCTATGAGAATAAATGTATTTCTTCAGCAAGAGATTCCCGCCTTCGCGGGAATGACGGTGGAAGTAGTGGTGATTGGACTGTTTATCTCGTCAATGGGCGACTACCACTCGTAGGCCACCGCATACAGCAGAGCACGACGCTGATGTTTCTGTTGCAGGTAACGGGCATAGTGAATATGCCGATAAGTGCGTGACTGGGCTTCCAACCAACGGCCTCTGCGCCGCTGAACCTGGCGTAACATGCGCCACCGGATCACTTCATTTCTGCTGCGTCTCATGACAACACTCTTTATCGAAAACGGGAGGGGGTGCGGCGCGGTAGTATAGCGCGTTCTCAGGTCAATCCAAGCGCCGCGCTCTTTTTGCCGTGTCTGTACCGGCAATTTCTTCCTATTCTATTCAGACGAAAGGAATTTCCTCTTTCGGCAAACTATGCGTACACTTTATGTCAATCGTGTGCCGAAGGGATCTGTGCGCTGCTATGACGACTTTTTACACTCTGTTGAGTTGGCTACTGGTTCTGGGTTACTGGCTGCTGATCGCTGGCGTTACGCTTCGCGTCTTAATGAAGCGCCGTGCGGTTCCTTCTGCAATGGCCTGGTTGCTGGTCATTTATATTCTGCCGTTGGTCGGTATCATCGCCTACCTTTCGTTTGGTGAGTTGCATCTGGGTAAGCGACGCGCCGAACGTGCCAGCCGAATGTGGCCATCAACGGCCAAATGGCTGCGGGAGTTGGCCGAGTACCGGCAGATTTTCGCCACTGAAAACAGTGAAGTGGCGCGCTCACTGTTCCAACTGTGCGAACGCCGTCAGGGGATCGGCGGTATCAAAGGAAACCAGTTGCAGTTGCTGACCACCTTCGAAGATACCATCAAAGGGCTGGTGCGTGATATTGACCTGGCACGCAGCGACATAGAGATGGTGTTTTACATCTGGCAACCCGGCGGACTGGTTGAGCAGGTCACTGCGGCCTTGAAAAAAGCGGCTCAGCGCGGTGTAACCTGTCGAATTTTGCTCGATTCTGCGGGCAGCGTCGATTTCTTTCACAGCACCTATACCTCACAGATGCGCGAGGCTGGGATTGAGGTCGTGGAAGCCCTCAAGGTAAACCTGTTCCGTGCTTTTCTGCGTCGCATTGATTTGCGACAGCACCGCAAAGTGGTCCTGATTGATAACCGAATTGCCTATACCGGCAGCATGAACATGGTCGATCCACGTTTTTTCAAACAGGATGCAGGCGTCGGCCAGTGGGTCGATTTGATGGCGCGTATTGAAGGTCCGATCACCACCACCATGGGCATTATCTATTGCTGCGACTGGGAAATGGAAACGGGTCAACGCCTGTTGCCGCCGCCGCCAGATGTCGGCCTGATGCCGTTCGAGCAGGAGCGTGGGCATACTGTGCAGGTGATTGTATCAGGTCCGGGCTACCCGGAAGACATGATCCACCAAGCGTTGCTAACGGCCGTCTACTCCGCGCGACACCAGTTGATCATGACCACGCCCTACTTCGTCCCTAGTGACGATCTGCTGCATGCCATCTGCACGGCGGCACAACGCGGCGTAGATGTCAGCATTATCCTGCCGCACAAAAACGACTCCGTATTGGTCGGCTGGGCCAGCCGTGCGTTTTTCAATGAATTGTTTGCCGCAGGGGTAAAAATCTACCAGTTTCAGGATGGATTACTGCACACCAAAAGCGTGTTGGTCGACGGGCAACTCAGTCTGGTAGGTACAGTCAATCTGGACATGCGCAGCCTGTGGCTCAATTTTGAAATCACGCTGGTGATCGACGATGATGGCTTCGGCAGCGATCTGGCCTGCGTACAGGAAAATTATATCGCTCGCTCACGCCTGATGGATGAAAGCAAGTGGCAACAACGCCCTTACTGGCAGCGTATTGTCGAGCGCCTGTTTTACTTTTTCAGCCCATTTTTGTGATGCTCAGGTTCCCGACAATCGCCGTGCGTTGCGCTGTCAATAGACGAGCCGTCATGTTCTAATAGTGCCATTACTGAATCTATGGAAATGCCTTATGGACCTGAACAACCGTCTTACGGAAGATAAAACGCTCGAGCAAGCTTACGATATCTTTCTTGAACTGGCGTCTGACAACCTCGACCCAGCGGATATTATCCTGTTCAATCTTCAATTTGAGGAGCGCGGCGGTGCAGAATTATTTGATCCCGCCGAGGACTGGCAAGAACATGTCGATGTCGATTTGAATCCCGACTTTTTTGCAGAAGTGGTGATTGGTTTGGCGGAAAAAGATGGCGACCCGATCAACGACGTGTTCGCGCGTATTTTGATTTGCCGTGAAAAAGACAACAAGATGTGTCATATCTTGTGGCGTGAGTAACGCCTCTCCCTAACGGCCTGCTGATATGCAGGCCTTTTTTATGGTCAGCCTTGTAGCGGATCGACTTTCAGGCACGAGACTGCATGGGTAAAATTGCCTTCCAGTAATGGGCGCGTCTTGACACAGGTTTCACTGGCTATCGGACAGCGGCTGCAAAATACACAGCCGGCGGGTGGGTTAATCGGTGAAGGCAACTCTCCCTCCAACAGCTGTATCCGTTTGCCACGCTTTTTGTCGGGATAGGGGATCGGTACCGCCGACATCAGCGCCTGGGTGTAAGGGTGTAACGGATTGCCAAACAAGGCGTCATCGGTTGCCAGTTCCACGGCGTGACCGAGATACATCAGCAGTACGCGATCGGAAATGTGTTTAACCACCGAAAGATCGTGCGCAATAAAAATCAGTGACAGTTGCATTTCCTTCTGCAATTGCCGCAACAAATTCACCACCTGCGCCTGAATCGACACATCGAGCGCCGATACGGGCTCATCACAAATAATCAGTTTGGGGCGTAAAATCAACGCCCGGGCAATACCGATGCGCTGACACTGGCCGCCAGAAAACTCGTGAGGATAGCGGTTAATCTGGTTAGGCAGTAACCCTACCTTCTGCATCATATTTTTGACACGATCGTTGATCACTTGCCGGGACAGGTCGTCTCGATACGTACGCAGTGGCTCGGCGACGATCTCACCCACCGTCATACGCGGGTTAAGCGAAGCCAGCGGGTCTTGAAAAATCATTTGAATATCGTTGCGAACGTGACGCCATCCCTTCTGATGGATGTGGCACAAATCCTGCCCCAGCCAGCAAATCTGCCCGCTGGTGGCTTTCACCAATCCAATAATGGCGCGCGCCAGAGTCGATTTACCGCAACCCGATTCACCGACAATACCCAGCGTTTCGCCTTCATAGAGGCGAAATGTGACGCCATCTACCGCTCTAAGAGACTGTGCGGGTTGCCAAAACCATTTTTTGTGCGCATTGACGGCGAAGTGCACGCTGAGGTCACGCACGTCAAGGATGACGCGTTTCTCCTGTTGGTTTGTCATAGCACCTCCTCCACCGCGCGAAAACAGGCCCGCATCCGACCCGCATCAAACGAGGTCAATTCGGGCACCTCCTGGCAGCGATCCATGGCGTAGGGACACCGGGGAAAGAATGGACATCCCTGCGGTAAATGCAACAGATTGGGCGGATTACCAGGGATTGTAGCCCGCGTCTCGTCACTGACATCCAGACGGGGCACCGCATTAAGCAACCCTACCGAATAAGGATGAGATGGACGGTAAAAAACATCGCGTGCGCTGCCATACTCCATGGTGCGACCCGCATACATCACCAACACCTTGTCACAAATGCCTGCCACCACGCCTAAATCGTGGGTAATCATGATGATGGAAGTGTTGAATTCCCGTTTTAAATCCGCAAGCAATGTCATCATTTGCGCTTGCACGGTGACATCCAGCGCCGTGGTTGGCTCATCGGCGATCAGCAGTTTGGGCTGACACAGCAACGCCATGGCAATCATGACACGCTGACGCATCCCCCCCGAAAACTCATGGGGATACATTTTCATGCGCTGGCGTGCCTCTGGCATTCGCACCGCATCCAGCATATTCACCGCGCCGTCAAACGCCTCGCTGCGACTGCATCCTTGATGAAACATCAGGACTTCCATCAACTGCTCCCCGACGCGCATATAAGGGTTAAGCGAGGTCATAGGATCCTGAAAAATCATGGCGATCTCTTTCGCCCGAAGCTTGTTCAGCGATTTTTCTGGCAGATTGAGAATTTCATGCCCCATGAAGCGGGCCGAACCGCTGGCCTGTCCATTTGCCGCCAGCAACCCCATCAGTGCAAACGCGATCTGCGATTTTCCCGAGCCTGATTCTCCGACAATGCCCAGCGTTTCACCCTGTTCCACAGTAAACGTCAGTGCATTTACCGCCGTGACATCCCCGTCCTCGGTAGCAAACCGCACGCAGAGATCCGTGACGCTTAGTAACGGGTGCAGCGCGCGCAGGTTATTCCCTTTCTGTTCTGCGTGTTTCGCAATCATAGCGGCTCCTCAACGATCCTTAGGGTCCAGAGCATCCCGTAAGCCATCGCCGATAAAATTAAAACAAAACAGGGTGACAACCAAAAACGCAGCCGGGAACAGCAGCAGCCAAGGCGACACTTCCATTGAGTTCACCCCGTCATTGAGCAGCGAGCCCCAACTGCTGAGCGGCTCTTGCACGCCCAGCCCAAGAAAACTTAAAAACGACTCGAACAGGATCATACTGGGAATCAGCAGTGACGCGTACACCACGACGACACCCAGCACATTCGGCACGATATGGCGCAACACAATGCCCGTGGTAGACACACCACACACCACCGCCGCTTCAATAAACTCTTTACGTTTGAGGCTAAGCGTCTGCCCACGCACAATCCTCGCCATATCGAGCCACGACACCATACCAATCGCAATGAAGATCAGCAGTAGCTGCTGTCCAAAAAAGGTCACCAGCAGGATGACGAAAAACATAAACGGAAATGAATTCAGGATCTCCAGCCAGCGCATCATGACGGAATCCACTTTGCCACCCGCGTAGTCAGAAATGGCCCCGTACAAGGTGCCCACCAGCACGGCAATCAACACGGCAGCAATGCCAACCAGTAATGAAATTCTCCCGCCGATGGCAACGCGCACCAGCAGATCGCGGCCGTTAGAGTCGGTACCAAAATAATGCTTTGAAGCCAAATCCGGTACCTGCGACATCATGGCAAAATCGGTATCGGCAAAATTGAAGGGGAACAACAACGGAGCCAGCGTAACAAACAGCGTAATGCCCCCCAGAACCATCAGGCTCGCCACGGCGGCGCGGTGATGCATAAACCGCCGCCCGGCATCCTGCCATAGACTACGTCCCTTAATCTCCAATGATTGCCCCATCTTCATCAGCGTGTGATTATTTTGCTTTCTGAACATCCTCACCTCACTCAATAACGAATTTTGGGATCGATGACGGCATACAACACATCGATGATGGCGTTAAACAGGATTGTCAAACCACCCACCAGTATGGTCAGGCTAAGCACCAGAGAATAGTCCCGGTTCAATGCACCGTTAACAAACAGTTGTCCGATGCCTGGCAAACCGAAAATGGTCTCGATCACCATTGAACCGGTGATGATGCCGACAAACGCCGGGCCCATGTAGGAGAGCACCGGCAGCAAGGCAGGTTTCAGCGCATGGCGCAAAATAATGTGGCACATCGGCAACCCTTTAGCGCGCGCGGTGCGGATAAAATTGGCGTGCAGCACTTCAATCATCGCGCCGCGCGTGATACGTGCGATACTGGCAATGTAAGAGAGTGAAAGCGCCACCATCGGTAGTAACACATATTTACCCGCCCCACCGTTCCATCCCCCGGCGGGCAGCCAGCGCAGCGTGATCGAGAACACCAGCACCAAGAGTGGCGCGACCACAAAACTGGGGATCACCACGCCAGTCATGGCAAATCCCATAATGGTGTAGTCCCAACGGCTATTTTGGTACAACGCCGCTACGGTGCCTGCTGTCACACCCAGGATCACGGCAAACACAAAGGCGGCCGCACCAAGTTTAGCGGAAATGGGAAACGCACTCGCCACCAGATCGTTAACCGAGTAGTCCTTATATTTAAAGGACGGACCAAAATCCCCCTGCGCCAATTGGAGCAGATAATTACCATATTGCTTCAATATCGGATCGTTGAGATGGTATTTGGCCTCAATATTTGCCATCACTTTCGGGGGCAAATTACGTTCGCCGGTAAAAGGACTTCCCGGTGCTAACCGCATCATAAAGAACGAGATCGTAATCAATATAAATAGCGTCGGTATCGCTTCCAGACAGCGACGCAGAATAAATTTCAGCATGGTTCTACCTATAAAGGCATTGCACCTGTTTCTGTGCTCGCTTTCTCTCTACCTATCATTTTTTCGGCAAGAGAGAAGCGATGCATATTAAGTGACGGCGTTAATGTTGCAAAATATAAAGATCTTTCACATGAATATTGTCGAGCGGATCATTTCCCGTCAGACCACCAACATACGGTTTCACCAACCGGGTATTGGCGTAATAAAATACCGGGATCGTCACCGCATCGCGGTCCAATTGCGTTTCAGACTGTTGATAAACAGCCGCACGTTCTTCTTCATTGGGCACTTGCAGTGATTTCGCTATAAGCGCATCAAACGCAGCGCTTTTGTAATGTGACGTATTTGAGCTACTGTCCGATAACATGCTATTCAAAAATGACGACGGCTCATTATAATCCGGACACCACCCGGCGCGTGCCAAGTCGAAATTGCCCTGATGGCGCGTACTGAGAAACGTCTTCCATTCCTGATTTTCCAATTTTATGTTCACGCCAATATTTTGCTTCCAGAGCGACGCGGCCGCAATCGCCATTTTCTTATGCAGGTCGGAGGTATTATACAGCAGCGTCAACGTCAGCGGTTTTTCCGGTGTATACCCCGCTTTGGTTAACAACCGTTTTGCTTCAGCATTGCGTTTTTCCTGCGGCCAGGTAAACCACTCCGGCTCGCTGGCCTTTAAACCATCAATATACGGTGGCACAAATCCATAGGCAGGCATATCACCTTGATTTTTGACCTTTTTGGTTAAAATCGTCTGATCTAGCCCTAAACGCAGCGCCTGACGCACTCGAACATCGGTAAAAGGCGCACGCTGGTTATTAATTTCATAATAATAAGAGCACAAATACGGTGTCACCTTCACCTCATTGGGTATTTTCTGCTTCATTTTTTGAAACATTTCAATCGGTAAGTAGTTGTAAGTGATGTTAATTTCACCGCTACGATAGCGATTTATGTCCGTCACTTCTGAGGAAATGGGTAAATACGTCACTTGCTCTATGGTGGTATGGGCATTATCCTAATAATGCGAATTGCGCACTAAAACCAGGCGTTCATTGACAACCCAATTTTTCAAGGTATAGGCACCGTTCCCCACCCAATGTTGCGGTTGGGTCCATTTCTCACCGAATTTTTCAACCGCGGAGCGATTAACGGGCGACATGGCAGGATAAACAGGAAGTTTATCAAAATAAGGCACCGCTTCACTCAGCGTCACCTCCAGCGTATGGTCATCCAAGGCTTTTACGACCAGCGTGTCCGGCGTTTTCTTACCGGCAATAATGTCGTCAATGTTAACGATATGCCCGTATTGCAAGTAACTGGCGTAAGGCGAGGCCGTTGCCGGATCGGCTAGTCGCTGCCAACTGTAAACAAAATCCTGCGCGGTGACGGGATCGCCATTCGACCAGCGTGCATCTTTGCGCAAATGAAACGTCCAAACGCGAAAGTCTTTATTTTCCCAACGCTCAGCCACACCGGGCACCATTTTTCCATTCGGATCGGTAATTACCAGCCCTTCCAGCAGATCGCGTGAGACGTTGGACTCTGGCACACCTTCTATTTTATGCGGATCGAGGGAGGCCACTTCCGCACCGTTGTTTCGCACCAGCACATGATCTTTGGCTAACGGAGTGTCGGGCGGCGGTGCCGCATACGCGACAAGCGCACCGCTGGCCACAGCCCTTTCAGGCAATGAATAGGTTAACCATGCATTCAGCCACGAATGCGATGCCGTTATCTATACTTAGTGTTTTGCAATAATGATTTGGCTACAAATGGTTTGTCAGATCATTGCCTGAAAGAGTTTAACATTATCAGAAGAGCATTATGGCCGTAACAAACGTTGCTGAACTTAACGCATTGGTTGAACGCGTCAAGAAGGCACATCAGGTCTTCGCCAATTTTACTCAAGAGCAAGTCGATCAAATCTTTCGTGCCGCCGCCCTCTCCGCCGCTGACTCCCGCATTCCGCTGGCCAAAATGGCGGTAGCGGAATCGGGTATGGGTATGGGTATAGGTATAGGTATAGGTATAGGTATAGGTATAGGTATAGGGTATAGTGGAAGATAAAGTGATTAAAAACCACTTCGCTTCTGAATATATCTACAATGCTTATAAGGATGACAAAACCTGCGGCATTTTGTCAGAGGATGAGACCTTAGGCACCATCGCCGAACCGATCGGATTGCTGTGCGGTATTGTCCCAACAACAAACCCGACCTCCACCGCCATTTTCAAAGCACTTATCAGCTTGAAAACCCGTAATGGCATCATCTTCTCACCGCACCCGCGCGCCAAGAATGCCACCAATAAAGCCGCAGACATCGTGCTTCAGGCCGCCATTGCTGCCGGCGCGCCGAAAGACATTATTGGCTGGATTGATGAGCCTTCCGTAGAATTGTCCAACCAGTTAATGCACCACCCTGACATCAATATGATCCTCGCCACCGGCGGTCCCGGCATGGTAAAAGCCGCCTACAGTTCCGGCAAACCGGCCATCGGGGTAGGCGCTGGCAATACACCGGTAGTGATCGATGAAACGGCGGACATCAAACGCGCCGTTGCCTCGATTTTGATGTCGAAAACGTTCGATAACGGTGTGATCTGCACATCTGAACAGTCGGTGATTGTGGTAGACAGCGTTTACGACGCAGTGCGGGAACGTTTTTCAACCCACGGTGGCTATCTGCTGCAAGGTAAAGAGCTTGCAGCTATCCAGTCGATTATTTTGAAAAATGGCTCGCTCAACGCGGCGATTGTAGGTCAGGCCGCGCCCAAAATCGCTGAAATGGCCGGTTTTACCGTGCCCGCAGGTACTAAAGTCCTGATTGGTGAAGTGGTTAACGTGGATGAGTCAGAACCCTTTGCCCACGAGAAACTGTCGCCAATGCTTGCCATGTACCGCGCCAAAGATTTTGACGACGCCGTCGTCAAAGCCGAAAAATTGGTCGCCATGGGCGGTATCGGTCATACCTCGTGCCTGTATACCGATCAGGATAACCAGTTAGCACGCGTCAACCACTTCGGGGCAATGATGAAAACTGCGCGTATTTTAATCAATACGCCAGCCTCTCAGGGCGGTATCGGCGATCTGTACAACTTTAAGTTGGCACCGTCGCTGACCTTGGCTGCGGCTCCTGGGGCGGTAACTCCATTTCAGAAAACGTCGGACCGAAACACTTGATTAACAAGAAAACGGTAGCCAAGCGAGCTGAAAATATGTTGTGGCACAAACTTCCGAAATCCATCTATTTCCGTCGTGGCTCCTTGCCCATCGCACTGAAAGAAGTGGCCGAGGATGGCCACAAACGCGCCTTTATCGTGACTGATCGTTTCTTGTTTAATAACGGCTATGTGGATCAAATCTCTTCGGTACTGAAACAGCACGGAATGGAAACCGATGTTTTCTTTGAAGTAGAAGCCGATCCGACGCTGAGCATCGTGCGCAAAGGCGCGGAACAGATACAAGCGTTCAAACCTGATGTGATCATAGCACTCGGTGGCGGCTCGCCGATGGACGCGGCCAAAATCATGTGGGTCATGTACGAACACCCGGATACCCATTTCGAAGAGTTGGCCCTGCGTTTTATGGATATCCGCAAACGTATCTACAAATTCCCGAAAATGGGTGTGAAGGCGAAGATGATTGCCGTTACCACCACCTCCGGCACCGGCTCTGAAGTGACGCCGTTCGCCGTAGTAATGGATGACGCCACAGGGCAAAAATACCCGCTGGCTGACTATGCGCTCACCCCGGACATGGCGATCGTGGATGCGAATCTGGTGATGAACATGCCAAAATCCCTGTGCGCCTTTGGCGGCCTGGATGCGGTTACCCACTCACTGGAAGCTTACGTATCGGTGCTTGCCAACGAATATTCCGACGGGCAAGCGCTACAGGCATTGAAGCTGCTCAAAGAGAACCTGCCAGCCAGCTACAGTGACGGTGCGAAAATCCTGTCGCGCGTGAACGCGTTCACAACGCCGCCACCATCGCCGGTATCGCCTTTGCCAACGCCTTCCTTGGGGTCTGCCACTCCATGGCGCACAAGCTGGGTTCTGAGTTCCATATTCCGCACGGTTTGACTAATGCCCTGTTGATCGCTAACGTCATTCGTTATAACGCGAACGACAACCCGACCAAACAAACCGTATTCAGTCAATACGATCGCCCACAAGCGCGTCGTCGTTATGCTGAAGTGGCCGATCACCTGGGGCTGAGTGCACCCGGCGATCGCACCGCAGCGAAGATTAAGAAGCTGTTGACCTGGTTAGATGGAATCAAAACTGAACTGGGCATCCCGACCTCGATTCGCGAAGCAGGCGTGCAGGAAGCTGATTTCCTGGCGAAAGTGGACAAGCTGTCTGAAGATGCCTTCGACGATCAGTGTACCGGTGCTAACCCGCGCTATCCGCTGATCGCTGAGCTGAAACAGATCATGCTGGACACTTACTACGGTCGTCCGTATACGGAAAGTGTTGAAGAAGAAAAAGCACCGGCCAAAACCGAGAGAAAAGGTAAAAAGGCTAACTGAGAAGCGATAACACACCCTTGCCGTTAAGGTAGGGGTTTCTTCCTTCCCCCAGCGATGCACCGCTTCGCTGGGGTTAATGAAATGGTCACCCCCACCCTGTAGCAGTATGCTGACAGGGTGTTTTTCTTTCAGGAGAGGCCATCATGGAAAATGTTGCACTTATTGGTATCT
>NZ_PEHF01000033.1 GCF_015762685.1 Candidatus Symbiopectobacterium sp. 'North America' | reverse complement strand
CCTCCTTTGGGAAGGTACAAGTATAGATAATTATACTTGATTGAGGGTGTGTACCACCATGATAGGGGAAGACCCACAAAATGACAGGCGTGCCGTCGCCGTTATTGATGATAAATGCAAGGTTCTCTGTGCTAACTCTGCATTTAATGCCCATTTCGGGCTGCATTCTGAAACGAATAATCCGGTCTCTATTGATGACTTATTGCCGATAAACGTGAAGTTTGCCTACCAGGACTTTCTGACCAACAGCGACGTTATGAGTACGCGCGTGGTGTCGGACCTGCTGTCTGATGGCTTCATGAAAAAGCAGCTAAGCACGCTCTCTTTTTCTAAGCTGAATGTTGAAAACAGTGTATTTTCTCTGATCATTTTGAATCAAGAGATCAGCGAACCTGCTCCTGCCATTAACCTCGTCTCTTAGGTAAATAAAGCAAGGACGTTCGAAACCAATCATATTACGGAATTATTGCGCACCTGTGACAATATAAGCTACGCCTTTTCTGGCGTAGCGAGTTTGATCAGCGCGCCTTAACCAAAATTATTGCAGATTTATTTTGTCTTGCAAGTTTCGATAACAATCGAGTTCTCTCAACGCCACCAAACGCACTTACTCTACTAATACGCTATTTTTTTTCTTTTTCTGGTTCCCCTTGTCGTGACTTCCATTGGCATACCCATTAACAGCAATGAAAAACTGACAGGGGTATAACAATGAAATCATGGCGAACCGGGCCGGTAACGCTGGCGCTAAGAGCCGCACCTTGGGGAATTGCGCTGGGCGGTGCCGCTTCGGTCACGGCCGTTTCGGCAGCAGCACAGGAATTTCATGTCACTGCGGGCAGTCTGGCCAAGTCCTTAAACCAATTGGCACAGCAATCCGGCGTTCTGTTGTCTTATGATCCGGCACTGACGGTGGGTAAACAGAGCAGCGGATTGCAAGGGCGTTATGAAGTGGAACAAGGATTTGCGCAACTGCTGGCAAACAGCGGTCTGCGCGCCGAGCGCCACGCTGACGGTAGCGTCTCTATTGTTGTGCAGCCAGTAGCACCGGCAACGGCTGCGGTGCCAGCGCGTAACGATCAAATCGTCGTCACGGCACCACCCAATACCGCGTTAAAGCTGTATGTGCCGGTATCGGAAACGCCGCGTGCGATGTCCGTGGTGACACAGCAACAGATGGAAGAGCGCGGTGCCAAGAAGGTCGATCAGGCCCTGCGCTACAGCCTAGGCGTGTTGGCATCCTATTACGGGCCGGATAACAAGACTGAATGGCTCTCCATCCGTGGCTTTAAAGATCAGTCGCGCTTCCAAAACGGACTTGCGGCTATTAATGAACGCGGTTTCTTTGTTCAGCAGTTTGACGCTTTTGGCGTGGATAGAATTGAAGTGTTAAAAGGGCCTGCATCAGTGCTGTATGGGCAGAACCCGCCGGGTGGCCTAGTTAACGTGATCACCAAGCGTCCAACGCGTTTGCCGCAGGGGCAAATCTCGCTGGATTATGGTTCCAATGATTATCGTCAGTTAGGCATCGATAGCGCAGGTCCGCTCAACGATGATGGCACTGTGCTCTATCGTGTGGTGGGACTGGCGCGCGGCACATCGGGTGAAATGGATCATGCCAAGAGCGATCGTTTCTATCTGGCACCTAGCATGACGTTCCTGATGGGGGAAGACACGGAACTGACCGTACTGGCGAGCTACATGGATACCGATTCCGATGTTACCAGTGGCTTTAAAATGCCTACAGGCACACTGCACAACACACCGTTCGGTAAGGTGGGCTACAGAACCTCGCTGGGTGAACCTGGACTCGATCGCAACAATACCCGCCAATTTACGCTGGGCTATGAGTTCACCCATCGTATTAATGATACTTGGACGTTCCACCAGAACACCAACTACAACTACCTGAATATGGATCTGCGTACTGCCTATGCCTTCGGGGATGTTGTTGATGGCAGGGTGGATCGTGGTATGACCTACCGCGATGGTTTTGCGCAAAACTGGGCCACAGATAACCGTATGGTTGGGGAGTGGCAATGGGGCGATGTGGAAAACACGCTGCTGTTGGGGGTTGATTATCGCCGCGCAAATTCACAGAGCCGTGATGGTGATTTCTACGGTATTGGCACTATCAATATGTTTAACCCGGTGTATGGCAACGCGGTTCTGCCGCTCGACCAATTGTATGATTATCGCACTGGACGTAACCAAATGGGTTACTACATTCAGAACCAGTTCCGCTATGACGATCGCTGGATTGCGCTGATTGGCGGCCGTTACGACAAAGCAAAATCGCGCGATCAGAATCTGACCAGTGGCACTGATAGCCGTAAGGATGACGACAAGTTCACCAAAACGGCTGGGCTGATGTACCTGTTTGATAACGGTGTTTCTCCCTATATTAGCTACTCTGAATCCTTTATGCCGCTTGCGGGAGATGACGGTAAAAGAAATGCCTATAAACCGACCATGGGTAAGCAGACCGAAGTGGGGATGAAGTATACGCCACACGGCTTTAACGGTTATGCGACCGTCGTGCTGTATAATCTGGTTCAGGATAACGTATCGACTACCGATCGTGAGCATCCTGGCACGTCAGCGCAAACCGGGCAGGTTCGCTCACGCGGTATTGAGTTGGAAATGAGCAGTGAGGTGGCGCGTGGCTTGACTGTGCTGGCCAACTATAACTATGGCAAAGTCGAGATTACCAAGTCGGGTGAGGATGCGGAAATTGGTAAACGCTTCCCTGAGCAGCCATTACAGCAGGCGTCCGGTTGGGTCAATTATGCGTTTCAGGGGACACTCAGCGGCCTATCCGTGGGGACCGGGGTGCGTTATGTTGGCAGTTCATATGGCGACAAAACGGAAAATCCCAATCTGAAAGTCCCGGCATATACCCTGTGGGATGCGATGATCGCCTATGACTTCACCAAAGATTGGCGCTTGCAGGTTAATGCCACCAACCTCAGCAACCGCGAATATGTCAGCGTGTGTGACTATTGGTGTTACTACGGTGAAGGCCGCGTGTTCAATGCTAATCTAAGCTACCGCTGGTAATCACAGATTCGATGATGTTGATTGACGATAGACCCTGCTCCTAATCGGGGTTTTCATTTATCATGCATTTGCCAATAGTGGTTGACTTTGCATTTAATGATAATGAAAATTATTTCATTATCATTAAATGAGACACAACGTGAACGGTCACGCGGCTACCTGTGCTGATCCCGTCGAATCCCTGGCGGTACAGCGAATTTATCACGAGTACCATGTTTGGTTACAGGCGTGGCTGCGTCGGCGTTTGGGATGCTCGCAGCAGGCGGCCGATCTAGCGCAGGATACCTTCGTGCGTCTGGTCAGCACGCAGCAGGCCACCCAACTGCGTGAACCCCGCGCTTGGTTGACCACTGTCGCCCACGGTCTGGTGGTGAATTTCTGGCGGCGACGCGACATTGAAAATGCCTATTTGCAGGTGCTGGCGGAACAGCAGCTTGAGGCGGAGCCGTCTTTGGAGCAGCATGCCATCATTATTGATACGCTGCTGGAGATAGATCGCATGCTCAGTACGCTGTCTGTCAAGGCCAGGCAGGCGTTTCTTTGTGTGCACATTGATGGACTGACGTACCAGCAGGTGGCCGATCGCCTTGGTGTCTCCGATCGTATGGTGAAAAAATACATGGCACAGGCTATGTTCGCTTGCCTGACCTGTCAGGAGCGCTAATTCCGGCCATGCGATCTGACGATATTCCCCAGGACGTGTTCTACGATGCCGCTGAATGGTATGCCATTCTCTATGCGGATGATTGCACAGCACACGAGCGCCATGCCTGGCAGCAATGGCTGAATAGTGATCAGTTGCACCAGCAAGCGTGGCAGCGCGTTGAGCAGATTCATACCCGTTTTCATTCCGTCGAAAGCCCGGTGGCGTCCAGCGTATTAAGTCGTCAGGGCACCGAGCGGCGTCACCTGTTAAAACTGTTGGCGTTGATGACGCTGCTGGGTGGTGGTGCTTATAGCGTCCCTTGGGAAACCTATGCGGCGGATTATCGCACCGCCAAAGGAGAAAACCGGCGCTGGGTGCTGGCAGAGGGGCTGACGCTAAACCTGAATACCGATTCAGCGCTCACCCGCTACGACCAGGACGGAAAGATTGCCGCGCTGCGCCTGCTGAAAGGGGAGTGCTTGCTGGAAAGTGCAGTGCCTTACCCGTTAACGTTTTCCACGCCACAGGGGATACTGGCGTTGAATTCACCCTGTCGGTTTGATGTGCGCTGCGATGCAGGTGAAAGCACGCTGGCGGTGTTTCAGGGGGAGGTGTTGCTCCGCCCAACTAAGCAATCACAGGCGTCTGTGCGCGTTAGCACCGGGCAACAAGTGACCTTTACGGATGCGGTGAGTCAACCTCCGCAACCGGTGGAAGGCTTCCGCCAAAGCTGGCTGGATGGCGTGGTGCTGGCGGACAATATGCCGCTGGATGCCTTGATGCGTGAATATGCACGCTACCGCAACGGCTACTTTTCCCTCGATGACAAGGCGGCGGCACTGCGTATTTCCGGCGTATTTCCCTTACAGGATGATGAGCGTTTTTTCAGCGCCCTGACTCGCACCCTCCCTATTATTGCAGAACTACGTTTTTCCTGGTGGATAATCCTGCGCGCCCGCTAATCCTTTCTGGTTTTTCATGCTAAAAACGCTAAGAATAGGACGGAGAAAAAGCAGATTCATTACCGGGCTTGTTTCGTACAACTTTTATCATGTGTCTTTTCTTGTGTGCAGAGAATAGTGCGATAAACCGAGTGCTATTCTTGGTGTCATAAGTACGTTTGCAGGTCCGATCATTACGCATACAGGATGTCGTCATGCAGTTATTGAATTTAAAGCAGGCCAGATGGCTGAGCCTGGGTTTTATGTTTGGGGGATTGCTGCTGCTGTTGTTACTACGGCTGTTAACGTGTTTTGTTGCCGGTTTTTTGGTGTATGAAATCGTCAATCTGCTGACGCCCCATTTCCAAAAAATCATCAGTGGTAAACGTGCACGCTGGGTGGTAGTGGCGATCATCAGTACGCTGGTGGTGAGTGTGCTCAGCTTGTTGTTTGGCAGTCTGACCGGGATCGTGATGCAGGAAATGCGTGACACCTCGGCCTTGAATGCGCGTATCGGCTTGATTCTCAATGACGTCCAACGGCATATCATGGTCTATTTGCCGGGTTACTTGCCGGTGAGTGTTGAAGAGCTGCAACACGAATTTATGCGCTGGGTGCAGGAACATATCGTGATGTTGCAAACCATGGGTAAAGATTTTCTGCACGGTTTTGTCACCATGTTGATTGGTATGGTGTTGGGGGCAATCGTGTCGCTGTACAACGTGCAAGAAGATACGGATAAACTGCTGCTGAAATCGGAACTGATGCGGCGCGTTTCGCTGCTGTCGATGTCCTTTCGCAATATCGTGTTCGCCCAGATGAAAATCTCCTCGGTTAACACCATCCTCTCTGCGGTGTTTATTCTCGGAGTATTGCCCTGTTTTGGCGTGCACCTGCCGTTTGCCAAAACGCTGGTGGTGCTGACCTTCATCTTTGGCCTGATACCGGTAATTGGCAACCTGATATCCAACTCCATCGTGTTTATTTCTGGTTTGTCGATCTCTCTGCCAGTGGCACTGGCGGCGCTGGTTTATCTGATGCTGATTCACAAACTGGAATACTTCCTCAATGCGCAGATCGTCGGCACACGAATCAAGGCGCACGCGTGGGAGATCTTGCTGGCGATGTTGGTGTTTGAAGCGGCGTTTGGTATTCCGGGCGTGATTGCTGCACCGATTTACTATGCCTATCTGAAAAGTGAATTGAAGGAAGCGGCGCTGATTTAAGGTGGGGAAATAGGTCAGCCCGCGAGTGCGGGCTGACAGAAGGTATTAGCGTTCAGAAGTAGCAACTTGCGGTGCAACGGCTTCTGGTTGCACGCCCAGCGGCGTTATTACCCCAGCACTGTTCGTACTTCCAGCCGGTCAACTCTTCTGCGACCGCTCTGGCGTGTACCGGCACATCGGCGATAGCGCCACCGGCCTTGATACGCGCAATCTCTTCTAGCAGGATAGCGTGATTTTCACGATCGAGTTTCATCTGCGTGGTGTAGTAGATGGCGACCAGTGCCAGCTCGATAACCCCCAGAGAGAACACGCCGACAATCGCTAACACGGCGCTTTCAGGCTGTGCGGCATGACCAGAAACAAAACCGAACTGCGTCAGCGTCCATCCCATGGCGAACACAATAACTGAGCGCACCATTTTGCCTGCGAACGTCATGGCACCGGCGTAAATCTCTTCGCGACGACGGCCCGTCAGCACTTCATCCACATCGGCCAGGAAGGTGTAGATCGTCCACGGAATGTAGTAGATGCCGCTGGTACTCAGACCAAAAATGGCGGTAATCCCAAACAGCACGGCGATAGTGGCAGCGTCTGACCAGTTGGCAAAGTACAGCGCGGCATAAGCGATAACGCTCACGATAACCACCATCAGTGCCAAACGGAACGGACGCGCAAAGCCCATTTTCACGCAGATGCCGATGAATGCGGCGGTAGAGATCAGCTGCATGATGGAGCTAAAGCTGTTCAACTGCGAGACCAACGCGGTGTTTTGCTTTAACCCGAAGACGATGAAGTAGGTGAAAGCGGAAGCAAATAACCATTCAGCGCCAAAACCGAACAGGTACATCCCCAGATGCTTGCGGAAAATACGCAAACGGAAGGTGGAAAGCATGTCTACGCTAAGTTTTTTCAGCGTTTGCCACAGGTTAGCAGTTTTTTCATGCACCAGTTCATTCAACGGGCGTTCCCAGGAGGTGGTGTACAGGGCAATCATTGCCGCGCACATGATGAACCCGTAGGTCAGGCCGGTGTAAAAGAACGGAGTGGCGGAGTCTTTACCGTAGATGGCGATAAACTGGCCAGGGATAAAGGCAGCCAGGAAGTTAGCCAGCTTACCTAAAATGGCTTTAGAACCGGTCAACTTGGAGCGGATCTTGAAGTCGTGCGTCATTTCGGTCGCCAACGTTTCGTATGGCACCATAATGGAGGTGTAAATCAGCTCAAACAGCACGTAGGTCGCCATGTAGTACCAAAAGCCAAAGCCACTGACCCACAGCAACGGGTAGACCAACACCAGAGGTACACCCAGCAGAATAAAGAAACGGCGACGCCCAAACAGGCTGCCTAGTTGGGTATTGTAAAATTTATCAATGACATACTACATCACCGGATTGCTGATGGCATCGATGATACTGGCAACGGAGAAAATGGACGCCGCTTCAACCAGCGTAAGTCCACAAAAGGTGGTATAGAAATACATCAGCCATGCGCCGCTGCCGAGCAGGTTTGCGCTGCCGTAGCAGAGCGTGTGCTTAAAGGTGATAGGTTTACTCATGATCAATCTTCCTAAATTTTTAAAAAAATATTTCATTTAGTATGAACCGACACTCCTATCATTTGCTCTATTCTTGTGAAAGTAAACTGAGGATCACGCTTTTAGGGAGATTTAATGGCAATTTGTCAGCTTGATCATGAAATTACATTTTCTAATTTGACCATGATTATTTGATATAAAGCCTTATTTATAATCACGCAATGCGATAATTTATTATCGCAACGCAATAAGCTTTGGTTTTATCTCATTCTGAATGAGGAACCAATGGCGCTATTAACTGCTAAAGAAAGGTGATCTTCATCATAAAAACAGATGAATACGGAAAAGCGGCATTTCATCGGTGAGAGCGGCCTTTAGCCTGTGTAGCCAGTCGAGTCAGGCATGTTGGAAACAGAGAGAGGGAGTGGTGAGGAAAATGCATCTGTTGCAAATGCTACCGGTGTCGCAGTTGCTACCACGATCGCAATCGTTTTTACTCACAAACTGATACCATCTGAGGGCAGAATTCGTTGCTGTCTGGGAGCAGAGGAAATAACACAGCCAATTAATTTAATTAAAAAATCCTATGCCAATAATAATAAATCTGGATGTGGTGCTGGCACAAAAGAAGATGCGATCGCGTGAGCTGGCTCAACGTATCGGCATTACCGAACAAAATTTGTCATTATTAAAATCAGGTAAGGTGAAAAGTATTCGCTTTGCAACGTTGAAAAAAATCTGTGAGGTACTGGAATGCCAGCCCGGCGACATTCTTGATTGTCGCCGGGAAGAGTAGCGATGCGGTGTGGTGATAGAGTGTGGTGTTAGTCGGGCAGATTTTGGGACAGTGCGGTGACAGCAGCCAACGCACCTTGGTCGCGCAGGCGCAAGTAGGCGTCGGTCAACGCCTGCACCAACGGCAGGTCGGTGCGCAGGTCATCACCAAATACCGCCGTCAGCGCCAGTAATCCCTGTACGCGGGCTTCATCGTCCGGAGTGGATGCCACTATGTTCTGTAAGGCCGTCTTCAGCGGATCGCGAATATCAATTGCCGCGCCGCGATCGTCGAACCCGCCAATATAGCGCATCCATCCAGCCACGCCGAGGATCAGCGCTTCGCAACGGCTGCCATTGCGCCGATGCCAGCGCAAACCGTCGAGCAGGCGCTGCTGTAACTTTTGCGATCCGTCCATGGCTATCTGCCAGGTGCGGTGGTGCAGCGCAGGGTTGGCAAAGCGCGCGAGCAGTCGTTCGGCATAGTCTGTCAGATCAAAGCCGGTGATGGTTAACGTCGGGGCTTGCTCTGCCAGCATAAGGTGGCGCACAGCCCGGCGGAAGTGCGCATCAGACATGCAGTCGCTGATATGGGGGTAACCCGCAAGATAGCCAAGATAAGATAAAAACGAGTGGCTACCGTTCAGCATCCTGAGCTTCATGGTTTCATAAGGTGCAACATCCTCCACCAGTTGTACACCTGCCGCCTCCCAATGCGGTCTGCCCAGGGTAAAACGATCCTCCACAACCCACTGAATATAGGGCTCACAGGAGATAGCACAGGGATCGTCAACGCCAATCGTCTGTGCCACGTCGTGCAGCGTTTGCTCGGTAGCAGCGGGTACGATGCGATCCACCATGGTGGAAGGGAAAGCCACTTCACGTTCAATCCATGCTGACAGCGTGGGTGCAATCAGGCGGGCAAAATCAAGCACCGCGCGTTGGGCGGCCTTGCCGTTTTCTGGCATGTTATCGCAGGAGAGCACGCTAAAAGGGGGAATGCCCTGCGCGTGGCGGCGACGCAACGCTTCGGTAATGATGCCCGGCACCGACAGCGGCTCGCGTGAATAACGCAAATCATGTTGGATATGGGCATTGGTGGTGTCCAGATTGCCGTGTGCCCCCGCCAGACAATAGCCTTTTTCTGTAATGGTCAGGGAGACAATCTCCGTTTGAGCATCGGCAAGCTGTGCCAAAATGGCCTCTTTGCCTTCAACGGTGGCGTGCAGCGAGGCGCACACCGAGCCCACCACGATAGCCTGATTGCCACTTTCCCCCTTTTCCAGCACGGTAAACAAGTGCTGCTGTTCACGCAGCGCTGAAATCAGACTGTCATCGCTGAACAGCACCACTTCGCACAGCCCCCAATCGCCGCCTTCCTGATTAAGAACGCGGTGTGTGAGTAGCGCCTGATGGGCTCGGTGAAAAGCACCAAACCCGATATGTACAATACGAGGGCGCAGGGCACGGCGATCGTAGCGAGGTACATCGACATTTTTCGGCAGGGTTACAGTGGCGATACTTTGCTTGTTATCAGTCATTTATTTATTTTTTTGCAGGTGATCATGAGCTAAAGGTAGCTGTGATTTTGCACTGGCGCAACGGGTGGATTCAGGAGGAGAAAACTTATGCTCGTTTCTCCTAACTTATCGCATTTTCTTCTAGCTGTGGCTCTGTCTCGGCGATTTTTGTCTGCTATTTTAGGAAGATACCCACCATCCACACGCATAGAAAGGTCTGCGCGATGAAACTGGAATCCCTCGTGTTACACCACGGCTACACCTCAGAAGCAACCACCAAATCTGCTGCCGTGCCGATTTACCAGACAACCTCTTACACGTTTGATGATACGCAGCATGGTGCTGACCTGTTCGATCTCAAAGTGGCGGGCAATATCTACAGTCGCATCATGAATCCTACCAACGCGGTGCTAGAAGAGCGTTTGGCAGCGATTGAAGGAGGGATCGGCGCATTGGCGCTCGCCTCGGGCATGGCGGCGATTACCTATGCGCTGCAAGCGCTGACGCAGGTGGGTGACAATATTGTCAGCACCAGCCAATTGTACGGTGGCACCTATAACCTGTTTGCGCATACGTTGCAGCGTCAGGGGATTGAAGTGCGTATGTTTTCTGCCGAGGATTTCGCCGCGCTCGACGCATTGATCGACGAGCGTACCAAGGCGGTATTTTGTGAATCCATCGGAAATCCGGCGGGCAATGTGATCGATATCGCACAGATTGCCGCTATCGCCCATCGCCACGGCGTGCCAGTGATTGTCGATAACACGGTGGCAACACCGGTGTTGTGTCGCCCGTTCGAACATGGGGCTGATATCGTGGTGCATTCCCTGACCAAATGTATCGGCGGGCACGGTTCCACGATTGGTGGCGCCATTATCGATAGCGGCAAATTTGACTGGGTTGCCAACAAGGCGCGCTTCCCGCTGCTCAGCGAACCGGCCCCCTCTTACCACGGCGTGGTGTACACCGAGGCATTCGGCCCGGCAGCGTATATTGGCCGCTGCCGCGTCGTCCCGCTGCGCAATACTGGTGCGGCGCTGTCGCCTCACAGCGCTTTTTTGTTATTACAGGGGCTGGAAACGCTCAGTCTGCGCATTGAGCTCCATTGCAGCAATGCCGAAGCGCTGGCGGGCTATCTCTCGTCTCATCCGCTGGTAACCTGGGTGAACTACGCGGTCTTACCGGACAGCCTGTATAAACCGACGTGCGACAAAATTTCTGGGGGCAAAGCCTCGGGGATTATCAGTTTTGGCATCAAGGGGGGCAAAGCGGCTGGCGGGTTGCAGATGATCCTGCGATTGGTGAACATTGGTGATGCCAAATCACTGGCATGCCATCCGGCCACGACCACGCACCGTCAACTCAACGCGCAAGAGTTAGCTCGCGCAGGCGTGAGTGAAGATCTGGTGCGTATCTCCGTCGGGATTGAGCATATTGACGATATTATTGCGGATGTGTCGCAGGCGCTTGAGGCCTCACAGCGCGGAGCATAACAGGGTGTTGCAGAAAGGGTGGTGCGAGAAGGGATGCCCGATAAATTCCCCGGCGGATGCCGGGGAATACAGAGATGCAACGGCGGCAATCAGGAGCGGTTGGCATCCGTTTGCGGTGCAGTTGTTTCAACCGGCTGCTGAACCTCATCCTGTACGGCAACCGGCGCGTCTTGCGGTGCCAGCGTTTCTAAAGGTTGTGCAGGTTCCTGCGCACCGTTGATCTTGGTCGGCATGCCGGAGCGCGTTCTGATGGCGCTATCCACATCGCTGGTGTTCACGCGCGCTTCAGCAATCACTTTGCTCACTTTGGCGGTGATGCTGATCGGGGCCGGAGCGTCGGAGTGGAACTCTTCTACAGTACGAGACAGCGGATCGTGCACTTCAACGTAGCGGGAACCGTCTGGCTCAACGGTGGCTTTTACCGGCTCATTGATAAACTGAACGCGGGTGCCAACCGGCACGTTGTTGAACAGGAATTTGATGTCGTCAGCGCGCAGACGCACGCAACCGTGGCTCACACGAAGGCCGATACCGAAGTTGGCGTTGGTGCCGTGAATCGCATACAAGTTGCCGATGTAGAGAGCATACAGCCCCATTGGGTTATCCGGACCTGCCGGATAGACTTTTGGCAGATACTCGCCGCGTGCTGCATATTCAGCGTGCATTTTGGCGGTTGGTGTCCAGGTTGGACCCGCTTTTTTACGCTGTACGCTGGTGGTCCAGTTGACCGGCGTATCTTTACCCAGTTCACCGATGCCGATAGGCAATACGATGACGGTTTTGCTGCCTTTCGGGTAGTAGTACAGGCGCATTTCAGCGCTGTTGATAACGATGCCTTCGCGCGGCGCATCTGGCAGGATCAACTGCTGCGGAATAATCATTTTGCTGCCCGGCTGCGGCAGATAGACATCCGCATTCGGGTTCGCTTCCATCAGATTGCTCAGGCCCATTTGGTATTGGGCAGCAAAGGCTTCCAACGGCAGCGTGCTGTCGGTTGGAACGGTAATTTCCAGGTTTTCCCCGATCAGACGGCTGTTGGCCGGCGGCAGCGGATAAACAACGGCAAATGCTGATTGACTGAAAGCAGCAGCGGCCAGAAGGGTGGTTAAGATCGCGCGAATACTCATCTTCATATCTTTATTGAGTGTGGATGCCCGAAGGGCTGTGGTGTCGGTTGTTGTTAGCGGTTGAACCGCCCGGATGCGCATTATATGGTCAGAACGGCCTCGGAGGGAAATAGCATGTGCAATGAATCACATTTTTTGCCTCCGGGAGGAAAAAATGGGGGATTAGCGGTCATTTCGGTCTTCGCGATGCTACTTTCGCTTTTCCTATGTCATTCCTGCCCTTTCTTTGTGATTCCTACGCAGGCTGGAATCTCTTGCAGGCGAAACACATTCTTTCTGCCTGAGGTCCCCGGCTTGCGCCGAGGACGACAGGCGTTAGATAAAGCGGCTCAGGAAGGCCTGAGTGCGCGGATGTTGCGGTGTGAGTACATCATCCGGGCGACCTTGCTCAACCACTACGCCTTCATCAAGAAAGATCACCCGGTCAGCGGCTTCGCGGGCAAAACTGATCTCATGGGTGACGACGATCATGGTCAAGCCTTGCTCGGCCAGCGAGCGCATCGTTGCCAGCACTTCGCCGACCAGTTCGGGATCGAGTGCTGAGGTGGGTTCGTAAAACAGCATTACCGTCGGGCGAATAGCCAGTGCACGCGCAATGGCAACGCGCTGCTGCTGCCCGTCGGGCAGGTGGCGCGGATAGGCATCCGCTTTGTGTTCCAGCCCAACGCGTTTTAACAAGGCCATAGCATAGGTCTGTGCTTCCTGGCTGTCTTGCTTATGCACACCGATCGGCGCTTCAATGATGTTCTGCAACACGGTCATATGGGATAGAGGTTGAACTGTTGGAACACCATGCCGATGTGACTACGTTGGCGGGCAATACGCGTGCTGACAAGGGATAGAGTTTCTCACCGCGCAACTGATAGCCGATCTGCTCATCTCCCATCATGATATAGCCTTCATCCATCGTTTCCAGATGGTTGATGCAGCGTAGGAAGGTGGATTTTCCTGAAACTGATGGCCCCAAAATCACTACGGTTTCGCCGCTGTTCACATCCAGATCGATTCCGCGCAGCACATGATTGTCGCCAAAATATTTGTGGACGTTGCGCGCGCGTACCAGCGGCGTTTGCTCACGGGATGTTGTCGCGGTGCAATGCGGCTTGCTCATTGAGGTTCCTCTTTGCCAGACACATTGGCTTTTTCGGGGGGCAATCGACGGGTTTCCGATGCCGGGAGCCTCTCACCTCGGGAGTAATAGCGTTCGATGGCCGATTGCCCAATATTCAGCAGCGAGGTAATAAACATATACCACATCACCGCCACCATCAACATCGGGATCATGGCAAAGGTACTGTTATAAATGGCTTGTACCGAATAAAGCAGATCGCCCATCGCGATGACGCTGACCAGCGACGTCGCTTTGATCATGCTAATTAACTGGTTACCGGTAGGGGGAACGATGGCGCGCATCGCCTGCGGAATGATGATGCGGCGTAACGCACGGCTACGGCTCATGCCGAATGCCTGCGCGGTTTCCACCTGACCGTGATCGACAGATAGCAGGCCGCCACGAATGATTTCCGCCATATAGGCCGCTTCATTCAGTGCCAGACCGGCAATAGCGGCCGTAAGAGGCGTGATCAGATCGTTGGTCTTCCAACTCACCCATTCCGGACCAAAAGGAATGCCCAGTGAGACGCGGGGAAAGAGTGTGGCGAGGTTGTACCAAAAAATCAGTTGCACCAGCAGCGGCGTACCGCGAAAAAATCAGATATAAAACCCGGAAAGTCCGCTCAGTAGCCGATTGTTGGACATGGGCCCGATAGCAAGTAATAACCCCAATATCGTGCCGATGATCATGGCCACCACGGTCAGACCCAGCGTCATCGCCAACCCGTTGAGCACGGTTTTTTCATTAAACCACTGATAAACCACATGCCATTCAAAGTGCCTATTGGTCCCAATGCACCAAAGCACATAAAAGGCGACAATCAGTGTGAAGCCCCAGGAAAGCCGCTGGCTAAAGCGGCTGGATGGCAGGGCTCTGGCAACATCTCTCAATTTGTCCACGGCAAAAAAATGCCTCTCAACGTTATTGACGATGTAATGCGTGGTTTCTGCGAAGAAACGTCGATTACTTGGCTAAATTGATACCCGGTGCAGGCAGCATATTGTCTGACAAGTTCCATTTCTTCATGATGGCGGCATAGGTGCCGTTATCAAATAGCTCCTGATATGCAGCCAGAATAACCGGTGTTAGCGGGGAGTCTTTCTCAAAGACCGAGCCCTGATACAGGTCGCCAAATCCATTGTGTTGTCCCGTACCGGCCAGTTCGAGCTGCCCATTGGTTTGCTGCACAAAGTAGGTCAGCGGTGCCTGAGAGGAGAAGAAGGCATCTGCGCGATCGGAACGCACAGAGAGGATTGAGGTCGGTTGGTCCGTGTAGGATTGGACCGTTACGGCCGGTTTTCCGGCAGCGGTACAGGCTTGCGATTGTTTGACGATCACCTGCTCGGCAGAACCTCCAGCCAATACGGCGATGCGCTTGCCGCAGGTATCGTCCAGGGTATTTATTTTTTCAGGGTTTCCACTTTTTACCGCAAAGACGACGAATTCACGGACAAAATCCACAAAATCGTTTTTTGCCTGACGCGTTGGGAAATCGCCAGTGGGCCCGATTGCGAATTGGTAGCGCCCAGATTGAATACCACTCAGTATGCCGGGTAATCCGCCACCGTGAAATGTTCAATTTTGACACCGAGCAGTTTACCCAATGCGTTAGTGAGATCAACGCTAGCGCCTTCGATGGAATCAGTGTTGCTGACGATTTTATAAGGCGGAAAGGAACCGTTATTGGCTGCGTTTAAGACGCCGGTTTTTTTATATCTTCCGGCAAACGTTCGTGCAGGCTTTTGTTTAGCGTTTGAGTTGGAATTGCGGTAGCCAAGGTATTTGCAGAAAACAGTGAACCGATCAGTAGAGTGGTATATCCAAGCCTTTTCATTGTCATGCCGTGTTCTCCTCTGCTTTTTGGGGAATGCAGATGTCAGTGATAGTGTGAAAATCAGTATTAGCGGTGAAAACTATCCTTGTATTTCATGGGGCAAACGTGGTTCAACAAACCGGCGGTTAGCCAGTGCCGGTAAAACATCGCGAGCATAGGCGGTTCGTTTAGGGTCGATATCAGCATAGATCAACGTCGGTGTTTCGGGTGCCTGCACTACCACGACATCTAGCGGGTCGACCACCATGCTGTTACCGATGTTTCGCACACCGCACTCGCCAACCGCCACCACATAGGTGGTGTTTTCCAAAGCGCGGGCGCGGATCAGAAGTTCCCAGTGTGTCTCTTTTAGCGGCCCTTTAACCCAGGCCGCGGGCAGCACCAGCAGATCGGCACCATCCAGTACCAGACGACGCGCGAGCTCGGGAAAGCGGATGTCATAGCAGGTCATCAATCCCACGTTCAATCCGGCAACGTTAACCAACGCCGGGACATCATCTCCAGGCATCACGTTATCAGATTCTTTCATGGCGAATGCATCGTACAGATGCAATTTGCGATACTGCTCGATGATTTCGTCGTTGCGAACGACAACCAGAGTGTTCCAGACTTTATCTCTGCCGTTAGGAACGTGAACGCTCATCATGGTGGTCATGCCGTTGCCTTGGCTGGCGGCAAGCACCTGCGTCATAAACGGGCCATCAAGAGGTTGTGCTGCGGTCAGTACCAGCTTGGGATTGGTAATATCGCGTGCCAGAATGCCTTCAGGCAGTACCAGAAGTTCAGCACCGGCCTGCTCGGCTTGTTCCATGAGTGAGGCCGTAGTGATGGCATTGTTTTGCCACTCTTTGTCTACCGCGAATTGTCCCAACGCAACTTTCATAGCAACCTCTGTTATCCATCACGTCATTAAGGTGCAATGCCGCTACCGACATGACATGAATAGGGGAACAACGCTTCCGGGGTTAAGCATTTATCGGTGATCTTTTGCTCATACAGTTCTCGGGCGAAATCAGCGATCATCACTTTATTCACCTCAAAGCCATTTTCATTCCAGTTGGCGGGTAAATCCCGCGCAGTTCTGCGCAGATCGTCCAGTAGCCACGGCGTGGTGTCGGTATATTTGATGCGTTTTTTCATCCACAGGGCATAGGATTGATCGATCACTTCGCTTAACGCTTGCGGCAGCCAAGGGTGCGCTTGGGCTATCTCAGGTTTCATGCCGAGAACGTGAATACCCGAGATATAACCCACGGCCCGGAAGTAATCCAGTTCTGCCTGCCGAAAATCTCGCAGCAATTGACGTAGCCCTGAGGTCTCACTGAAATACCCATCCGGCATAAAAGGGGTGCATATAGCATCCAGTTCGCCGTTTTTCAGCAACGATATCAGCGACTGCTCGCCGGGGGCCGGGTCAATGTTTCCCGGTTGACCAAAATTCCCCAGCCTGTCCATGATCGGGTGTGCGTCTGTTAAGCGGCCGGCATACCAATGGGCATCCTTCGTCTCTATGCCTTCAAGTCGCAGCATAGCGCGCGTCCAGACACTGCCGGAGTGATGCCAGCCAGTTACACCGATACGTTTGCCCACGAGCTGCGATAACGCATTCAATGGGCTGTCTTCGGTGGTTAAAATGCAGCGCTGGCGAAACCCCCGCATCAAGAAATGCGGGAGTGCCAGCAAACTTTCATCGTTACCAGCGTGGTTTCGCGCGTAGCGGCTGAAAGAGATTTCACCAGCATCGTAATGCGGGCTGTTGGCCAAATTTTGGGGCAACGCCTCCACACGGTCGATCATCAATGTAAAGTGTTTTGGTTTGATGTCGCCCAAAGCAAGTGGAGTAAAATAATCCCAATCGCGCACTGCCAATCTAATTGTTATCGTCACGCTATTTCCCCGGTGAAGGCTAACTAATCCACATCATGCTCATTATTTCCCTGCTTACAATTGTGCAATTTTTGTACGTAATGTGGCTTTTTTTGATACTAGTGGCTCATTTGTATGTGTACAAAAATATTTTTTTACTGAACAAAAGTTTTTGATATGACAGCAAAAATTGATCCCGTTTGGCTGGCCGGAATGCTTACCGATCCCTCGATTCGGGGGATTGCGATGGATATCGCTGCATTGATTCGTGAAGAGCGCATTGCTATTGGCAGCCAGTTGCCGTCGGTTCGGGAACTGGCTGAAATATTGCGAGTGAGTCCGGCGACGATTTCGGCGGCCTTGTCCCAATTAAAGCGGCAGAACGTGGTGACCGGGCGTGGAAGGACAGGGGTATGGGCCTGTAGTCAGCGAGTCTCGCCCCGTCCTGAACGTTTTGAGAGGGTGGGTAACTTTGGTGATACCATCCAGATTAATATGGAACTCTCTTCACCGGACCCCGCGTTATTACCTAATCTGGCAGCAGCATTGCAACATTCCCTATCGCAGCCCACGTTAAACAGTTACCAACGAACTGCCATTGTCCCTGAACTGGAGGCGGCGGTTCGCAAACGCTGGCCTTATCCGGCTGAGGCGTTCATTACCTCAAGTGGCGGGTTTGATGGGCTGTACCTGGCGTTGCAGGCATTGATCTTTCCCGGTTCGACGGTGGCTATCGAAAGCCCTACCACTGCTCGCTTACTTGATTTGCTCGATCTGCTGGGAATGAACGCGATCAAGTTGGGCTGTGATGCCAATGGGCCTGACATTGAGGAATTGAAACAGGCGCTGCAACAAAAGCCAGTCGCGTTTATTTTCCAGCCAAGGACTCATTCACACACGGGTTGCGCCGTAAGCCCTGAGCGGCTGGACGACATGGCCGCTGTACTGGCCGAGCATGGAAATGTGCTGATTTTGGAAGATGACGGCATCGGTGAATTATCAACCTGTCCCGCGATCAGTTTGGGGCGCTATTATCCTGAACGTGCAATTCATGTCTTCTCTTACTACAAAGCCTATGGACCGGATTTACGTTTGGCAGTGATATCGGGCAGTAAAACCCGAATGGACCAGCTTCAATCCTTCCGCCATTTTGGCGTCGGATGGAGTAGCCGGATACTGCAAGGCGCGTTGGCTTATTTATTGAACGATGCTCAGGCACAGCACGATATTACACATGCCAAACAGGTTTATCACCGGCGACGTCAGGCGTTAGTGGATGCGCTGGCTCGACGGGGCATTCATGTACCAGAAAGCGATGCGCTGTGTATCTGGTTGCCAGTGCCTTCGGAGCGCCATGCTCTGGTAACCCTGGCCGTACGTGGCATTGCCGTGAGGGTTGGTGTGGGGGCAGGGGTAAAAAACGGGGAATTTATTCGGCTCAGTATCAGCCAGTTGCAGGAACATCATGTAGAGACCGTGGCCGAAGCCGTCAGCCAGATCTTTTGCTAGCGCGCATTTTCCTCACGAGATCCTCGGCTTGCACTGAGGATCTCGTCGTATATTGCGACCTTATTCTTGAGCGTTCTTTTCTGCTTTACCTGCCATCATTGTCAGGAAGTCAAAGCGACGACGCAGATCCTCTTCCGCTTCTTCATGCAACCGCGCGGTCTCTTCCGGCATTTGCGTATTCAGCCGACGGAAGCGTTGCTCTTTCAACAGCGTCTCACTCAGGCTGCTGGAGGGCGGACAGGAATCGGTGACCAACGCCGGTTTGCCTTCTTCCACACGACGCGGATCGAAGCGATAGAGTGGCCAGAATCCGGTGGCCGTCAGTTGACGCATCTGATCGTGACTGAACGCCAGATCGTAGCCGTGTTCTTCGCAGGGGCTGTAGGTGATGATTAAGGATGGACCCGGCCAGGCTTCCGCTTCCTGAATTGCTTTCACCGTTTGGTTAAGCTGTGCGCCCAGTGAAATCTGTGCGACATAAACGTGGCCGTACATCATCACATTGATGCCCAGATCTTTACGCGCCTTGCGTTTACCTTTTTCCCCAAATTTGGTGACTGCACCCAGCGGTGTCGCCTTGGATTGCTGACCGCCCGTGTTGGAATAGCACTGGGTATCCAGCACCAGCACGTTGACGTTTTCTGTCAGGCTCATCACATGATCCAGACCGCCGTAGCCAATATCATAAGCCCAGCCATCACCGCCAATCAGCCAGACGGATTTGTCTACCAGATGGTCGGCATCGTGGCTAAGTTCACGAGCCACCGGTTCATTGAGGCTGGCAAGCCGTTCGCGCAGCTGCGCAATTTGCTGGCGGCGCAGATCTGGCACAATGTTTTCTTCCTGCAAGGTGCTCACCAGATTGGCGGGGAGTTGCGGTGCTAACTGCAAGAGCTGACGCAAGGCGCTCTGGCGATGTTGATCCACGCTGAGACGGAAACCTAAACCAAATTCGGCGTTATCCTCAAACAGCGAGTTGGCTCAGGCTGGACCGCGCCCATTGGCATCGGTGGTCCACGGCGTGGTGGGCAGATTGCCGCCGTAAATAGATGAGCAGCCGGTGGCGTTGGCGACCAGCAAACGATCGCCATAGAGCTGCGTTAACAGTTTGATATATGGCGTTTCACCGCAACCGGAACAGGCACCCGAGTACTCGAACAGCGGCGTAATCAACTGTGACGTGAGGATGTCGATACGTTCCAACTTGCTCTTGTCGATTTCCGGCAATTGCAGGAAGAAATCAAAGTGGGTTTTTTCCAGGCTCAGATTATCTAGGCGGGACTCCATGTTGATGGCTTTGATCTCAGGGTGTTGACGGTCTTTCGCCGGGCACACCTCGACGCACAGGTTACATCCCGTGCAATCTTCCGGGGCGACTTGCAATACATACTTCTGACCACGCATATCACGCGCTTTGACATCCAGAGATTGCAGTGAATCAGGCGCATGGCTCATGGCCTCAGCAGGCACCACTTTGGCACGGATAGCCGAGTGCGGGCAGGCGGCGACGCAGTGGTTACACTGCGTACACAGCTCTGGTTTCCAAAGCGGAATGGCCTCTGCAATGTTCCGTTTTTCCCACTGGGTGGTGCCGGTGGGCCAGGTGCCATCGGGCGGTAGGGCGGAAACGGGTAAGGTATCGCCCAGTCAGGCCAGCATGGTTGCCGTTACCGTTTTAACGAAGTCTGGCGCGGCATCGGACACCACGGGTGGACGTTGCGGACTTTCAGGATTAACCGCTGCCAGCGCAACGGATTCCAGCGCCGCCAGTGTGGCTTCCAACGCTTTCCAGTTGCGGACGACCAGCTCTTCACCTTTGCTACCGTAGCTCTTTTCGATGGCGCTGCGCAGTTTCTCTACGGCCGCATCACTAGGCAAAATCTGCGAGAGATGAAAGAACGCCATTTGCATCACGGTGTTGATACGCGCACCCAACTGACATTCACGGGCAATTTTGGCTGCGTTGATGCAATAGACCCTTGCCTGACGTTGATTCAGGCCTGCCTGCACCTCTTGTGGCAAGCGGTGCCACAGGTCGTCGGCGCTGTAAGGGGTGTTTATCAGGAAGATACCGCCAGGTTTCAAGCGTTCCACCATGGCGTACTTCTCAATGAACTGCCACTGGTGGCACGCGACGAAATTGGCTTGATCGATCAGATAGGCCGAATTGGTCGGGTGCGGGCCAACGCGCATGTGCGATACCGTCAGGCTGCCCGCTTTTTTGGAGTCGTAGACGAAATAGCCCTGTACAAACATCGGCGTGCTGGAACCGACAATCTTGATAGCATTTTTGGTGGCGGAAACAGTGCCATCGCTGCCGAGCCCGTAGAACAACGCTTCCAGTCCTGCGCTGGAGGGGAAGTGTTGTTCCGGCAACGGCAGGGAAAGGTGGGTCACATCATCATAAATACCCACGGTGAAAAGCGGTCTCGGGTTAGCAAGCACTAACTCATTAAAAATAGCCTGCACGCACTGTGGTGTGAACTCTTTGGAAGACAAACCGTAACGGCCACCAATGGTACGCGGTAATGTTGCCCGCTCCCCACGGGAGAAGGTTTCCGCCAGTGCGGTCATCACATCCAGATAAAGCGGTTCTGCCAGGGCACCGGGTTCTTTGGTGCGATCGAGCACGGCGATGCTCTGCGCGGTTTGCGGAAGGGTATCGAGCAGGTGCTGCGCTGAGAACGGACGATACAGACGCACTTTAAGCACGCCCACTTTTTCACCACGGGTTAGCAGGGCATCCACCACTTCTTCGCACGTGCCTACTCCCGAGCCCATCAGCACAATCACGCGCGTCGCTTCAGGGTGCCCGTAATATTCAAACGGCTGATAGCGACGTCCGGTGGCCTCAGCAAAAGCATCCATCGCCTGCTCAACGTGAGAGTAGGTGTTGTTGTACCATGGGTTGGTGGCTTCGCGTGCCTGGAAGAAGGTGTCCGGATTGGAGGCGGTGCCACGAATCACCGGACGTTCTGGTGTAAGCGCACGCTCACAGTGTGCAGCAATTGCATCCTGGGGCAGCAGTTTCAGCAATACTTCATCACTGAGCGGTTTCACTTTATTGATTTCATGTAAAGTGCGGAAAACGTCGAAGAAATGGATAAAGGGGACGCGGCTGTTAAGCGTGGAGATTTGTGCAATCAAGGCGAAATCTTGTGCTTCTTGCACGGTGTTGGCACACAGCATCGCACAGCCCGTCTGGCGCACCGCCATCACGTCGGAGTGATCGCAGAAAATGGAGAGCGCATGAGTAGCGACGGTTCGGGCGGCAACGTGCAGCACGAAAGGGGGTTAACTGTCCGGCCAGCTTGTAGAGTGTCGGGATCATCAACAGCAATCCCAGCGATGAGGTAAACGATGTCGCCAGCGCCCCTGTCTGCAACGCCCCGTGCACTGTGGCAATCGCACCGCCTTCCGACTGCATTTCGATCACCCGTGGGGTATCTCCCCACAAGTTTTTACGCTCATCGCTCGACCATGCGGCAGCCTGTTCTGCCATGGAAGAACTTGGGGTAATCGGGTAGATGGCGATGACGTCGTTTGCTCGCCAGGCGACAGAAACGACTGCTCTGTTACCGTCAGTGGTGATCATGATTTAACCTTAACTTGCTTGCTCAGAGAATGAAATACGATTGCTTTTTTGCATTATCGCATCAGATAAATGGGTTTGAATGAACCATAATGTGCTCAGATGTATAAATTCGTGTAAATGAGCATCTTTGCAGACGAATCTATCACATAACCTGGTAACTGCCTATTTTGCGAAGGGCCTCTGTTTCACATAAAACCTAATAATATTAATAAAAATCAGTTAGTAACGTCGCTATATTGAAAATTGTTAATTTTTCTCTTAAACCGATATTGCCCTGACAAAAAATGCGATATGTTACCTGAACCCCGGCGATGCAGAGCCATTGAGCAGGGGCATAATAAGAGGACTGGATGATGGCAGATGAGTTGCAGAACAAACTCGTTACGGCGTTAACGTCTCTGCGCGATCAGGGGAAAACGCCGACTCAGGCCGTCGAGCATATGATTCAGGCATTGGGCGGGCATTATCATGGTATTTCCCGCATTAGTGTTTTAAATGCCAAACTGATTGCCTATGTGCTGTATACGGTTTATCAGGGAAAGATCTCTGCCGATGAGTTGGCGGTGTTATTGCGCAATATGTGTTATGGCGGGCCTGATATCGCTCTGGCGCTTCGGACCACCTTTACCATGCTGGATGCGCAAGCGATTGGGACGCTGCTGCTGGATGCGCAGTTTTACCCCGAGAGTGAAAAACAACAGGTGCACCATGCGTTGCACTATGCAAAATTTTCTGTACCTGAATGCGATCAGGCGGTGGAGGCGCTTTAATCCGCTTAACACGACAACGGTGTTGCCGCCATCCCGGCTTCCGGTGTGGCGGTGTGAGAACCTCTACTGACTTCCCTTCAGGGCACCATAGGGCCTGTATCGCCAATAACAGCACCGCGTAATCCTGCGTTCCTTTTATAAGAATCGCTTTTTTTCTTGTCTCGGATCTTTTTCATGCTGATCGACGGCAATCTGTTACGCATAATTATGTGTGTCTGTGTGATTTTGCGATTTTGTGGTTTTACTCCCTGATTGCATGAACAGCGCCCATGGCACGCAACATTACTTTAAGGCGTCATTGCAGTCTGGAGGTTAAAATGCGCGAGGTTGTTCGCTACCGCAGTATTCGTGGGGATGATTATCGCCATGTGTGGGTGGTTGGGGATCTTCATGGCTGCTATCAACAATTGAAGCAGCAATTGATTGCACGAAAATTTGATGAACGTTGCGACTTGCTGATAGCCGTCGGCGATCTTATCGATCGCGGAACAGACAGCGCGGCATGTCTGGCACTGTTGGATGCTCCCTGGTTCATTTCAGTGGCTGGTAATCATGAATGTATGGCGTATGCTGCGTTGCAAGGAGAAAGCCGTGACCACTGGCGCAACAATGGCGGTGACTGGTATTTCGAGTTGAGTCCGATACACCGTCATTCCATCGATCGACTGATCCAATTGACGGCGTCACTTCCACATGTTCTGGAAGTTAACGTGCAAACGCGCCTTTATGTTATTGCTCATGCGGATTATCCCTCTGCGCGCTATGATTTGGGCCTGCCTGTCAATGTAGATGATGTCGTGTGGGGGCGCAGGCGGTTGCAACGAGCGCAGTCTGGCGACTATCAGCGGATCGAGGGAGCCGACCATTTTATCTTCGGACACACGCCGCTTAAAAAGGTGTGCGCCTATGCCAATCAGATCTATCTCGATACGGGGGCCGTTTATGGTGGGCCTTTTTCCATGGTGCGTTTGCGCTAGCAGGATACCTTTTCTGCGATTTATTTTTTCTCCTACACCCTGTTGTTTTCCTCCGTGATAGTGACCCTTGCACTCGCTGATATGCTCGTTCTTGACCTCGCCGTGGCGTAATGAAATAGCGCCGTGACGTGATTATTATCGCCCAATGAACAAAATGCTGTTCATACTGCAACCGCTCTAAGGTTGCATCGGGAAGCAATGTTGGCGTTTATAACAGGAAAGGATGATGAATATAACCATTTATCCCGCTCAGAAAGCAGATGCGGGCGTGATCTTAGATATGATTATTGAGCTAGCGGAATATGAACTTTCCCGTAATCAAGTGATTGCGACGCGGGAAGACATTGAAAAAACGCTCTTTGGCCCTGATACGCGCACAGAAGCCTTGATTTGTGCCATTGATGGAGTACCGGTTGGGTACGCGGTATTCTTTATGAGTTACTCTACCTGGTTGGGTAAAAACGGTATTTATCTTGAAGATCTCTATGTAGCCAAACGTTTCCGTCAGCATGGTGCGGGCAAAGCGTTGTTAGCGCATGTGGCAAAATTGGCCAAAGAGCGTGGCTGTGGTCGCCTGGAGTGGAGCGTACTGGGTTGGAACCAGCCTGCTATCGATTTTTACGACAGTATTGGTGCTAACGCACAAAGTGAATGGATTCGCTATCGTTTGGACGAGCAAGGCATCGAGAATTTTTTGCGTAAACATGTAAGTGCGTGAATTGAAACTGGCTCGCGATCCGGTGGCCCGCAGAGAGGCCACCGGATGGATGTTATACACCGAGCTTCTTGTGGTACTCCGCACGGGTTTTTTTCAGATTATCTGTCGCGGTTTTCGCTTCAGATAATTTTCCTGCATCCACTAGCGCAATGGCATCATCGATTTGCGTAATCAACTTGCCCAAACCTTCTTTAAATACCTGACTGTCAGGCCCTTTGTTAAACTAGGGATCGGCTTTGGCCTTGGTGGCGTGTTCCTTTATGGTTTGTAACTCAGATTTTAGCGTAGCCGCATCGCTGGCGCTGTTGGCACCTTTAAAGCTGCCTGCCATGGCACGCATTTCCTCTTTCACCGATGCCTGACTGGTCAACGGCAGTGCCAGCGTGACGCTCGCTAATGCGATGCTTACTGCAATCATTGCTCTTTTCATTGCTTACTCCTGTTGGGGGATGCTTTACCGGAAAGGATTCCCTTGTCGTTTTGCTATTGTTATGTGAAAAAGTATTCATGAGTCTGTGAGCGGGGTCAAATGGTATATCTGGTTTAATAGACGAAGAAAATCTGGTTAGTATGGGCAATGTTAACTTGTGCCAACGTTAATCCAATGAAGATTTTTTTAAATTGTATATCCCTATTTTTATATGTCCATAATATGAATGGACTTCGTATGTATAAATGCAGTCTCATATTAAATGAAAAATAAATAAATCAATATCATCTTGCTTTTTTGAAGTGGGAAAAACACTTTGTTTTTTATTTAATTAATGTCTTTAATGAAAATATAAATAGCCATATAAAATGGATGTGATTTGTTTTAATTTTATGGAACGTTTTGTTATATATTTAATGGTGTTGGTAATGTGGTTTTTACTTGTGATGATTAATATCTTCACGATAAAGTTTGTTGTATATGCTTCATTTATCTCATCATCTCTGATGTGTTTATTTCAATGACTTGTTTTTTTGATTTTTTATTTTTAACTTAAGCGAGGTGGTGAAATTATGTAAGATTCAATGTTAATTCATAATAGGAGTGTTTTATGAATGGTTCATGGAACGATGATAATATTTTAATAGACAGAGATAAAAAGGGAAAAACTCAGTTTTACCGTGAGTTTCAAGATTCGTTTAAGTCATGTTTACAACATTTTTTCAAAGAGTATGACAAGCATTCACAATCTATTGAGTCTTCACTTAATAGTGACGCCAGTTTTAGGCAGTCAGTGGTAAGACTTAAGGATAACGAACATGATATCGAAGGTTGGGTTGAAGTCATCGGTCAGAGCGCACGCTTGGCTAATCAACATATGAGAAACCCTGCCTTGGCGAGTAAAGCCGCCATGAGCGGCGTAGCATCGTTTTTATGCTCAAGAAATTTATACTCTTACTTTGCAGACACTTATAGAGATAGGGCTTATAAGTTACATTCTGAAGTAACAAAGAGTGGGATTCGTGATTCTCATAATACTGAGTGGTTACTGCCACCGCGAAGTTCTTTATCTGAACAAGATAAAAGATTAGATATTGATATTGTAACGCTGGTTGGTGTAGCTGGACATGATAGCATTTTTGGTACTAGGCATGATGACAAATTATATGGGGGCGGTGGCAATGATCTACTTCAAGGGAGGGAAGGTAATGATATTTTGTATGGCGGAGAGGGGCATGACAATTTAAATGAAGGGATAGGGAATGACGAATTAATGGGAGGGACCAACAACGATCTCTTACAAGGAGGAAGTGGTTCCGATATCTATCATTTTCGTTCAGGAGATGGCAACGATATCATCACAGAGTGCAAACGAACACCTGATGATGTAGATATATTACGATTTGGTTCAGCAATATTACCGGAGCAAGTGACCTTACAGCGTAGTCATGTAGGGAGCCGGAATGATTTAACGCTTAAGATCAGAAACAGTGAAGATAGCGTTACCATAAAAGATTTCTTTGGGTCCGTAGGACCACAAGTGGAACGTGTTGAGTTTTCTGATGGCTCTCAGTGGGATATGGGTGCATTTGCTCAGCAGTATGGTGGCGTTGGAGATATAGCCCAAATTCACTTAAATATCATTGGTGGTGCGCTAGGTAAAAATCACTGTGTTGCGCTTGAAGGCCCATCAACAAGTGGCGTCTGTGATGAGCGTTTCGATGACGATAAAGGAATATCCCGTTCTTGTCTTACTGGAGAAAAGGCTACTGTCACCATTGCCACGCGGCAAGATGGCTTTGGTGATAAATTAGTCCGTTATGGTCACGGGATAACACCCGCAGATGTCACGTTTACACAGATAAAAAGTAATTCAGACCACCACGGCACTTATTATAACAACGCTATTTATGAAGGCACTTCCCCACACGGCCTGCTAATCATGGAAATCAAAGGAGTGACATCACACGAAAATCAAGTTTCTCTGTTTCCAGAACCTTACAGCACAAGTAGTACAGAGTTTTATGACGGCACTGTGTGGACTGCGCAGGATATTCGAAAGCATTTTCTGGATGGAGTGCCGTTACCTACTACAAAACCAATAGTTCCACGTGTTGGAGGTTCGATACCTCAATTGTCTCAAAATGTCGTTCAGTTTATGGCTGAGGGAGAAGAAGACGATGCCAGCGTCTCCTCCGTCTCGCTGTCGTTAGCAAGGGCATCATCGAATCAGCATCTTCAGCAATCTTCTCGCTCGTATTAATGGAGGCAGGGCATGTCTCAGGATAAATACGTGTGGCAAGGGTTGGCATTGATCGCCGGGTACCACGGTAATGCTGTCAACATTGAGGCATTGCGAGCGCAGTTCGGCATCGATGCAAACCATCATATCAACGTGCAACTGGTTCGTGCTGAGCGTCACTGCGGTTTACGCTGTCGATACTCCCACCGTATCTTTGTTTCAGGAGACATGCCTACACCTGCTTTGATTTGTTTGCCAGACAAAGGGTATGTCTTGCTGCTGGCGGTTAAAGAGGGAAAGTGGCTGATACATGATATAGCTCGCGATCAATCTGCAACTTTCCATCCCGCTCAGGGGCAGGCCGTAAGCGGTTTTATGTTCACCCGGCGTTTTTTCTCTGGAAATTTGGCTCAAAAATTTAATTTACGCTGGTTTACTCAGGCTTTTGTTCGCTATAAAAGGCTGATGGCTGAGATCATGCTTGCCTCGTTTTTTATTCAGATACAGGCTCTGATTCTTCCCTTATTTTTTCAGATTGTCGTGGATAAGGTATTGGTACATCAAAGTTTGTCGACTTTGGATGTGCTGGCGCTGGGGATGATTTGTGTCACGCTGGCGGATGTAGTGCTGGATGGGTTGCGTAACTACCAGTTGGCACATACCTCGCAACGTATTGATGCCACGTTGAGTTCGCTGCTTTATCGTCACCTTCTGTCGCTCCCTTTGGCATGGTTTCGTGGGCGTCAGACCGGGGTGACCGTTGCACGCGTGCATGAGCTCAAAACAGTACGAGAGTTTTTAACCGGCAGTGCAATGACGTTAGGTTTGGATCTGTTATTCACGGTCGTCTTTTTTGTGGTCATGGCGATGTATAGTCTTTCTTTGACCATTATCGTCCTGATATCCCTGCTGCCTTATGTTGTTTTGTCGGCTGTCATTACTCGACCACTGCGGCGTCGATTAGAGGATCAGTTTCGTCAGGGGGCGAAAAATCAGGCTTTTCTGGTTGAGAGCATTACAGCCATTGAACCCGTCAAGGCCATGTCCGTCGAGCATCACCTGACGCGTCGCTGGGATGAACAGACGGCGGTGTTTGTCAGCAGTAGCTTTAAAACCGGCAATTTGAGCAATATCGTGAATCAGATATCGCATTTTATCTGCAGAATCACTAGCGTAGTTATTTTGTGGTATGGCTCTCGGTTGGTGATTGACGGGGGAATGACGGTTGGAGGGCTTGTTGCCTTTAATATGTTTGCTGGACAAGTTACCGGCCCGATCTTACGTCTGGTGCAACTGTGGCAAGATGTACAGCAAGTCTCTATCTCCGTTAAACGCCTGGGAGAAATTCTGAATGTCCCGCCAGAGCATCAGCAGCAAAGTGGCGTAACGCTTGCGGAAATACAGGGGACCGTGCGTTTTGCCGATATCCGATTTTCCTACGGTATTGATGTGCCTCCCGTATTGGATGGCCTCAACTTATCTGTGCAGGCAGGGGAAATCATTGGCATTGTTGGTCGCTCTGGTTCGGGTAAAAGTACCCTGGCTCGGCTGATACAGCGTCTTTATCTCCCTTTGTCTGGGCAGATCTTTATTGATGACACCGACATTGCCCATGCCGATCCATATTGGCTGCGGCGAAGCGTCAGTGTGGTATTGCAGGAGACCCAGATTTTTTCTGGCACAGTGCGCGACAACATTGCGTTAGCGTTGCCTAACTCGCCCATCGAGCAGGTTATTTCGGCGGCCACGCTGGCAGGCGCGCATGAGTTTATCAGCGCGCTACCGCTGGGGTATGACACCCCGGTCGGTGAACAAGGCAATCTGTTTTCCGGTGTGCAAAAACAGCGTATTGGTATTGCACGAGCGCTTATCACTCAACCTAAAATATTAATTTTTGATGAGGCCACCAGTGCGCTGGATTATGAATCAGAACGCGTGATTCAGAATAATATGGCCGAAATATGCCGTGGCAAAACGGTATTTATTATCGCGCATCGGTTATCGGCGGTGCGCCGTGCCGATCGCATTATTGCCATGATATCAGGCAAGGTAAGTGAGCAAGGTTCGCATGACGAGCTTCTGGCTTTGGGGGTGCTGTATGCCCGGCTTTATGCCTTGCAGCAGGGAGACGCGTGATGAAAGCACACTATCGTGAATTTCTTCCTGCGGTCATTGAAATCCAGGATACGCCGCCCTCTCCCGTAGGCAGAGCAATGTTATGGGAAATTATGGTTTCCCTTGCCCTCGCCGTAACGTGGGCGGCGAGGGCAAGGTCGATATTGTGACCGTGACTCACGGTAAGGTGGCGGTGAGAGAACTGTCTCTACCTGTCAGTACCGCGGTTACCGCAGAAGTTGCCAGCGTGTTGGTACGGGACAGTATGACCGTTAAGCAAGGAAAAGTGCTCATTAAACTGAATAGCCAGCAGTTGGATGAGCGTGCCGAAGAACTGAAACTGAGACAGAAGCTAAATCGTTTTCAACTTGTTCGACTCGATATACTCAATCGGTATTACAACGGATAAATGTGGTCCAACATATTTCCTGATCGTTACCGGCGTGAAGATTCTCTGTTAGCCGATCGGCTAGCTGCACTGCTGATGACCGAGGTAGAAAATGATCGGTATGAGAAAGCAGTATATGAAAGCAAAAAGGCGGTATTACACGCGCAAACAATGGGCCATCAATCTCGTAAACGGCTGGCTGACGAGCAACTGATGGTTTTGAAAGAACAATATCAGGCGATTGAGAGCTTGTACCATAAAAATATAACCAGTCGTGACAGCTTATTAGAGATCAAAAAGCAATATCTGGAAGCGCATCATGCTGTCGATGGCGTAGTGGCAAATCTGGAAGAACGTCGCCGTAGTCTGGCGCAGTTGGAACAGGAACAACGCAGCGAAAGGGCGGAAAAAATCAATTCGGTAGCTCAGAATATCGCGGAGCGTGAACATGAACATCACCTGTTGGCGAGCCAACTTAAGCAGGTTAATGCTCAAATAGCGCAGTATACTTTGCGCTCACCCGTAGAGGGTATCGTTAACTCGCTAGTCTTCCGTGATGCGGGAGACGCTGTCGAACCGCCACAGGAACTGCCCAAAATTATCCCCGTCGATAGCGAACTGGTAGCGGAAGTCATGATTAAAAACCAGGATGTGGGATTTTTGCGGGTGGGGCAACGGTAACGGTAAAAATCGACACATTTGATTTTACTCGTTATGGCTGGGGAGATTGCACGCTACAAAAGATTTCTGCCGATGCTACAGAGGATAAGGAACTAGGGCTGGTTTATCGCGCGGTCATTGCGCTAAAGAACAGGACGTTGCGCGTTGGGCCCGATGAGTGGCAACTGGAACCCGGTATGCAGGTTACTGCGGAAATCAAAACCGGGGACAGGACATTCCTTAGCTATCTCATCAGCCCGGCAATGGAGGCACTGAACGATGTGGGCAAGCAGCGTTAAATTACTCCATCAATTGTCCATAACGTCATTGAGCAGAAAAAATTATTTTTGTTTTCGTGAGCGCGCCTTTGATTGAGTAATGGTCTCCGGGGTTAACAACTGCTCCCGCTCGTACCATACCTGGGCAAACATATCCGTTAGCACCGGATCGAACTTGAGCCTTTTGAGTTGGTAGCCGATGCCAAGCGCGGTGAGGTAGGTTTCTTCATCCAACGTTGTCTTGTGCACCAAAAAAGTCTCGATAAATTTCTTACCGCGCAGCGCCATAACCGGATCTTTTTCCAGTGGGAGCGTGTTATTACGGGGCGTTTGTTGACAGATGCGCGTTGCCGTTCCCCTCAGTTTGGTATTTTTAAAAATGTCGTCGACCGCAGTGACCGCGATACCCATCGCCTGGCAGCGGCCCTGATGGCCTTCTTTAACCGCACTGCGGTATACGCTTTTCAAACAAGGGTGTTTTTTGGCGTTGTGAAACAGAAACAGCTCTCGTTGCGCTGTCAGCAGGGTGAGCAAGCTGTTTTCAATCTTTTTCATAAGATGAAGTGTTATTTTCTTCGGAGCCTGTGCTTTCTTACAATTCTCTTGCGCAATGAGGGGGCTGAGGTTCGGGGACTTGTAGAGTGTGATAATCATGTCATCTTCCTTGTTGTTCGTGATTAGCGCTCAGTATGCGCTACAGCCACTTGTTTTCTTGCTGAAAATGTTCCATATAGCACTGATACTGAAGGGTAAAATCACTCGCTACACTGTTTTTTCTTATAGTGAGTTATGCCAAATAATGATTTAAAAGGAGAGCTCGCGAATCAATACTGCCGATGCGAGTTTCCAGCCGCGCACCAACAGGCTTTGCGCTTCACCCTCCATCACTGCCGTACCGCGTAGCACTTGCCCCGGAGCATGAAAATCAGGCGGAAGCCGTAGCAGGACACGATATACCGCCTGTTCCGGGTGGAGTTTACGCTGTCCATCGCTCAGGGTGGGGATTGCACCGCCGTAGAGGGAAGCCAACTCCGGCACATTGTTCAGATCGCGTGCGGCCGTGCTGTCAATATCGGCGATGGTGACGGGTATCGCCCTGTGGTTAACATCCTGAGCGTAAAACGTACCGTGATCACCGGTGCGAAGGCGCAGCCACTCTTTTTCAGAAACGAAAGCCTCTACCAGCCCGCCGACAGGCTGAGTGACGATTGCCAGCCATTCACCTTGTCCAAGCCACTCTCCCTCCGACAGCGGTGTTGCCATATCTGCCACCACGCCATCCATCGGGGCGCGCACCGTTAGCTGTTCGGATTGGCGTAACAGCACCTGCAAACGCTGTTGTGCGGCATCCCGTTCTTGCTTGACACGCAGGTGATCGCCAGCGGTCTCCTTATTGAACAACTGGAATGTGCTTTGCCACTCCAACGTAGCGATTTGTCGCTCCAACTGCTGCCGCTCGTGGGTTAACGGTTCCTACGAGAGCTGAAACAACACTTGCCCGGCCTGAACAGGTTGACCTACCTTTACCGCGATACTGGCGAGCATGGCGGGTAACGTCGTATAGAGGCTGCTTTGCTGTTCTGCTCGCAGCAAGGCAGGCGCGTAAACGCTTCGTTGCCAGGGCAGAAGCAGCACAAGGACACTGAGCGTCAGGGTGGTTATCATATTGCGATTCATGCGGTAGTCCTTGCGGCGTTGACTCCACGCGCGCACTTCATTGACGATGGGCATCACCACGAAAACCCCGATCTCCACGGCAAACAACAGCATGCCCAATAGCTTAAAGGCCATGTGATAGACCAGAATCGCGATACCGGTAAACAGAAACAGGCGGTAAACCCATACGGTAAAGGCATAGCCAACCAGCGTGCGCTGCAACCAGCGGGGAAAGATCTCGGGTAGCGCATCCACAAGACCAAACAGCCATTCGCGCAGTTGCCAGCGGCCCATGGCAAAGCCGCGCTGTTGCAGGTTGCGCACCTGCAAGGTATCCGACAGCAAAAAGTAACCGTCGAACCGCATCAGCGGGCTCAGGTTGACCGCTAGCGTCATGATCCAGGTGGTGGTGGCGAGCATAAAGGCAGCGCTGCGCAGCATGCCATCCGGCAGGAAGCTGCAGGCTAAGGTGGCCCAGGCAGCTAGCGCCAGTTCGGTCAGCATACCGGCAGCACCGATGGTGATGCGTTGACGCCTACGCGTCAGTTTCCACGACCCGGAGGTATCGGTGTAGAGCATCGGCATCATCACCAGAAATGCCACACCCATGGTGGCTACGCGCGCGCCAAAATGTTTACAGGCGTAGGCATGGCCGAACTCATGCAGGATCTTGGTAAAGTACAGCGTGAGCCCGGCCAGTGCGGCACCTTCCAGCGTGAAAAAATGCAGAAACGTGTGGGTGAAAGTGTCCCATTGCCGTCCGGCGAGGAACAGCCCCAGCATGCCAGCCAGCAGCGTCAGCGTTAAGAATGAACGGTGATAAAACAGCGAAACCCCTGGCAGCGTAGCGCTAAGAAAACGATCCGGGTGCCACAGGGGAATACGGAAAAAAAGATAGTTCTTCAATAACATGCGCCACAGTGATACCCGTGAGCGCTGTACTTGCTGAGAAAATTGCGCCAACGCTTTATCCCCGCTGACGCGCGTCAGGCTGTTGACTTGCAGAAAGTGGTTGAAGTAGTGCACATCACTTTCATCCAGCGCCAGCGTCGACCCCTGTTGGATATCCGTAATAATGCGTGCGGCGTCACCCAGTGACCAGCGAGACAGCATCGCCATCTCTGGCCAACCGATACGAAAATAGAGGCCGCGCAGCGGATCTTCCAACGTCCAACTGGGGGAACCATCGCGGTTCGCTGGGCCTTTATGCAAAATCAGCTCATCCCGTAACGGGCTGAGCGCAGAAGCCGAAGGGGTTCCCGGCAGCATCAGACCCCCAGCCAGACGCGTAGCGTCGCCAGCGGTTTACGCAGCAGGTAAGCGACCAGCAGCGTGCGCTTACCGTACAGCTTGGCTGTGCCTTTTAGCCCGACGCGCCGTTGCGCATCGTCCTCGGTAAAGCGGGCGCGCAGGCGGTAGGCCATTACGTTATCCGGTGTGAGCGCCGCACGATAACCTATTTGCGTCAGTTGCGCCTCCTGAGCGGCATTGGGGGCGACATTCAGGAATAGTCGCACATCTGCGCCGGTTTCCAGCGCAATTGCATCCGCGGCAGGCAGTTGGATCTCCAGTTCCACATCTTTTGGATCGGCGACCATCATGATCCGCTCTCCGACCGCCACTGAACGGCCAATCCATTCGCTAGCATCATCAAACACCGCCACGCCGTCGCGCGGTGAGGTCAACTGCATACGCTCCAGTTGGCGCAGGAGAAAGTCTCGCTCGCTTTGCGCCTGCTCGCGGCGGCTTTGCAGAACCGCCAGACTGGCCTTGCTGTTGGCATCAAACAGCGCCTGTTGTTGTTCCTGACGATACTGGGCGTCGGCGGTGGCAAACGTCTGGCGCGCGGCTTCCAGTCGGTTTTCCAGTTCACGTGCATCCAGCCGCGCCAGGGGCTGATTGAGGCGCACCAGAATATCGTCTACCACGCCAGCGACAGGCGCACGCACCATCACCGGTTGATGCGCCACAATCTCTGCCGGGGCCAGCACGGATTGGCGCACCGGGATCAGCATGATTAACGCCAATGCTACGGTGCCAAACAGCATCATGCGGCGTTTTTTCGGGTGTGTCGGCGTAGGACGGCGCTGTTTATGCAAGCTGGACCACGCGTGGGCGTAAGGTTCTGCCAGCGTGTCCAGCAACAGGATTTCTGGTGCCAGCCACGGCGTTTCGCGCGCCAGAATCAGCGCCAGTGAGGTTTCACCCTGTGCGGTTCGCAATGGCAGCCACAACAGGTGTTCGGGCAGATGCTCATGCCACAACGCCTGATCCTCAACCGGCAGATCCTGACAGCGTAGCGTGCTGCTCTGACGCTGTTCTGCCTGCCACTGACGGCACCACCGGCTAAAGGTGATGCTAAAAGGCGCATTGTGATCGAGCGATGCCAATCCCGAGACCGCCTGTAACCGTTGCTGATCATTGCTCCACAACAACGCCTGACGATATTTTACCAGCGAATGGGTTTCATTGACGATGAAAAACGCCAATTCATCCGCCGTTTCACGCGCGCGAGCGCGCCGTTGCAGTTGCAGTTGCAGTTGCAGCAATTCGGACAATAGCCTGAGCTGTGGGTCTTGCTCAGTATGCGCCGCCGACGCGGCGGTCGGACTGATCATGGAGTGATGCCATCTGGCGGCGCTATCCGCGTGACACCACTCATGGCCGGCAGTAAGCCCGCGCTCGGCAGGGCCAAACGTCCAAACACTTTCACTGACTGACTCACCGGTTCCACCGAGGAGGAGATACGACTAATCTCCGCCGGGTAGGTTAATCCAATTTCATCCAGCGAGAAGGCACGATCATCTCCAACTCAAAGGCGCTGTCGTCATAGATAGCCAGTAGCTCCTTGCCTTCCGGTACGGACTCCCAACGTTTGACCTTGGTTTCGGTGACGCGCCCAGAGAAGGGCGCTTTGATGGTGCAACGTTGCAACATGGCACGATTCACGCCGCTTTCCGCCTGTGCCATGGTGACCGTGGAGCGTGCCTGATCCACTTCTGACAGACTGATGGCATTGAGCTTGTCGAGGCGGTCGGCGATAGCCAGCTTTTTACGCGAGGCGTTTTCCGCCGCGCTGGAGTAGTTCAATTTCTCACGCAGCACCGTACAGTCGAAGGTCAGCAGGGTATCTCCCTGCTTAAAGTGTTCACCTTCTTTCACGGTGATATCGGTGATTTTACCGGCAATTTCGCTCGATAGTACGCTATAGCGCTGTGCGCTGAGCTGAACGCGAATGTCACCCTACGCGGCCTGCCCCCACAGGGGCAGAGCCAGCGTGCTTGCCAGCAGCAGCGGTCGAATCATGCTGCTCATCATTACCGTGTGCCTCCCGCCTGAAGGGATTGCAGGTTATCCCACATATCGGTGTTGACCACGCGATACGGTTTGGCTGCTGATGCTGTTGTGGGGGCGGGAGTGATCGCCGTGGCTGTGGTTGGCAAAGGGGCCGGGTGGGGCGCGACTACAGGTGCCACGGGCGCAGCCGCTGCCAGCGACAGGCGCGGCACGGCGACACCGCCTTTTTCCAGCGTGCCCGTGGTGCGGGCGATGCTGTTGCTCAATGCGGCCAGGCTGACATCGTTGACGTTATCCGGCAGCACGTCCAGCCCCGCCGCTTGGTAGACCGCGCCCAACGCGTTCTGTACGTCGGCAAAGCTGCGATCGCGTGCGCGCGTGGTGAGAATGGTTTCGGTGCTGACCCGCACCTGTTCCATCTGCGTCTCGGCCCGGTGCTGTACGCTCAGTGCCGTCTGATTCAGGATGCCACGCTGGATGCGCGCCAGTTCCTGATAACGCCCAAACATGCGTGTGCTCTGTTGGTATTCCTGCCAGGCCACGTTCACCTGCGTCAGTACAGCCATACGCAATGCCTGACGGCGCACTCCGGCCAGATCTTCATTGGCTTCACCGGCACGTTTTACCGACGACCAGGACAACACGTTAAGCAGATTGCCGCTGACTTGAACTCCGGCGCTGGCCCATTGCTGATTCACCAGATAGCTGTTGCTGTCACTGTTCACACCGGCAAACAGCGAAACGCCCGGCAGCAGGCCCAGCAGCGATATTGCGGGTTTCCAGCACGCTGTTACGCGCCAGATAGCCCTCTTCGCGCACCTCGGGGCGTTTTACCATGGAGAAGTTTTCCAGATCGTCGAGTGAATAGACGATCTTTGGTGCCACCAGACTGCTTTCACTCGGCACCACAACGTTAAACTTGCTGGAGGGCGGCAGGTTCATCAGCGCAGCCAGACGCGATTTCGCCACCACCAGGTCGCTGTCGACGATCTCTAGCTGGCGCACCATCTCCAGCATGTTTTTCTGGAAGCGCAGCGCTTCCACCGGAGCCAGCAACCGTTGTTGTTCGGTCTGACGCGCATAGTCCAGTGTCTGACGAGCCTGCGTCAGCGCGGTGGTGACTTCCGGTTGTAAACGCTGGGCGGTGGCGGCTTCCCAGTAGGCGGTGCGCACCTGCCGGGTGATATCTGCCACCACGCGACGGCTGCGCTCTTCTGCTGCCAGCTATTTGTTGGCCTGCACCTTGGCGTTAAAGTAGCTGATACCGAAATCCAACACGTTCCAGCTCAACGAGAGATCGGCAGTGTGCGTGGTCTGATCCTGACTGGTGGAGGGTTCCAGCGATTCCCGCCCGCTGGAGATTGATTTGCTGCTGGACGCCGCAACGCTGTCGCGGGTTTGCATCCCGGCACGGGCAGTCAGTTTAGGCAGCAGCATATCTAGATTCTGGACGCCAAGCAGGTTATCTTCCATGGCCTGTTCCAGCAGCGCCACGCGCTGTTGCAGGTTGTATTTCAACGCACGCGCAATGGCTTCTTCCAGCGTAATGGTGCCACGTACCGGCTCCTGATTGGCGAACATCTGCGTTCTGTCGCTCAGAGCCTGTGCCACCTGCTGCTCGGTGGTGATCGGTTCCGGTTTGACGGCGCAGCCCGCCAGCCCGATACAGGCAAGGGCGACGGCGATACGCAGTGCTTTGGTGCCAGAAAGCCGTTGCCGCACGGCAGTGACAGGCTGATGGTGGTGGTGCTGGCTATCCCAGAAAGTGGCTGTGTGCTGATTCACCGGATTATTCCCTCTTGTAATGGGTTTATTCTCTGTCGACTGTGGGCTAAACGGCCCGCAACCGACTGAACGTATGGTTAAATGCTGCAATATGTCCCGCATCTGTCACGCGCGCAGACGGCTCAATTCACTCAGTGCGGCCAGCAGAGCATCCTGCTCGGCACGCGGTGCGCTAAGCTGCTCGCTAAACGCGGTTTTTCCCGTGGGCAATGCGATTTCAATGCAGTTGTCCTGCACGCTTTCGTCCGGTAACGGCGGCAACGCGGTGGAAGCACCGCGATCCGTTGGCTGACTTGCCGATGCCTCGTGTCCGGTTTGCAACGTGACAGGTATCGTGCGACGCGCGCCGTCTGCCGTCTGCGCGCTCAGTGCCAGCTGGATCTGGTTTACCTGCACGGCGTCAGGATCGGTGATGCGTAGCTGACCGCTGCGGGCATCAAACTGAATCCAGGCGGGCAGAGGACGACCATTGGCGAGCTGCAACGATCCCTGTAGGCTGCTGTAGGCCGATTCCAATGACGTGGTTTGACCGGGTACGCGCTGGAACAGCGCTGAATCCGTCGCTTGCCCCGGCGTGCTGTCACGCTGAACCGCGTTGCCGCGCGCGGCAAAATTCACCGTTTCCAGCGGTGGGAGTAGCGTTTGCATCACGGGATCGAGCACCCACGGTGCAGCGGTGCGTTCTGCTGCTGAGTGAGACTGCATTGCCGCAAATCGCGCCGGTAATTGAGTGTGTGCCGCTGTCGGTGAAGGTGCTTGAGACAGTGCCGCCACGATCGCGCTTAAGGGCTGTTCCTGCTCCCGTTCATTCAACACATCAGGTACGCTTGCTGATGAGGTCGTCAGGATCACTGGGGCCGGGGCTGAGCTATCAGGCGTTTCTGGTTGCGGTTCCACAGGGGCTTGCGCAACGGTTACGTTGAGCGAGTGCGTGGCTTGCGCGTTGCCATCACTGGCTGTGAGCACCACGGTAAATGTGCCTGATGTGGTAGGCGTTCCCGAAATGGTGCGGCTTGCCACATCAAAATTCAGCCCGTTTGGCAAACCCCTGACGCTCCAGGTCAGCGTGTCGTTATCGGCATCGGTGAACAGGTTTGCCGGCAAGGTGTAGTGATACGCGCTGCCCGCTTGCAGTGTGCCCAGATTCAGCCCGGCGTTATCGTTGTAGACTGGGGCACTGTTTTCGGGGACGTCACTGCCTTTGAAGGCGATGACGGTTTTTTCGCTGAATTCAGTCTTAAGATCCTGCCGCCAGTCCCCCTCCTCATAAACGGTCAGGCCCACCGTGCGGCTACCCGTAGCCTCTGCGTCGCTGTGGCTATAGGTGATACCATCGATCAACTGTGCGGTGCTGGCTCCATCACGCGCAACATACAGCGTCACGGTGGCAACGCCGTTGCTGACACTGACGCGGTGTTCCATTCCGCTTTCACCAACAAAAGCCTGATAGTCGATGGTCTTGTCGAGCAAAATCTCCCCCCCTCTACATGCAGCACATCACCTACACTGGCTGGGGAAACGGAAATCTCTACCCGATGGATTTTTTGGCCAGTTTCAATGGTGTCTATGACCGTATTTTTGAACAATGTGATCGCATCGTTGCCCGGTACGTAGGTTGAGTTCACTGGTTCTGTGCTGACCACTGCCGGATCGTTAATGCCGACGAGATTCACCACAGTAGTGAACTCCGCCGTATGATCTTGCCCATCATTGAAATGGATACGGAAAGTGGCCTCAGTGCCAGCAGCCGTCGGGTCGTTACTGGTGGACTGATAAGTAATAGCTCGCAGCACCTGCTGTGCTTCCGCTTGCGTGACGCCTGCCAGGAAAGTGAGGGTCAGTTTGCCATTGGCATCGGTCGTGGCATTGGCGATCGCCTTGTCTCCCAGAGAGATCTTGCCATCTTCCGCCAGGGTCAGACCGCTGCCAGCGGAAAGCCCTAACCGATTTCCAGCCTGTGCACCGCCGGTGCGTTCAATCACCAGCGTGGCACCTTGATAGCTGCTTTGATCGTTGACGGGGGCAGACAAGGTTCCGCTGGGGATCAGAGCGACAGCATCGCCTCTTTCCGTAAAGGTTTCGCTGCTGGGAATGAGATCGAGAACAATGATCCCTTCCGGCGTACCGTAATTCAGGGTTCCCGTGAGGTACAACTGTTTGCCATCGGCACTGAATGACGCATAGTGCACTTCGTTTAACGTTGTGCCATTGTAGTTAGCTATATCGCCAAAACCTTCCACCGCCTGAAGCTGTGTCAGGCTACCGTCGCTAGCGCGTGCATAGAGAATAACGCTGTAGGTGTTATAATTTTCGCTGCGACCCAGTTCTCCGGTGATCACCACGGAGGTACCATCGGGGGAGACCAGCACCTGCTTGACACTGGTGGCATCTTCGCCAATCGCCAGGGTGGATGTTGCAGTGAGCGTGCCATCTTGTGCTATCGCAAAGATATGCAACGAGGTGTTGTTATCCACTACATACAGCGATTTCCCGTCGGGTAAAATCGTGATGGCAGACGCGTAGTAACCCTCCTCACTGGCCGTCGATCCGGCGATAGATTGCTTGTAGGTCAGGGTGCCGTCATCGCCGACGCTAAACCCGCTTACCGCCGGACGTCGCGACAAACAGCGTTTTGCCATCTGGTGACAGCGTTAAGGCATTGGCCCCGTCGAGTTGCAGGCCGGTATCTCCAGCGTCGGTGAGTGTTGTGGTGAGCGTCAATGTCTCTCCACTGCGGGTAAACACCAGCAGGCTATCGCCACTGGTGAGGTAGACTTTATCGCCCTGTGCCAACACATCGCGTACCATGTCGAGATCGCCGCCAACGGCGCCAATTTCATGCAAATCGTTGGCATCGAATAGCGCGATATTATCCGCATCAATGACATACAGGCTGTTGCCATCGCTGGAAACGCGTACTTGTGCCGCGTCCGTCAAGCCGGTGATGTCAGTGCTTTTGGTCATGTAGAGCGTGCCGTCGGTATCACTCTCGACCAGATACAGAACGTTGGACTCAACGTCCTGTCCGGTGCCTGTTGTTTCGTCATAAACCCAATCGCAGTGTGTGCGAACCAGGTAGATTTTATCCTCCACCACCGTGATACCCTGAACGCCGGTAAAGATCGAGTTGCCTTGCTCGTCTTTCACATCGAACAGACTGTCATAATCGAGTGCGCCGGTTTCGGCACCCAGATGCGGCGTCAAACGTGTATCGAGCACGGCAACGGTGCTGTGGATATCGAGTGTGGTGGTATTATTTTCGGCATCAACCAACTGTGTCAGGGTGACGGTGACTGCGCCCTGTGCGACATCGCTGCTGGTAACCTGATATTGGAGCGTGTCGATCAGGGTGTTTACTGTATCTGTCGTATTGTTGTCACCCTTAAGTGTGAGGGTGATGGTGGTGGTGCCATCATTAACCGTCACCTTATAGTGATGGCCTTGCGCTGTCTCGCCTTCGCTGCCGGTCAACGAGATGGCGGTGCCATCAATCACCAGCGTTTCATGGGTGCCGGAACGGTTGATCGTGAAGGTCAGTTCAGAGAGCGCAGCGCCCGCGCTGCCGAGTCCTACATCCACATTATCGAACAGATCGACCGCTGCGGGCAGGCCGCTGGTAGAGATGATGGTGGTGGTCTGCTTACCTTCTGCATTTAGCGTGGGTTCAACCGGTGGGTCGGTTAGCAGCAGCGCCACGGTGGTTGTGGCAGATTTGCCGCCGCTATCGAGCACGGCGATGTTCAGATCAATCCGCGCGGGCGCTTCGGTACCAGTGTTAAGGTACATGACCTGCTTCAATACCTGATTGGCGGTGGCGTTGTCCACATTAGCGCTAAAGGTGATGGTCAGTACGCCATCCTGCGTTGCGAAGGTGGCAATGGTTGTCTTGCCCTTCATGATGGTGCTGTTTTCCAGACGCAACCCGGAACCATTCTTAAAACCGAATTGATCGTCTGCCGAGGCACCGCTGGCGCGATTGAGGGTCAGAGTCGTGCCTTTGTAATCCGTGATTTGATCCGCATCGACATCGGAGAAGTGTAATCCCTCAGCGAAGCGCGTTGATCCATTGGTGGTGTAAGTCGCATTCGGCAATGCAGAAACGATCGCCAACCCGGTGCCGCCGGAACTGCGTCCGCTGTAGAGATTAAGCCCATCCGCACTGACCGCAATGTGGTTGGTGCGCGATCCGGTATTGAGTGCGCTGACAAACGTCAGAGCACCGGTAACGGCATCGCGACTAAACACCAGTACTGAGCCGCCGTTCATGCCAACATAAAGTGCTGTGCCGTCTTGAGAGATAACCAACTCGCGTACGGAAAGCGCATTGACGGGGGTATAGCCCTTGTTATAGAGGTCCAGCGTGCCGACATAGGTCAAACTGCCATCGCTGGCGTTGCGGCTGAAAATGGACAACGTGGCCTGTTGCCCGGAACCGACATAAACAAAATTGCCGTCGGGGGAGAGGGTAATGTCTTGCAGATTGGCTAAATAGCGATTATCGCTGGGACACGCAGCGCTGTCAGGATAGGCGCTAATGCTGGCATCATTGATCAGGCCGACGTAAGTCAGTTTTCCGGTTTGCGTATCGCGAGAAAACACGGTGATCATGCTGTTGTGCTGTTGTGCTGTTGTGCTGTTGTGCTGTTGTGCTGTTGTGCTGTTGTGCTGTTGTGCTGTTGTGCTGTTGTGCTGTTGTGCTGTTGTGCTGTTGTGCTGTTTCTGCTGTTGTGCTGTTTCTGCTGTTGCTGCTGTTGGCAACGTAAACCGATTTGCCATCCCCGGAGATGATTATGCCGCTTGGCGCATTCATGCCGAGCGTTGCGGAACCCCCTTGATACTCGCCTAAATAGGTGAGGGCACCGGTATCCGGATCGCGAGCGAATTGGGCTAACACCGATTTGCCGGTAGAGCCATCAATCGTCGTCAGGCCGTTGATGGTATAGAGCGATGTGCCATCCGCTGAAATCACGATTTCGGTGATCTGTGCATCCAGCCCTGTCGCACCGTCCACCCCTTGGGTGGCGACGATCCCCGCGTAGGTGTATTGGCCAGTGGTGGCATCGTAGGTGAAGCGCACCAGTGAGTAGGTAGCCGCATCGCCGCTGTGACCGGCGACGTACAAATCGCTGCCATGCATCGTCATCGTGTTGATACCACTGAGGCCGTTGGCTTCAATGGCTGCTGTATCCGGGTTGTCGCTCTCACCCTGAATAAAGGTTTGCACCAGGGTTAATTCACCGGTCGTGCTGTCACGGCTATAGATGCGCAGCGTGCTGTTACCACCCGCATTGGCTCCGTCGCTGCCGCTGACCAACAGCGTTTTGCCATCCGCCGACACAGCGATCGCCGTGACGTATTCACCGTATCCGCTCAGCGTGCCATTGTTGTAGTAGAGCGTGGCATCGGGGTTGGTGATGTTGTTTTGCCACCCGGGAGGATTATTGATGGCCAACGCGATGGTGGCGCTGATTGCCAGATCGCCGGTGTCGTTCCCCTCACCTTCGGTGCCACCGTTATCGCGCAAGCTGGTCAGCGTTATAGTGCGTGTGCCCGTAGTGGCCTGTTCGGTGTCATTGACGTAAGCGATACCGTTGACCAGCGTTTGTGCCGCAGCGGAGGTTACGCCCGCTTCATGGCTGATCGTCAGTGTGCCTGTTTCGTAGTTACGAGTGTATGTGTAGTGATAGTGACCGGCCTGACCGCTGCTTTCGCTCGCCAGATCGATGCGCGTGCCAGCAATGACAATAAATTCATTCGCAGCGTTGTCTACGCCCTCAATGGTCAACGTCAGTTCGATAATTTACTGGCCGATCTCACCGGCGCTGATCGTGGTATTGATAAACGGATTGACCACCGTGCCATGGGTATCATAGGTCTTGTTGCCAATGGTAGTGGCATCGAGCGTTGGGGCGGTATTGTTGGTGATCAGTACATCCAATGTGACCGTTTGGCTGTCTGCCTTGCCGTCATTGGCGCGCAGGGCCAGTTTCACCAGCGTGCCATTGGTGTCGGCCCCGGTGTTGCTGTAGGTGATCTGGTGCAATACCGCATTGGCATCGGCTTTACTGGCACCCACCAGGAAGGTGAGGGTGAGCGTGCCTGCACTTTGGCTGAAGGTGGCAATCGCGGTATCGCCTTTCATCACTTTCCCATCGATCAGTTGCAGGCCACTGCCTTGCGCAAAGCCGAACTGGTCGTCGGCTTGTACGTCGGTTGCGCGGGAAAGCGTTAACGTGGTGCCGTTATAATCCCCATTGCCGTCTACCAGACGGTCATTGTTGGCATCAGATAGCGTCAAGCCGTGTGCCAGCGTAATTTCTCCACCGCGCAACAGCGTTTGGATGGGCGAATAGCGGCTGATGCCGTTACCAGAAACCAGAATGGAGTTGCCATCGGCAGAGACGGCGATGTCGCCGCCGTTGGTCGTGCCGGTGCTGCTGCCGGTGGGCGTCAGGCTGCCATTTTCGCCCACGGCGTAAATATTCACCGTGCCCGTCGTGGTCGCGGCATAAAGCTGGGTGCCATCGCTGCTCAGCGTCAGGCTGCCAATTTTGTCGCTGGTGACGGTGTTGATCAGGGCCAGCTTGTTGTCGCTGCCCAGTTGGTAAATAAGGATATTGGCGCTGGTTGGGTCACCGACGTACAGCAGCGTGCCATCGTTGGAGGTGGTCAGCGCGTAGTCGACGGCACTTTGCCCTGTTTTAGTGAGAATAAGGTCATCGATCAGCGTCAATGTGCCAGTCGTTGCATTACGCTGATATACCTTGATCTCGTGGGGAGCGATGAACGAGGCGCCGCTGTGGAGCACATAGACATAGTCACCGGAGGTGGCAATCATACCGTTACGGTGGGCTTCCAGTTTCTGCCCCGGTGTTAATGCGCCATTTTCATCACGGTTGTAGACATTCACCGCGCGTTCGTTGTTGCTGCTGGCATCCACATAGACTTGTTTACCGTCATCAGAAATCGCCAGCCCACCGGTTGAGCTGCCGCCTTCCATCTTGGTGGTGCTGACATACGTCAGCTCGCCGTCGTTAACGCTCAGTTGAATCAGGTTACCGTTACCGGCAATGGTGTAGACCGATTTGCCATCGGCACTGAACACCAGATGGTTAACGGTGCCGAGGTTTTCAACCACCAGACTCTGCTGCTGGGTTAAGCGCCCGGTGCTGTCAACCGCGAAAACGGTGATCGTGTTATCGTAGCCGGCGGCATATACATGGCTGCCATCTGCGGAATAGGCAATTTCCGTCGCTTTTGCCAGTGTGCCTGCGGTAAAGGCCTCCGCTTCCTGTAATATGCTGCCGGAAAGCGCAGGTGGCACGTTAACCTTGTTGTCTACCGTCACGGTGGCGTGAATATCCAGCGTAGCGGTAGCATCCTGATCGCTCAGACTTTTCAGCGTAACAGTGACATCACCACTTGCCACAGTGCTGTCCAGTGGTTTATAGGCAATGCCGTCGATCAGTGTGGCAACATTTTCGGGTTGAAAAGCCTCTGACGAGGCAATACTCAGCGTGATGGTGGTGGTGTCGCCGCTGACGGTGACCTTATAGCTATAACCGTTGTTGAGGGTCGAATCGCTCCCGGTGGTTGTGGGTTTCAGGGCAATTTCACTGCCATCGATCATCAGCACTTGATTGGCACCGGCGCGATCGACGGTGATCACTAATTCGGTCAATTCCTTGCCGCTGCTATCCGCACCGGTGTCAGTGGACACAGTCACCTTACTGAACAGATCCACGGCGGCAAAGCCGGTTTCCCCTTCGTTGATGGTTACCGTACCGTGGGCGGGAGTGGCATCCACACCCGGCGCGCTGTCGGTCGGCGCGATAACCTGAGCCGCGACGGCATCAGCGATGGCTACGGCGGCGGCGTCGAACATCATGCGCGGTTCCAACACCCATGCCTGACGGGGTGGGCGCGCAGGTGTATTACCGGCTTTGGAACGGGAAAATGTCATGGTGTCGTGTCCTGTAGTTAAAGTGCCAAAATTAACGTGCCAACGTTGAAGGATGAATCACATCATTTCTTTTAAAGTCAGATAATTATTCAATCAGACGCACATAGCCGCCTTCCGTTTCGATCTGGCTGGCGATACGTTCCAGACGTGCTGCCAGCGGGTCTTCCGCTGCACCAAACCCTCGACCGTCGATAAAGCTCATGCGTTTATCGCCTTCGGTGCAGATCAACAACCCAGGTGTGGCAATGTCATCAAACAGATTCTGACCGTAGTTATCGGGATCTCCTGGCCGGACACCCACGAAATAAAATTTGATATTGCGTGCACGAAAGCTGGTACACAGGTCTTCGAAGCGGCGTTTTGCGAACTCACGTGACCCATCGCTGCCCGTTTCCCCAGCGAATTGGCCGGGATTGAAGTTGTAGCTGTCGGTGTCGAACTGGCCGTACCCGCCCGTGCCTTCCGGATCGGAATAGGTGTCCGCCAGCATGATGACCACTTTTTGGCCGTCACCGCTGCCGTCGACATTGAAATCCAGCGGCAATTTCGCGTCGCCCCAGCCTTCGCTGCCGCGCATGTTGGGCGATAACGCCGCACCCGCCCAAGACATCGCAATGGCGTAGTTGACGTTAAAACGGATTGAGAACTGATCGACGCGTTCGTCCACCTTATTCAGATCGTTGGTGAGCGGCAACAAAGCGGCGTTGGGGCAACCTTTATCCGCAACCATCCAGATCCGCAACCATCCAGCGGATGTCGTTAACCCCTGCGGCTTGACCAAAGAAAGGATTGGGGCCAACCCATGAGATAGGCTCTGCGCCAGGGCTACCGTTTTGTGGCAAGTCGGCGCGGTAATACACCCTGAATTGCGCCACCGGGGTTCATCCCAGAAAAAATTCTCTTCTTCTCCCAGCCCGCTATACATGCACAACAGATTGGCACGTCTATCGGGAATACGGCGATCGGCCAGGCTGGCGTAACCGGTACGAAAGAGCGAGCTAAGCTCTATCGGGTTCAGCGCTCCCGGCCTGGCCCAACGGCGAATACGGTTGGCGTCCTGTGCGTCGTAGACATTCACCGCCTGGCTGAACGGCACCAACGAGATCCACAGGTTGTCACGTTTGCCGTCTGCGCTGTCCAACATGCGCTTGGCAAAATCCTTACTCAGCCGCTTGAGCGCAGCAAGATCGCGCGCGCTCATACCGTTAATGACGGGCAGCACCATCGCAATTTCCGTCGGGCGATTGATCACTTCCGCCGTGGAATAAACCGCCTGTTTTCGAGCACCCAGTTTCAACAGGCTGGGCTGGGTGTTGAAGCTGGCTTCGACGGTGTACGTTTTGCGCGTGTTGTTTTTACGGCCTTCCGTGACGGTGACGTCTTCACGGGTGAGTTTGTTGTCGAGCGCGTTGTTTAACCCTAGGTTGTTTTTGACATATTGATAGGCCAGTTCTTTAATCTGTTCCGGGTCATACTCGTCGCCGTTGATCGTAGCCTGATGCGCGACAGCCAGTGCGGCGGCGTCCGTTGCGCGCTTGATCTGTGTGGCATCGCCAGTGGCCGTTGAGGTATCGACAATGAAGGCAGCGCTGACCAGCAGTGCCATGGTGCCGAGCACGTAGAACGCCGTGCCTGCGCCGGTTTCCTGATGAATAAAAGCGGACAGCGCAGCACGCCAAAAGGGGCGCATGCGACGGCTGTATTTTTCAATCGACTGTTTTTAATCGTTTTTTATCTTTTATTATCCTGATTGACCAAATTTAGTGCATAGGTATCCCGCCCGAATAAGCGGGAAAAAATACGACATGGCTCTGTATCGGTGCGCGTGGTTATGGTGGGTCTTTTTGCCCGTCACGCGTCGTTATGTTTTATCGTTATCCAACCCAGCTTCTTTGCTCAGGGTTTCATCTAAATCCACGACGCCGATGGCAACCCGATTGATTGCCGTGGCGTGTAACAAACCGCCTAATGACATGCCACCCAGCAGGGCGAGGTCTTTACCCTGGCGACAAATCTCCACCACCAGCATGGAGGTGCTCTTGTTGCCCTATTTGGCATCGCGCTCGGGCAGGTCTGGCAAATAGGGGGGATTCGGCTGGATTTCGCTTCCCACGCACAGCCCTTTCACCGTGCCACGGCTCAGTTGTCAATAGAGATCGCCGGTTTGACGCACGTTGCTAATCAGCAGCTGATAATTCCCTAATCCCTGGTTGGGCAGCACGGTATCCAGTAACCCCTGCAACCCGGTTTCCGTCAGATCTTGCTGCATCGCCAGTATTGAGACGATGGCACCTGCACGCTGCTCCATACGAGAGCGCTCCAGACCAACGCTGTACATGTCGGCACAGAGCGAACCAATCGCCAGAACAATCGGAAACGCCAGCGCGGTTTCCACTGCCGCAACCCCACGGCATGAGCGACGAAAGCGTTTCAGGTAACGCAATAGCATCTTAGTCATTGTCATTGCGTAACTCCGTGCCGAACACGTGCTTGTACTGGTAGCGGAAGGTGGTGCCCAGTGTTAACTCTTCCGGCAGCGGCGTGATAAACGCCTTTTCAATCTGCACCGTGACGGACCACACCGGCAGCGTGGTGGTGTTCTCTTCGCCGTTTTGCGTGTCGTTTGATGCAGTACCGCTGGCGGTAAATCCCCCCAACTGGTTCAGGTTTTCGAAATGCAGCACGTTAACGGTAAGGTTGTCCGCGCTAAGGTAGCCATAGGCCGAATCCACCATGCGCGTTTTCAGGCGCGTGCTCATCTTTTCCGGGCTGGCGGCGCTGAGATTATCAAGGCGGAAACTCTGCACCGCTTTATCCAGCGCCGCGCTACCGACCGCGATCACCAGCCCGATACGCGCCAGCTCAAACAGCATCATCACACCGATCATCGCGACCGGAACCAAAAAGGCCACCTCGGTCGCGGCCACGCCGTGCGCGGCGCGCCAGCGCTTGGCTTGATGTCGGAGCGTATCGCGCATGCGTGCCATTATTTCGGGTTGCTCAGTTGCAGGCGTTGGCGGCTGGAGGCCAGCAGCGTTTCGCCACGGGTTTTATCCTGCTGCATTTGTTGCAAACGCTGATGCAGCGAGGCAATCAGGGCATCAATGCGCTGTGGTTGGGCGATGGCACCGAGTGCCGTGCGTGCGTCCTCTTCCCGGTCGCTGGCGAGATAGGCCAGCGCCAGATTAAGTTTGCCGGTGGTGTTGCCGTCATCCAGTGAGCGCAGCAACGGAATTGCTTTGTCCGGGTTGCCGCTGGCAAGCCAGGAGAGCGCCAGATTGTTGATGGCGGAGACATCAGCCGGATTCACTTGCAAGGCTTTTTCGAACATCTGACGAGCGTGCGTGTGCTGTCCTGAGCTGTCCATCACCACGCCCATGCCATTGAGCTCCAGCGTGTTGTTTGGCTGCGCTTTCAGTGCACAGGTGAAATCTTTCTGCGCCATGGTGTTACGCCCCAGCGCGAGCTGGGCGCGACCCATGCCGAGACACACGGCGAGCGCTTCTTCGGGGGACATTTTATCCGTGTCGCCGCCTAATACCTGGCGTGCACAGCTGTACAGCTCCAGCGTTTGCTGGGGGGAGCTCGCCAGTGCAGCAACGCTGGCGTATTCCAGCATCTCCCGGCCTTTCAGCATGTTGCGGCTGTCCAAACGCGTATAGACGTCGGTTGCGGCTTCCACCCGACCCTGATCGCGCAGTAAACGCGCCAGACGCAGCCCTTCGTCTTTATTGCCCTTGATCGCCATTGAACTGCCACAACCGGCCAGCACCATAATGAGCAGCAACACGGTCAATGAGAAGGTGTGGCGGCGGTAAGCCGTTTTGTTACTCAAGGTTATCTGAACAAACATCTTCACGGACTCCATCGGTGGTTCATTGTGACAACAGGCGCACCACGCGCACTAAGGCGGGGGCGGCCATAATGGCGATAATCGGTGGCAGGATCAGCGTCATCAATGGCACGCTGAGTTGGGCGGGTAGCTTTCCCGCTTTCTCTTCCAGCCCTAAAATCAGTGTTTTTCGACTTTCGTCGGCAATCGTGCGCAGCGCCTGAGAGAGCGGGGTGCCGTAGCGTTCCGCCTGAATCAGGGTGGCGACCATGCTTTCGATTTCGCTGACTCGAGTGCGCTCTGCCAGATGCATCATCGCTAAGGTACGATCGGACAAGATCTGCAACTCGGAGGCGGTGTAGTGCAGTTCATCCGCCATTTCCGGTGAGGAAAGGCCCAGCTCTTTCGATACCACGTGCAGGACACGCCCGATTGGCAAACCCGCTTCGGCGCATACCACCATCAGATCCAGCGCGTCCGGTACCGCGCGCCAGCTTTTCGCCCCGACTGGCAGCACGCCAACGTAGCCACCACTCGGGCAACAGCGTGCCGACAAAAAAGCCGATAAGGCCGGTGGCGACGCCTGTCAGACTGAGTCGATCGGCTGCGGGTAGCCATCCCCAGACCAGCAGTACGGCAATCAGTGCACCGGTGATAAATTTGCCCATCACCAGCCAGCCCACCGCTTCATGACGGCGTAAACCCGCCAGATCCAACATGCGGCGCAGGTTGCAGCGATCGCGATCTGAACCAGCCAGTCGCTCGCCCTGTACCGCGAGCGGGCGCAGCAGCGCTTCCAGCCAGGGAGATAACGCGGTGCCCTGACCACGCAGGATAGTGTCTTGTGAATCTGTCTCGCGGCTAGCCTCAGGCAGGTGCCCACGCAGGCGGTTTTCCAACAGCTTGTACTGGCGTGCTTGATGTTGTGTACGTCCCAGCAGGATACCGGTGATGATCAGTACCAGGGCCAGCAGCAGTAAGGGGTCGCTCAATAACGTCATTTCGGCTCTCTCTTATCCAACCCGCTTGACCATCAAATGGGTCACCAACATCCCCAGCGAGACGCTGCACAGGGCGTAAATCAGCACCGAGGTGCCCACTGGGTCAGAGAACAAAAAGCTGAAATCCTCCGGTGACTTCATATACAAATAGGCGAGACAGCAGGGGAACAGCGCGGCGACAATCTTGGCAGACGCGCGCGCTTCTGAGGTTTTCGACTGCACTTTCAGTTGCAGTTCACGCCTGTCGCGCAGCGTGGCAGAGAGTCGCTCCAGCGTCTCACCCAACCGGCCACCGGCCTCCTGGTTGATGATCAGGATCACCACGAAGAAGCGGTATTCCGCCATCGGTACCCGTGTGGCAGAGGTCTGGATCACCTGACGTAAGGGAATACCCAGTTTGAGCCAGTGATCGATGGTTTTGAATTCCTTGGCCAGCGGGCCGCTCAGGTGCTCTGCCACGATGGCGAAGGTATTCGCCACGGGTACGCCTGCACGACAACTGCGGGTAATGGCATCGATCGCTTCCGGCAGGCTTTCGCGCAGTGCTTTCAGGTGCTTTTGTAACGTGGAGCGGAACAGCAGCACAGCCGTGCTGACAAACAGCAGCAGGGAAAAGACCAATCCCATCGTCAACGGCAGCAGCGTGCGCTGCCCCATGATCATACCGATCACCAGACTGACAGCGCCTAACGAGAGTGCGCGCTGTACCAGGTTTTTTTTCCAGCTGATAAACGCTAACTGCGCCCAGAGGATCGCCAGTGCACGCCCCAGCAGCGGCACACGCATAATAGGGTGTCGTGACTTCATCGCGCAGGATGGAGTTGGAGGTTATCTCGGCGGCGGCTGGGCTAACCTCTTTTAACACCTGTTGCCAGCGCTGTTCGCGCTGCCGGCGCGCTTTTTTCCAGGCAGCGATAGCCAGCACCAGCGCAAAGACGCAGCAAAATATCAGCAGGGTGATCAGATTCAGGCGTACATCACTCATTGGCTCTCCTTCAATCCTCACTGCGCATCAAACAGGTGCGCTTTGTCGCTGTAGAACTGCGGGCGCTGAATGTGCTGCACATATTCACCAGTGAGCATGCCTTGGCCGTCCATGCCCTGGATCTGGAAGCTGAACAGATCCTGAAGCTGGATCACTTCGTTTTCCATGCCACACACTTCGGTAATCGACACCACGAGGCGCATGCCGTCGCGCATACGTTCAATCTGCACAATCAAATGCACGGCGCTGGCGATCTGACGGCGGATAGCCATCAGCGGCAACTGCATGTTGGCCATCATCACCATGTTTTCCAGACGTTGGATGGCATCGCGCGAGGTGTTGGCGTGCACGGTACAGAGCGAGCCGTTATGGCCGGTGTTCATCGCCTGCAACATGTCGAAACTCTCGCCGCCGCGCACCTCACCCAGAATGATGCGATCCAGGCGCATACACAGCGCGTTACGCATCAGATCGCGCTGATCGACGCGTCCGGTGCCTTCGGCGCTTACCGGACGCGTTTCCAACCGCACCACGTGCTCCTGCTGCAATTGCAACTCGGCGGCATCTTCGATGGTGATAATGCGATCGGTGCTGCCGATCTTCTGCGACAGCGCGTTGAGCAGCGTGGTTTTACCGGCACCGGTACCGCCAGACACGATGACGTTCACGCGGGCTTGCATCGCCTTATTCAGCACATCCGCCATGGCGTAAGACATGCAGCGGCGTTCCGCCAGCGTTTCCAGCGACAGGTTGCGCCGCATGAATTTACGGATCGAAATGGTGGTACCGTCGATCACCAGCGGGTAGGTGATCACGTTAACGCGGCTGCCGTCGGGCAAGCGTGCATCGACCATCGGGCTGGCTTCATCGATACGCCGTCCTACCGCTGCTGCAATGCGCTGTGCGGTGTTGAACACGTGCTCTTCATCGATAAAGGTAATCGGTGACAGTTCCAGTTTGCCGAAACGCTGGATAAACACCTGCTGTGCGCCGTTGACCAGAATATCGTTGACGGTATCATATGCCAGCAGCGGCTGGATCGGCCCGATACCGGTCATTTCATCCAGCATTTCGGCGGCGATGGCTTCCTATTCCTGACGCGAAAGCTGGAGGCGCTGTTCGTCGCAAATGCGGCGAATCACGGTTTCAATTTGCGCCAGCAGCTTGTCGCGGCCCATCATGACCGCTTTACCCGCATCGATCTGATCGTAAAGCTGTGCACGGATCAGGCGGCGCTAGCTGGTGCGGTTATCCATTTGACGCGGCGTCGCGGTAGGTGCCGCCGCAACCGCCGCTGGCGCTGACCACTGCGATGGTTCTGCCCATGCGGGCGTATTCCGGCCCGGCCTGTTGGCCTTCGCACTTGGCGAGCGTTGTCGCCAGCAGGTCGAGGGTGAAAGGCTTAACCAGATAATCCACCACGCCAATCTGGAGCAGTGCACGGTACAGGCCGATATCCTGCGCTTTACCTGCCGCCACCACTTGGGTGGTGGGGCCACACACGCCCAGCAACTCTTCCAGCGTGGCCAGTGGGTATCATCAAGATCCACCAGCAGGATACGCGGCGGTACATTCAACTCGCACCATTGGCGTGCGTCAGCAATACCGCCGGACAGCACCGGCACGTCCTGCTGGTTCAGGCGCGAGAGCAGATCTCTGACGTCAGCCGCCTCGCGGGCGTCATGCACGAAGGCGACCAGCGGTTGTGCCAACGCTTCGCCATCGGTAAGGGTAATGTCGCTCATGGAATGCCTCGCCTTTAATCTTCGTCAAAGTTAATGTCGATGAGCTCTTTCACTTCACCTTTGTGATAGCGTTCGATGCTGTTCACAGCGGTGACGCCATCGGCAGCGTCCAGCGCCTTGGCCTGAATCAGATCACGTGGTTCAGCCACCATCTTCGCCAGGCTGTTTTGTGTGGCACAGCCGAGGTAGCCAATGCCTTCAAAAGGTTTCACCATCAACTGATCGGGATTGTTCACTTCGCAGCGCGTGGTTTTCACCGCCAGCGCTTCTGAAATCACTTCCAGATCGCCGGTTTGGCCGCCTGCTGTCGAACGACGTAATTGCTTCACGTTGCGCGCGTCAGCCCCGGCATTTTTCAGCACGACGGCCAGGCGGTCTGCCATTTGCTCGCCGCGTACTGAATGTGGGATCAGCGTCAGGGTTTGTTTGGCGAGGCGCCCCTGATCTTTCAGCATGACATTAAGCTGCTTGAGCGATTCGGGCGTAAAGCCGCGTCCGTTAGGCGCAACCGCCAGCGTCACCGCCAGTGAAGTCGGGCGGACCTCGATCGGTTTGAGTGCCGGTTGTTCGAAACGATCGGCACGCATTTTATTGATGCTGCTGTCGCCGCATGCGGCCAATAACAGCGCGCAGGCGCAGAGCGTCATGGAGAACAGCGTGCACGTTGTAGTGTGTTTATTCATGTTTTTCACCGTTATCATCCAGGGTTAGTAGAGGTAGCCGACGGAGCCGAAGCTCGGTGTGACGGCATCCAACATTCTTACCCCTTGCCCTGGCGTTTGCAGTTCTCCGGCATTGACCGGCTCAACGACATAGGCAGTGGCGATGATCACCAGTTCGGTTTCTTCATGGCTGGTGGATTCGTTTTCAAAAGCGCGTCCCAATAGGGGGATGCTGCTTAATCCCTGTACGCCGGTCACGGTTTGGCCGTTGGCGCTGCGCAGCATGCCTGCCAGTGCGAAGCTTTGCCCGCTGGCCAGCTCTACCGTGGTATCGGTGCGGCGCACTTTGAGTGCCGGTACGCGCGAGCCGCCGGGGATATCTACTGCGCCGACGTCCGTCATTTCGCTCACTTCCGGCGCAATGTGCAGGCTGATGCGGTTGGCAGAGAGCAGCGTTGGCGTCATACGCAGGATCACGCCGTAAGATTTGTAATCGATGCTGACGCTGTTGTTGGTGATAAGCACGATAGGCACTTCGCCACTGGCGGCAAAGGCGGCCGTCTCGCCGGAGATCGTGGTCAGATTAGGTTCTGCCAATACCGTCGCCATGCCCTGCTGGTTTAACGCGGTTAACAAGCCGCTTAAGCGTGAGCGGCCAAAGCTTAAGAAACCGGCATCGGTGTGGTTGCTAAAGCGCCCTGTGGCGGAGTCAAACAGCCCCAATCGCGTTCCGCTGCCTGCGTTGATGTTGCCGCTGCCGGTACTCAGTGAGGCTGCCCAGTTAAAGCTCAGTTCGCTGGTTAATTTGCGTGAGACTTCCACCACACGCACCTGAATGTTGATTTGTGACGGGGTTTTGATCTTGAGCTGGTTAATCACTTTGGCGGAGGATTCGCTGCTGCCCGGCAGTTTTTCACCGCCGCCACCGCCACCACCTTGTGCACCGGCGGATGCGCTGATGTATGCCTGCACGCTGTCGATGACGCGTTTCGCATCTTGCGGGGTGTCTACGCTGTCACGCACAATTACGCCGCTGGGGATGGACTCTTCCAACTGGATATCCGCGCCGGGAAACTCGCGTTTGATTCGCTCGCCCAGCGCTTTTAAATCGTGCTCGGAAACCAGACGGATGGCGTTGATCACCGTGCCGTTTTCATCCATGGCGTAGAGCGTGGTGGTGCCGATGCTTTTGGCATAGACAAACAGGTTGCCCGGCGAAGGCAGCTCGAAGCTGGCGATATTAGGGTCTGCGACCAGCACGCTGTCCGGCAGGCCATCGAGTTGCAACAGGCGTCCTTGATGAACCGTCAGGTGCACCACATTGGTTTCCGCCACTTCTGATACACCTGCGGCCAGCGCGGTGGTGGGCATCACCACGGCGATGGGCAACGCAGTACTGAGCAGACTTGCAGTGAGTAATCGTTTGCATGTTTCCCGAAGGTGCGATTTCAAATACAGCGAAAACATCGTCATTTACGTTAATTCCGTTATGGCTTTTATGGTTCCATCAACAGCCCGCTGTGCGGCATTGTCAGGCTGCCTGAATGCAGTTCGTCAGCGGGCGGGGAACACCAGCACGCCCTTCTGCTCGCCGTGATAAACTTTCACCTGATAGCTGGATAACCCGTTATAAATAGTGGTGCTTTGCGACAGGGTGGTGACGCGAGAGTGGCCTTGTTTCTCATCCTGGGCATCGGGTGTCGCACTGCGCAGCGCCATGTGCAACATCCCTACCTCTTTCGCGACCGCCAGCACTTCTGCCTGTTCGGGGGTCACTTCAACGGTGACGGTTTGGTAGCTTGGGGTTCGTGAGCTGCTGGTACTGGCCGGCGTGTGGCTGTGCGCGTTGGCGTCCTGCTCGCTGTCCTCTTCCACATCGCGGCGCGGACGCACATCGGTGTCGGTTTGGTTATTCAGCGCCAGCACCCGCAGATCGCGCGCGATGGTCTGGGAGGCCAGCATCGGTCTGACGACAGGCTGCGTGCTGCTAGGCGGCAGTTCCGGCTGCTCATCGCGTCGCAGGCTCAGAATGATGTCGACACGATCGCCCGCTGCTACCAGACCGGAGTTGCTGGCTACCGCATTGGTCGGAATGGAGATGGCACGCATGCCTTTACGCAGCACGGCAGCGACAAAACCCGGTTCGCCGGGCTTGACCAATACGTTGCTGGTTAGCGGTGCTCCTTGTGCAACGGGTTCACGCAACGTAGCACCCAGCAGCAGTGACTGGCTGTCTTTGCCACTGATAAAGTTGAAATTGCGAGAAACCGTCCCTTCCACGACCTGTCAACTCAGCGAGGCCGTGTCAATAAAATCACCGGGATGCAGATCCTTGGCCGCCACCAGAATAGCGGTTTGTTCCGGGGCTTTAATCACCACCGGCGGCGGTGCGGGGGGCGTTGCGGCGAGATGGCTGCGAACCATTAGCGCAACGAGTCCTGCCAGTACATAGGTAGCGTTTACTTTCATTCAGCTTGCCTGCTTTAGCGTGTGCGTCTTAATGTTGCGACGGAGTAAAACGTTCAAATTTAAAACAATCGAAGTTAAAACAATCGAAATTAAAACAACGGGAAAATAAGGACATACATCGCGCCAAAGGCGATGGCGACGCCATAGGGTATGCCCTGAGAAAGATCGGCGGGCAGTGCGGGAGGTAGCGGTAATCGGCTGTTAAACAGCCGGTTGGTTGCTTGTATACCCAGAGCCACGGCGGTGGGAACGGCATTAAACAGCGGCAGTGTGAGTGCCAAAATGCCCCCTGCCAGCGCTGTCACCAGCACAAAAACGATCTGATGGCCCGAGCCAACCCACAGGCACAGCACGCTCATCAGCTTGACGTCGCCAGCACCTAACCGTCCGGTGAGAAACAGGATAAACCCGACCACCAGCACCACTGCGGCACCCGGCAGCGCCCACAGCATTTCCTGTAACGCAGCGTTGTTTCCTCCGCCGAGTCGTACCACATCTGTGATGCCAAACAGCAACCAGCCCAACAGCAGAATCAATACCGCCCGATTGGCAATGCGCCGCACGAGCAGATCGGTAATGATACACCACGCCAGACACCCGAGCAGCAGTGCCGCTTGCAGCCACTGTGCGTTGACCGCCATCTCGTGCTTATTTCGCGCCGGAGGCCGTGCCGCCACCGGTGCTGGTGCCAGCGCTGGTGATCTGATCGGCGATAGCGCTGAATTTCTCATTTAGTGCTTTCACAAAGATACCATCGCCACCAAAAATAGCGCCAATGGCCGCTGCCATCGCAGCGGCCAGAATGCCGTATTCAATGGCGGTAACACCGCTCTCATCGCGCAGGAAAGAACGACATTTTGCTTTCATGTTTCTCATAGGAAGATTCTCTTTATTCGCAGCCAAAGAAATCATGACTAATTCTTGAGCAGGCATGATGATAACAGAAGCAATAATGAGACTTATTATCAAAAAATCGCAAGTGACGTAACATTAATATTTGTTCATCTTTTATTACGTAAAATTGTCATTATTAATCAGAAGGTAAAACTATCTTTGTGCGATGCTTAATGAAGGAGAATTCCCCCTGTTTTAAGGGGGGTTTGGGATATTGAGGTTAGGGGTGACCGATGGATTGTGAGCCAGGAATAAGCTTGAAGTACATCTGTTCGGGGATAGGGCCGTCCCAGCCACCGATCAACATGGCGAAGCCAACGGTGGCGAAAAGGATGCCGAGAATCAGGAATGTCATCATCGCGCCGGAGAGTGTTGCCTGCTGCCACAGGGGGCGATGCGTATCCTCGCTTTTTGCCGCTGAGTGCGGTGCATTCAACAGCGATAAGCTTAACGTTGATGCTACTGGGCAGGATTCGACGCAGGTCATGCAGGCATTACATTCGGCGGTTCTCACCTGGATGAGCTTATCGACGGGAATATGGGATGGGCACGCTTTGGCACACTTGCCGCAGTCGATACAGCGGTTGGCATCACGACGGATTTTTACCGGTGACAACAGCGAAAACAGGCCCAGCAGTGCGCCGTAAGGACAGAGATAACGGCACCAGAAATGCCGGACAAACAAGCTGATAACGGTGAATCCAATAATAAAGCCCAGGGTGATGTTGCCAATATTACGGAAGAAACCGAGCATTTTGACATCGGCAATCAGGCCATAGGGGGACATCAGGAACCTATAAATGCCCTGTGCTGGCATGGATAACGCAATATAAAGAAAAAAACCTAGTAGCAAATATTTCAGGCCGCGCAGTGGAATATCCAGCCAGGTAGGCAGCGTGAAATGCCGTTTGAATATTTTCTTGCCGACAGCATCAATCAATTCTGAAAATGTCCCAATAGGACACAGCCAGGAACAGAATGATTTTTTCACTAGCAGGCTAGTGATAATAAAGGCAACAAGCAGCAGCATCGAGGCAACATGGATCGGTGGCAAACGTCCCATTTCCCACAGATATTTGATATTCATTAGTCCGGCAATTGGTAACCATCCTTCGATACCGCCAGGTCTGGGCAGATAAACGCTGGCACCGGCGGTTTCAAAGTAACGCACCCAAAAATAGAAGGTCACGCCGATATAGATATTGATAGCCAATAACAGTATTTGCGTCGTTCTGCGCCAGGTTGAAGCGTTACGCCAGTCATTCCATGGCAATTTTCCCCCCGTGGTGCCGGGACGGCGCTGCCAGCGTTGTCTTGTTTTTTCCCTCATTGCACTTTTCTTTATTATTTGGTCTGTGATGACATCGTGGAAAGGTAAGGTTAAATTATCATTTCAATATCAGTGAATAATTGATGTGTGTGCACATTCAGCGTGAATAAGATTATTAATCTCGATCCTGTTTTTAATTAAAATTGGTGTTCATACATAAAAATACACCTTTATAGGGATTGAAATAATTATGCCGCCGCGCTGCGTCAATCAGATTGTCCCAATTTCATCGATCAATGGCCTACGGGCAACTTATGCGTTTTCTTTGTGCGTTTTACACTGCAACCCATTGATGCTCACACTGTCTTGCTGGATGTTATCCACGGGAGTTTTCCATGAAATTGACGCAAATTCGTAATGCCACGCTGAAGTTGAACTATGCCGGAGCGACTTTCCTGATCGACCCTATGCTGGCGGAGAAAGAGGCCTGGGAGGGCTTTGCCGGAACCGCCCGTTCCTGGCTGCGCAATCCGATGGTGTCGCTGCCCTTGTCGTTAGAAGCACTGCTGGAGGTGGATGCGGTGATTGTGACGCACACCCATTCCGACCATTGGGACGAAGCCGCCCAACGTCATATCCCCAAGGACATGCCGATTTATACCCAGAATCTATAGGATGCCGCATTGATTCGCTCGCAGGGGTTCACGTGCGTACAGGTGCTGGCACAGGAGAATACCCTGGCCGGTATCACGCTCTGGAAAACCGGCGGGCAGCATGGCAGTGATGCCCTATATGCTAACCCAGGTCTGGCGGCGCGTATGGGGGAAACCAGCGGACTGGTGTTTGACAGCGCGGAGGAAAAACGCCTTTATATTGCGGGCGACACCGTATGGGCTCCCCCTTATGTCGACAGTCTGGAGCGTTACCAACCCGAGGTAATAGTGCTGAATATCGGGTGCGCTACCGTGGATGGCTTTGGCCCGATTATTATGGGAAAAGAGGATGCCAGTCGAACGCTCGATCTGTTGCCGCACAGCATTATTGTGCGCCTCACACATGGAGGCGGTGAACCATTGCCTGCTTAGCCGTGCCGAACTGCTTGAATACTGTCGGGAAAACGGCATCGAACAACGGGTGTTGATTCCCGACGATGGGGAAATGCTCGCGCTTTGAAGGCGTTGGTGACGACAATGGCCCGTAGCCAGCAAACCGATATGCCACAGAAAATAGCCTATGTCCGCGTTACGCGTTGCTATTGTTGCCACTGAAGGATTTAGCCCGTTTCATTTTTCTGTACCCAGCATGGTCTTCGGCAAGGCATTGCCGGAGCCGGGTCGGTTTGAGATGCACATTTGTGCACTAACGCCAGACAGGGTGTGCTCTGATAGTGGGATTTCCATTGATGTGGAGCACGGTCTGGCGCTATTGGAAACGGCCGATATCATTATTATTCCGTTTTGGCATCACCCGGATGAGAAACCCGCGCCTGAACTGCTGGCGGCACTGGTTCGCGCTTGGCAACGTGGTGCGGAAGTGGTGGGGCTGTGCCTTGGCACTTACGTACTGGTTTATGCTGGGTTACTGGCGGGCCGGCGCGCGGCCACCCATTGGGAGTTTGAGCGCGATTTCAGCCGTCGTTTCCCTGATGTGCAACTGGACAGCAATGCGCTGTACACCCGTGACGATCGCCTGATCACCTCTGCCGGGACGGAGGCAGGGATTGATTGCTGTCTGGATATTATCCGTTGTCACTGTGGCGGTGCATTGGCAAATCGCGTGGCGCGTCGCATGGTGGTGCCTCCCTATCGCGATGGCGGGCAGGCGCAGTTTATTGAACGCCCGGTGCCGGAAACCACACGAGACACGCATATTAATGCGCTATTGGACTATCTGCGCAGCCATCTCGACCAGCCGCACTCTCTGGACGCGCTGGCGGCTTTTGTCAGCATGAGTCGCCGCACCTTTACCCGCCACTTTATCAAGGCAACCAGTATGACGGTGGGCGAGTGGCTTACCGCGGAACGATTGCAGCGCAGTCAGATGTTGTTGAAAAGCAGCGATCATAGCGTCGAGGTGGTAGCTCACATGGCGGGATTTGCCTCGCCGATTTCATTCCGACAACGTTTTAAGGCCCGTTTTAACCTGAGCCCGAGCGAATGGCGTCGGGCGTTCCGTGGGCCAGCCTCTCCTTCCTGATGCATCGGTGATACATAGGGTTTGGTTCGCTACGGGCGCATCAGCGGTTCAATGCCGATCCACTCTTTCTTAGGGTGATAACACAACGGCATCGGGGGAATAGCCACTTTTTGACCCGCCACCATTAATTCCCCTAAGTGGATGGTCCACTTGGCATTTTCCGTGAGGCTTGGCGTTTTGAATATTACATAGACTGAACCGTAATCGTCGTTGTTCGTGAGTTTCGGGATACGGCGGTGCACTTCATCACTGTTGATGTCGTAGGGGGACTGGTGTGCGTATCTCATATCGGGAATCGGAAAATCGTAGGCGAGCATACCGAGAAACAGTTCAGGCCGCGCATTTACCCGCGTGCCATCTTCCAGCGTGACATAAGCCTGCCTGCTGTCGTAGAGCACCGGAATGGCAGGTTCGCCTTTTTTACCGGGGCGGGAAGGGCGCAGGCGGTTTTTGTTATAGGCGATCAGTTGGACATAAAACTCCGGTTTGGCTTCCGGCTCATTCACGTAAGGGATGGAGAACAGCGCTTGCCTGTAGCGGGAAGGGGCATAGGAGATCGCGTGATCGTAGAGATAGGTTTCGAGCGTCAGGGTGGTTTCACCCTGCGGGCCAGGCACTTTGAAGCTGTACTCACTTTGGCAAAGATCCGTGTAGGCGGCGCGTTGGCGCTGCATCGGTACACAGGCACTGACGGATACCGCAATCAGTGTCGCCATTACGGCGCGTGAACGCCATTGATAACATGCCATAACCACCCTATTTTATATTTATTTTCCAAGATATTAGCTTAAGTTCGGCCACGTTAGTGTATTGGCATTCCTTGTCTTTGAGCGTCGGTGGAATCTGAAAAGTTACGCAGTGAATGATTACCTGAGTTAGCAAATGTTGACATTGAGCAACGTTCCTTTCGTTATGTGTGTAAATATGTAACGAAATATTGCGTATTCAGGATGATGTTATGCTAGTAACACGACGACGCTTACTTGAGGCGATGGCTGCCGCAGGGTTACTGCGAGGATGGCCCGCCTTTTCCGGCGACGCTCTGACATTTGCGGTGGGAAGCTTACCCGCTCCGCAGAATATTCAGCGCGTGATCAGTGCGGGCGCGCCTGCCGATTTGTTGCTAATGGCGGCGGCACCGGAAAAATTGCTGGGTTTATCCTCCTTCGATTTCTCTCAAACGGGTAGCGATCTGTTGCCGGAAGTGATTACCTGCTTACCCAAGCTGGGCCGTCTGGCGGGGCGTGCGACCACGCTGTCACTGGAAAAACTGCTCGCACTGAAACCCGATCTGATTGTCGACTGTGGCAATGCGGATGAAACCTGGACCTCACAAGCGCAACGTATCAGCAGCCAAACACAAACCCCGTGGCTACTGATCAACGGCACGCTGGCGCGCACGCCGCAGCAGTTACAGGAGATCGGGAACGCGCTGGGCGTGGCGTTTCGCACCGAGCCGCAGGCGGAATTGGCGCGTCAGTTTATTGAGGAGGCGCAGTCCTTCGCCCACTCGGATGCCGCCAACGTTCGCTTTTATGCCGCACGCGGGGCCAGTGGGTTGGAAACCGGGCTGGCCGGTTCCCTGCACACTGAAGCGGCCGAACTGCTGGGGTTGAGAAATGTCGCGCAACTGCCGGGACGTCAGGGATTGGCGCAGGTGTCGCTGGAAAACCTTCTGGCCTGGCAGCCGGACATCATTTTGGTGCAGGAGTCGGCGACCCTGCACACGTTGACGCAGGATCCGGTATGGCAGGGTGTGAAGGCCATTGCGCAAAAACGCATCCTGTTTCTTAGCGGCTTGTCGTTTGGCTGGTTAGATGCGCCGCCGGGTATCAATCGGCTGCTCGGTTTGAGACGCTTGCACGCTTGGCTGGATGAGGACGTGGCACGTTCATTTGAAGCCGACATGATGCGCTTTGCCACGTTGTTCTGGCATGCACCGCTGAGCGAGGCCCGGTTTAACCGTATCGTTAACGCGCAATGAGAACGGTAACCCTGTTTACGCTGTTAAGTACTCTGGCGCTGTTGTGTATTGCGCTGGCTATTTTTTCCGGCGCGTATCCGTTGAGCCTTCATCGGGTGATCGGGCTGTTTTTCAGCCCTGACAGCCTTTTGCCGCAAGATCAGATCGTTTTCTGGCAGATCCGCCTGCCGCGCATTGTGGCGGCGTTGCTGATTGGCGCTGCGTTGGCAGGAGCAGGTACCACCTATCAGGGGATGTTTCGTAACCCGTTGGTCTCACCTGATATTCTCGGCGTGGCATCGGGGGCGGGCTTCGGTGCCTGCATCGCGATTTGGCTGGGTTTGCCGCTGCTATTGATCCAGTTACTGGCATTTGCTGGAGGACTGCTGGTGGTGGCCGGGGTTTGGTTGATCACCCGACAGGTGACGCGGCACGATCCGGTGTTGACGTTAGTGCTGGTTGGCATTGCGCTGGGAACGGTGTGCGGCGCGGGGATCTCACTGATCAAAACCCTCGCCGATCCTTATACCCAACTGCCCTCCATTACCTTCTGGCTCCTCGGTGGGCTCTCCACGGTGACGCGCGCTGATCTTGACCTGTGTGCACCGATCATTCTGCTGGGCATGCTGCCATTGCTGCTGCTGCGCTGGTGCATGAACCTGCTGACGCTGGCAGACGATGAAGCACGTGCTCTGGGGATTAATGTCACACGCTTGCGCATGGGGCTAATTGTCTGCGCCACGCTGATGACCGCCAGCGCGGTGGCTGTGGCTGGTGTTATCGGTTGGGTCGGGCTCGTGGTGCCGCACATTGGCCGTCTACTGACGGGAAATAATCACCAGCGTTTGTTGCCGGTTGCCATGAGCATCGGTGCCATTTTGCTGCTGCTGACCGATACATTGGCGCGTGCGCTGAGCGCCACTGAAATTCCGCTGGGCATTCTGACCGCCTTTATCGGTGCGCCATTCTTCCTGCTGCTGTTGTTACGAGGAGGCCGATGATGTCGCTGCTCGAGGTGCGGCAGGCCACGGTAGGTTATGCCCGCCAGGCGGTATTGCGCGATGTGGCGTTTTCCCTGCCAGCGGGCAGTGCCTGCTGTCTGCTGGGCGCCAATGGCTGCGGGAAAACCACGTTAATGCGCGCCATTCTTGGCGTGTTGCCGCTGCTTTCCGGCGAAATTGTGCTGGCCGATACTCCCTTGCACCGTTATTCAGATGCGCAGCGCGCCAGCGTGATTGCCTGGGTGCCGCAGGCGCATGAAGGCGCGTTCGCTTTTAGCGTGCTCGATATGGTGATGATGGGGCTAACCCCGCACATGAGCACGTTTGCCGTGCCGGGCCAGCGCGAACAAGACGCCGTCTTGCAGCAGCTCACTGCGCTGGGGATCGCCCATCTGGCCGAGCGGCGTTGGAACCTGCTGAGCGGCGGTGAACGGCAACTGGTGCTGATTGCCCGCGCGTTAGCACAGAAACCACGCTTGTTACTGCTGGATGAACCGGCTTCCAGTTTGGATTTTGGTCACCAAATCGATCTGTTGGAAACGCTGGTGGCGCTGAAACAGCAGGGGATGACGTTGTTGATGGCAACGCATCATCCTCTTCATGTCCGCGTGATTGCCGACAGCGTAGTGATGGTGGAGCCCGATGGCCGGGTGACACAGGGCGAACCCGCAACGCAATTGCACACCGACAGGCTCGCCGCGTTGTACCGGGTAACCCCCGCGCAGATTCACCGCCATTTGTATGGTACTCATTGAGAAGGGATAGCAATGCTGATTGATGATATTGATTTTGCAGACCTTTACCGCCAGCAATTGGCGCTGGCGCATCGCACCGAAAAAACGCCCGATCACTGGGATAAACGGGCGGAGAAGATGGCAGAAAACTGTGCTTCGCCTCAGGACTGCTATCTGCAACAGCTGGTGGCGAAGATTGATTTGCGCGGTGCGCAGTCGCTGTTTGATATGGGGTGCGGTCCGGGCACCGTGGCATTGGCGCTGGCGGATAACCTGGAGACGTTATATGGCGTGGATTACAGCCCGGGCATGCTGGCGGTGGCAGCCCGTCGTGCGCAGCAGCAAGGTGCAGATAACGTGAGCTGGGTGCGTCGTGCCTGGGAAGAAAGCTGGGATGAACTGCCGGTGTGTGATATCGCGGTGGCGTCGCGTTCGACGCTGGTGGCCGATATGCGACAGGCAATGGCGAAGTTGAACCGGCAGGCACGACTGCGTGTGTATACCACACATCTGGTCAGCACCTCGTTTATGTCACCGGTGATTCAGCGGGCGTTAGGGCGCTAAGTGGTGGAGCTGCCTAACTATATCTATGCCCTCAATGTGCTGTATCAAATGGGGATTTATGCACAAGTCGATTTTATCCGTGGGCCAAACTGCCAGCAGGATAACAGCACTTATGCACGCTTCGAAGAAAACGTGAAATGGAGCTTCGGCACACTCAGCGATGAGGAGCGTGAGCGGCTGTATCGCTGGTATCAGCAGCAGGATGTCAGCGCGATTGCGCCACCAATCCGTGACTGGGCGCTGATCTATTGGGACAGCGTGCCGCTCGGAGCAACATCATGATTTTCCTTGCGCAGGCGCTCACCGACGCCTGGCTGCTCGAAGATATTCAGGGTGGCGATCTGACGACCCAGGCGCTCGGTATTGGCGCAGAGCCAGGACATATCACCTTCTTTCATCGGCAGGGTGGTTGTGTCAGCGGGATTGCCGCTGCACGACAGATGCTCACGTCACTCGGGGTGAATGTGACGGCCTCGGTGAGTGATGGCGAGTACGTGGTTGCTGGGCAGCCCTTGCTGTATGCCAGCGGATCAGCGGCGGCGCTGCATCAGGGATGGAAGGCGGTACAGAATGTACTGAAATGGAGCTGCGGCGTATCTGGCTATCTGGCGCGCATGCTGGAACTGCTGCGCCAGCGCCATCCTGACGGGCATATCGCCTGCACGCGCAAAATGATCCCCGGCACCAAGCTGCTCGCCACGCATGCAGTGCGGGCCGCTGGCGGGTTGATTCATCGCGCCGGTTGTAGTGAAACCATCCTGCTGTTTGCCAATCACCGCCGCTTTCTCGCGAATGCTAATGACTGGCCTGCCATGGTCAGCCAACTGCGCCGCCATGCGCCGGAAAGAAAGATCGTGGTGGAGGCGGACACGCCGGACGAGGCATTGGCAGCGCTGCTTGCGGCACCTGATTACATACAACTCGACAAATTTACCCCTGAACAAGCAGCGAATATTGCCCGCTTTGCCCCCACCCTCGCGCCTGCCTGCACGCTGGCGCTGACTGGCTGCATCACGCTCGCCACCCTGCCGGATTATCTCGATTGTTGCATCACGCTGTTTGTGACCTCGACGCCCTATTACGCGCCGCATTAGTGAAAATAAAAAAAGGACATAATAACAATGAGATTTAAGAGAAATTATCTTTACACCGCGCTGTCGCTTGCTTTCGCGCATAACGCTGTTGCTGGGCTGGAAAGCGACACCATGACCGTGTGGTCGAGCCCGGTGCCTGCGGCTACCACCACGGTGCTTAATCAGGAAACCATACAAAAGCTGGATAAACGCAATGTGGCACAGGCGCTTAGCGTGGTGCCTGGCGTGGTATTGCAAAAATCGGGCGTACGTAATGAACAGCAGGTCAAGGTACGTGGCTTTGATAGCCGCCAGGTGCCGGTCTATTTTGACGGCGTACCGGTCTATGTTCCTTATGACGGCAATCTGGATTTAGGGCGTTTCCTTACCTCCGATCTGGCGTCGCTGGAAGTGTCCAAAGGCTATTCGTCGTTGCTGCAAGGCCCGAATCAGATGGGCGGGGCCATCAATATCACCAGCAAGAAGCCAACCAAGCCGCTGGAAGCCAGCGTGGGATATCGTCAGGGCTGGACTCGCAGCAAAACAAACGCCTTCGACACCCGGGCATCACTGGGTGCCAGTAATGACACGGGCTATATCCAGCTCAGCGGTAGCCGGGTAAAACAGGATTTTCTCGGCCTGCCGCGCAGCGTAGACAATCCGGTTGCCGGTCAGAATGGCAAGATGATCAACTCCGCGGCGGATGATAAACGCGGGATCGTCAAAGTGGGCTTTACCCCGTGCGAAAATGACGAATACATATTTACCTATATCAATCAGGACGGCAGCAAAGAGAACCCACCCTACTCGGGCAACAGCGGCCAGCAGTCCCGCTATTGGAGTATGATAAAGAGAGCTACTACTATCAGGGCACCACACAGCTTGGCGATCGCTATACCCTGAAGAGCCGTCTCTATCGTGATACCTTCGAAAATACGCTGATGATGTATCAATCGCTGGCCGACCTGAATAACCGTAAAGGAAATTACAGCCATTACTCCGATTTCACTAACGGGGCCGGGCTGCAACTTGCTGCCGATGTGCGCACCAGTGATTTGCTCTCGTTTGCAGTGAACTAGAAGGATGATGTGCATCGGGAACGAGGGGCTGTCGATGCGCCGTTTGACCGCTACAAAGATCGTACCTGGTCTTTGGCGAGTGAATACCAATGGGCCGCGGCCGATAATCTCGACGTGGTGGCCGGTATCAGCTATGACTTGCGCGACAGTCGTCAGGGCATGAAACACGAGAAAAGCGGCGATATTACCCATTACGCCAACAATAGCCAGAATGACTTTAACTGGCAGTTGATGACCAAATATCACTTCGCCAATGAAGATACGCTGTCGCTCTCTTTCTCGGATCGTACACGTTTCCCCACGCTCAAAGAGCGTTACACCACCTCGAAACCCGCCTATAACGGCCAGACGGTGCTGGTGAACCCGCACTTGAACCCAGAACGGGTGCAAGCCATTGATGTGACTTGGAACGGCACCTTTACCCGCGACTGGGCCTATGATGTCAGCGTCTATTATAACCGCGTCAATGATGCGATTCTGGGGCACACCATTGATGCCAATACCCTGCAAAACCGTAACAGCGGGCGCGTGGACTACACCGGCCTGGATCTAGGTGTAAAAGGGCGCGTGACGGAGATGCTGGACCTTGGCCTGAGCTATGGCCTGATTCATGCTGATGTGAAACAGGACGAAGTGGGTAAAGTGACCGATTTGCCGACGCATACGCTGGTGGCATGGATGACCTTCAAGCCTTGCGAAACCTTAAGCTTCACCATGTCGCAGGAAGCACTATCCTCGGCTTACAACAGCAGTGACGCGAAACAGCGTGCTTCTGACTTCACCGTGACCAACCTGCGTGCCGATTACGACGTGGGCCGTGGTGTCAGCGTCAATGCCTCGGTCAATAACCTGTTCAATACCGAGTATGCCTATAACGAAGGGTTCATTGAGCAAGGGCGCAATTTCTGGGCGGGAATTGCCTACAAGTTCTGATTGTCTTGGGGAGCACCTGCATTGAGGGTGGAGGTTTTATGGAACGTGGAAGCTTTATGGAACACACAGCAACGTTATCCCGTATTTTGTGCAATGCGAAACAAACAACTACCTCTCATGGGAAGAAGGTGTTTAGCGAGCGGGCCTGGATTCACTCTCACGGTCTGGAAACTGAGCAGGGGGATAAAACCTACTACCCGGATCCGGACTGTGCTCTATTACACTATGCGTGGGAACACTATGCTTTCTGGCGCGCTAAGTACCCCGATCGCGCTGCGCTATTTGACGCCCCGGGCATTTTTGGTGAAAATTTTTCAACGCAGGGGATGACTGAACAGAGCGTGTGCGCGGGTGATATCTTCAACGTGGGAACAGCGCTGCTTCAGGTATCCTGGGGGCGTATTGCCTGCAATACCATGGCGGGGCGACTGGAAGATAATGCCGCACCGGCCTTAATGCATGCGCAATCCCGCAACGGCTGGTTCTATCGCGTGTTGCAGGAGGGCGAGGTTTACGCGGGTGCCACGTTTGATCTGTTGGAGCGCACTTACGGTCAATGGCCGCTGAGTCGCGTGCAGGATATCATTTTCGATCTGGCCGCCAGCCGAGAGGCGCTGGAAGCGGTTTATCAGATTGAAACCTTGTCGGCTACCTGGCGGGAGCAGATTCGGGATCGGTTGGAACCGCTCGACCCGCGTTGAGAGCGAAAAAACTGAGACAGGGATGTTTTTTTGTTGCCATATTTTATGCAGGCTGTAGGGTATGGTAAATCTCTTGTTAATGCTTGATAATCATCACAATAAAACGAAAATCAAACATCTCCTACTTGCAAGGTATACTGGGTTATGGTGTATTCTCAGGCATGGATTGTTACTCTTTGAATAACAGGTAAAACCTAAAAGAGATAAAAGACTCTTTTAGGTTTTGCTTTTTTTTTGGGTAGAATATGAGAATACAGCGGGTTCTGAATAACAATGTCATCGTTGCACGCGATTTTAGCGGCAAGGAGTGCGTTGTTATTGGAAAAGGCGTTGGTTTTAACAAAAAAACCGATGACCTGGTCGATGAGGCCTGTATTCAAAAAATATTTCGACTTGATGAAGAGAACTGCATCGATAAAACCAGCGAAGCATTTAAGGATGTTCCTGATGCGCTGTTTAATATCGTTCTGGATATCGTTAAGCAGGCGACCAGTAAACTCGACAGAAAAATTCACAAAAGCGTTTATGCCTCTTTGCTAGATCACTTGAGTTTTGCTATCGAAAGAACCTGGCAGGGTACTTATGTCGAAAATATGCTGCTGTGGGATATTAAGCGCCTTTATCGTAATGAGTTTATCATCAGTCAGTGGGCGATTGCTGAAATTAATGCCCAACTCCACGTGGCGTTGCCTGAAGACGAAGCAGGGTTTATTGCCCTACATCTGTTGAACTCGCAGAAAGACGGTGCGATGCCGGATATAAAGGCCGTATCGAAAGTGATTCAGGATATTCTGAACATTGTTAAATACCATTTCAAAATTGAATACCAAGAAGACTCAATCAATTTTCAGCGGTTTGTTACTCACCTGAAATTTTTTGCGCATCGGTTACTGAGTAATACTTATGTCACCAGCGATTACAGCTCGTTGCATGACGTTGTGGTATTAAAATATTCTGCCTCCTATGAATGCGCCAAACGCGTGAATAAATTTATTAGCCATGATTATGGCCACTCGCTAACCGATGATGAAATGATGTTTCTTTCTATACATATTGAACATGTGAGGAAATAACGTTTAAAGACAGTTTTCATGATGGGGTTTACTACAAGCGCTTAAACAGTTGCTTATTCATTTTGTAATAAAAATACGACGATGACTATTATCGAGGTCAGCCCATGAGTAATTTTCGTTTACTTGCCGGGGAAATACTTGAGCTTATTGGCGGTGAAAAGAACGTTGGCTCGTTAACTCACTGTATTACACGCTTAAGACTTTCACTAAAAGATGGCACTAAATTTAATAAAGCCGCATTGGATAACCTGGATGGCGTTATTCTGGTCGTCGAAAGCAATAATCAATACCAGGTCGTGATTGGCAATGATGTCTCTACGGTATATCGCCTTTTAGTGGAGGAGTTTGGCATTAAAGGTGATGCCCCCTCTGATAGTGAGAGCGAATCCGATGGGAAGAAAGGCAATATGGTCGGACGTTTGTTCAATAAAATGTCCTCTATTTTAGTGCCAATTGTGCCTGCATTGGCCGGTGCCGGGATGCTGAAAGCATTTCTGGTGATCCTTTCGACCTACCACTTTATTGATACCGCAGGCAGTACCTATAAAATTCTGGCGGCAGCGAGCAACAGCGTGTTTTATTTCCTGCCGCTGCTGTTGGCATTTTCCTGTGCTAAAGCGTTCAATGCACATCCGTTTGTTTCCGTGGCGATTGTCGGTGCATTTCTGTAACCGACGTTCACCGGGTTGATGGCAAAACAGGGGGACATTGTCGAGTTTCTGGGGATTCCGGTGGTGCTGATGAAATATTCCTCCACGTTGATCCCAGCGATACTGGCTATCTGGGCCTACTCCTATCTGGAGCGATTGCTAAAACGTCTGATTCACCAAAGCATCGGAATGGTGGCTGTGCCGATGTTGGGGATGCTGATAATGGTGCCGGTGATTGTTATTGCCGTCCGACCGATTGGTGTCTACCTCGGGGACGGTATCGGTGAGGGCATTGCTTACATGAACGGCGTGAGCGGCATGTTGACCGGGGCGATCCTGGGCGGTGGTTGGACGCTGCTAGTGATCTTTGGCCTGCATTGGGGCATGGTGCCGGTGATGCTTAATAACCTGGCGCTGCGTGGCTTTGACACCATCAAACCGGCTACGGCCGCAGCGACCTTTGCGCAGGCGGGGGTTGCGTTTGGCGTGTTCCTGAAAGCTAAAGATAAAAAGCTGAAATCCTTTGCTCTATCCAGCATGGTGCCCGCGTTGTTTGCTGGCGTAACCGAGCCTATCGTCTACGGTATTTCTATCAAATATAAGCGCCCGCTGGTGGCATCGCTGATTGCCGGGACGGTCGCGGGTGGCTTTATCGGTTCAATGGGCACCACGGTTATGGCCTATGTCTTCCCGGCATTGACCACGTTGCCTGCGTTTATGACGACCACGTTTGCCTATTACCTGATTGGAATCGGCATGTCGTTCACTCTCTCGGCCTTGTTGACCTACCTGCTGGGCTTTGATGAGTCACTCGGCGAGTCGTCGACAGCAACGGCAAAAACGTCAAAAACGACAACGCCTTCTGCCCCTCTGACGACTGCGGGTAGACAAAGCCTGTTACCGGGCATCACGCTGGTGGCACCGCTCAATGGCACTGTCGTGCCGCTCACCTCGGTTAAGGATGCGGTCTTTGCCAGTGAAATCATGGGTAAAGGCATCGCAATTCTCCCCTCTGAAGGGGTAGTGACGTCGCTGGTAAACAGCGTGGTATCAAAACTGTTCCACAGCAAACATGCCATCGGCATCACCTCTGATGATGGTGTGGAAGTGTTGGTGCACGTCGGGATCAACACGGTACGACTCAACGGTGAGCATTTTGCCAGCCATGTCAGTGAAGGGGATCGTGTGACCACAGGGCAACTGCTGGTGACCTTCGATCTTGAGGCGCTGATCGCCAAAGGCTTTGATGTGACAACGCCTGTGGTAATCGCCAATACCGATGACTATCAGTCGATTTCCGCCACCGAACAACATCGCGTAAATAACAGCAACACCTTAATGACCTTGTTTAGCGCTATCGTTTAATCATCAATGGGAGAGAGAATATGAAAGATTCAGCAATTACTGGTTTTCCAAAAGGATTTTTATGGGGAGGCGCACTGGCGGCCAATCAGGTGGAAGGTGGGAGGTAAAGGGCTGTCCAGGGCAGATATGGCAATTCACAAAAAGAACCTGAAACGTGAAGAGTATGAGAAGCACTATAAAATCTCCGATGAGCAGATTCCCGACGCTATCGCCGCCACTGACACCAGCGCGTACCCTAAACGCCGTGGTATCGATTTTTATCACCGCTTTCGTGAAGATATTGCCCTGTTTGCCGAGATGAACTTTAAGGTGTTGCGCGTCTCCATTGCCTGGACACGTATCTTCCCCACTGGTGTTGAAGAGCAGCCGAATGAAGAGGGGCTACGTTTCTATGACGAACTGTTTGATGAGCTGCGCAATAACGGTATTGAGCCGCTGGTAGCACTGTCCCATTACGAAATGCCGATCTATCTGGTCAACAATTTTGCTGGGTGGAATGGCAGAAAGACGGTGGATTGTTTTGAGAAACTCGCCGTTACCGTGTTGGAGCGTTACAAAGATAAGGTGAAGTACTGGCTCACGTTTAATGAGATCGACAGCATCATCTGTCACCCGTTTACCACTGGCGGGATTGTGCCGGAGCGCTTCTCGAATGATGAGATTGAAACCGTGATCTATCAGGCGCTGCATCATCAGTTTGTTGCCAGCGCGTTGGCAGTAAAACATTGTCGTCGTCTTTGCCCGGAGGCAAAAATTGGCTGCATGTTGACTCGCTTGCTGACCTATCCGGAAAGCTGTGCGCCGGAAGATATTTTGCTGGCATACCGCGAAAACCAGCTCAACTACTTCTTTAGTGATGTGCAGATTCGCGGACGCTATCCGCGCCACATGACGCGCCGTTTCGCGGAAAAAGGCATCCACATCAACATGCTGCCGGGTGACGAAGAGATCCTGCAACAGCATACGGTGGATTTCCTCTCCTTCAGCTACTACATGTCTCTGGTCACCAGCGTCAACGCCGACAAGATGGATAAAGTGGGCGGTAACATTGCCGGTGGTGTGAAAAACCCCTATCTGAAAACTACCGAATGGGACTGGCAGCTCGATCCGGTTGGGCTGCGGATTGCGCTCAATGATATGTACGATCGTTATCAGATCCACCTATTCGTGGTGGAAAACGGCATGGGTGCGGTAGATCAGATCGACGAAGATCATCAGGTCAATGATGACTACCGCATTGCGTTTTTCCAGTCGCATCTGAAAGAGATGAAAGAGGCGGTGAAAGACGGCGTGGAGCTGATGGGCTATACCTCTTGGGCACCCATCGATCTTATCAGTGCATCGACGTCAGAAATGAACAAGCGTTACGGCTTTATCTATGTCGATCAGGATAACGATGGTAACGGCACGCTGGCCCGCTACCGTAAGAAGAGTTTCTACTGGTATCAGGATGTTACCGCGACCAATGGTGAAACTCTATAACGCAGGATCTATACGACAGGGCGGGGGAACCGCCCTGATACTCTGTATGATGGTGATTATGGATCAGTAAAGATCATGTGTAGATAAGTCATGCCTTGTTTTCTTTTGGTTAACAGTATCTTTTGATTGATACATAACTGTTTCCATTGGTTTGTGTGCCTGTCTTTTACCCATAATCCTGCTTCACAGCGGCCGCTTTTCCCTCTCGACGGACCTGGAAAGACAATTTCATATTCTGAGGTATATGTAATCACTTCGTCAGGGAAAAGGTAGACGTAGACATCAAAAATATTGAGTATTAAAACAAACCCCATGCAGAACCAGCTAAAAAAAACTTCAAAAATATACTTTGGTGATTTTCCCAGTGGTCGTTGATAAGCTACTTTTGCGGCGAATATAAGCCCCAGAGTCGATGCAAACGTGATATAAATTGTAAGCTCTGGAAGGGATTTTATCAGTATTGTATTTCGAGAAATATTACTTGCCCATAACATATATCAAAAAATAAAAAACATTATAGAGAGAATAATTGAGGTAAGGATAATTTTCTTCGAAAATATTTGTTTTTTGATTTTTTTATAAGAGATGTTCATATGCCTTTGACCTGAAATGAAGCAATTTTTGTACGAATAAGTTATTTGTGGTTAATAATGATATAAGATGGCGAATTATAAAATAACCAGGTTAATTATAATAATACCACAGCCAATATATGGCCTGACAACAAATTTACATGCTGATTTGCTACCTCGCACAGATGGGTAATACTGTGAACACCGATACTTACATTAAAGGGATGACCAGCCCTACTGAAGAAGAGCTGGCACCGCACTATCATTGATGCACTCTGATGCGTAGCACATTACTACGGATTTTAAACCGTGCTACGCAGGCTGGCTTTATCCAACATGTGAAATAAAGCGGGATAGACGCTGTTGCAGTCGTCGATTTTCTTGGCGCAACTGCGCGTTCTCTTCCAATAATGTCAGGGTTACGGCGATACCGGGCCAATCTAACGCTAACTGCCTTCTTAAACGCAGGGCGCGCTGCATAATCGCGGCTGCACGATCGTCAAATTGCCAGCATGAGTGTTCATCTTCATGAGGTTCAATCACCCCCAGGCCGACAATTTCACTCAGTTCATCTTCCGAAACGCCGGTATGTAGGCAAAACTCAGAAACGGTAAAGGCGATGGTTACTGTAGACATTATGCTTTCCCCCATGTTTTGCGAGGATCAAAGGATGGTTGGGCGTCTGCCAACTGTTGCCACAGGGTGCTGATGCTGTCATCCGGTTTCGGTGGCATCACGATTTTTATCACGGCGTACAGATTGCCGGTATGGTGTTTACCGATAAGCCCCTTACCTTTGATACGTAACCGTTGGCCTACCTGACTGCCCGCAGGGATCGTCAGCAGAATGCTCTCTTTCAGTATCGGTACGGTGACCTTTGCGCCCAGTGCTGCTTCCCAAGGGGCAAGCGGGACCACAATTTCCAAATCGTGGCCCACAATATCAAACAGTGGATGCGGAGCAATATGGATAACCAACCACAGATCGCCATTCGGCCCACCTTGTTCACCCGGCGTTCCCTGGCCTTTAAGGCGAATGCGCTGACCGTTGCCCACACCTGCCGGTATTTTCACATTGAGCGTTTTGGGAATTTCCTGCTCTACCATGCCGAAGGCGTTATATACCGGTAGCCTGTAACTGATGGTTTGATTGTGCTCGCTAAGGATTTCTTCGAGAAATACCGCGACTTCGATTTCAATGTCATGACCACGGGTTGCGCGGGATTGCTGTGACTGGCGTGCATGTTGACCAAAGATAGAGGAGAAAAGATCGTCAACGTCTTCAGCCTTATAGCGCTGGCCACTTTCCTGCTGAGGCTGCCGGGTGAACTGCGGATCATTACGGTGTTGCCACAGTTGGTCATACTCTGCTCGCCGCTGTTCGTCACTCAGCACTTCCCACGCTTCAGCCACGGCTTTAAACCGTGCTTCGGCGTCGGGCTCTTTACTGACATCCGGGTGGTATTTGCGGGCCAATCGACGATAGGCGGTCTTGATGGTCTTAAGAGCGTCAGTCGATTTTACGCCCATAATGGCGTAATAATCCTTTAATTCCATAACGTAATCTCGCGTCATTTAATAGGTAAATGGGATTCCTGTGCGTGTTTTCACCACTAAGTGTAGGATAATCCCATGCAATGCATATCTCCACTGCAAGCCACCCGAGCGATAACCGTACTAAACGTAATACATTGATTATCATTTTTATTTGCTGGAAACGATTGATAACATCAGCAATAATTGCCGTCCGTTCAGCCCATTCTTCCCGCGTTGTTGCACAGGATCCTTGCGCGGTTCGGAACTGTTTTTACTACCGTTCGAGGCTCGACGTCATGACCGACAAAAGCAAGGATCTCGCCGCGCTATACCTCACAAAGCATGAACGCCTGGAACGGCAGATCCGGCGTCGGGTGGGGTGCCGTAATATTGCCAGTGACTTGGTGCAGGATATTTTTCTGCGCTTGTGGGAAAAGGCGATTGAGTTGAAAGGTGACTCTGCTGCCTATCTCACCCGCTGTGCCCGCAATGCGGCAATTGACCATTTGCGAGCGGAAAAAACCAAAGCGGACTATCTTCAGGGCGTGCTGCCCGAGCACTACGCTGAGGAAGCCGAGTCGCCGCAAGACATTGTATCCGCACAGCAGAACATCCATCATATTGATGAAATCCTGGCTGCCTTACCGCAAAAACGCGGCATATCTTTTTGCTCAATCGGGTTCATGGTCGCAGTTTCTCGGAAATTGCTGCGGTGATGGAGATTTCATCACGAGCGGTGGCAAAACACATGGCGCGGGCTGTAGCTGCCTGCGAAGCGCGCATAGGAGGCCAGCACGATGACACCGACTGAGACGCAGATCCGCGAACAAGCGCGCGACCGGTTTATTTCTCTGCGGGATAATCCTTCGCGCGCTCAGCGAATTGCCTGTGATCAGTGGCGACAGAGTAACCCCGCGCACGATGAAGCATATCGCGCGGTCGAGGCGGTGTGGCAGGCAACCGATGCACCGGGCAAGCGATTGGCGGAAAAGGAGTCTGACGCGCTGGCGGTCTATCTCACGGCAATCAAGCAGGAAAAACGTCATCGACGCGCAAGGCGGTGGCTGGTTTCGGCCAGCGCCTGCTGTGCATTGGTGTTGAAGGGGATGCTCTGGCTGGAAAATCCCTACTGGATACAGAATGCGACAGCGAGCCACGTGGCAAGCAAAGGCGAACGTCGAGACGTCACGCTGGCAGATGGCTCGCGGGTATTGCTGGATGCGGATAGCGCGTTCAACGTCGAGCTTACGCCGCAAGGACGGCGCGTCCATTTGCTGCGCGGTGCCGCTTTTTTTGATGTCACGCCGTCGCAGACGCCTTTTGTGGTGGTAACGGCGGCGGGTGACGTGCGGGTGCTTGGTACGCAATTTGATGTACGTTTGATGGATACTGCTGCTCTGGTGACCCTGGCAAAGGGAAGTGTTGCGGTCACAGCGGGTGGGGCTGTGACTCCCACCATGCTTAAACCCGGACAGCAGGTATGGTTTAGCGCCAGCGGAACCCATGCACCTGTCAGCGTGAATGTTGCTGATGAAATGGCGTGGCGTGAAGGACGTTATGTGTTCTATCGTACTCGGCTGTCTGATGTGGTGCGTGAGGTGGAACGCTATCGTCCCGGGCGTATTCTCATCCCGGCATCTGCGTTGGCCAATCAAACTGTGACTGGCAGCTTTTCGCTGGTGGATAGCGATGCGGCATTGGCGTCGTTGCAGGCCAGCGTCGGGTTTCAGATGCACAAAGTCACTGAACGGCTGGTGATTCTCTCTCCATAAAATAATATATTTTACAATGTCTTGTGATTTTTTTGATTAAAAAATTCATTTTCATGGTTCAGTGATCCGTTTTCTCATTCGTGAATGTAGTGATAGTGCAAATGATAATTATTATTATTAACGCGCTCGCAGTTCATGACACGAGATAAGGATCCCTTCTAATGAAACAAAAAAGAGCACACCAGGCAGGCTACGTATTCGCCACCCTTTTATTGACCAGCTTTAGTGGTGCGCACTGCGCCGCAGCGCAGGTTGAGCAGCAAGCAGCGCAGCAATTCAGTTTCAATCTCCCGGCGAAATCAGTCACTCAGGCGGTGAACGACATTGGGCGTATCACTGGCCTGTCCGTTGTTTTCCGTGAAGAGCCGGAAATGGCCGCCATTGGCAAACCCGTGCGTGGCACGCTGGGCGCAGAACAGGAGTTGGTAACCCTGCTCAATGGCACCGGGCTGGGCTACCGCTTTAGTAATGCAACCACGGTGCAAATTTATGTATTGCCTCCTTCAGCGATGACTGCATCAGGGGGAACGCCCGACACCATGGTGGTTCAGGCGCAGGGAAATAGCCGACTGGGTCCGGTAGTGGGTTATCTTGCCAGCAACAGCACCTCTGGTACCAAAACCAACACCCCGCTGATGAGAACGCCGCAGTCGGTCAGCGTGATTACCCGCGAACAGGCTGACACGCAGGGCGCGCAAAGTCTGGTTCAGGAATTGCGCTATTCGTCGGGCGTGGCGGCAGAAGTTCGCGGCTCGGCATCGCGTTATGATTTGCCTTATGTTCGTGGTTTCGGTTCACCGACCGACAGCAACCAGTATCTTGATGGCTTACGTTTACTGCGTGGCGGCGGTTATGCCATTCCGCAGATTGAAACCTATGGTATCGAGCGCATTGAATTCCTCAAAGGCCCATCGTCCACGCTGTATGGCGGTGTGACGCCTGGCGGGTTGATCAATGCGATTTCCAAGGTGCCTACCAGCGAGCCGCAGCACGCGGTTGAGATGCTCTACGGCAGCCATAACCGGATGCAGCTCTGTGTGGATTCCGCTGGGCCGCTCAACGATGACCGCTCGTTGCTTTATCGTGTTGTCGCGCTTGGCCGGAAATCTGACACGCAGGTAGTGAATACCAAAGAAGAACGCGTCTATGTCGCCCCCTCTCTGACCTGGATCCCCGATACCGATACCTCATTCACGCTGAACATGAGCTATCAGCACGATCCTGAAGGGGGATACTACGGCGTGTTGCCCACGGTCGGTTCACTGTGGCCCAGCCCGGCAGGGCAAATCCCCCGTAATTTCAACGACGGCGATTCGGCGTTTGATCAATTCGATCGTAAGCAGAGCATGGTGGGATATCAGTTTGAGCATCGCATCAATGACACCTGGAGCGTGCGCCACAACTTCCGCTATCTCGATCACTCTACAGTGACCAAGAGCGTAGGTACGTCCAGTATGGGGGCCGATGGGCATACTATCTCGCGTTACGCGCTGGGGACGGATGAAACGTTGCGCGGTCTGACATCCGATCTGCAACTTCAGGCTGAATTTGATACCGGACGTTTGTATCACACGGCCTTGTTCGGTTTTGATTATCAGCAATCGGACTGGGCGCAAATTCGGGATTATGGCGGTGCACCCTCCATTGATTTCCTGAACCCGATATATGGCGTAGCGACCAACCTGACGCTGGCGCGCATCACCAATCAGAAGCAGCACAACAATCAGGCGGGTTTTTACGCGCAGGATCAGATCGATATCGATCTTTGGACGCTGGTGGATGGTATGCGCTATGACACCATTCGAACCAGAACCGATAACCGACTGAATGACACCCGTAGCGTGCAAGATGACGAAGCGGTGAGTGGTAAGCTCGGGCTTATTTACAACTTTGACATGGGGATTGCGCCTTATGTCAGCTACTCCACGTCATTCCTGCCGGTCAATGGTACTGATGCCAGCGGCAGCGCCTTTAAGCCGACCACAGCGAAGCAGCGCGAAGTGGGGGGTAAAATACTAACCTACGCATTTTAATGCGCTGTTTACGCTCGTCTATTTTGATATCACGCAAAGTAACGTCGTCACCTCCGCCAACCCTTACACCACCTACCAAACCGGGGAACAACGTTCACGCGGCGTTGAGTTTGAAAGCAAGATGGCGGTTACGGATAACATCAATGTGACCGGTGCCTTGACCTACACCAACGCCGAAGTGGTTAAAGGATTAGGTGCAGATGTCGGGCAGGCACCTATCGGCATTCCGGATTACACCCCTTCGTTGTGGGCGGATTATCGCTTCCGCTCCGGCGTACTGGAGGGGATTACCGTGGGCAGCGGCGTGCGCTATGTCGGTAGCAAGGTGGGGGGATATTCGCCTAACGTTTACACCGCCAACGCCACGCGATTGGATGCGCCGAGCTACACCGTATTCGATGCGTCAGTCAGTTACGATTTCGGCAAAAGATCGCCAACGCTTAACGGATTAAGCGGCAAGGTCAGCGTCAATAACCTGTTCGATAAACGCTATGTCACGTGCCTGTCCAATAACTTCTGTAACTATGGCAACGATCGCGTGGTGTATGCCTCACTGGCTTATCGCTGGCGATACCGATGGAACAAGCAACACTGTCTGACACGCAGTCACTGCGCACGGGTGAGCAGTTAGCCACACTGCTCGGCATTAGCGCGCTGTACATCGGCTTCGGCATGACCATGGGGCTAATTCAGTGGCATTCACCATGGCAACCATGGATATTGCGCTGGACGGGTTGGCGGTAGAACGCATTCACCCAACCTGGCGACCGCGTGCTGCGGCCTGCAAACTGGGTGCATTATTGACAGGTGCCATGATTGGCGGCGGTGCTTTTGTCGAGTTGTTTCACACCTATGGCTGGAAGGCCATCTTCCTGTGTTATGCGGCCTCTCTCTTACTGCTGGTATTGCCGGTGCTGCTGTTAATGAAAGAGCTACCGCATGCTGACCTACCGAACGCTACGCGCCGGGACGCCGCGAGCCTAAGTGCGCTGCTGCGTAACCCGGTACAGCGCAAGCGACTCACACTATTGACGTTAACGTGCTGCGTTATCTTCCCGATTGCGGGACTGAATCGCCTGATGCTGCTCGATCTCAATGTGCCAATAGAGCAGATCGGTGGGATCGTCGGCACGCTCGGGCCCATCACCATGTTGATCACCGCCGTTATCTCTATGCCGTTGATGCGCCGCTGCGGGCTTTCCGGTGCGCTAATAACGTTCACCGCGCTGGCCTTGCTGGCATTGGCAGCGATGACAACTGGTTTTGTTCGGGTGCAGTCGTGGCTCGCCATGTCGGGAGCGATAGCGGTGGGCGCGGCGGTGAGCGGCATTTTTGTGGCGCTGAGCGCCAGAATATTGGGGTGGTCACGCGGGGCGCAACCCGCCACCGATTACGCTGCTTTTTACGGCGTAGGACGGTTTGCCAGCACGCTGGCCACCATTGCAGGGGCGCAAATGGTGAGCTGGATTAGCTGGCCCTGGTTCTACGCATTGGGTGCGCTGGCATTACTGATTATCACGGGGCTATTGCGTGCCCCCATAGCAGAAAAGGATGAATAAAATGAACCAACAACATCATTATTCCGGTGAGCAACTGGACAGTGAAATTTTCGACAGTTCGCGCTGGCCCGTGGTATTCCTGCGCTTTCCCGCATTGGAGATGCCGAATCGCACGGACAGGTTACTGGCAGGATTGACGCACATTCTGACGCAGCAGCAGCGCGTGGCGTTGGCGTGGATTCCGGCAAGGCATGGACATGAGAGAGAACCGCATGAACAAGAGAAGCAGGCATCGCGATGGATGAAGCAATATAAAAACGAACTGCGGGATTACTGCGCGGGTTATGTGTATTTGACCTCTGAGCCTGAAGTGCGTGAGAGCCTGAGCGCCATGTTTCCCAAGGTGCAAAAGATCTTGCCGTTCCCCAAAACGTTGGCGGACGATATGGACGACGCTTATCGAAAAGCAACGGCGTTTCTTGCGTTGGATGGCGCTATGATGGAGTAGGTGCACCACCAGTCGCGTTGCGGATGCATTTTAGTGCCTGATAGCATGAAAAACGTCTGAAACGCTGTCATCACCTCCTTGCCAAACCAACCTACATTCGCGGGGTGGTTTGGCGTAAAGGAGATACCCCTCTGAAACGCGATGACTAAGTCGGCTGTTTAGAAAGCGCCTCTTATAGAGAGTTATAACGTGTAGACAGGCAAGATGAAGGCAGTAATTAATGGCTTGGTGGTATTGAGGAACGCGAGAGGTTACAGCCAGTAAACTGGTGCGGATAAATTTCAGAGTCCACACTGATGAAAAAGGCCAACAACAAAGTCACCTGCCCCCACGATGCAACCTTCAAGCAGTTTCTTACGTATCCAGAGTCTGCGCGGGATTTTATCCAACTGCATTTGCCTGAAAAGTTATTGGCGCTTTGCGATCTTACTACGCTGAAACTGGAATCCGGCTCGTTTGTTGAAGATGATCTGAGAGCGTATTACAGTGATGTGCTTTACAGCCTACAGACCCGTGCTGGAGCAGGCTATGTTCATGTTTTAATTGAGCACCAAAGCAAACCTGATAAGCAGATGGCATTCCGACTGATGCGGTACGCTATTGCCGCGATGCAACGACACCTTGATGCTGGAAATAAACAACTGCCGCTGGTGATCCCGATGTTGTTTTATGCAGGCAAACCTAGCCCCTGTCCGAACACCACCAATTGGTTACAGCTGTTTGACAATCCTGCATTGGCCCAACAGCTGTACAGTGAGGATTTTCCGCTAGTTGATGTGACGATTATTCCCGATGATGAAATTATGCGGCATCGCAGTATAGCCGCGTTGACACTGATACAAAAGCACATTCGCCAACGCGATTTGTCTGAGCTAACAGACATGCTGGTAACCATTTTCCTGACGACTAACATGACCAGACAGCAGGTCAGATCGCTGATAAACTATATGGTACAGGCAGGAAACGCGATAGACGCTCAAGCTTATCTAAGACAGTTGGCACAACGGGTACCGCAACACGGAGATGAACTGATGACCATAGCAGAGCAACTGGAACAGAAGGGCATCGAGAAGGGCATCGAAAAAGGCGTTGAAAAAGGCCAGCGTGAGGCTACGTTGAAAATAGCCTCTGAATTGCTTCACAACGGTGTGGAGCTCGCGATTGTAATAAAATCCACTGGCCTATCCAAAGAAGCGTTGATGAAACTCAAACTCAGCCATTAACACAAAAATGTACCGATTGGTATTATGTATTCTCGCTAGCTTTTTGTTTTTGGATGCCTGTTTCTCTACTCATGCACGCATTGCCTAAACAGCGGCTCAAAGCGCTCTGAGTTATCCCTAGCAGTTTGGCTGCGGCACTCTGGTTGTTATTGGTGCGAATGAGTGCCTCATGTATCAGCTGCTCTGTGAGTTCTCTGATGGTGGGCAAATTCGCTGGAAAAGTCATTCGTTCACTTTGAGGTATCTGTTGAGTCTGTTCTAACACCTTAAAAAAGGCGCGAGCGCCAGTTCCTGACCGTTACTGATCCCCGCCGCGGTAAAAGTTAACGACTTTAATTCGGCAATATTTCCGGGAAATGCATAACGCTCCAACCGGCTCGCGAGATCGTGGGGCAGCGCGAGGTAATCCCGCCCTAACTCCTGGCAGGCCATCTCATTAAAATGCTGTAATAACAAACCAATATCAGCGGTCCGTTCCCTGAGCGGCGGTAGTCTGATGCGTTGTGGTTGCAGGCAATAGAGCAATCCGTGGGAAAAATGCTTTTGCTCGAGCTGCTCCAGCGGCACGGTGGTGCTAAACAATAATCGGCACTTGAGAGCGGTTTCCTGTAATGAACCCTGTGGAAAATAGCGTTTGCGTTGGCACAGTTGAGTGAGCACCCTTTGGGTTTCCTCACTCGCTAGCGCGAGATGCCCAAGCAGCAAAAAGCCTGAGCCTGCCATGTCGAGCAAGCCCGCTTGATTGGCAACCCCAAACAGTTTTTGCTCTAATATCTGCGGCGAGATGTCGGCCAGTGGCAACGTTAACAAGGGTAATTCTGGACAAAGCTGTTGTTGCAGCGCCTCCGCAAACAGGTGTTTACCCGTGCCTATTTCCCCTTCGATTAAAATAGGCTCGTGGCTATCGTACAACGCGGCAGCGAAAGTAAAGCAGTCGTGCATTTTGATGTCAGTTGTGAGGATTCTATCGAACGCACTCAGATTCATGCGATTAAAGAAACCCTCTTTAATTTGATGGTAACGACGTTCCAGCCCAATCATCTCCATGGCGCGGCGCACGCCTATCAGTAGCTGGTCGGTCGAACTGGTTTTGGTAATGAAATCGTAGGCACCTTGCTTCATGCACTCTACAGCGATTTCGGTTTCATTGAGTCCCGTCAATACGATCACTCGCACATAGGGAGCATGCTCGCGAATATCCCTCAGTAATTGCCGACCGTCGAGGGCGGGCATATTGAGATCGAGTAGCACCAGCGCGATATCCAAATCGTTGATAAGTTGCAAAGCCTGACGGCTGTTTTCGCAGGTGTAGGTTTTGGCCTCAGGAATATGCCGATTAAGCAACATATCGATGGTGCGCAACCAGCGGGTTTCATCATCGATAACGAGAATATTGCGACTAAGCTTCATTGCACATTCCTAACAAGATTTTCATTTCGGTGCCGATATTGGGCTGCGAATGGATAAGCCACTGGGCTCCGTGTTCGACAAGAATTTTATTGGTGGTCGAAAGCCCAAGCCCAGGTTCCTCCTTGCTCGCGACGGGTGGTGAAAAAGGGTTCGCGAATACGTGCCTGAATGTGAGGCTGCATACCAGAGCTATTATCGATGACTTTAAGGTATACCCGACCTTCTTCGATTCTGGTTTCAATCGTCAGCAATGGATGGATTTTGTCCATCGCCAGACAGGCATTCTGGATCAAATTGATAAGTAACAACTGGAGTTGCAGCTCGTCCCCCTTAATCGCAGGAAGTTGAGGATGGAGTGAGAGCTGCAACTGCAACCGTTTGACATTGTTATGGGTTAACCGCAGCGCGGTTTCGACAATATGGTTGAGTGCAACAGGCTTAACATTGCTGAGTCCGTAGCGTGAGAAGTGTTTGAGATCGTGGATGATACTGCCAATGCGCTGAGCCGATTCCTGCACCGATTGGCTGGTATAATTCAGCTTCCTCAAGTCCCTGTTGCAGCACCTGCGGTTGCGAAGTCGTGGACGGCGATGCACGTTTCATATCGTCGATAATATCCTGCATCAGACTCATGGATTGATTGATGAGCCCCACGGGATTATTAATTTCGTGGGCGATACCCGTAGTCAACTCCCCTAGGGATGCCAGGCGACTCGAGAGTTCGCTCACCTTTTTCAACTCAAAGGGTTCGGTGTAGTCTTCGATAAATAAGGAGATCATATTGCTGGAGATCAAGTATAAATTCAGTTTCCAGCGTTTATTGTCGAGAGAAAATTCGATTAATTGTGATTCTTCACCATTAAACCCTGATTGGATAAGCTGTGTGAGCGCGACCTTTGGATATGCCTGTTCGAGCCTGTCTGGTGCTAACAGCCATTGATATTTACCGTTTTGCCAGATTATTTTCAGGTATTAATCCAGCAGGATAACCCCACAGGGAAGGCCATCTAATACTGAATGGAATTGGGCTGATACTCGGTTAATTTCCGCCTCGGCTTTTTGTCGCTGGTGGAGTTTTTGTTTAAGGGATTGGTTTTTTTGCCTGAGCACCAAGCTGATATAAAGAGTGATCAACAAGGGGTCTTCCCCTATCATGGTGGCACACACCCTCAATCAAGTATAATTATCTATACTTGTACCTT
>NZ_PEHF01000089.1 GCF_015762685.1 Candidatus Symbiopectobacterium sp. 'North America' | reverse complement strand
CCATAAAGACGCCGGATAGATTTAAGCAAGCCCAACATCAATCGAAAATCAGTGTTGCAAAAATGGGGGTGACCATAGATTTTATTGGGCGTGAGTCAGAAAAATGCCGCAAGATCGCTAACGATCGCGGCAGTTAATCTTAATTATCGATGTCGTCTTGCACTGAAGGACGGGTGTTGAACCACAGATCGAGTTTCTGACGCAGTTTATCCACCCCTTCTTTTTTCAAGGAGGAGAAGTCTTCAACCTGAATATCTCCGCCAAACGCGAGCACGGCTTCACGCACGGCATTCAGTTGCGCTTTGCGCGCACCGGAAGCCAGTTTATCGGATTTGGTGAGCAGAATGAGCACTGGCAGATCCACATCCACGGCCCATTCAATCATTTGCTGATCGAGATATTTCAGCGGGTGACGGATATCCATCAACACCACCAGTCCTTGCAGACAGGCACGTTTTTGCAGATATTCGCCCAGTGCTTTCTGCCATTTCCGCTTCATCTCTTCCGGAACTTCGGCATAGCCATAGCCGGGAAGGTCAACCAGACGCACGCCGTCTGTGACTTCAAACAGGTTGATAAGCTGGGTTCGTCCCGGTGTTTTACTGGTGCGCGCCAGGCTTTTTTGGTTGGTCAGCGTGTTAAGCGCGCTGGATTTTCCCGCGTTCGAGCGTCCGGCAAACGCCACTTCAATACCGTTATCGGCAGGCAGGTGACGAATATCGGGCGCGCTGGTGACAAAATGCGTCACATTGTAGTTATGCGTCACGTTTGGGTTCTGTTGTTCGGTCACAATGGTTATCTCTGTCTGGATAGGGGGTTTTGGGTCTATTATACCTATAACTGACCCGAAACGCGGGGTTATCGGTCGCAGCGTGTAGCGCACAAGGCGAATTCGCCCAGTTAGCCGCACCAACCCTTTTTTATTGCTGGCCTTTCTGCTAGATTCCGACGCAATTGTCTTCTGTTTACCTGAGAGTGTTGTTATGAAACAGCCGGTGAAAAATTCGGGCACCAAAGTCCCAGGCGCGAAGGCGTCGACATCGAAAGCCAAGAAAAAGACGCGCGGCGAGCTTAACTGCGAAGGCTGGGAGCGTAAACGTCAGAAAAAACACAGTGGTCATGCTGCGGGCAGTCGCGCGCATCCTGAGACAGTGGAGGCGGGCAAATCTGGCCAGAGCAAGATTCGCGATCCTTGTATTGGGAGCAAAAAACCGGTCGCCCTGATCGTCAGTGATGACACGCCGAAAAGCGCAAAGCCCGCGAAAGCGGCCGTACCGGCTAAATCAGACACGCTGGTTGAAACACGGCTAACCCCCGAGCAAGAGCTGGCTCTGCTGGAAAATGACGATCGCCTCGATGCACTGCTGGAACGTCTGGATAACGGCGAAACGCTGAGCAAAGATGAGCAGAAATGGGTGGACAGCACGCTCGATCGTATCAATGCCCTGATGGATGAGCTGGGCATCGAAATGGATGATGAGGAAGAGGAAGCGCAGCAGGAAGACATGATGCAGCTCCTCAAACGTAATAACCCAAAAGACGTATTCTGATGAAAGGGCTACTGTCTCTCATATTGGTGTTGGTTGTCTGTTATCTGCTGTGTCTGTTGGTTAAACTGTGGCTGCTTTCCCGGCGTAAAACACGACTACAGCGAACCGTGTTCGGGACAGGACAGCGTAAGCTGCCGCTGAAAAGCGCTGTTGGGAAATACAAGCGGAAGGAGTAACGCATGCAAGATCAACACGTCGATTGGGATTTAGCCCTGATTCAAAAATACAACTATTCCGGGCCGCGTTATACCTCGTATCCTACGGCGCTCGAGTTTAACGAACAGTATGATGATGCGGCATTCCGCCAGGCGATAGCGCGTTACCCTGAGCGGCCACTGTCGCTTTATGTCCACATCCCGTTTTGTTATCGCCTGTGCTATTTCTGCGGTTGCAACAAGCTGGTGACGCGCCAGCAGCACAAAGCAGAAGAATATCTTGATGTGCTGGCCGTGGAGATTCGCCAGCGCGCGCCGCTGTTTGCCGGGCGCATCGTCACGCAACTGCACTGGGGCGGCGGCACGCCGACCTATCTCAACAAAGATCAAATCAGCCGACTGATGGCGCTGCTGCGCGAGAATTTCCAGTTTGCAGATGAGGCGGAAATCTCGCTCGAGGTCGATCCACGTGAAATCGAGCTGAATATCCTCGATCACCTGCGTGCGGAAGGCTTTAATCGCCTGAGCATGGGCGTGCAGGATTTCAACAAGGAAGTGCAACGTCTGGTGAATCGTGAGCAGGATGAGGCATTTATCTTTGCGCTAATTGAACGTGCCAAAGCGCTTGGCTTTACCTCCACCAATATCGACCTGATTTACGGTTTGCCGAAACAGACGCCGGAAAGCTTTGTTTTTACCTTACAACGCGTTGCTGAGTTAAGTCCGCACCGCCTCAGCGTATTCAACTACGCCCATTTGCCGACGCTGTTTGCTGCCCAGCGTAAAATCAAAGATGCGGATTTACCGAGTCCCGCGCAAAAGCTGGAGATTCTGCGCCAAACCATTACCACGCTCACCCACTCGGGTTATCAGTTTATCGGCATGGATCACTTTGCTCGCCCAGACGATGAGCTAGCGCTGGCACAATGTGCCGGTAAATTGCACCGTAATTTTCAGGGTTACACCACGCAAGATGACACTGACCTACTGGGCATGGGGGTGTCGGCGATCAGCATGATTGGCGACAGCTACGCGCAAAATGAAAAGGTGCTGAAAACCTACTACGAGAAGGTAGGGGAGCAGGGCAATGCGTTGTGGCGCGGCTTGCGCTTGACGCACGATGACTGCATCCGTCGTGATGTGATCAAAAGCCTTATCTGTAATTTCCGTCTGGATTACGCAGCGATTGAGGCGGACTACGGCATCGATTGTCGCCTTTACTTCGCGGAAGATTTGCGCCTGCTGGCAACGTTGGTGCAGGATGGCCTGGCTGAATTGCACCCTATGGGGATCATGGTAACACCGAAAGGCCGCTTGTTGATTCGCAATATCTGCATGTGCTTTGACAGCTATCTACGTGCTAAAGCGCGGACCCAGCAGTTCTCACGTGTTATTTGACGGTGTTTGTGACTGTAATTGCCTACATTAGCGACAATTACCGATTATGCCGTGTACAGCGTTGTAGAATACCAAATAAATTGTGCGTTTTTAAATTTTGCACTCATTTTACCACTTATCTATCTGAGGTTATTATGTTTTCTACCTTTATTTCACGGACTAGGTGGTGGGAAAATCAGCGCTTTGCTCTCTCGTTGTAGAAGGGGGGATGCTAGCGATGTATTTTGACTGGTAGAATAATAACAGTGGCATGCTTATGAGACTGAAGTCTGAACACCCTCAATTTAATATTTATACTGAGGGTGTGTATTCCCTGGTGTTTAGCTATCGGTTTTTCTAACCCTTTGTGTTTGGGGTCTTTTAGTAACTGTCAGTGATAAATACCTCATTATCCCTAATAGAATAATACAAATAACTGGAAAAATAATCTGACCATAAGTACAGTTTACTTGCTATATCTTATACCTGTACCTAAACTGATACGAAGGCGGTCATACTTTCCGATATGTGATATATTATTGAAGGTATACTATTCGCACTTACAAGGACGTTGATATGTTAATGAAAAGTGAGCGTGATGTTGAGGAAGTTATAAAAAAACAGCTTGAAGCAACGTTAAACACCCTTGAGACATTTACGTGGGCATACGTGGTCTTATCTAAAAAAGATATGTCATGTATCTTTGGTGTAACAAACTATCCAAATGAATGGGTCAAACATTACCGAGAAAATGGGGTTCAGTACACGGATCCAGTGGTAATTACTGCGTTAAAAAGGTTAACCCCTTTTCCTTGGAATGAAAAACTGATGGCCCGTTCAGGGTATGACTTTGCAGAATTTTTCAACCAGGCCAGTGAATATGAGGTGGTTGATGGTTATACATTTGTCTTGCATGACTATAACAATAATTTTGTGACCTTATCTTTTATTATCTCTTCTGAACGCAAGACAAGAATAATGCAAACGCTTTTGCAGAATAAAGGAGATATCTCAATGTTGTTGGCATCGGTACACGAAACGTACCTGACGTTAACTTCATTCTCGGAAAAAACTGAGGATTCCAATAAAGCTAAGCAACTTACTAAAAGGGAAAGAGAAATTCTCTACTGGACTAGTGTCGGCAAAACATACCAAGAAACGGGGATTATTCTTGGCATAAAAGTGCGTACCGTCAAGTTCCATATGTTAAATATTGTTAAAAAAATGGGTGTCGCCAATGCCCGGCATGCTGTGCGTCTTGGCGTAGAGCTTCGTCTGATTCAACCGGTTAAGTAATGATTACTCAGCTATAAACGGCAGTGGCCATTCGTTCAGTATGTTTTCAAACTGAATGTTGTCCTTGCGTAATATTCTGTCTTTTAGTTCTTTCTGACTCATTAGATCGATATGACCCAGTAGCAGGTAGACGGGTTCATCTTTCTCAGAAACCCCGGTTTCCAGTACTGTAACATTCCAGCCTGATTTTCGGATGATGATCATCATTGGGTGACTTGCAACAGCCAATATGCCGTCATAATGGTGACGTTGGGCATAGTTAATCAATGAAAGAAATAAGGCCAGAGTAATAGAGGACCTGTTACCAAGAAGTGAACTAACCCTATCTTTATCCACAAAAAAACGGGTTGATTCAATGAACTTTCCTTCTGGTAAGTTTACTTCTTTAAAGAAAGACGAAAACGTATCATTCAGCATATTATGGTGTTTGACATCTATAATTCTTGTGCCACAGATGATAACACCATTTTTCATGCCAAATATATAATCTGTTTTCTCATTGTCAAATTTATCAAACTCTTTTCCATCAAAACAACTCACATCCCATTGTAAACGATCTTTAAATATATTTTTACGTAAAGTAAATAAATCCTCAGTATTTTCATTGCTTAGGGATAAGTAATTAACGCTGTAAATATTAAACATAATGTCACCTGTATCAATGTATAAAATGATTAAGTTCGGTAACATCAGTGAAGCTTTTCCAGTAGCATGCCGGGACTGAGCAATAATAGTTTTTTTAATTTTTTATGCCTACTAAAATCATTAATAAGAATAAGTCGAGAAGGGATAGCTACTTACTCCCCTCTTTCATTTTTATCTTTTCACTTAGAGTTTTATTCTAAAAAAATAATGTTGTTTGGTTTTTTATAATGATTATGCTTGAGCTTTTAGATAATTAAGGGATGGCTACGCTGCGTAATATTTGTATTCGTAATATATACAAGAGATAAGATAGTATTAAGAAAATGTAAAAAACTCCAAAACTGTCAGAAAGTTAATGTATTGCTATTCGGTTTTTATTTCTACGCCTCTCTCGCCCCTTCATGATTCCTCAGTTTTCAACTGATTCAACTGCCCCCACAGGATAAAGTTCAGCAGCGCTTTGGGAAAATAAACGTTCACCCTTTCAGACATGCCTCTCATCTGTAAGAAAAGTATCAAATCAATGTGATATTGAGAGAATTACACCAAAAAACCACCTGCAATGAAAAAATAATCACATAAGTGTAAATAAATTTAAGTATGCGCTCTCTATAGTGGCTGCTTTGCTTTGGCAGCTAACCATTCCGTGGTGGCTGCCATCTTTGGGGACCCAATCATCTTTGCGTGTCATCGCCAGACGCCAACGATGGGAAGAGAGAAAATGAGAAACTGGAACGAACCAAAAAGAAACAAAGCCCATATTGAGTTGATCCCAATGATCGACGTCATGATGTTTTTACTGGTGTTTTTCGTCCTGATCAGTATCAACGTCCTTCCTGCCACGGGGCTGAAAACCCAGCTTCCCTCTGCCAGCAGCGCCCAACAGCTAAAACCGCAGAAAAAAGCCATCGTCACTCTAGGTGAATAAGACCAACTGCAACTGGACGGTTCACCCATCTTGATTACCGATTTGGTCAGCACCTTAAAACAGCAGCAACAGGCTGGAGAGATCACCACCATTATCGTCAACAGTGATAAGCAGGTGGCGGTTGAGCGTTTGGTCACGGTGATGGATACCCTGCCTCAAGGTGGGTTTACCTCGGTTTCAATCGCAACGCGGAAGCAGTGACATGTATTGTCTTTATCGTTCACGTCATGCCATTAGCTGGTTGCCGCTGCCCGTGGTAGCTGCATGTTTGATGGTGATGACACAGCAAAGCTCGCTCAAAGTACAACCCCAGTATGACGATAGCGTCATGGAGCTGTCGCTCGCCGATCTCACACCGCCGGCACCGCCAGAAGCGGTGGTTTCTCCAGAGCCTGAAACGCCTCCCGAGGAGACGTTGCCAGAGCTGGAGCCAGAGCCCGTCAAGACGCCAGAACCGATTGTTGAGGCGCCGCCACCGAAACCCGAACCGAAGCCGGAGCCCAAACCCAAACCGGTGCCCAAGCCAAAGCTTGTTCCAGTGCCGCGCCCTGCGTCCGTTGCCACGTCGGTGAAAGCTGCCGTGGCAAAAGCTACTGCATCAGCCCCCGTCGTGCCCACACCTGCACCGCCGAAAGTGAACGCACAGGCGTTGGAGAACAGCTACATCCAGGCGCTGCGTGGCCAGATTGAGCAGTTAAAACGCTACCCAACGGGGCGTCAGGCGTCATTGGAACGCCCGGAAGGAAACGTCGAAATCTGGCTGGAAGTCGATCGCAACGGCCGCGTGCTCAACAGCGGCATTAATCAGAAAGCCACCAGCATGCTGCTCAACCGAGCGGCAACCAGCACATTACAGAGCATCACGCAGGTCAGGCCATTTCCGGCAGAGGCGTTTGCCGGGCAAAACACCAAACGTTTTTTAGCCACATTCTATTATCAAGCGCAGTGAGCGCCTATACACAACATTGAATCAGGGTGATTAACACAATGAAATTATTTATAGTTTCAAGGATATCTCTCTGTCGCGGCCGCGTTATGGTCGGGAACCGTGCTGGCAAACGATGCAACAGACATCGGCTCCATTCAGGTTAAAGGAGCGCCATTGGGAGAGGGAATGATGATTCAGGAAGAGAGTGCGAAATCTCGCTCGACGGTAACCAAAGAAGCGATGGATAAGATGCCTGCTACCGCTAACGCCATCGATAAGTTGAAATACACCGCCGGCCTGAATGTCAGCAGTAATGACTCTACCGGCCTGAGCGGTATCGATTACATCATGCGTGGTATGAGCAATGACCAGATCGGTCTTTCGGTTGATGGCATTCCGATGAACGATTCGGGCAGCTATAACGTGTATGCCAACCAGTTGGGCGATGCGGAAAACCTTGAGCAGATTTTTGTGACCCAGGGTTCCTCAGAGATGAATGGCCCGCATATCGGCTCCAGCGGCGGCAATATCGGTCTGGTGATGAAACGCCCAGCCAAAGAGTTTGGCGGATTCATCAAACAGACCTTGGGCAGCAGCAACCTGAGCAAATCACTGATTCGTTTGGAAACCGGGCTGCATGACGGCTTCAGTAGTTGGTTATCCTACTCCTACTCCTACTCCGATAAGTGGCGTGGCAAAGGAGCCACCCGTTCCAACAAGCTGGAATGGAACGGCCTGTATGAAGATGACAACGGCAACAACCTGCTGGTTAAGTATAACAAGCAGGACATGAATAACTACAATACGCTAAGCAAAAGCACCTTCCTGAATCAGGGACGCTACGTCGATTACCCGACCACGCCAGAATATAACAGCCGTGGACAGCTCTCACGTTACTACAAGATTAACCGCAACCTGTTTGAAAGTCTGAACCTTACCTTCACGCAGAAACTGCAACTGCGCGATAACCTGTCGCTGACGCTGCAACCCTATTATTGCTGGGGCAACGGCGGCAGTTTCAGCGGTCAATCGGCCTATACGCTTTCTTCCACCACTAACTATAAATCGGGCAGTTATGATCTCAGTAACCTGAGCAGCAATACTTACTATCGCCCTTCCTGGACGGAAACCTGGCGTCCGGGCATCACCAACACCCTGAAATTGGATCTCAATGACCAGCACAGTCTGGATATCGGTTACTGGTTTGAACGTGTACGCCAACGTCAGACGCAGCCCTATATCGGTATTAAAGCAGACGGTAACCCGATTGATCTTTCCGGCAAACCCAACGGTTCGCACTTGGTGAAAGATGCCAACGGCAAAGTGATCCAGGGGCGCAACCAGTTCACCGTGACACCAGTGCATAAGTTCTGGTTGCAGGATACTTGGTTTGTCTCCCCCGACTGGACGCTCACTGGCGGCCTGGCCTGGCAGCACGTGAAACGTGACGGGTACGATCTGGGCAGTTTGAGTTCTGTGGAGGCGAAAAAGGCGCGCACCTATAAAGAGTTTCTGCCGAGCTTCAGTGCATCCTACAAAATTAACCCCGAAAATCAGGTATTTTACAGCCTGACGCGCAATATGCGCATGCCACCTAACTAAGTGCTCTATAACCTGGGTGATTCCATCAACACCAAGCCAGAACTGAGCTGGAACCACGAACTGGGCTGGCGCTTCCAGAGGCAAGACGTGATGTTGAGCACCTCACTGTTCTACATTGCGTTTACCGATCGTCAGATCTCCAGCCGTAACGTTGATGGCGAATACGAGATGATTAACGCCGGTAAAGTAGAGAACAAAGGCATCGAGGCTGAGCTGAGCGGAAAACTGCCGCATAACTTCAATTACTTTGCCTCTTACACCTATACTGACACCAAGCAGAGAGACGATATGGTCACCAACGGCTCCACGCTGCCAACCACCGGTAAACGTTCCGCCAACACGCCGAAGAACATGCTTAATCTGGGCGTAGGTTATGACGATAGACGCTACTACGCAGGCATCAATGGCCGTTATACCGGTGCGTTTTACGGTGACATGACCAACGATGAGAAAATTGGCGGGCGTACCGTGGTCGATCTCAATGCGGGCATTCACTTGCCGGTAGACAAGAAGATCATCAAAAGCGCCACGCTGCGTTTCAACGTTAACAACGTGTTCGATAAGGAATACCTGGATTCCGCACGTACAGTGGTATTCAACGCCGCTGCGCACAACGGCGTTCGTGCCAGCACGCCTTATTACAACGTAGGTGAAGAGAGCACCTTTAGCGTGTCGCTGGACGCCACCTTCTAATCACTCGCAAACCTGATATCCCCTGGCGGAATTTATCCACAGGGGAGTTGCTTATTACCGTTACGCGCCAGCAAGGGCGTAACACGCACCGAAGGAAAATCGGACCCTTATGAACGCAAACGACCTGCACGATATTATTTTCTATGCGATGTATGCCTAGCTGGTGGCGGCACTGATCATCATCATTGAACGTGGTCTGTTCTTTGCTTATACACGCCGTCAGACCACGTGCTTGTTCCGTGCGCTGACCGCCGACATTCGCCATCTTCACGATCTCCCTGCTGAGCTCAGCCAGCGCAACAGCTTGCCGGTAACGCTAATTACTCCGTTGTTGCCGCAGGCGGCGGATCGCGACCGTGATGAGCTCAACGATCTGATCGATACCCAATATCTGCAAAGCAAACCGCACATGACGCGAGGATTGTGGCTGCTGGAAACCATTGTTACAGTCGCGCCGCTGCTGGGTCTGGTGGGCACAATTATGGGTATTATCGAAACCTTTAAGGCACTCTCGGCTGCTGGGATTTCTGACCCAAGTCAGGTTTCCGCCGTGATGGGGACGGCGCTGTACGCCACGGGGCTGGGGATTGCCATCGCGCTGGTGTGCCTGTTGGGAAACAACTTCCTGCAAAGTCGCATGGAGCACATCAATAAAGCGCTGAAAGTGCTGTTGCTGCGTGCCGGAATGCCACATACCTGCCAGTCCGTCAAGCCTGCAGCGGTGCAGGAAAATGGGGTAAAGCGCTATGAGTAGCGTGCGGGCTACAAACACGCTGGGCGGCATTGGGCTGCGTGTGTCGGACTCGGGCTGTGTTTGGTTACCCCCTCGGCGCTGGCGGATTTCAGCATTCCCGGTTATGAGTTGGTGTATACCGCGCCAGTAGAAACCACGTTACAGGCCCCGGATCTGCGTGCGCCGGATGCTGTTTGGAGTGCGCTGTTCGATGAAGCGCAGCATAGCCTGTCGTTGGGGGAGTTCTACGTTGCCAATCAGCGCGGCTCGCGGCTTGATAACGTGTTGCAACATCTGCGCAGCGCGGGAGAGCGCGGTGTAAGAATTTGTTTTCTGTTAGAAGAGAAGTGCATTGCACTGTCAACGCCGGAAACGTTGGCGCAGTTGAAGGCGATTCCTAATCTAGAACTGCCGGTCATTCCTTACGGTAAGCTGACCGGCGGGATTCTGCATGCGAAATACCTGCTGGTGGATGGCAAACGTGCCTACGTCGGTAGCCAAAATTTTGACTGGCATTCACTCGAGCATATTCACGAAACCGGGTTGCTTATTGACGACCCCAGCGTGGTTAAACAGCTCAATGCGGTGTTTGAGCAGGACTGGCTGGCGCAGCAAGCACTGGCGCAAGGTATCGCCGTCAAGCCAGTTATGCAGACTGCTGAGCAGGATTATTCGCGCCCAAATAACTATCTGGTTGCCAGCCCCAAAGCGTTCAACCCATCGGGCGTGCTGGATTCTGAAACGGAATTGTCACGCTTACTGGTGCAAGCGAAAACCCGAGTGCGCATTCAGGTAATGGACTATGCGCCGCTCTCATATGGCCCGAACCGCACTCGTCCCTATTATGCGTTGATAGATAATGCGTTACGCAGCGCAGCAGCACGTGGGGTGAAGGTGGAGTTAATGGTGGCGAACTGGAGCAGCAAAAAGCCGAACATTGCTTATCTCAAAAGTTTGGCGGTGTTGCCGAACGTCGAGGTGAAAATCGTGACATTGCCTGAGGCGAGCTGTGGGTTCATTCCCTTTTCCCGCGTGATTCACAGCAAGGTCATGACCATTGATCAACAAAAATCCTGGGTGGGCACCAGTAACTGGAGCGGTGGTTATCTTGATAACTCGTGCAATCTGGAGATTGTAATGCAAAGTCCAGCGATGGCCGCGCTCATTGATGCGTTGTACGCCCAGTTGTGGAACAGTGAGTACGCGCAACCGATTCAATTGGATAAAGACTATCCAGCACCACGCCCCGGTGGGGAACATTGAGCCAAGGCAAAAAAAACGCCCCGACGATAGCGGGGCGTTTTCAGGTTAAAACGTTTTATATTCAAACAACGTCATCATCGAGATGATGGGGGATGTTATTGTGATATAGGACATCAGCCCGATGGCATGTCGGTCAGGCCTAAATAAAGAAATTGATCAATACAGCGCACAGAATCGCAGCAATGGCGGTTTGCGGTGAGTGACTTGCCGCTACGCCAAGCTCCGCGCCGTGTGTCGCCGCAGAAATAAGTGAATCTAGCATGGTACTTTCTCCTGAATCAGCGACACGATCATACTGCCGGCCTGTTTTATGTAAAGAACAAAATATCGACAATTTTGTGCGCTGGCTTGTAATTCCAAGCGATACGTGTGAGGGTACGGTAAACGGAGCGTAAGCGTCACGCTTGCCATCGTTCTCGGTGCTGGACTGGGGACACTCTTCTGGTGAAATGCGCGCTATCTGTGGGAGGTTTTCGCCTTCGGGTTGAGGAATTCCCACAAATTTAGGCCGAGCCTTTTTGTTGGTACGGTGAATGTTTCGTGCGCGTTAACTTAAACGGTTATTCGCACCGTACATCGCACGCGCCCGACACGGGGCGCTCAATCACCCTCGCCCCGTGGCCCCTGGCTTTTCGCGAGAAATAACGCCGCTACGCGGTGCCTTCGGGGCTCGAGTCCAGTGACGGGCCGCCAGCGACGCGTTCCAGACGCGGCGCTGACTTTCGCGGCGTCCTGCCGCTCACCCTGTGGTCTCGTTCCCCTCAGCGTTATTTTTTACTCGATACGGCCATCATGCTGCTGATGGCCGTCAGTAATGCTTGTTGCGGTTATTCCATGCCCAGCTCTTTGGCGGTTGCCTGCAAGAAGTAGCGTGCCAGCCGCGGAATATCTTCACGCCGTTCACGCAGTGGAGGCAGATGGACGCGAATCACATTGAGGCGGTGAAACAGGTCTTCGCGAAATTTGCCTTCCTGAACGCGCAGTTCCAGATTTTGGTGGGTCGCGGCGATAATACGCACATCCACTTTCACCGCAGCGTAGCCACCGACGCGGTAGAACTGCCCGTCAGACAATCACGCGTAACAGCCGCGTTTGCACATCCAGCGGCATATCGCCGATTTCATCCAGAAACAGGGTACCGCCATCGGCCTGTTCAAAGCGTCCCTGACGAATCTGATTCGCGCCGGTAAACGCCCCTTTTTCGTGACCAAACAGCTCTGATTCGATCAGATCCTTGGGGATGGCTGCCATATTCAAGGCGATAAACGGTGCTTTGGCGCGCGGACTGTGGCGATGCAGCACATGTGTCACCAGTTCTTTACTGGTTCCCGATTCCCCGTTGATCTGCACGCTGATGGATGAACGGGAGAGTCGGCCAATAATGCGAAACACATCCTGCATGGCCGGCGCTTCACCAATGATATCGGTGGTGGGGCCATTGAGCGGTTGCGCGCGGACCGGCTGCTGCTGTTCCAGATAGTGACTGATCGCGCGCTCAACCAGAGCGACGGCTTCGTCGATATCAAACGGTTTTGGCAGGTAATCAAAAGCACCCTGTTGGTAAGCGCTTACCGCCGCATCCAGATCCGAGTGCGCGGTCATAATAATCACTGGCAGCATCGGATGACGCTGTTTGATCTGTTGCAGCAGCGCCAGACCGTCCATGCCCGGCATGCGAATATCGGACAGCAGCACATCCGGCGTTTGGGTTGCCAGCGCGTGCAGCGCCTGATTTCCGTTATCAAAGGTGGCACAGGTCAACCCCGCCCCAGTGAGCGCGCGCTCCAGCACCCAACGGATGGCGCTATCGTCATCGACAATCCCTCGTTGCATCGTGAACCTTACTGGCGAATGGGCAGGTAAACCGAGAATTCGGTATGACCTGGCCAACTGTTAAATTCAATTTTTCCCGAATGATGATCGATCAGGCTGCGCGCGATCGATCATCCCAGCCCGGTGCCCCCTTCGCGACCGCTTACCATCGGGTAAAACAGCGTGTCTTGCAGCTGAGCAGGGATGCCAGGGCCATCGTCTTCGATATCAATACGCGCTGTCAAGCGATAGCGCACGCCGTGCAGCGTGAGTTGAAAAGCGGTGCGCGTGCGCAGCGTAATGGTGCCGCCTTCTTTACCCAGCGCCTGGAGCGCATTGCGGGTAATGTTCAGCAGCGCTTGTTCAATCTGGTCTGGGTCATGGGTCAGTTCTGGCAGGCTGGGATCGTAATCTTTCACCAGCGTCACGTTGTCAGGTTTTTCTAACGAGACCAACTTGCAGACGCGCTCAACGACCTGATGAATACTTTGTGTTACGTGTAAACCCGGCTGCTGCGGCCCTAATAGCCTGTCCACCAGATTGCGCAGGCGATCGGCCTGCTCAATGATCACTTTGGTGTATTCCGTCAGCGCGGGATCGGGCAGCGCTTTGGTCAGCAACTGTGCCGCGCCGCGCAATCCGCCGAGCGGATTCTTGATTTCATGCGCCAGACCGATCACCAAATCACGCGCTGCCTGCTGCTGGGAATGCTGTAATTGTTCCTGGCTGAGGCGGCGCTGGTTGTCCATCGGCGCCATCTCCAACAGGATAAAACTGTGTTGAATGCGTTGTGCGGTGAGCGACATGATGTGTGCTCTGCCATCGACAACGATAGTCACTTCGTTATCCGTAAATCCTTGACCCGCGTTGAGACTTTCGCGCATCAGCTCAATATTTAGCGAGAAATAGCTGAGCAGATCCGGCAACGGTGTTCCCGCCAATTTGCGTGAACTTTGCGCCAGCAACTGCTGGGCAGCCGGATTGGAATAGTGGATTGCCAGGTCGTTATCCAGCAATAAAATACTATTGATCAAAAAATTGAGGATTTGCCCAGCATCGGGCAGCGTGCCTGTTGCCATAACGCAGACTACTGCACCCTCGCGGTGCATTGTAGTGTAGATGATGGATGTTACGTCGCAACGGCCAATATTGATGATAAAGAAATAAGGCCGGTGGTGAAAAAAGCCCATCCGAAGATGGGCTGAAAAGTTTCCACGGCAACAAAAACAAACTTCTTATAATTCTGTTGATGCTCGGTCATGGCAGGGTTCAGCACGCCCACCACGCCGAGGTAAACACGGCGCAGACCGATGTAAGCGTCGATAGCGTCGTCAGTGAACACGCCGCCCGCTGTCAGGAATGCACGGTCAGCGTCCAGCGCGTTCAGTTCTTCTTCCAGAGAGCCTGCAACCTGTGGGATTTCATTCGCTTCTTCCGGCGGCAGATCGTACAGGTTTTTGTCCATGGCATCGCCAGGGTGGATCTTGTTCTTGATACCATCCAGACCGGCCATCAGCAGTGCGGCGAAGCACAGGTACGGGTTAGCCGCCGGGTCCGGGAAGCGCACTTCGATACGTGCTGCTTTAGGGCTGGAGACGAACGGGATACGGATAGAAGCAGAACGGTTACGTGCGGAGTACGCCAGCATTACCGGAGCTTCATAACCTGGGACCAGACGCTTGTAAGAGTTGGTGGTCGGGTTGGACAGGGAGTTGATCGCTTTAGCATGTTTGATGACACCGCCGATGTAGAACAGCGCTTCTTCAGACAGGCCAGCGTATTTGTCGCCGGAGAATTTGTTGGTGCCGCCTTTGGACAGGGACATATGGCAGTGCATGCCAGAGCAGTTGTCACCGAACATCGGTTTCGGCATAAAGGTGGCCGTTTTGCCGTAAGCTTGCGCTACGTTGTGAACAACGTATTTGTAGATCTGAATTTCGTCCGCTTTTTTGGTCATGGTGTTGAAGCGGGTTGCCACTTCGTGGTGGTGAGCTTCAACAACCAGACCCATTTGTTCCATTACCTGGCACATCTGAGAGCGGATGTCTTGTGCGGAGTCAACCGGGGGAACTGGGAAGTAACCGCCTTTCACTGCCGGACGGTGGCCTTTGTTGCCGCCTTCGTATTTGGTGCTGGAGTTCCAGGCACCTTCGATGTCATTGATAGCAACGTGAGAGCCGGAGATGCTGCTGCCGAAACGAATGTCGTTAAACAGGAAGAATTCAGGTTCTGGCCCAAACAGAACGGTATCCGCGATACCGGTGGAACGCAGGTACTCTTCAGCGCGTTTCGCGATGGAGCGCGGGTCGCGATCGTAACCTTGCATGGTGTTCGGTTCCAGAATGTCACAACGAATGATCAGCGTCGTGTCTTCATAGAACGGGTCCAGTGCAGCGGTGCTTGCGTCAGGCATCAGCACCATGTCGGATTCGTTGATACCTTTCCAGCCACCAATGGAGGAGCCGTCGAACATTTTGCCTTCTTCGAAGAAGTCAGCGCTAACCTGGTGAGCTGGAATGGTGACGTGCTGCTCTTTACCCTTGGTATCGGTAAAGCGTAAGTCGACGAATTTAACTTCGTACTTATTCAGCATCGTCAAAACATGTTCTGCGGACATACTTGGATCTCCCGATTTGTCATTTATCGTCGTGGAACGAATATCGTTATGGAATGATGTTTGTTACCGTAATAGGGTTTAAGCTAAAATCATGCCAACTCTACGCATGGGGTTGGGAGGCTTTGTTTTCAGGCTTTCATTGAAGGCAGTGCCTGCACCATTAGCGTTCGTTGCACTATTATGGTTCATAATCACCAAAATAGTGCACTGTTTGTGTGCGTTTGTTTACTTTCTCTGCGTCGTTGCACCGTGAAAGGGATCACAAAGCAAGCACCCCTGGGTTGTTTATCGCTTAGGAGTGTTATCTTGTTTGGTCCCTTGCTTAATCCGTGTACAATAGCGCGCTATTTCTAAATGCCTGAGGCAAAGCTGTGATCGAGAATTTGCGTAACATTGCTATTATTGCGCACGTTGACCATGGGAAAACTACCCTGGTTGACAAGCTGCTACAACAATCTGGAACATTGGGTGAACGAAATGACGCCACTGAGCGCGTTATGGACTCCAACGATCTGGAAAAAGAACGCGGTATCACCATTCTGGCGAAAAACACCGCCATTAACTGGAGAGATTACCGTATCAATATCGTTGACACCCCAGGACACGCCGATTTCGGTGGTGAAGTGGAGCGTGTAATGTCCATGGTCGATTCAGTGCTGCTGCTGGTAGACGCAATGGACGGCCCGATGCCCCAAACCCGTTTCGTTACCCAAAAAGCTTTTGCCTATGGCCTGAAACCGATCGTGGTCATCAACAAAGTTGACCGTCCGTGCGCGCGCCCTGACTGGGTCGTCGATCAGGTGTTCGATCTGTTCGTCAACCTGGGTGCTACCGACGAGCAACTGGATTTCCCTATCGTTTACGCGTCTGCGTTGATGGGTAACGCCGGTTTGGATCACGAAGAGATGGCGGAAGACATGACGCCGCTGTTCGAAGCGATCGTCAAACACGTTGAAGCGCCGAACGTCGATCTGGACGGTCCGCTGCAAATGCAAATCTCCCAGCTGGACTACAACAGCTATGTGGGTGTTATCGGTATCGGCCGTATCAAACGCGGTCGCGTTAAACCGAACCAGCAAGTGACGATTATCGATGCGGAATGTAAACGCCGTAACGGTAAAGTGTGTCAGGTGTTGGGCCATTTGGGTTTGCAACGTATCGAATCTAGCGTCGCAGAAGCGGGCGATATCATCGCTATCACAGGTCTGGGTGAACTGAACATCTCCGACACCATCTGTGATACCGCTAACGTTGAAGCTCTGCCGCCGCTGTCGGTGGATGAGCCGACCGTTACCATGTCTTTCGGGGTTAACACCTCGCCGTTCTGCGGTAAAGAAGGCAAGTTTGTGACCTCTCGTCAGATTCTGGATCGTCTGAAGAAAGAGCTGGTACATAACGTTGCGCTGCGCGTAGAAGAAACCGAAGACCCGGATACCTTCCGTGTGTCTGGTCGTGGCGAACTGCACCTGTCGGTGCTGATCGAAAACATGCGTCGTGAAGGTTTCGAACTGGCGGTTTCTCGCCCGAAAGTTATCTTCTGTGACATCGACGGTCGCCGTCAGGAACCGTTCGAACGAGTTACCGTTGATATCGAAGATCAGCATCAGGGTTCCGTGATGGAAGCGCTGGGCCTGCGTAAAGGCGAAATGCGTGACATGAACCCGGATGGTAAAGGCCGTGTACGTCTGGATTACATCATTCCAAGCCGTGGTTTGATTGGCTTCCGTACCGACTTTATGACCATGACCTCCGGTACTGGCTTGCTGTACTCCATCTTTAGCCACTACGACGATGTGCGTCCGGGCGATATCGGCCAGCGTCAGAAGGGCGTGCTGATCTCTAACGGTCAGGGTAAAGCGGTAGCCTATGCGCTGTTCAGCCTGCAGGAACGCGGCAAATTGTTCCTGGGTCACGGTGCAGAAGTGTATGAAGGCCAGATCATCGGTATTCATACCCGCTCCAATGACCTGACGGTTAACTGCCTGATGGGTAAAAAACTGACCAACATGCGTGCTTCCGGTACTGATGAAGCCACCGTGCTGGTGCCAGCGGTGAAAATGTCGCTGGAGCAAGCGTTGGAATTTATCGATGACGATGAATTGGTTGAAGTGACTCCGCAGTCTATTCGTCTGCGTAAACGTCACCTGACCGAAAACGATCGCCGTCGCGCCAACCGCGGGCCGAAAGAGGGCTAATCCGCCGCTCTTTACAAAACCGTTCCAGGGCGCTTTCAGGCGCCCTGCCTTTTTCCAATCCCGCCTGCCCGCCGTGAGTATTTCGTATACGTTTTAGTTATGTTCCTCCCTGTTCAGCCGCCATGTTTCCCGCTACAGTGAAAAAACAACCATGACGTCTGGAGGGCGAAATGCTTTATATCTTTGATTTGGGTAACGTTGTCATTGATATCGATTTCAACCGTGTGTTGGGCGTGTGGAGTAAGCTGAGCGGTGTGCCACTCGCCACGCTGAAAGAGCGCTTTACCATGGATGAAGCCTTTGAACTGCATGAGCGCGGTGAGATCAGTGATGAAGAATTTGGTGCCCGACTGCGTCAGGAAATGGGCATGCTGCTGAGCTACGAGCAGTTTACGGCGGGCTGGCAGGCCATTTTTGTTGCGCTGCGTCCTGAGGTACTGGATGTGATGCAGCAACTGCGCCAGCAAGGACATCGTGTCGTTATTTTGTCTAACACCAATCGTTTGCACTGTGCGCATTGGCCCGCCCTGTTTCCAGAAGTGGCCGAGGCCGCTGATTGTCTCTATCTGTCACAGGATATCGGGATGCGTAAACCGGAGGCGAGAATTTATCAGTATGTGCTGACGCAAGAGCAAGCAACCCCGGCGCAAACGATCTTCTTCGATGATAACGAGCAGAATATTGCCGCTGCGCAAGCGTTGGGGATCCACAGCATTTTGGTGACCGATCGCGATACAGTGCCACAGTTTTTTGCCGAACATCCCATTTCCCCTGCACACAATACCGTCGCTAACGCGGGTAAGCTGTGATAAAAACGGTTGGTATTTTTGATAATAAATCGATTAAAAGAACAGCGGTTCAGGAGTGGTTGTCGTTTATGATTGCGTTAATTCAGCGTGTTACCCGCGGCAGTGTGACGGTGGACAAGGCCATTGTGGGGGAGATCGCAGGCGGATTGTTGGTGCTGTTAGGCGTCGAGCAAGGGGATGATGAACGCAAGGCGGCGCGCCTGTGTGAGCGCGTGCTCGGCTATCGCATTTTCAGCGATGAGCAGGGCAAGATGAACCTTAACGTGCAGCAAATCGGGGGCAGCGTGCTGGTGGTATCGCAGTTCACGCTGGCGGCGGATACGCAAAAAGGCATGCGGCCCAGCTTTTCACGCGGCGCAGAACCTGCCGAGGCGGACAGGCTGTATCAGTATTTTGCTGCCCAGTGCCGTGAACGCGGCACCCACACGCAAACCGGCCGCTTCGCGGCAGATATGCAGGTTGACTTGGTTAACGACGGGCCAGTCACGTTCTGGCTTCAGGTGTGACGATGCCGTGCGCGTCAGCGCGCCCATTGTCACCGATGTGCAACACCGCCAATCGGAAGGAGGAGGAGGCAATGTATCACCTGAGAGTGCCTGAAACCGCTGAAGAGATGGACGCCTACTACCAATTCCGCTGGGAGATGCTGCGTAAACCGTTGCACCAGCCATTAGGGTCGGAACGGGATGCCTATGACGCGCTGGCGCACCATCAGACTGTGGTGGATGAGCAAGGGCGGTTGGTGGCTATTGGACGCCTCTCCATTAATGCCGATAACGAAGCCGCCATTCGCTTTATGGCGGTGCATCCTAGCGTGCGGTGCAAAGGGCTGGGCACGCTGGTAGCGATGATGCTGGAGTCCGTCGCGCGTCAGGAAGGCGTCAAGCGCGTGGTATGCAGCGCGCGGGAAGATGCTGTGGCGTTCTTTACCAAGCTGGGTTTTTCCCTGCAAGGGGAGATCAGCGCACCGCAAACCACCCCCGTGCGTCATTATCTGATGACCAAACCCATTGCTTCACTGGATGATATCCTGCATCGCCCTGATTGGTGCGCACAGTTGCAGCAAGCCTGGTATGACCATATCCCGCTCAGTGAAAAAATGGGCGTGCGAATCAACCAATACACTGGGCAAAAATTTATCACCACTATGCCGGAAACGGGTAACCAGAATCCGCACAATACGCTGTTTGCCGGTAGTCTGTTTTCATTGGCGACGCTGACTGGATGGGGGCTGATTTGGTTATTGCTGCGTGAACGGCATCTGGGGGGCACCATCATTCTGGCCGATGCGCATATTCGTTACAGCTCGCCGATTACCGGCCGCCCCAGCGCGGTAGCCGATCTAGGCTCGCTGAGCGGCAATCTCACGCGCCTGGCGCGCGGGCTTAAAGCGCGCGTGCAACTGAACGTTGAGCTGTTTGGCGATGATAAGGCCGGTGCGGTATTTGAAGGGGTGTATATCGTGCTACCCGCGCAGCCTGTCGATCCCTTGGAACAAGGCGGCTCGGAAGCGGGGTAGCGGTACGGTCATTAATGCGCGCTGCTCACTTCACCGTGTTGAATCTGCTGCCTTACGCCGGTGCCATCGCTGGTGGTCCCCTGTAACAGACCGTTCAACGTCGGTTTAAGCGGAGTGTTGGCGGCCAGATTTCCCGTTAAACGCAGTTGCAGATTGCTGTCGGCGCTGGGCAGGGTCTCAGACGTTTGCCAGCCCAGTGTGTCAGGGTATCCATTGGCACTGAACGCCCGTTTAATGACAACGTGAACGCCCTGCCTGGCTGCTGCTCAATAGTGGCCTGCGCCTCGAGCAGACCACGTTGCGTAAATGCACTCAGTTCGGTAATGGCTATTTGCGCATCGCCGGCGTTTAGCGCGAGAGAAGGGCGGCGCACATCGATTTTGTTGAAGGTGGCATCTCTGGCGTTCAGGTTCAGTGTGCCCTGCCAAACGCCCCACTGGTGCTGACGCGCCAGCAACAGATTATTGCCGTAGCCATCCAGCGCGGTGAGCTGGAACGGGAAATCCGGGTTGATGTCGATGAGCAGGTTGCGGTTAGCGCGGAACTTCTTCACCTCAACATCGCTCAGCCAGTCCGGTAATGTCTTCTGCCAGCGCTCACGCCAGTCCATGGGCAGGGTATACTCCATCCCTGCGACCACGACTTCATTCAAGGTCAGACGGTGCTTATTGCGCGTCCACATGCCATCGGTGCGCATCAAACCGCCTTCCCAGCGGGTAGTAAACTGTTTGATAGCCACCCCTTGCGGCGAAACGGCAAGGTTAACAATAGGGTCAATCAGGTGCATGCTTCCGTTGACGATGTCGCTGGCATTAAACGACAGCGTGCCGTCGTCGCTTTCCCAACTGTGCTGGCGGAAGGTGATATTTTGCAACGTGACGTCGAGATCGCTAAACGCCCAGCCGGGCCCTTCAATACGGGCATCCACCATATCGAAGCGGGAAACCGCTATCGAAGGCAGTTCGGCCACCGGCTGCCAGAAATCTTCCAGCGATTTTGTGGTTTGTAAACGCACATTGCTCAGGCGCAGGTTATCCACCTGCCAACTGGCATCTTCTGCACGTCGGGCATTACCGGTTAACTGACCGCCCGCAACGTCTGCACCAAAATTGGTTAACGTGAGCTGGTTGTTGTTGATTTCACCCTGAATTAGCACCTGGCTGGCGGGAACGTCATTGAGACGCAGCGAACGAGCGCTGAGTTGAAAATTACCCTGCGTGCCGAGCAGATGCCCTTGCTCTGGCTGCTAGGGGGTGATGCCACCGTTAATTTGCTGCCCGTTCAGCAACCAATCACCGTCTTGTGATTGCAGCGCCATGGTGCGCAATTGCAGCACATCGGCCATGAACGGAACGGCAATGCTGTTGCCAGGCAGCAGATTTAAGGTACCGCCTTCCAGTTCCAGGCTGGCAAAGTGGCTCGGTTCTGTCAGTTGGCGTGCGCTTAAACCAAAGGATATTTTACGTGCCGCCAGGGTCAACGGCTGCCCTTTGACGCCAAAGGTGACATCGCTGAACACGATATGGTCGGCTTCTGACCAGCTATGCTCGATTTTTCCCAGCGTTAACTGGTAGTCGGTATTGTCATTTACCCAGGAAGTGACGCGGTTTGCGGCCCTGTGGGTTTGCAACACAACGTAAACGATGACCAGTGCCAACAGGGCTAGCAACAGCAAGGTGAGCAGTAGTTTTCCGAGAAATTTCATCGTATCAGTCCATGCCTTGTCATCGTGAGTAATTGTGTTATGCCGCAATTCTTCCTGGGTCTCAATACTTAACCGTGGTTACAGACAATAAAAAACGGCCAGTGTTTCCACACTGGCCGTTTTATCATACCCAAGTTGGACGCTATTGCCTCTGCCTGGTTTTATTTTTCTTCGTGCGGGAAGACAAGATTAAGAACAATCGCGGTAATACCCCCAGCGGCAATGCCGGAAGAAAGCAGGGTTTTCAGCCAATCCGGTGCGAATTGCAGAATCAACGGCTGCTGTGATACGCCCAATCCGACAGCCAGCGACAGTGCAATGATCATGATGGCGCGGCGGTTAAGCGGCTCGCGCGAGACAATACGCACGCCAGAGGCTGCAATGGTACCGAACATCACGATGGTCGCGCCGCCCAGTACCGGTTCAGGAATGTGCTGCACAAAGCCGCTGACCGCCGGGAACAGGCCCAGCACGATCAGCATCAGTGCGACCACAAAACCCACGTAGCGGCTGGCAACTCCGGTAAGCTGAATCACGCCGTTGTTCTAGCTGAAGCATGAGTTAGTGAAGGTGTTGAAAATGGCGGACAGGCAGGAGTTCATGCCGTTAGCCAATACGCCGCCTTTCAGGCGCTTCATGTAAAGCGGGCCGCTAACTGGCTGCTCGGAAACGTCGGAGGTGGCGGTGATATCACCGATGGTTTCCAATGAGGTCACCATAAACACCAGCATCAGCGGAATAAGCAGATTCCAGTCAAAGCCGAGGCCATAATAGAGCGGTGTCGGGATCATGATCGCTGAAGTGTGCGTGGCCGACGTGTCTTGCGGCAGCATGCCCATCGCCCAAGCGGCAAAATACCCGACCGCCATGGCGATCACCAGAGAGGCGACGCGCAGGTAGGGGTTGCGCTGGCGGTTCAACAGGATGATAACCAACAGGACGATGGCGGCCAGTGCCAGATTTTTGGGGGCACCGAAGGTGTGATCGTTCATAGCAGCAAAGCCGCCGCCGATCGATGTTAATCCCACCTGAATCAGCGACAGGCCGATAATCATCACGACCACGCCGGAGACCAGCGGCGTAATGATGCGGCGCGCCAGATGCAGGAAGCGGGAAAGGATGATTTCAGTGAAAGACGCCACCATCAGAGTGCCGAACAGTGCGGCCATCATGGTGGGCACATCGGCACCGCCATTTTTCAGCGCCAGACCACCCATGATTAACGGGGTAACAAAGTTAAAGCTGGTGCCCTGAATAGAAAGTAACCCCGATCCTACCGGACCCCAGGTTTTAATTTGCAGAATGAACGCCAGGCCTGAAGCAAACAGCGACATGCTGATGATGTGCTGGGTATCCTGCGCGGGCAAACCAAGTGCCTGGCAGATCAGCAGGGCTGGGGTAATCACCGCCACAAACATAGCCAGAAGATGCTGGCTGGCGGCAAACAACGTTTGCGCTAACGGTGGTCTGTCTTCCAGACGATAAATCAATTCACTGTTACGGGGCGCAGCAGTTGCCGTCTCCGTTTGGGGCAGTTCCGTGGTGGTGGTAGTCATAATCAAGAGCGTCCTGAAACGGCAAAGAGGGCATTTTAATGATCTACCTTGCAAAAGCAATCGTTTGCGGAGCGATTATAAAACAATCTTGTGTCATGTCTGATGACGGTAGAGATTTTTTGAATACCTCGTTATCGATGTGTGAAAAAAAGTCGATTTTTTATCGGGGCGACGAGCAATTTAATGCTTCGCGGATAGGGGATCTTTATATACGCATGCTGCACTACAAGGGTTATTTGCTACCTTTTTTCTCCGTCTCACCTAGGGCGCTAGGCATTGGTATAGCGCACCCGCTCCGGTAACCAACGTTCAATCAGCGCTTTGGCATGTTCTGGATAGTGTGCATGAAGGTGACGAGCCACGCGCTGTACTTCGGGGATCAGTGCCTGATCGCGCAGTAAATCCGCCACTTTAAACTCGGCGCTGCCGGTTTGCCGCGTACCCAGCAGTTCGCCGGGACCGCGAATCTCTAAATCCCGTTGCGCAATAACGAAACCGTCGTTGCTGTCGCGCATCACCTGCAAGCGTTGTTGTGCAGTTTTACTTAGCGGCGTCTTATAGAGCAACACGCAGTGGGAGGCGATGGCACCGCGTCCGACGCGACCGCGCAACTGGTGCAATTGTGCCAGGCCCAGCCGCTCTGGGTTTTCGACGATCATCAGGCTGGCGTTGGGCACATCCACCCCCACTTCGATGACCGTGGTTGCCACCAGCAGTTGCAGTTCGCCCTGTTTGAACGCCTGCATCACCGCCTGCTTCTCTTGCGCTTTCATCCGGCCGTGTACCAATCCAATTCGCAGACCTGGCAGTGCGGCCTTTAGTCCTTCGCAGGTAGCTTCAGCGGCTTGTGCTTCCAGCAGGTCGGACTCTTCAATCAGCGTGCAGAGCCAATAGGCCTGTCGCCCTTCTTCCCGACAGGCACGATCGACGCGGGTGATAATATCCTCACGGCGAGAATCGGGGATGGCGACCGTTGTCACTGGCGTTCTGCCCGGCGGCAGCTCATCGATGACCGACGTATCCAGGTCGGCATAGGCAGTCATCGCCAGCGTGCGTGGGATTGGTGTTGCTGTCATGATCAACTGGTGAGGGTGAAAGCCCTGTTCCACCCCTTTTTCCCACAAGGCTAGCCGTTGATGCACACCAAAGCGGTGTTGTTCATCGATGATCACCAGCGAAAGCCCACTAAATTGCACTTGCTGCTGAAAAATAGCGTGCGTACCCACGATCATACTGACCTGACCATTGGCGATGGCCTCTTCTTGCGCAACGCGGGCTTTGCCCTTTTGCTTGCCGGCCAGCCAGCCCACCTCAATGCCAAGGGGCTCAAACCAATGACGAAAGTTGATGGCGTGTTGTTCCGCGAGCAGCTCGGTGGGTGCCATTAACGCCACCTGTTTGCCGTTAGCGATGGCGCGCAGTGCCGTCATGGCTGCCACCAGCGTTTTTCCGGAGCCGACATCCCCTTGAACCAGACGCATCATGGGGAACGGTTTCTCCATGTCGGCTTCAATGTCGTTAATGACGCGGGTTTGTGCCTGAGTCAGCACGAACGGGAGGGCGGCCAACAGTCGCGTTTTTAATTCGTCCTGTGCGTGCAGTGCAAGGGCGCGATGGCGCTGCGCACCGGCGCGTACCGCCAGCATGCTTAAGTGATGCGCCAGCAGCTCTTCCATGATTAGACGCACTTGTGCCGGGTGTTTGCCGTGCTCAAGCTCATTCAGTTGCGTGCCTGCCGGGGGACGGTGCAAAGTATGTAACGCTTCAGGCAGCCCAATCATGCCGCGGCTTAGCTCCTGCGGCAGCAACTCTTCTATCGGTTGTGCATCCAGACGCTCCAGCGCCTGATCGGTCAACTTGCGCAGCGTGGCTTGACGCACTCCTTCCGTTGTTGGGTAAACCGGCGTCAGTGAGGCCTGTAATTCCACCGGTTGCTGTGCATCGCCCTGTACGCGGTATTCTGGGTGGATAATTTCTGCACCATTCTTGCCTCGTTTGATTTCACCGTAGGCGATAACGTGCTGGCCTGGAGCCAAGCTATTTTTCATTGTGGCATTGAAGTTGAAGAAGCGCATCGTCAGCACGCCGCTGCTGTCGCTGATTTGGCAGGTCAGCATACGTTTGCGTCCAAAGACGATATCGTTGCGCAACACGTCACCTTCCACGGTGGCATAGATACCGGGCAGCAGGTCGCCAATGGCGTAGAGGTGGGTGCGATCTTCGTAACGCAGCGGCAGGTGCAGCAACACGTCCTGCACGGTTTCCAACCCGAGGCGCGCGAGTTTAGCCGTCTGACTGGCACCGACCCCCGTGAGGGTGTTCACCGGTTGGTTATTCAGCAGGTGGCTTTTCATTGGTGCTCTCGCTATTCGGCGGCGGATTGCATGGCTGCCCACCATGCCGTGTCGGCAATGATCTGGCCCTGATTGTCGATGCTCGGGCGGGGGAGTTTTTTCCGCGTCGCTACGCGCGCCAGCACCGGATAGCCTCCTTCGAACAGCAAGCGCTGTTGCTCATCGTCATCAAGCATGCCCGCTTCACACTGGTACATACCCGCGTTTTGACGTTGGCGTTGGGCTTCGTAAAGGATCAGCGCAGAAGCGACCGATACGTTCAGGGATTGCACCATGCCGATCATCGGAATGATGATGTCCTGGTCGGCCAGCGCGAGTGCTTCCTGCGTGATGCCGGTTTTTTCCTGACCGAGCAGGATGCAGGTCGGTCGCGTGTAATCGACTTCACGAAAATCGACCGCCTTGGCTGACAGGTTGGTCGCCAGAATCTGCATGCCTTGCGTTTTTAAATGCGAGACGGCATCGGCGATGGTGCGATGTGTTTTGACCTGTACCCAACTGTTGCTGCCTGCTGCTGATGACACCAGTGTACGCGTGCGGCTGGTGTGCCAAACGGCGTGGACTTCGTGGACGCCAACGGCATCGGCGGTACGAATCACAGCGGAAATATTGTGGGGTTTGTGCACCTGCTCCATACACACCGTCAAATCAGGTTGACGGCTGGTCAGCATCTCTTGGATGTGGGCGTAGCGTTCTGGTGTCATAAGATGTCTCTTGAGTTATCCCGATACCATTTGTGCGACCGGGATCGTCAGGGCTATCACTGGTACGATGGCGATCAGTTGCGATTACGGGTCACTTTGATGACATTCGGCATCACGCGGATTTTGCGCATGACGTTAGCCAGATGTACCCGATCGCGCGTGGTCAAACGGATAAAGGCGCTATACACACGACCATCCCGCTCTTCCGTATTGATGCTCTGAATATTGGAGTTGGCGGCATTAATCGCTGCGGTCAGGTTGGCCAATGCCCCCTGATGGTTGAACATGTCGACTTTAATCTCAGCGATAAGCTCTTGTTCGGTAACCTTATCCCACTCGACAGCCATGAATTTTTCTGGCTCTTTCTGGTAGCCACGAATATTTCGACAAGACTCATGGTGAACCACCAAACCTTTACCGGGGCTGACGTGCGCCACAATCGGGTCACCGGGGATCGGGCGGCAGCATTTGGCGAACGTAATCAATACGCCATCTGCGCCTTTGATCGGCAGCTTGCGCAAACCGGTGTGCTCTTGCTGTAACGGCTGCTCATCCAACAGGTTTTTCGCTACGACGATGCTCATGGCGTTACCGAGGCCAATCTCTGCCAGAAGGTCATCCAGCGAGGTGAGTTTCATGCGATCCAACTCAAGCTGGATGCTGGTTTGTGGAATATCGCTGAGTTTTCTGCCATTACCCAAAGCATGATTCAATAAACGACGCCCCAGGCTCACCGAATCGTCACGCTTGAGATTCTTCAGCATTTGGCGAATCTTGGCGCGAGCGCGCGAACTGACGACAAAGTTTAACCATGCCGCATTGGGGCGTGCGCCGGGTGCGGTAATGATCTCCACCGTCTGCCCACTGCTGAGCGATTGAGAGAGCGGGTAGGGCTGTCTGTCGACGCGTGCGCCGACGCAGGCATGTCCGATATCCGTATGTACCGCGTAGGCAAAATCGACCGGTGTCGCGCCAGCCGGTAGCTCGATAATGCGCCCTTCCGGGGTGAACACGTACATTTCATCGGGGAAGAGATCGGATTTGACGCTCTCGATAAACTCGAACGAGCTGCCCGCACTTTGTTGCAGTTCCAGCAGGCTCTGCATCCAGCGCTGAGCACGGACCTGTGCCGTGGTGCTGCTTTCACCTTCTTTGTACGCCCAATGCGCCGCCACACCCATTTCGGCCATCTGGTCCATGTCTTCGGTACGGATCTGTACCTCGACCGGCACGCCGCGCGGCCCAATCAACGAGGTATGCAGCGATTGGTAGCCGTTCGCCTTCGGAATGGCGATGTAATCTTTGACGCGGCCAGGACGCGGTTTGTACAGGCTGTGCACCTGTCCGAGCACGCGATAGCAGGTATCCAGCTCTTTAACGATCACCCGAAACGCGTAGATATCCATGATGGAATGGAAACGCTGTTCTTTCAGGTGCATCTTGCAGTAGATGGAATAGAGGTGTTTTTCACGTCCGCTGACGCGACAGGGAATGTCTGCTTCGTTCAACCGCCCTTCGATTTCGGAAAGGATTTTTTGAATCATTTCCTTGCGGTTGCCGCGCGCGGCTTTGACCACTTCCTTGATCACACGATAACGGTTTGGATACAGCGCCTCAAAACCCAGCTCTTCCAACTCGGTTTTCAGATGATGAATACCCAAACGGTGCGCCAGCGGGCTGTAAATTTCCAGCGTTTCACGCGCAATGCGGCGACGCTTGTCAGGACGCAGCGAGCCCAGAGTGCGCATGTTATGCGTGCGGTCAGCCAGTTTGATGAGAATGACTCGGATGTCCTGCACCATCGCCATAATCATCTTGCGGAAGTTCTCGGCCTGCGCTTCTTTCTTATCGCGGAATTTCAGCTTGTCCAGCTTCGAGACGCCATCTACCAGTTCGGCGACGCTCTTGCCGAATTGTTGTTCAATATCCTGGTAGGTGGTGGGGGTATCTTCGATGGTGTCATGCAACAGCGCGGCCATCAGCGTCTCATAGTCAAGACGCATCTCCGCCAAAATGCCGGCAACAGCGACGGGATGGGTGATGTAAGGTTCACCGCTGGAGCGAGTCTGCCCCTCGTGAGCATCACGTGCAACAATATAAGCCTGCTGAAGGCGCTTGATCTGGTCTTCCGGCAGATAGCGCTGTATCAGCAGATTGAGGCTTTCGAAGATATACAAGGGCGACCCGTAGCGAGATTAACGACGACCTTCAGCAATCGCGGTGACCGCCTGGATCTCTGCGGCTTCTTGCTCTTGCTGTTCCTGACGCTCACGCACATCCAGAATCTGGTTGTTGATCAGGCCTTCTTCGATTTCGCGCAGCGCAATCACGGTGTATTTGTCGTTCTCTTCAGGGACCAGCGGATCTTTTCCGCCTGCTTGCATCTGGCGGGCGCGGCGAGCAGCGACCAACACCAGGTCAAAACGGTTACCAATTTTCTCAACAGCGTCTTGAACAGTTACGCGTGCCATAATGTGCTACTCCACAGGAAATAAAATGACTGCGCATCATACTGAAAGTGATGTCAGTCTGCCAATAGTTTGGTGATTAATGCATCATGCCGCAATGCCTGGCGGCTCAGCAATAGGCGTTCAGCACGGATGATGGTTTTCAGATCGGATAGCGCCAGATCGAAATCATCGTTGACGATCAGATAATCGTATTCCGCGTAGTGTGTCATTTCAGCCACCGCTTGCGCCATACGGCGTGCAATCACCTCATCGCTGTCCTGGCCGCGTCCGCGCAGACGGCGCCCCAACTCTTCTTTGGACGGCGGCAGAATAAAGATACTGCGCGCCTGCGGCATTCGGCGGCGGATTTGCTCTGCGCCCTGCCAATCGATATCCAGAAAAATATCTACGCCAGTTGCCAGCACCTGCTCAATGGCTGCTTTGGACGTGCCGTAGTAGTTGCCAAACACTTCGGCGTACTCAAGGAAAGCATCTTCCTGAATCATACGCTTAAATTCATCCACAGAAACGAAGAAATAGTGTTCTCCGTGGTTTTCCCCCGGGCGTTTGGCTCGGATGGTGTGGGAAATCGACACCTGGGTGTCATACAACGGCTGCGTTTTCAGTAACGCATTTATTAAACTGGATTTTCCCGCGCCGCTGGGGGCAGAAACAATGTATAACGTGCCTTGAGCCATAATGATGAACGTAATGTATGGTGAATGTGATGGGTCGATTGGACGGCCTTGCCTGTACCAATTTTTGCATTATACACGATACGCGCACTAATCTTTACCGTCACGTCACCAGATATCACATCGTGTGATGACTGGATTCGTGATCGCTTTCGATAGTTTGCTTAAATTTTCATGTGCTATGCATTTTTCGCGCGTTTTTTGGTTTCTGAGGCGTTTTGGTGTGTGCCAGCATAACGGCAGAAACGTACAAGGATGCGCTTATGAGACAATCTGTTCTCCAATACGGCACGGTGTTGTTTTTCCTGGTGCTGTTGCAATCATTGACGATGCTGGTCCGAACATCAATATCCGATCCCCACGTGCGAACCGTGACGCTGGTGGCTTAGGAAAAGCGTTTTTCAGTATGCTGGGATCGTTATTCCTGGTGGCAGCGGTTGGAAAGAAGGCTTGATTCCGCGCCTGATACGACAAAAAAACCAATACCTCACCGGCACTCTTTACAAGTGGTGAAAATAATAACGCGCTGGATTAAGCAAGGAACGAAAACTATTCGCTGTATCCATAAAATTTCCTTGCAGCGGTAAAAGACTGTCCCCGGTCTTGTCTTATCAACAGCGTAGAGGGTTATGTGCTAATCGGCGCGTCTAATAAAAACATTAGTGGTGTTTACGTTTAGCAATGGTGCGTTTGTGAAAACCAAAGTGAGCGTTAAAAAAGTATATTATTCATGAACTCATCAATTATTCCTGTGTCCTAATTTTTTAAAGAAGCCTTGGTTGATGCTGGAGCCATAATAAGATGTCGGTGATTACCTCTTTTTCACTGTCTGCTTTATTGTTGTTTCTCGCCGTGTATATTGGATTGTTTCTCAACGCCTCCGTCTATTATCGCCGCTTCGATGATGTCGCTTCTCCTGCTGGATCTGCTCTTACCAAATTCCTGCCCGCGCTGATTGAATTATCGCTCAGCGTGCTGTTTACCTTTTTTCTGATGCGGTTGATCTCTCTGGGTGGTCGTTATTTCTACCGATTTATCGCCTCACTATTAGTGTTGGTTTCTGTTGCCACCAGTTACTACATGACGTTTTTTAATGTGGTTATTGGTTACGGGATAATTGCTGCGGTGATGACCACGGATATTGATTTGTCAAAGGAGGTGATTGGCTGACGATTTATGGTCTGGACGCTGTGCGTCAGCGCCATACCTTTGGCGATCATCTGGAAGGCCGATTTGCGCAATACCCTTATCGAACAATTAAAAACGCCAGGGAAACGTATTAAACCCGTGTCAATCCTGCTGGCTGTTGTCGCGTTGGTATGGGGCACCATGGAGTATATGGAGACCGAGCAAAAGCGCATGGAAAAACGAACCAATGTCGATTTGCCCAGCTATGGCGGTGTTATTGCGCACTCGTATTTGCCATCCAACTGGATCTCGGCGTTGGGGTTGTTCGCTTACACGCAATATGATGAAAGTCAGGATGCGGCGGAGCTGTTCGACCCCGCCCAAAATTTTACCTATATAGCCCCCGCTGGCATTGAGGATACCTATGTGGTTTTTATCTTGGGGGAGACGGCCCGCTGGGATCATATGGGGCTGCTCGGTTATCAGCGTGATACCACACCGCAACTGTCAAAAGAGCGTAATCTGGTGGCGTTCCGGGGTCAGTCTTGTGATACCTCAACCAAACTCTCCATGCGCTGCATGTTCGTGAGTTCACTGGGCTTCACCTCAGAACTTTTTGCGATACAAAGTGAGGTCTGGTTTTATAACAGCATTAATGCCAACAACTACTCATTCCGCGAAATGATCGCTTCCGAAGAGCGTAATGAAGGCAAATCTGTTGACGATATGCTATTGGTCGATGAGGTGAAGGGGTCATTAGCGCGTTATCCCAAGGGTAAGCATTTGATCGTGTTGCACACCAAAGGCTCCCATTATCTCTATTCGATGCGCTATCAGCCTGAATGTATGGGGGTTGATGCCTCCTGCTCACGTGAGCAACTGATTAACGCGTTTGATAACAGTGTGTTGTACACCGACACCTTTATTAAAAAGGTGTTGGATCAGGTGCGTGACAAGAAAGCGCTGGTGTTTTATGCCTCAGATCACGGTGAATCGATTGACGAGAACTACCATTTGCACGGCACACCACGTGACGTTGCGCCGCCGGAACAGTTCCGCTCGCCAATGCTGGTGTGGGCATCAGACAAGTTTCTGGCACAGCCGCAAAATACGCAGCTGTTTGAACAACTGAAAGCGCAGCAGCGTGTGGGGGCTCCCTATCGCCATGAAGCGTTGTTTGATTCCATATTGGGCTGCCTGGGCTATTGTTCGACCGACGGTGGTATTAACGCCAGCAATAACTGGTGTGCGTTACCGTCGCGTTGATGCGAGAGGGGCTGTGCATTTTCGCGTCAACCACGCGCCGAGCGTGCTCTTTTATCAAAAAGGGATTGACGCTTTTTGGAGGGCGCAGTAAGATGCGCCCCGCATTCGGCGAGTAGCGCAGCCTGGTAGCGCAACACGTTCGGGACGTGTGGGTCGGAGGTTCAAATCCTCTCTATCCGACCAAATTTCCCTCCGTTTTGTCTGATTATTTTCAGACGACACGATAAGAAAACGGTAGATGACATCATCTGCCGTTTTTTTTGCATAATATCTTGTCGTATTGTTCATTTATTTAAAAAAAACAATAATGTATCCCAAAAGATAATAAAAAATATATTTTATAACTTGCTGATAATAATTGAATTGGCGCTTTAGTAAGGTATTTCACTGATTTACACGTCAGACGTCAACTGACATTTTACGCTCTGTCTTTGGGATGTTACATATCATAAAAGGAGCGTGTGAAAGTGAATATCAATAAAAAGCTATTGGCATTATCTGTGGTATTGGCTGCAATGGGTGGTTGTGCTATCGCTAAGGCAGATACACATACACTCAGTATGGGTTATTCTCAGGGAAAGGTGACTAATTTTAAAAATCTCCGCGGTGTCACAGCGAAATATCACTATCAGCCCGATAATTCATTGGGCTTTATCAGCTCGCTGACCTATATGGGCGGAGAGGGAAAATTTAATCTTGATGGGGATAAGGGAAAAGCTCAGCTAAAATATTATTCGCTGTTAGTGGGCCCTTCTTATCGCGTCAATGAATTTGTGAGCCTTTATGGCTTAGCGGGTGTCGCGCATGGTAAAGGAAAACTTTCTGGAACTTACGCTGACGGCGATAATATACCTTACAAGGATAAAAAATCAGGTTTTGCTTATGGAGCCGGTGTTCAGATCTCTCCAACAGCAAACTGGAGTATCGATCTGGGTTATGAAGGATCGACAGCCAAAAATATAAAAATCAACGGATTCAATATCGGCCTTGGCTATCGCTTCTGATACTGAATAGCGCGATTACGCCGAAGAAGACTTCGGCGTTCTCCAGAAAATCTGTCATGGCATGCTCGTCGTCAGGCGTAAACTGACGTTTGGCGTGGTAATGCTGCCAGACGGTAAAATTTTCATTATCCATAGGTTTGGCATATAAAAATCCCTGAATGTAGCCCACGCCGTGTTGTGTCAGGTAGTGAAGCTGACGCGCGGTTTCTACCCCTTCTGCTACTATCTTCAAATTAAGGCGGTGAGCGAGACTGATAATGGTATCTAAAATCGGAGTCTCTTCTTCCTGTGACGAAATGGTGTGAACAAACCCCTGATCGACTTTCAAATAGTCGAGCGGGAAGCTTTGCAGGTAAGACAGAGAGCAATGGCCAGTGCCAAAATCATCAATCGCGACATGTATGCCTTCCTGACGTAGTTGTTGCAAGCGCTGTGCCACTTCCGGTCCTTTGCTAATGTGACTGCGCTCGGTCAGTTCTGGCGTTATCAAAAAGCGCTGTGCCGCCACATTCGCCGCAAACTGGCGGATATCGGCGATAAATTCGCTGTCTTGCAGATGTTCAGCCGACACATTCAAGCCTAGATGAAAATTCGGCTCAATGTGCCAACTGGCAACGTCTTCCTCCACCAGTTTCAACAAATGGCGTGTCAGCGGGATAATCATATTTTCCGCTTCAGCGGCGGCAATAAACACATCCGGGCGAATCCACTGTCCATCGGCACGCCGCCAGCGCAATAACGCTTCTGCGCCAGTGCAGCGTTGCGCCGCAGTACCGTAAACCGGCTGATAGTAGACAGAAAACTCATTGTTGGTGATGCCACGGCGTAATTCGTCCTGAAAGGAGAGCTTGCGTTTTTGCCAATACAGCGGAGCCAGAATAAACAGCGCAGAAAGTACCAGTGTGAGCGGCAACAGCGTCAGAAAGGCAAATTGCCAGGCTTTACCCATTTCTGTCGCGGGGGGGGGTAATGGAGACAACAATGGGGAAACGTTCCGATGTGATGTGATATTCGACGCCAGAAAGCCATTCAGGTTGATGCGGTACTGCGCTGACACTGGGATGAATTAAATCGCCATCCCCCACCCTGATATTCAGTTGAAAGCCGCGCAGCTTGTTGACAGCATTCATTAACGTCACCAGATATTGCGCATCAACCAAGCCAAAAGCGCCCCAGCCATCGTCCGGCGTGCGAATAAAAATGAGCGTTGGGCTGATGTCGGCATCTTTGATCTGATCGACGGAGAGGCTCCAGGCGGGAGGCAGTTTTGCCGGAAGCGGCATCATGATCACGTCGCTGATGTCCAGAGCGTTATGGGCAAGCAGCGAGGAGCAGTAAATGCTCTTGTCATAGGTCAGACCGATAGCGCGAAAATAAGCGAACTGCGCGCTGAGCCGTTGGAGATCGTCTCTGATATCCTCGCACAGCTTTCCTTGCAGCGGTTGCAGGGTTTCCAGCAGTGGGTGGTAATGCTTTCCGCCTGATCGAGCGCCAGAGTTGACGTGGATTGCAGATCCCGTTGCACGATTTGTCGTGATTCGACAAAGGTAAAAAGTAATACCAATAGCAATGGGAATACCCCGGCGCAGAGAATCAGCCAGCGGCCCCGTTGTTGCGCGCGTTTATGCTGTGGACTCACGTCACTACTCCTTGGTACCACGTAGATATGACTCTGCCTGTCGTGGCGTATAGCAATGTGAAGAACCAGGCAGCCAGCGGACCCTGAAACGCGTTGCGACATAAATATGTCTACGCGCTTTTTAAGTATATCAATCCGCTGTAAATCGATCGGAAATTGTTTTGAAAGCAAAGGATGAAAAAAAGAGAGTCACGAGTGGGCTCCCTGAAGGGGTCGGCAAGCGGTAGCCTTCGTTGAGAATAAACATGCCGTAAGGGTGAATCTGCAAATATAGATCGTCGCCCACGTTGGGTTGCAACTGGGTGGCATTTACCTGTAGCAGCAGCGATTGCCGGTGCCAGATGACGCTCACTTCATACTGTGAACCCATGTATGCCACATGGCGCACCGAACAGCGCTGGCTTTCATCACCCTGCGTATTCAGCGTAATGGCTTCAGGACGAATACCCACGGTGCATGTCTCGCTTTCCGCGCCAAAATGCGTCGGTTTAGGTATGCGGTAGCCGAAAATTTCTACGCTATCAGCCTGCCGCTGTGCCGGGAAAATATTGGCCTCGCCCATAAAACTTGCCATAAAACGTGATGCGGGCTGACGGTAGAGCGCTTGCGGCGACCCCATCTGCATGATGTGACCTTTATTCATCACCGGTACGCTGTCAGACACGGCGAAAGCTTCGCTTTGGTCGTGGGTGACGTAGAGTGACGTGATGTTGAACTGCTGCTGTAATTCGCGGATTTTTTCCCGCATGCTGCGCCGCAGGTTGGAATCCAGGTTACTCAGTGGCTCATCGAACAGCAGTACTTTAGGCTTTAGAATCAATGCGCGCGCTAACGCCACGCGCTGCTGCTGGCCGCCGGAGATCTGATCGACATAGCGATCGGCAAAGCCTTCCAAATCCACCAGCGCCAGTGCTTCATTGACCCGATCGCGAATCTCACTTTTGGGCCGGCCGAGCATCTTCGGCCGTAGCCGATATTCTCCCTCAGTGACATATGGGGGAACAACGCATAGGACTGAAACACCATACAGATATCACGCTGCTGGATGGAGCTATCGGTCACGTCCTCGCCGTCGATATAGATGCGGCCTTCACTGGGTTTTTCCAGCCCGGCCACCAGCCGTAGCACGGTGGTCTTGCCGCAACCGGACGGGCCGAGCAGGGTCACCATGTGACCCTGAGGGATCGCCAGATCGAGATTTTCCAGCACGGTGTTGGTGCCAAAGCGTTTTGTCACGCCTTTGAGTTCAACGAAGTTTTTACGCGGTGCCTGCTCCGCTTCAGCGGTGGCGTGTTGGGTTAATACAGTATTCACGATAGTCACCTTCTGATTATTGTGCGTTTTTGGCTTTGGAGCGGGCGGTGCGAGATTCACCAACCAAATAGTCAAACAGGAAAATGATCGCCAGCATCACCACGATCAAGATAGAGCCGTAAGCGATAGCCACCCCATATTCGCCGTCCTCAACGCGGTTCAGGATATAGGCGGTAGCGACGCGCGTGTCCGGTGTCACCAGGAACACGATGGCGCTGACGGTGGTAATAGCGCGCACAAAGCTATAGATCAAAGCGGAAAGAATGGCCAGGCGCAGTAGCGGCAGTAAAATGTAGACGATAGTGCGCATTGCTCCGGCACGCAGGCTGAGGGAGGCTTCGTCCAGCGATTTATCCAGTTGGCCCAAGCCTGTGATACCTGGGCGAATCCCCACTGGCACGTTGCGCATCACCATTGAGATGATGACGATGGCGGCGGTGCCTGTCAGATAAATAGGCGCGCTGTTGAACGCCAGAATATAAGAGATACCTGCCACAGTGCCCGGTACGGCAAAACAGAGCATGGTGGTGAACTCGATGGTTTTTTTGCCGCGGAACTGCTGGCGCACCACGATATAGGCGATCAACAGACCAAACAGCGCGGTGATGGGGGCGGCGATCCCGGCGTAGAACAGTGTATCGAGCAGTGAAGGCCATGCGCCGTCGCTAAAACCTTGTCCAAACAGGGTAATAAAGTTTTGCAGCGTCAGCGTGTAATCCACGCCCCAGTTAACGGTGAAGCTGCCGTAGAAAATGCTGCCGTACAGCAGACCGTTAAACGCCACCCAGGCAATGAGGATAAGGTGACACCCCACACCATCAGACGCGGCAGCGGTTGTACATCGCCCCGGCTGAATTTACCGGAAATGGTGACGTAAGAGCGTTTCCCTATCCACAGGTATTGGATACAAAATACCACCAGCGAGAACACCAGCAGAATCACGCCTAGTGTATTGGCGGCCTGATAATCCAACTGTGCACCAGTGATGTAGAAGTAAATCTGCGTCGCCAACACGTCGAAGTTGCCCCCCAGCACCAGCGGGTTACTGAAATCGGCCAGAGACTGCACAATGACGATCAGGAAAGCGTTCGCCAGCGCCGGTTTCAGCAGTGGCAGGAAGATGCGGTTAAAGGTTTGATAGCGGTTGGCACTCAGCGTATAGGACGCCTCTTCCAGTGACGGGTGAATGCTCTTTATTGCACCGTCGAGGATCATAAAGGCCATCGGGGTAAAGGCCAGTACCTGTGCAATCCAGATGCCGGTGAAGCCGTACAGCCAGTTGGTGTTGGTCAGCCCGAACCAGGAAACCATCAGTTCAGTCACATAGCCGGAACGGCCCATCATCAGTGTTACGCCCAGCCCAACGATAAATGGCGGCGTGACAATCGGTAGAATGGAGAACACGCGCCTGACAATGGCGGTACGCTTGGCGATGCGTGAGGTGTAAATCGCCAGCATCAGCCCAAAGAAGGTACAACCAAAGCCAACGGCCATGGCGAGTAGGAAGGAGTTCCAGATCACCTGAAGAATGTGCGATTGCCCTAACACCGTCATAAAACCCAACGGTACAAATTCGCCCGTGCTGTTGGTGAACATGGGGATGAAAATGGCAATGCTGGGATAGAGTATAAAGATACCGATCAGCACAATGATGGTTATCAGTGAGCCGATGACGAAGCGATCGCCGCCCAGCCATTCAAGGCGCGCCATCGCCAGCGTCATGATGGAGCCTAACGCGATAAAGATTCCGGTGGTGGCATAGCCCATACCCTGTTGAACTACGGTGGCGCTGAGCAGCATAAACAGCATGCAAAACAGGGCATAGCCAGCATCAAACAGATGGCGGCCTCGCTGTTTTCGCGAGGCGGGGGTGCGAGGACGCAGTAACAGCGCACAGGGTAACAGCAGTCACAGCAGGCTGATGTTGATGCCAGACCAGCCGTAAGCGTGCAGCACTTCTTCCCGGGTGGCACCGAACAGGTCGTAATCTAAACTCCAGGCAGGCATCAGCGCAAACGAGAGCGGGATAACGGCGAGCCAGAGAAAGATGGCGTCCAGTGCCTGCGGGCGTTGAGCCGAGGCGAGTGAGTGAGACATGGGTTTCCCTCTGAGTATACTAAAAGTCACCATGGTAACGAATGACCGAGACTGAAGACAACGTCACTCCGCCGACGCGTCATCCTCCGCGTAGACGGAGGACCTCCCGCAGAAAACGTTTCGTCTGTACGAAATTCCCGCCTGCGCGGGAATGACGGAAGATGTACGGGAATAACGGTGTTGGCGTCAGTCTGTCAGCAATCTGTGCCCCGGCTTATGCCGGGGCAGTGGGCTTATTTGCCCATCTTGACTTCAATCACCCATTTGGTGATAAGCGCTTTACGCACATCTTCCGCGCCTTATTTATCCATGTCGTAATTGATCAATTTCAGCTCTTCGAGTTTGAGCGACAACGGTGATGCTTCGGCCTTGGTGTTCGTCAGGATCTGGTAAGACTGGCCCTTCTGCCAGGAGAGTTCCTGGGCTTCTTTTGACAGCGCCCAATCGACAAACAGTTTGGCATTCTCCAGGTTGCGCGCATTTTTCAGGATGCTGACGCCACCCACTTCATAGCCGGTGCCTTCACACGGTGATACCAGTTGCAGCGGTGCGCCATTCTTTTTTTCCTGCGAATAATCGTGCAGGAAGCCGATGCCGATGGCGCTTTCGCCACGGGCATCGTTACGTGCCGGGGCAATACCCGATTTAGTGTACTGCGACACGTTGGCATTGAGTTTTTTCAGGTAATCAAACGCCTGATCTTCACCCCACAGTTGTGAGAAAGTGGCCAGCGCGGTGTAAGCGGTGCCAGAACTTTGCGGGTCGGCAATCTGGATTTCCCCTTTGTAGATAGGATCGATGAGATCTTTCCAGCATTGCGGTACCGGCAGGTTTTTCTCTTTCAACCGTTCGGTGTTGACGCCAAAGCCGAGAATCCCGATGTAGACCGCTGAGGAGTAATTGCCTTTGCGTTTCGCTGGATCGCGAAACTGCGGCATGATATTCGCCAATTCAGGGGAGACATAAGGTTGCAGCAGATCCATTTCACCGGCCTGTGACTGTGGATCGAGCGTGCCGCCGTACCAGACATCGGCTTGCGGGTTACGTTTTTCCGCTTCGACCTTTGCCAGCGTACTGCCGGAACCGTTGCGGATGAAGGAGGTTTGTACATCATATTTCTCACCAAACGCTTTGGTTTCTGCTTCACAAAACGCGTTGGTGGCACTGCAATACACCACGAGGCGGCCTTTGGCTTGTGCTGCACTGGACAGCGTGGCCGCAGCGATCCCGCTAACGATAAGGGCAGAGAGAAGAGAAAGTTTCATAATGCTTCCTTATTATCAGTGGTTAACAGTGTCAAGGCGGGCCTGAAGCGTTTGGCCCCCGAGACGGATGCATTTGCGATCGACTGGTGCCCGCCATCATCAACCGCATCAGCAACAGCCCGACACAGGCTGCCGCCAGTGTCAGTAAGGCAAAGAAACCGGACCAGCCGTAGAATTGCATCCACTGTGCCAGCGGCCACCCTGCCAATGCGGCCCCAAGATAAGCAAACAGGCCAAGAAATCCGGTAACGGTTCCTGCTGCTTCCTTATGGACGTACTCTGTGGCCGCCAGACCGATAAGAATCTGAGAGTCAAAAACAAAAAAGCCGATACTGAAAAAATTCACTGCCAGCAGGGCGTAATGGTGAATTGGCACCAGCCAGATGGCGGTTACGCTGAGAAATAAGCCCAGCGAGAACAGCAAAATCATCGGTGCACGCTGACCGCGAAACAGCAGGTCTGAGCCCCATCCGGCAAACAGCGCGCCGAACAATCCCCCCAACTCGAACAGCATCACCGTGGCATTGGCGCTGAGAAGCTGAACGCCGTGGCTCTCCGTCAGCCACAAATTGCCCCAGTTATTCAGTGCGATGCGAATCAGGTACACCAGCACATAAGAGAGCGCGAGGATCCAGATAATGCCGTTACGCAAAATAGTGCGGTTTAGCATTTACCCCAGATTCATGGGCGGACTCTGTTGCTCCTGTCGTAACTCCAGCGGATCGCGCCGCCATTGCCCCACGGTGGGCAACCCCTCTTCCCGCGGCGTGCTGCACAGTTGGTGGCAAAGTATGCCACCCAACACAATCGCCACCGCGCCCGGTATCAGCAGTGCGGCTTGCCACCCCTGGCTGGCGGCCAGTACGCTGGAGAGCAGAGGGACAGCGGCACCACCAATATTGATCGAGGTGTTCCAACATCCCCATCACAATCCGCGCTCATTACGCGAATACCAGTGGGTCAGTAGCCTGACACACGGCGGCCATCCCCATCCCTGAAAGAACCCGTTTAGCGTCCAGACCAGCAACAGCGAGGGCAGGGAGGCGCTGAACGCGAAAGCGATATTCAGCACGCCGGTCATCAGCAGGCCGACGCCCATAAACTAGCGTGCGCCTATGCGGTCATGCATCATGCCGGACACAAATTTTGAACCGCCATACGCCAGATAAAACAACGTACCGAGCAGACCGATATCCGCTTTATCCAGTCCCAGCTCCACCTGCATGACGGGCATGGCGAAGGTGACACTGCGCCGGGTGAGATAAAACGCGGCGTAACACACCACCATGGAAATCAGCAAACGTCCGCGCCAGTAGCGGTAGTGTGCGGTGATACTGATAGGGTCTGCGCTCATGAGGTTATCCAGCGGTTGAGGGGAGTGTAGGAAAGCCGTGCGGTCAGCGGATGAGATAAGGTAGTAACCTGATAGGAATTATTCCTAGTTCAAACCACCTTTAAGGCAAATTTGTCGGCAGCTTAACAATTATGCGTGTTCCTTTACGTCGTTGTAACATCCATTCGCCGCCCAGCGCATGCACGCGTTCTTCAATGCCACGTAAGTCGAAGCCTTCCTGTACTTGTTCTGGTATGCCAATGCCGTTGTCTTTGACTTCCAACATCAGCATGCCGGGCAGTGGTGTCAGGAGAAAGCGCACCCGGCGTGCGTTGGCATGTTTGCTGATGTTATTGAGCAGCTCCTGCACCAATCGATAAAGGGTAAATACCATGGTATCGTCCGTTGGCGGCTGCGGCAGGCGATAATCGAGCCGGAAATCGATGCCGCGTTGCGCAAAAGCAAACTCATCCGCCAGATGGTGCAGCGCCTTTTCCAGTGACATCTCGTTTAGCACCGGTGGGCGCAATTGACGTAACAGTTGGCGCTTCGTGTGGTGTACGCGTTGCGCCAGTTGGGTAATTTGCGCGGCGGCCTGCGTGGTCAGCAGCGGTTCTGGTCGGCGGGTAATCATCGCCGCTTGTATCTGAATTGCCGTAATATTTTGTCCGATGTCATCATGCAACTCGCGCGCGATATCCTTGCGAATATCTTCCTCGGTGGAGACCAAACGCTGCATCAACTGACGCCGCCTGTTCAGCTCTTGCTCCAGGCGTTGGCGATAGCGGTTCAGGCGCTGGGCCAGTTGCTGCTGACGGCTGTTGGTGATACCCAGACCAATGCTGAGCAGCGCCTGCGTGGAGAGAGACAGCTCCAGTTCGATAATGTCATGAAACGCGCCGCTCATCTGGCGGGTGATGGTAATCAGTAAGCTGCCTAATATCGCCGCCAGCACCCCGCATTGCCAGCCAAAGGCATAGGCCATCACCACGTTAGGCAGAAATACCACAATCAGCAATAAGCGCTCGACATCCGGCGACAACGAGATTTGCACGCCCACCGCCAGTGAGAAAAACAGAGAACACCAAACCAGCAGCGAGGTACGTAACGGCGGGTTGGAGAGGTTTTGCGCCAGCAGGTTTTGCAAGTGTTGCTGCTTGAGATACTCATAGATCAGGTAGATAAACGGGATCAGCAGCACGCCGCCGGTCAGGCTTGCCAGCAACGTATGGGTAAGCGGAGAAGGCAAACCGGCACCGGGCAGTGCCATTTGCAACAGGCTGTTGAGAGAAACCGCGATCAGCAGCAGCAAGAGCCGCTGCCAGTACAACGTGTAGCGATGCCATTGGCTGTGGGTCAGCCAGGCGGGCAGCAGACTGAACCAAACCGATGCCAAAATAACCCACTGGGTTTGTAGTTGCTGCGTGTGCAGCCAGAACAAGAGGGCGGTTTCCACCCCGATGATCACGGTCCAGTAACGGCGTGTCAGCAGAATCAGCAACGCCAGACGTAGCCTTTGGGGCAATAACAATGCCGCCTGCTGGCCGTTATCATTGAGATAGAAGCTGATGGTCCACAGCGCCAGAAACAGCATCAATCCGCAGCGCCGTAGTGCAGACATGGTCGTATTACGCTTTATTAATCAAATGGTGTTGCAAGGCGAAGTGCACCAGCTCAATGGTGGATTCGCATTGCAGTTTGCCAAGCACGTTGGCGCGGTGCACGTGCACGGTTTTATGGCTCAGTGCCAGGCGCTCGGCAATGGCTTTGACGCTGACACCCGCCTCCAGCAGATCGAACACCTCACGTTCACGCGGGGTGATTTCATGCAAGACATCTGATTTTTACGGCGGATGGCGCAGAGCGCGCATCGCATCGGCACATAGATAGGTACCGCCCGCGTGCACCGCGCGTAGCGCCTGCACCAGTTCTTCCGGGCCACAGCGTTTGGTGAGATAACCGCGCGCGCCCGCATCCAGCGTGCTTTGCACAAACGCTGAAGTGTCATAAATGATGAGGATAATGGCGCGAAAATCCGGACGTTTTTGCCGCAAACGAGCCAGCAGGTTCAGCCCGCTCTCGTCGGGCATATCAATATCCATCACCGCCACATCGCTATTCATGCGCAACAGTGACGACCAGGCGCTGGCGGCCGAGGCATATTGCCCGACCACCTGCATATCAGGCTCGAGTGAAAGCAATTGGGCAAAACCGGAACGTACCACTACGTGGTCGTCAATCAAGGCTACATTAATCATGTTGCTGTAACAGTCATGAAAACTTTCTGCATCATGCGCAGGAAAAAACAGTTACAGCAACCATCAATCTATAAATTGTCGGGGGGTTAACACTATTTGCCGGGCGATGGGTTAGCAGCCGCACAGCGAAGGGCGTTTTGCCTGCCCCTGACTGCCTTCTGTGGAGTAGCCATCCCGTTTCCACCAGTCCAGTCCGCCAATCAGTTCTTTGACTTCGAACCCCAGCATTAACAGCTTAAGCGCGGTTTGCGTTGAGCCATTGCAGCCAATACCGTCACAGTAGCAAATGTAGAGCGCCGATTTGTCCAATGTCGTGGTGGTGTCAAACGAGAGCGATCGATGAGGCAGATTGACGGCTCCGGGAATATGTTCGATCTGATAATAGCTGTGTTGCCGACCATCAACCACCACCAGGTTTCTGCCTTGCTGGCGCGCCGCGTGCAGATCGGCTGCGTCAATTTCGAACGTCAATTTTTGCTGATAGTAGTTGATTTGCTCAATGATAGACATAATTTCCCCCTTTTGATGACGTTATGTAGCACAACGAGCGTGGATAAACGCTCTTGTCGTAAGCGGGAAAATAGCAGGTCTGTTAATGCGGTAAATTCAATTGTTTTTCAGTCATATGAAGTTTTTTGAGGGCGCTTGCCAACGTTTTCACGGCAATCTCCAGTTCATAGGGCGTGTGGGCGGCGAATCCCATCAGAAAACCGGTGCGGTGTTGATGCAAGGCGGATAGCGTTGAGAGCCCGAGCAGGTCAACACCCGCCTGGCGGGCGCACTCGACCGCCTCACGTTCGGGAATATCGCGGATAAATACACAGGGCATCTGCATGCCGCCGCTGGGCACTAATGGCTCCACGACATCGGCCAGATGCTGTCGAACCAGTCGCGCCAACACATCGCGACGCTCGGCATACAGCAGGCGCATGGTGCGTACATGGGCACCAAAGTGGCCATCTTCGATAAAGCGCGCCAGTGTGAGTTGGGGGATGGGGGCACTGTGGCCGTCCAGCAGGGTACGGGCCACGGTCATCGGAGCCACCAGTGACGGTGGCAGCACCATATAGCTGATACGCAGGCCGGGAAACAGTGATTTCGTGAAGGTGCCGATATAGATCGTCCGCTCGTGCAGGTCCAGCCCCTGTACGCACGCGGTGGGCTTGCCCGCATAGTGGAACTCGCTGTCGTAATCGTCTTCGATGATCCAGCTGTGGTGCTGTCTGGCCCACTCAATAACGGCCAGCCGTCTGTCCAAAGATAGCGTTGCACAGGAAGGAAACTGGTGTGACGGCGTCAGAAACACCGCTCTGGGCAGGGTTTCCGAAGCGGCAGCGGCGGTAAACAGCTGGTCCACTCTTACCCCATCGGCATCCAGCGGTACTGGCACGCTGATGAGGCCAGCCGCATCGAACGCTTTGCGCGCGCCGTGATAGGCCGGGTCTTCGAGGAGGATTTTGTCGCCCACATCAAGCAAAACCTGGGCGCACAGCGTTAATGTCTGCTGGGAACTGGTCAGTATCAGCACCCGCTCAGGTGTTGCGCGTGCACCGCGCTCCAGATTAACGTGATTGGCAATGGCCCGACGCAGAGGCTCCATGCCCTGTGGTGGGCTGTGCAGCAATGCTTGCGTGCCATATTCTTTCAGTATCTGCCGTTCCAGACGTTCCCAGACGGCGAGTGGGAAACTGCGCGTTTCCGGCACGCCCGGAGCAAAAGGGCGGGAGATAAGAAAATCGCGCACGCCGCCGCCCTGAAACATGGCGCTACCACGCTGGCTCAGGCGCGGTGTCTCGCTATCAGCCTCTGCGCGCCGAGGTTTACCGCGACCGGGGAAACGCCCAGCGATGTCGCTAATGCGCGCGATGCGGGTAATGGCTTGCCCACATCCAACATGCCATCAAGGATCAACTGGCGTACCGCCCGCTGTATGCGCACGTACAGCGGCAGGGCGCGCTGTGCTGGATCGCCGATCCAGGCTTTGACCGACTCAAGCTGAGCATGTTTGAACAATTGGTCTGTATCCCTTCAGGTAATTGGCTGGATGAATCAGGCCATTTTAGCGCTATAAATAACGGGTACAACCGCTACGCGCTACAACCCGTTTTTTTCCTTTTTCAGAAGTTAACGTCAGGCCATGTCATCTTCTACTTAACGCGCATCGCTTTCTGAGAGCACGCAGACCCATCACGATCGCCACGGCCTTTATCCTGAGGCAACGAGCGTTGAGGATTTCCGACACAACCTGACGGTGGTACAGGCGCGTATCGCGGCGGCCTGTCAGCGCGTGGGGCGCGATCCTGCCTCGGTGCGCCTGCTGCCGGTCAGCAAGACCAAACCTGAAAGCAACCTGCGACTGGCGTATGCGGCGGGGTGCCGCATGCTGGGTGAAAACAAGGTGCAGGAGGCGTTGGGTAAGTGGGAGGCCATGCAGGATCTGAGCGATTTGCAATGGTCAGTCATCGGCCATTTGCAAACCAATAAGGCTCGGCTGGTGGCGCGTTTCGCCACCGAATTTCAAGCGCTGGACAGCCTGAAACTCGCCGAAGCGCTGGATCGCCGTTTGCAAAATGAAGGACGTTCGCTGGATGTGTTTGTGCAGGTCAACACCTCCGGTGAAGCGAGCAAATATGGCCTCGCGCCCGAGAACGTACCGGCATTTATTCAGACATTGCCTGCTTTCACGGTATTGCGGGTGCGTGGATTGATGACGCTGGCGCGCTTTTCCAGCGAGGCGGAACGCGTACGCGAGTGCTTTGTGTTGTTGCGCACCCTGCGCGATCAATTGCGGCAAAGTGCTCCCGCAACGATTGCGCTGGATGCGCTATCGATGGGGATGTCGGGGGATTTTGATATAGCGATCGAAGAGGGTGCCACCGTGGTGCGCGTCGGACAGGCCATCTTCGGCGCGCGAGCACTGCCTGACAGCCATTTTTGGCCCGGAGAAGCATCGCAATAATGCGCATTCTCCACCCATGAATCCAATACGATTATTTCAATTGAGAGGACCCTGCCATGTATGACGCTTCCCTTACTCTGACCGATGTCGATCCTGAACTGGCGGATGCCATCCTGAATGAACAACTCCGTCAAGAGGAGCATGTCGAACTGATTGCTTCTGAGAACTACGCCAGCCCGTTGGTGATGGCTATCCAGAATTCCGTGTTCACCAATAAATATGCCGAAGGTTACCCTGGCAAGCGCTATTACAGCGGCTGCGAGTTTGTTGATGTGGCGGAGCGGTTAGCCATTGAGCGCGCCAAAGCGCTGTTCGACTGCGATTATGCCAATGTGTAGTCCCATGCGGGCGCTCAAGCCAATGCGGCGGTGTTTCTGGCGCTCACCAATCCCGGTGATACCGTAATGGGCATGAATCTGGCACAGGGGGGCACCTGACGCACGGTAATCCGTCTAACTTTTTCGGTCGTCATTACAAGATTGTGCCCTACGGGCTCGATCCTGAGACCGGGCTTATCGACTATGGCGAGATGGAGCGTATTGCGCTGGAAACCCGTCCAAAAATGCTGATCGGCGGTTTTTCTGCCTACTCGCGCCACAAAGACTGGGCGCGCATGCGTGCCATCGCCGATAAAGTAGGGGCGGTGTTTTGGGTGGATATGGCGCATGTTGCCGGTCTGGTCGCGGCGGGGGAATACCCTAATCCGTTACCCTATGCTCATGTAGTCACCAGTACCACCCATAAAACCCTGCGCGGTCCGCGCGGTGGCATCATCCTCGCCAAAGGGCAGAGTGAGGATTTTTACAAGAAGCTCAATGCTGCCGTATTCCCCGGCATTCAGGGCGGGCCATTGATGCACGTGATTGCAGCCAAGGCCGTCGCTTTCAAGGAGGCGCTGCGCCCTGAGTTTACCACCTACCAGCGGCAGGTGGTGACCAATGCCCGCGCCATGGCGGCGGTGGTGCAGCAGCGTGGTTACAAGATTGTCTCGGGGGGGTACGGATAACCATCTGATGCTGATTGATCTTTCCGATCGCGCATAAACGGGAAAGGACGCCGATGCGGCACTGGGTGATGCTTATATCACCGTGAATAAAAATTCCGTGCCGAACGAGCCCCGTTCGCCGTTTATCACCTCAGGGCTGCGCATTGGCACACCGGCAGTGACCATGCGCGACCGGGTGCGTAAGAAGGTGGTGGATCTGTGCTGTTGCCATCCGGTGTACCGATAATCGGTGCACACCTTGCGCTGCGTTGAAAAGGATAACAACGGCTGCTATAAAGGGAGAATCAAGGTAGCCGGGTGGTGTATGGACAGCAAGGTACTGAAGCATTTTTTAAAAATCGTCCAGTTAGGATCGCTGACAGCGGCGGCCGATGACGCTTGTCTGACGGTTCAGGCGCTGGCGGCGCAAATCAAAAAACTGGAACAGCATATGGGCCTGCGGTTGCTCAACCGCACCAACAAGGCCGTGTCGCTGACCCCGTAGGGTCAGCAAATGCTGCCAGAAATCATGACGATGGTCAGAACGGCGGAGCAACTGCAACGCAAGGTCGATCAGTTGCGCCAGCATGCGCCGACGACGCTACACATCGCGCTGAACAGCACGTTTTCGCTGGATATTAACCACTGCATCATGAACTTTATGATGGATACGCTGCACGGTTACCGCATCGTATTCAGCAGTTCTGAATCGCCGGAAAATCTGACCAAGCTGGCCAATGGCGATGCCGATATGGCTGTGGTGATTGGCTGTCCGGTGCACTGTGATGACCCCATCTACCTTATTGATGCGTTGAAGGTGTCGATCGTGGCCGCGATGGCACCGGGCAGCGCGCTGGAACAGGCGCCGTTGATCAAACCGGTGGCGGAGTGCGCTTATGCCCGTGTGTTTGAGCGCTTTGTCGCCATGCATCAGCCGTGGGTGCAAGGGAAAGCAGTTTACGATTCCGGCAGTGAACAAGTCAGTATGTCATTAATGAAAAGTCGGGGTGGGGTAGGCATGGTGATTGCTGAAGCGCACCAACTGACCGTCGTACCGGATTTCAGGGATGCGCTGGATGCGTATCTGGTGATAAAAAACCCCTTACTCTCTGAACAAGATATCGCGGCGCTCAATGTGTTACTCTCATTGCCGACGGCAAACGTGTCGCCGGCATCGGCATGGGTTTAGAACGTCACGTTAATTTTACCCCAGAAGGTTCTTCCCGGCTCATTCACCGTGGTATTGGCGGAGTAGCCAAAGCTGCTGTTACCGGCGAGATTCAGGTGTTCGCTGTAGGCGGTGTTAAACAGGTTATCGACGCCTGCGCTGACCTTCACCTGCTCAGTGACCTTATACGCCAGATTGGCAGAGAAAATGGCGAAGCCGCTGCTGCTACCAAAGTCTTTACCGACCACATTGCCTTCATTAACCGCTAACCGGTTCTGGCTGCTGACCAGTCGCAGCAAGTCGCCGCTGCTCCAGTTGCCGGATTCCCAGGAGAGCCCTAAGCGCGTTTCCATAGGTGGGATTTGCGGCAGCGGGCGACCGTTTGAACGGTTTTCTGCCCAGGAATACGCCAGGCTGGCATCGGTTTTCCAATGATCGGTCAACTGATAGCTTAAGCCGGTCTCGCCGCCCAGAGTGAGTGCGTTGACGTTATCCGCCTGGCTTATACGAGCATTGTTGGCATCGTAACGAAACAGAATAAAATCATTCACCCGACCCACATAGGCAGAGACCCAACTGGTCAGGCGCTCCCCTTTGTATTGTGCGCCGATATCCAACTGGGTAGTTTTCTCCATTTTCAGGTTATCGAATGCGCTGGCGCTGCCTCCGGGCCCGTGAGTGGGTGAAAACAGCTCCCAGTAGTCGGGGAAACGTGTGGTGTAGCCTACGCCGGCATAGACCATCAACGGCAGTGAGGCGACGGAATGCTCCACACGCAGGAAGCCCGCGGGTAGCGTGGCGCTGCGGCTAGGTTGTTCTGCTGTGGTGAAGTTATCGACCTGTGCACGATCCAGTCGGGTACTGGCAATAACCTTGTTTTGTGCGCTGGCCTTCCAGGTCAGTTCACCGAACAGGCCATAATTGTGGAAACGGGCATCTTTATCCCAACGGCCGTTGTCCAAACTGCGGTGGGTATTCAACTGAGTATCGACACCCGTTTGAAGCTGGTAATCCTGCCACAACCAGGTGGTCATCATCCTGCAGCCGACGGTGCGGCGATCCAGACGCATCGCCATTGCCATCGGCATAGACATCCCCATGCTGCCCATCGACATGCTGCCCGGCGTGCGCAAACTGAAGTTATCCATCACGTGGTCGGCATACTTGTAATAGGCGCTGGCTTCGAACTTGTCGAGCAGGGGGCCAATGTTGCTTTTTTCAAAACGTAGGCCCAGGCTTTCGCGCTTAAACTGCGAGCCATCCATGCCGCGTCCCGCGTAGCGTGCTTCGCCATCGCCCTTGCCAGCGGAGAGTTTCAGCAGCGTATCTTTATCCGGTGTCCATCCCAGTGCGATATCGCTGTTTCACTTATCCCACTTTGACGGTACGCGGCGATTGTCTCCGTCCTTGTAGTCGTTGGCGCGGGATGTGTTTCCCGTTAGCCGCAGATAGCCCTGTTTGTTGCCAACGCTGATATCCGCATTTTGATCCCAGCGGCGGTTGGAGGCAGCCAGCAGACTGACATTTCCTTTGACGCCCACCTGCGTGAACTGAGGGGGAAGCCGCTCGAAACGCAGCGTGCCCGCAGAGTTACCCGGCCCCCATAACACGCTTTGTGGTGAGTACATCGTAACTTTCCGGCGAGATATAAGAGCTGGGGGCATCCATACGCGCCGGGCAGGCACCGAGCATTTCGCCATCGTTGGTGAGCAGCCGCAAACGCGATCCGAACATACCGCGGAACACTGGGTCACCGTTGGTGCCGCCATTGCGAATTTGGCTAAAGCCGGGGATGGTTTTCAGGTAATCCGACCCATCGCTAGCGGGCACGGGTTGGCGCGGCGTTTTGGGTGAGGTCACAATGGTTAACGGCGAACAGACCGGAGCCATCACCGTCATCACATCCTCTTCATCGTGGTGGTGTGTGTTTTCTTCGCTGGCCGTTGCCTGAAGCGGCAAGGTGCATATTACCGCCAGTGATGTGGTTAACATTTTAGTTTTTTTCATTACTCTCACCTGTCTTCGATCGCACGTATGACAAACGCCACGATCGGGAGCCACCTGATCCCGGTGGATAAAAAGGGTATGTCGTTGCGAAAAGGCGGATGCGCATTTCGAACGAAATGAGATCTCCCTGGTCCATAAGCGCGAGCGTTATGGGCACGACGTATCCACGGTGTTAATCCGATAGCCGGTTACTGTGAAAAAGGAGATTTACGCTATGGGTGACAGGTGAAAGCGTAGCGGCGCGCGCGGAAGATACGTGGCATCAAGCGGGGGACAGTATGGAGGCAAAACGCGGGGTAGCGGCGGTGCCCGTGCTAACAGGACCATCAGCCATACCATAGGGATAAAGATACCGATGATAAAGGGCACATGCACCAGCAGTTCACAGTAGCTGCAGGCGAACCCTTCTTCCTGCATCATGGCGGCGTGATGATGTGCCGCAGGCGTTGCGCTGTGATGATTAATTGCCATTTCATGCGCTTGCGGTAACGGCATCCGCTCGGCGCGCCCCTTTGATATCACCGGAGCGACAAACAGCAGTAGCACCGCCAGTAATGCCATGCAGGCTGCGCTTTTTTGTGCCGTTGCGTGTGAAACGATCATCGGGGTCAGAGAAACCAGAGTGGAAACAGAGGCGTAGTTTATCGCAGGAATATTGATGAGAATGAGAAATATTATTTTATATTATCGATTTCTTGCTTTATGTCATACTTGGTTGAACCTTGCCGTATCAGACAGAGTCCCTCTGCACTTGCCATAGTGAAATTAGGGTGATGGGTGTATGATTTTAGCCGTTGGATCTCAGGAGACTGATGTGAGTACGGATATTGCGCCACGCGGCAGAGGTCGGCCGCCAAAAACCGATGCGAGCTATAAAGACACGCGCGAAGTGCTGATTCGCAGCGGGTTGCATTGCTGACGCAAAACGGCTTTCTCTCCACCGGCATTGATGCCATCGTGAAAAACGTCGGTGTTCCCAAGGGTTCTTTTTATTACTATTTTGAAAATAAAGAGGATTATGGGAGAACGGTGCTCGCGTCCTATGACAGTTTCTTTCAACATAAGCTGAATAAATTTCTGTCGGATGCCTCCGTGACGCCGATGAAACAGCTCAGCCATTTTGTGGCGGATGCAGGCCGAGGCATGCAGAAATACGCCTTTACCCGGGGTTGTCTGGTGGGTAATTTGATGCAGGAAACTCCTGGATTGCCCGATGCGTTCCGAGGACAGTTGCAGCAGATTCTCAAGGCATGGCAAGGGCTGGTGGAAACCTGTTTGCGAGCGGCACCGATCGCGGGTGAAATCCGCACGACGACGCCACCCGAGCAGCTGTCGGAGATGTTCTGGAGCGGTTGGGAAGGGGCGGTGATGAGAGCCAAGCTATACCAGTCCACACAACCGCTGAATGAATTCTGGTACTTCTTTTCCCATGCCCTGGGTTATCACTCGGATGATGAAATATCACGCTGACAGCAGCGTGTTTTTCACCGTCGTGAAATTGATAAATAACAAACTTTTCTCACTCTTCACTGCTGGTTGCTGCGCTGCGCTTGAAACGCAATGTGATGACAGTTACCGTGGTATTAATTTATAGACGATCGGTCAATAATTAATTTGGTGAATTTTACGGCTGCGTTCCCCTGATGGGCGAACGATACGGAGACGAGGTTTACATGTTCAATGCAATCGAAGGTTGAAGGCAATTATCATGCAGCGCTGGTGGCACAAGAGGAAAGTGCATTGCCGGAAGGGGACGTTACTGTCGCCATCGACTACTCCTCCATCAATTACAAGGATGCGCTGGCTATTACGGGGCGCGGTCCAATCGTACGTAAATTCCCGATGGTGCCCGGTATCGATTTTGCTGGCACGGTAATAGAAAGCATTAACCCAGAGTACAAAACCGGTGACAAGGTGCTGTTGACCGGATGGGGCGTTGGGGAAAAACACTGGGGTGGTTTGGCGGGTAAGGCTCGAGTGAGCGCTGAGTGGTTGGCTCTGTTGCCACAGGGTTCAGACGCCAGACATGTGATGGCGATTGGTACGGCTGGGTTTACCGCGATGCTCTGCGTCGAGGCAGTGTTAAACCACGGGGTGAAACCGGAGGACGGTCCGGTGCTGGTAACTGGTGCCAGCGGCGGTGTAGGCAGCTGTGCGGCCCTTATTTTGGCGCAGTTGGGGTATCAGGTGGTGGCTTCTACGGGGCGCCCGGCAGAGGCTGATTGGTTGCGCAATGACGTCGGGGTGAGTGAGGTTATCGATCGTGCCGAACTGAGTGCGCCGGGTAAACCGCTGCAAAAAGAGCGCTGGGTGGCGGCGGTGGATACCGTGGGCAAGCCATACGCTGGCTAACGTGTGTGCCAGCCTTCAGTACGGCGGCATCGTTGCTGCCTGTGGTATGGCACAAGGGTTGGATCTCCCGGCAAGCGTTGCGCCGTTTATCCTGCGTAACGTGACCTTGCAAGGTATCGACAGCGTAATGGTCAGTACGGAAAAACGCCCGGCGCTCTGGGAAAAAGCCTGCAAATACCTGCCGATGGCAAAACTGGCTGCGTTAACGACGGAGTACCCGTTGACCCAGACCATTGATGTTGCCGGAGCCTTATTGGCGGGCAAGGTGCGAGGTCGTGCCGTGATCAAGTGCTGATAGCCTGATGTGACTGGCCCGCTTGATTATCGGGGTGGGCCAGATACCTTTATTTATGTCCTGCTGGGGTTACTGTTTTGGCAGCGGTGGTGAAGGTAATGACATACCCTGTTCGCTACTCTGCCTTGCTCCGCAGCATAGCTGTCGAGATTAAACTGTCGGATAGCACTAAGTCGTTGTTCTATTTTCTTCATATCTAATGCAGCCCTGAAGACTTTTATCTTTTTCAACCTGTACTCTATTTCCCTGTTTTTATCTTGCTCAGTGAGCGGTGATGATGCAGGCGGCTGTATTGCTTCATGACTTATATTATCCAGCGTGTGTTTAACTACGGTTTTAGCGCGTATCGATGCCTGTTTATTTATTTGGTGCAATAACATCATAGCTTGGTCTGGCGTTTTTACTGTTGTCAGATATTCGTCAATGTTTCGGTGGTCTATACCAGGGGAGGTTAATGTCATGCTGCTCATTTTTTTGTAAAATCACCGGCGAATACTGCTTGTTTTATCAATCTGTTAAGCTGATCGAAAAAATTATTTTTGCTGATATGTAATTGGCTCATCGTCACGTTGAGGGTGCTACCCTCTTCGTTAAACTCTTTTTCTTTAATGATGAACTTTATGTCAGGGAGGAATAAAAATTCATTTTCTCTATTATCCATGATTTCTGATAAGTGTGCACCGGAGTATGGTGTTATTTTATCTATAGTATAAAGTACATTTATTTCTCCCTGCCCTAACGCTTCCTTATCACCGAGGAAGGATTCAGCAATATCTTGATCGTCGGAAGTACTGAAGAATATGGGGGAGGAAAAAATGTCACCCATCTTCAATGTCCTCAAAATCCTTACTTTTTCTTACTTCTTCTCGGAAAAAGGGAACGGCGTTGCTGAAATACTCACTATCATTGGCTTGCTTCATGACCAAATGGTGTAGGGTTAATGCCAGTTGAGCAATATGCGGCGGTCTGAGGGTTCCCGGTGGAAGGGTTAATAAGGTTTTATTGATATTTACGTAGCCATTCTTACCGTAGTCATAAATCGAGAACAGGTCAATGAAATGAAATTTCGCATACAGTTTTTGCGTGTTAAATGAGTCTATTAATTCATCCATATTCTCATCAGGGCCTGCAATTGATTTATTGAGATACTCTTCTGAATAGATATCTTTCAGTTGCAGAATAGCCTGTTCTTTATCATTAATAGCACCTGAAATTTTGTAAGATGAGTCTACAAAATTTCTCAGGTGTTTCAAATGTTGCCCTTCAGCAATGGAAATATATGTCATTAAACCTGTTGGCTTATAAATTGAAACCACGGTTTCTTGTTCTTGGTGCTGTGTGAATATTGCCGCATTGTTTGCAATGAGATTGAGGTTTTCCGTGACGTTTCTGCAAGAGGGACTTGGTTTGCTGTCTGTATATCGGCCATCATGGGGATTATGTTGCTCTGTGTTCAGGGAGAAAGAGGTTGGCAGCGATGGGCTGTGACTCGGGATATGACTAAACATGGCGCATCCTTATGCAACGTGCAGAACGAGCCTGTACTGAATGACATAATCCCTCTGATTTCTTTCAAAATTCAATTTTATGATTTTGACATCATTAGTGTGTTTATTAACAATTAGTCTTGGGTTCAGTCATTATGGGATAGCGTGTTTGCTATCCCATAATGACTGAACCCAAGATGAGCATTGGCGGCACGGTAGTTATCTTCCACAAACCAATGCTTTTTGCTTATCCAGCAGAAAAGGACGCAAATAACCGACGATATTGGACATCGGTAGAACATCGGCATGCAATGGAATGTGTAATACCTCTTCCAGATACGTTCTGCGTGTGAGAATACGCTGCCACAGCGCCGGGTACGCGCAGGCCAATTCGGACCGCAGGTCTGCGTCAGCCAATGCCACTGTATCTTCAATGCTGGCGCCCGCATAGCCCGCTACCGAAGGGATGATATCGATCTGCAACAGCATACCGCTGGCGAGCGCGACGGGGGAATCCTGGCTGATGGGTGAGCAGAGCCACTCTTCATCTGCCACCAAATGGCCAGGATTCAGATGCCAGTGAAACCGCTCTTTGGGTAGGACATCCTCAATTAATGCGTATATTTCCCTGCCCGTGATACCGACGCGAAGCGCGGTCAGCCAGCAAACCACGGCGTGATAATAAGGAATAGCGACACGTTCCAGACAGTCATTGGTTTTGGCTGACAGCATTTCGCGATGTTTTACCACATAGGCCGCTCGGCTGCTGAGACCCCCTTTAAAGCCGGGGTGGTGAGGGACAACTTATCGCCTGGCGCTATCTTTTTATCGCTGGGATAAAGCCGGGCTTGCTCAAAGCGATCGCCGGTGGCAGCGATGGTCACCACGGTGTGAGGTTGCCCTTCGGCAGTCAGCAGCGCGGCAATCTCTTTTTCTGTTTTATCCAACTCTATCGCATTGAGCATGGCAGTGTAGGCCAGATTCGCCCCGTATTCATAATGCGCCAGCTCGTGGGCCCCCGTTGGGCGAAATAAAAATACCGGTGGTATTCACCAACGTGGTGGTGGAGGGCTGCGTGTCCCGAATGCTTTGATAAATAAAATGTGGAATATCAAACATGGCTTGGCCTGAAGACCCGCTTAACGTCAGGTGTTTCCAGCCAGCAATGCCGACTCGCTGGCAAAGCTGAATGCCCGATCGCGCAAGCAACGTGGTGAGATCGAAATCGGGCGGCATTGGTTGATCGGGCAGTGAGAAGCAGGGGCGTGTAAAACGGCGCCGGGCAGTCGGGCGTGAGGCACCAGCTTGAGATTTTCATTCCCCATGACATAGGTAGTGGCACCATTTTTTGTGACGATCAGTAGTGCCTCTTCAAAGCGGGCAATAAACCCACTCAGGTACTCGAAATTGCCGCCATGCTCTTTATCGGCATAGATAATCAATGCATCAAGACCCTGCTGACGCATGCCCAGTAAGACGAGCTTTAGGCGTTCTCGCAGGGTTTCATCGCTAAGAGGGGTGCTCTGCACACTCGCATAGGTTTCCGGCTGAGGAATGGCTTGCAGTGTGTATGATTCCGATTCATTCACTGTCATGATCGCCTCTGAATAACGGGGAAACGGTTTCTGCCTCTGATTGTATGAACGAATTATAACCTAACCTGACTTTATCTCGCGGTGTCGGGTCTAGCGAGAATAAAGATTTTTCAGCGGATCACATTTTAGTTATTGCCATCGAAGATTTAAACTATTTTTATATAATAAAATTATTTTAATGCTATGAATTTAATGGTTTTTATTTTTTTGTTTCATCATGTGATAGTGCTGTTTTTTTACCATGTTCATTTTTTCTTAACTTAGGTTCAGTGATGCACCGTTGCGGCCCGTGTGGCTATTTCAGATATTTATGGCGAAATGTTTTTGTGTTTATACAGAGGTTCGCAATGAATGATGCTGAATATTTAGCAAAGGTCAAAACACTGACGACGCCGGAACTTGCTGATGAGCTTGATTTCTTTTTTTTGCCTCGAACATTACTGGGTCTGAAGGCAATTACGGGAAATCAAAAAATAGCAGGATGGGCCTGGACGGTGCGTTATGTTCCTGTCGATCCCGATAATCCTGGCTAGGTGGGCGATTATATCGATCAGGTTGAGCCAGGGGATGTTGTTGTTATTGATAATGCTGGCCGACTGGATTGTACCGTATGGGGCGGCATTTTAAGTCAGGTGGCGGCGGCTAAAGGTATTGCCGGAACCATTATTAATGGTGTAAGCCGTGATACCGATGAGGCGATAAATGCACATTATCCGATTTATGCCTGCGGTAATTATATGCGTACAGGCAAAGACAGGGTTCAGGTCGCTGCGGTAGCCGGTGCCGTTAATATCTGTGGTGTGTTAGTGAATCAGGGTGACCTGATAGTGGCCGATATTGATGGTGCGGTAGTGATTGGTAAAAAACATATTGCTCAAGTCATTGATCACGCATTGGAGATGAAAGCAATCGAAGAGCAAATTGTTAATGATGCTCTGGCCGGAATGTCTATTTCTTCCGCCAGGAAGAAGCATAATTATCATCTGTTACAACGCAATCCCTCTTTATAAATAAGGCCATATCGTGAAAAATGAAAATACGCTGACTGATGCCGTGGTCGAACATTTAATTCGACTGGGAAGCGCTACCGTTTATGAAGCGCAAGGGGCCGTTGGGGCATTGTCTGAAGCAATAAAGCCGCTGGCCCGCGGTATGAAAATGGCGGGGCCTGCATTAACGTTACATATGCGTCCCGGCGATAATTTGATGGTGCATTACGCCTTAATGCATGCAAAGAAAGGGGATGTACTGATTATTAATTGTGATGGTTTTACAGGCGCGGGTATTTGGGGCGATGTACTGACGACACAGGCGCAGCATATTGGTCTGGCGGGACTAGTGGTCAATGGTGCGGTAAGAGACAGCGATGCGATTATTGAATCTAGTTTTCCTGTCTTTGCACGAGAAATCTCTATTCGAGGAACGGAGAAAAAACAACCAGGCACGTTCAATGGAACGTTGATTATTGGTGACTGTATTATCCGATCGAGTGATATTGTGGTCGGCGATTCGGATGGCCTGGTCGTCATTGAGCGAGAATAGATTGATAATGTTATAAAACTCTCCGATGAGAGAGAGGAAAAAGAAAATAACTATAAAAATAAAATTATCAATGGTGCAACAACAGCGGAATTGATGCAGCTGAACCGCGTCTTTGATTATCTCGATGTAAAATGAGGTTTTGAACATGAGTCTGAATATAGAACAGGCAGCATCAGGGGTTAAACCGACTCATCATCGGTGGTGGGTCGCTTTTTTATTTTTTCTGATTTATACCATTGCGGCAGCAGACAGGGCTAACCTGGGAGTAGCTCTGCCGTTTATCAGAAAAAAATTTACCATGACCAATGCGGAAGCCGGCGCGCTTGTCAGCCTGTTCCTGTTGGCTTATGCCTTTATCCAGATCCCTTCAGCCTGGTTGATTACGCGCTTTGGTGTGCGAAGGGTCTTCACGTCATCTATGATCCTCACCTCTATCGCGACTGCGCTGACGGGATTTGCCGGGTCCATCTTGCAACTGAAAATGTGCCGGGTGTTGTTAGGCATTGCTGAAGGTCCACTGCCTATTGGCGTAACCTCCACCATTAACAACTGGTTTCCGTCAAAAGAGTAGGGCATTGCCTCGGGTATTTTTCTCTCTTCTATCAAGCTGGGGCCGGTGATAACGCCGATCATCGGTTCGTTTATTATCATGCATTGGGGATGGAAAGAGGTCTTTATATTTTTTGCTCTGCCAAGCGTGATCACTGCCAGTGATGTGGTTTCTGTTTGTGAAAGACAAGCCTGCTGAGTCAGTCTTCGTTAACCAGCAGGAAGTAGACATCATCAATGAAAAGCAGACGACGGCGCAGGTGCAGGAGAAGAAAGTCTACAAACGGATACCTTATCTGGACCGGTTTATTCGGGTACGCAATACCCCTAAAGTCACCACAACTCAGCAAGTGTATCGCTCATGGAATGTGTTTGGTTGCGGTCTGGGCTACTACTGTCAGCTAGGGATTTCCAGCTTGTTGCTGGCCTGGATCCCTACCTATCTGCTGTCAGAAAAAAACCTTTCTGTGGTGGGTATGGGGTTTGTCTCTGCGGCACCTTGGGTCGGTGCAGTGCTGGGTAATCTGCTGGGTGGCATCCTCTCTGATACGTTGCTGGATAAACGCAGAAAACCTGGCATGTTGCTCTCGGCAGTTTCGACATAGGTAATGATGCTGTGCCTGCTCTATATGCCTGCGAATCCCGCGTTGTGTGCCTTGCTGCTGTTCATGACCGGTTTGTTGTTGAGCATTGGGTTCTCAGCCTACATGGTCTACCCCATGTCTTTCGTGGCAAAAGATAAATTCCCGGTTGCCAATGCTATTGTCAACATGAGGGGGCAATTAGGCGGTGCGGCCACGCCCTTTATTGCCGGGTTAATTCTTGACCATTACGGTTGGAATACTGTGTTTCTGTTTATGGCGGGTATTTCATTACTGACATTTTTGGTTGTCGTCACCATTGATGAGCCGATGGAAAACTGTGACGCCTAACCTTTGCTATTGAGATAATAAACGTAAGTTCCGGGGAAGCTGCGTATACGCTTCCCTTTTTTACTTTATTATTCAGCGATCTTTTTCATGGTATCAATAAAGGCATGGATATTCGGGTTGGTGTTTTTCGGGTTGTAAACCGCGTAGATATAGCTGAGGCAGCGAAAATCTTCAATCGGCAGAAAGATGATGTCTTGCCGGTTATTGGGAATGGTGGTTTTCCCCACCAGAGTTACATAAGTATAGTCATTATGACATTTTTCTTTTTTGAAGAAACAATAAAGTAATTTAAAAGCAAATAATTAATAACATGGCATGCCAATTGATATAGCCCAACTATCTTATTCGCATTACCGCATAATTTGAGGTTGATATGGCTATTCATGTAAAGAACAACATCCATTGGGTAGGGCAACGTGACTGGGAAGTGCGTGATTTTCACGGCACCGAATACAAAACCTTGCGCGGCAGCAGCTATAACAGTTACCTGATTCGTGAAGAGAAAAACGTGCTTATCGACACGGTGGACCACAAGTTCAGCCATGATTTCGTCCAGAACCTGCGCGCAGAAATCGATCTGGCGCAGATTGATTACATCATTATCAAACATGCGGAAGAAGACCATGCGGGCGCGTTAACCGAGCTGATGTCGCAGATTCCCAATACGCCTATCTACTGCACCGCCAATGCCATTGACTCCATCAATGGCCACCACCATCACCCGGAATGGCGCTTCCACGTGGTGAAAACCGGCGATACCCTGGATATTGGCAATGGTAAACAGTTGGTGTTTGTGGAAACACCTATGCTGCATTGGCCGGATAGCATGATGACCTACATGACGGGCGATGCGGTGCTGTTCAGTAACGATGCATTCGGCCAGCACTACTGCGATGAACGTCTGTTTAACGACGAAGTTGACCAGACCGAACTGTTTGAGCAGTGCCAGCGTTACTACGTCAACATCCTAACCCCGTTCAGCCGACTGGTGACGCCGAAAATCACTGAGATCCTCGGCTTTAATCTGCCGGTTGATATGGTTGCTACCTCACACGGTGTGGTGTGGCGTGACAACCCGACGCAAATCGTGGAGCTGTATCTGAAATGGGCGGCGGATTATCAGGAAGATCGCATCACTATTTTCTACGACACCATGTCCAACAACAAGCGCATGATGGCGGACGCTATCGCGCAGGGTATCAACGACGTTGACCCACGCGTCGCGGTGAAAATTTTCAATATATCACGCAGCGATAAAAACGAGATTCTGACTAACGTGTTCCGATCCAAGGGGGTTCTGGTGGGTTCTTCCACCATGAACAATGTCATGATGCCCAAAGTGGCAGGCATGCTGGAGGAATTGGCGGGGTTGCGTTTTCGCAACAAGAAAGCCTCTGCGTTCGGCAGCTATGGTTGGAACGGCGGTGCGGTCGATCGCGTGCAAACCCGTTTGATGGATGCCGGTTTCGAAACCACCATTGCCCTGAAGGCCAAATGGCGTCCCGATATCGATGCGCTGGAAATGTGCAGCGAGCACGGGCGTGAAATTGGCCGCCAGTGGGCGCTTTCCCCGTTGCCGGAGGCCGTGCGCGCAACGCCGCAACCAGACGCCTGCGCGTGTGCAGCGAAAGCTGCCGACGATCTGGGGCCACAGATGCAGTGCAGCGTCTGTCAGTTGGTGTATGACCCGGCACACGGTGAGCCGATGCAGGATGTGGCACCCGGAACGCCGTGGAGCCAGGTGCCAGACAGTTTCCTGTGCCCGGAATGTTCCCTGGGTAAGGCGGTATTTGATGAACTGGCGGTGGAGGCGGTATGAGTCACGGCATCGTTATTATCGGCTCAGGCTTCGCGGCGCGCCAATTGATGAAGCATATTCGCAAGCAGGATACGGCGATCCCGCTGTCGTTGATTGCCGCTGACAGCATGGATGAATATAACAAGCCCGATCTCAGCCATGTGATAAGCCAAGGGCAATGCGCCGACGATCTGACTCGTTAGTCGATGGGGGCATTTGCTGAGTAATATCAGCTACGGCTCTACCCAAATACACAGATCACCGACATCGATGTCGCACATCATCGTGTAAAAAGTCACGACAGCGAATGGTGCTACGGCAAGCTGGTGCTGGCAACGGGGGCTTGCGCATCGGTGCCACCGGTTCCGGGGCATGAGCTGATGTTGACGTTGAACAGCCAGCAAGAATACCGCGCGTGTGAAGCGCAGTTGCAGGATGCGCGGCGGGTGTTGGTGGTCGGCGCGGGGCTGATTGGTAACGAGCTGGCGATGGATTTTTGTCGTGCCGGTAAGGCGGTTACGCTGGCCGATTGCGCTGCCAGCGTGTTGCCAACATTGCTGCCGCCGGAAGTGAGTGGCCGCCTGCAACACTGTCTGGTCGATATGAGAACGAATCTGTTGTTGAAAGCAAAACTGCAATCGCTGGAACAGACCGAGAAAGGCATTCGTGCCCGATTCAATGGCGATCGCATCAGTGACGTGGATGTGGTGGTGGCCGCGACCGGCCTGCGCCCGGAAACGGCGCTGGCGCAGCGCGCCGGGATTGTCACCCGACGCGGCGTGGTGCTAGACAGCACGCTGCAAACCAGCCAGGCGGATATCTATGCGTTAGGTGACTGTGCCGAGATTGCAGGGCAGGTACGACCCTTTCTGCAACCGATCCAGCTAAGCGCTATCGCACTGGCGAAAACGCTGCTTGGCGTTAATACCGCGCTCGCGCTGCCCGCCATGCTGGTGAAGGTGAAAACACTGGCGCTGCCGTTACATCTGGCCGGAGAATCAGGTAGCCGTGACTTGCGTTGGCAGATTGCCACGGCACCGGAGGGCATGGTGGCACAGGGAAGGGATGAGGAGGGGAAGTTGCGTGCGTTTGTGGTGAGTGAAGATCGGATGAAAGAGGCGTTCGCGTTGCTAAAAGCACTATAACCTGGTGTATGGGTAAGATTTTTTAGGCTAACTTATCGAAAAGGCTGTCTATCTTCAGTATGGTGTAAGGCATAGTGCGATAACGTATTGGTTGCGTGCCGTGAGCGTGATTAATAGGTGTCGCCTTACTCCGTTTTATTCCGCCATGAGGTTGTGATGAGTCTTGCCAAACAAGGCATGTTGTACGTGTTAGTCGCCTCCATTCTGTGGGGCAGTTCTGGTGTTTGTGCCCAATACTTGATGGAGCATCTGCATATTTCCGCCGGTTGGTTGACGATGTCGCGTCTGCTGTTTTCCGGCATTATTCTGTTAATGCTCGGTTTCTTGCAGGGGCAGCCGGTGTTCAGCGTATTTGGCGAGAAGAAAGAGGCCATCAAGCTATTTATTTTCAGCCTGTGCGGCACGTTGACGGTGCAGTTTACTTTTTTGGTTACGATTGAAAAATCAAATGCGGCAACCGGGACTATCCTTCAGTTTCTTTCCCCAACGGTGATTGTCACCTGGTTTGCGCTGACGCGGAAAAAGCTGCTGGGTGTGTTCGTTAGCGCCGCGATACTCACTTCGCTGGCGGGCACTTTTTTGCTGGTGACGCACGGTAATCCGACGTCGCTGTCGATCTCGCCTGTGGCGTTGATCTGGGGGATTGCCTCCGCCTTTGCTGCCGCCTTCTATTCCACCTACTCCTAGGGGCTGATCTCCCAACACGGCACATTGCTGGTGGTGGGGTGGAGCATGTTTATTGCCGGGGTATCGATGATGCCGTTTTTCCTGCTGCCGGAAGAGAATATTGCGGTTAACGGTCTGGGCCTGTTTGCCTTCTTCTATCTGATTATCGTGGGCACTGCCGTGACGTTTAGCCTGTATCTCAAAGGCGCATCGCTGATTGGCGGCCAAAAGGCCAGCATTCTTAGCTGCGCAGAGCCACTGACCAGCGCCGTACTGTCCTTGCTGCTGTTGGGCATTACCTTCACGCTGCCTGATTGGCTCGGCACGCTGCTTATCCTCTCATTCGTGCTGCTGATTGCCATTGATGCCAAGGGTAAATTACACCGTTAATCTGAGGGGAATCTGCTATGAAACATGAACATGTCGGTGACGTTATCCTCGATTGCGCAAGGTGTCAGTCAGGTTGCCGCGCAACTCAATCAGGACTTTTATGAGGCCGTTGTCATTACGGTAGTGCCAGGTGGTATACTCTACACGGCAGACCTGACCAGACAGTTAACATTTGATATCAATATGGATTATATTTCCTGTACACACACCCCGGGAGACAGGAATAATCATTCCCCCATCGTGTTCCATAATAATATCGATATCAGTAACCGCCATGTCATCCTCATTGATGATGCGATTGAGTCAGGTGGGACAATGAAGCGTCTGGTTAACCATATCTCCGAGCACTTCACGCCAAAATCGGTCTCTGTGGCCGTTTTGTTTGTCAAACCAGGTCGGGTTGATATCCCTGTTAAACAATATTTTGCGTATGAAATGGACAACTATGATTTACTGATTGGCTATGGTATGCCGTGGGAGAATAAGTACAGAAATCTCCCTTACGTCGCCAAATTGAAGCGTTAAGCGCCTGTCAGCAACGATCAAACCGATCATGTGGGTACACCAGACCTACTTATGTTGGACAACGTTCAACGCCTGCGCACACGCCCAAGCGGAACTCCACGCCCACTGGAAGTTATAGCCGCCCAGCCAGCCGGTAACGTCCACCACTTCGCCGATAAAATAGAGGCCTGGCACTTTACTGGCCTCCAGAGTTTTTGACGATAACTCACGCGTATCCACGCCGCCGAGGGTGACTTCTGCGGTGCGATAGCCTTCCGTACCGTTGGGTTGCACTTGCCAGGCGTGCAGATTTTCAATGAGCGCTGCGATCTGTGGGGATTGCAGCTGCTTCAGTGAAACCTCGGGCACTATCCCCAAGGTTTGCAGGCACTCGACCAAGCGTTTCGGCAGCCACAGTGCCAGCGTATTTTTCAGGCTTTGATTGGGGTGTGCTGCACGTTGCTCGGCAAGCAGTACGTTAAGATCGTGCTGTGGCAACAGATTGATTGTCACCATTTCGCCCGGTAGCCAATAGCTAGACAGTTGCAGAATGGCCGGGCCAGAAAGACCACGATGGGTAAACAGCAGACTCTCTTTAAAGCTGACACCGTTTTTCGCGATCACCACCACGGGCACGGAAACGCCGGACAGCGTCTGTATCTGCTCCAGCAGCGGTTTATGTAGGGTAAACGGTACCAGCGCGGCGCGTGTGGGCAGAACCTTAAGGCCAAACTGTTGTGCGACCTGATAACCGAAGGGGGATGTGCCTAGTCCCGGCATGGAAAGCCCCCCGCTGGCAATCACTACCTGTGGAACTGTGAGCGCGCCATTGGCGAAGGTGAGGGTGAACGTTGAGCCCGTCCGTTCAATACGCTGGAGTTCACTGCGTAGACGAAACTGCACGTTGCCGAGTTCGCACTCGCGCATCAGCATGTCCACAATCTGCTGCGCGCTGTCATCACAGAACAGCTGCCCAAGGGTTTTCTCGTGATAGGCAATACCGTGCCGATTGACCAGATCGATAAAATCCCACTGGGTGTAACGCGCCAGCGCGGATTTGCAAAAATGCGGGTTTTCAGACAAATAAGTTGCTGGCTCGGCGTACATATTGGTGAAATTGCAGCGACCACCGCCCGACATCAATATTTTGCGACCGGGTTTCTTGCCGTTATCCATCAGCAGAACGCGCAGTCCGCGTTGTCCGGCCTGTGCGGTGCAAAACAGACCAGCAGCACCTGCACCCACAATGACAACATCAAACGTATTCACAGTGCGCTCTCCTGCCAATGGCGATATAAAAAGTTAGCATTTTCACCGATAACCTACGGGCGGCTGATTGTAGTGTCAGGCGCGAAGGGATGCCAGCGTAACAAAATGTATATTTATACAAGAATATGTATTTTTTTATTTTATTGAGATAAATCCGACCAATAGCCGAATTGGTCATCTTTTCGTCAAAAAAAGTCATATTTTCCTTTTCCCGTTTAGGCTTGTCGTAGATAATGCGCCGCGTTCATGACCACAAATGGCCTAACGCTTATGCTACATTTATTTACCGGGGTTGATTTTCATACCGGTCTGATGCTGATTTTGGCACTGGTATTTGTTCTATGAAGCCATAAACTGCTTTCACGATACGGCGAATGCTGTTGCCACCGTGATATATACGCGCGCGATGCGGGCGGAATATGCGGTTGTCATGGCCGGACTGTTTAACTTTTTCGGCGTGATGCTAGGCGGGTTGAGCGTGGCTTATGCTATCGTGCATTTGCTGCCTACTGATTTGCTGCTTAACGTCAGTTCCGCGCACGGCCTGGCCATGGTGTTCTCCATGCTGCTGGCGGCGATTATCTGGAACCTGGGCACCTGGTACTTTGGTTTGCCAGCCTCCAGTTCCCACACCTTGATTGGTTATATCATCGGGATTGATTTGACCAACGCCCTGCTCACCGACACTTCCGTCGTGGATGCGCTCAATGTTCCCAAAATGATCAGTATCTTCCTGTCGCTGATCCTATCTCCCATTGTGGGGATGGTGGTCGCGGGTCTGATGCTGTTCGTGCTGCTGCGTTTCTGGAACAACAATAAGAAACGCAAACGCGTTCACTTGACGCCAGCCGATCGTGAAAAGCTGGATGACAAACTCAAGCCGCCGCTCTGGACGCGTACAGCGCTGATCATTTCCGCTATCGGTGTTAGCTTCTCCCACGGCGCGAACGACGGTCAAAAACGTATCGGCCTGATCATGCTGGTACTGATTGGCGTTGCGCCTGCCGGCTTTGTCGTCAACATGAGCGCTTCCGGCTATGAAATCAGCCGCACGCGTGATGCGGTCGTCAATTTGCAGGAGTTCTATCAACAGCATGGCAATGCGCTCAAACACGTCATCGACCTCTCTACGCCGGTGCTAGCGACAGAAACTGTGCTGCCTGCTAATGGTGTTAAAGAGTTCCACTGCGACAGTTCGTGCGTAATTATCGCCATTGAACGTTCACTGGGTCTGCTGAATAACCTGAAGAGTTATGACCAGTTGAATGCCGAGGATCGCGGTCGCGTGCGTCGCTTGCTGATGTGCATCGCGGATACCATGGACAAGGTAGCGAAGCTGCCGGAAACCACGTCTGAAGATCGCCGCTACCTGAACAATCTGCGTCAGGATATGTTGAAAACCGTCGAATATGCGCCGTTATGGATTATCGTTGCTGTCGCATTGACGCTCTCACTGGGTACCATGGTGGGCTGGCGTCGCGTCGCGGTAACTATCGGAGAGAAGATTGGTAAACGTGGCATGACCTACGCGCAAGGGGTGTCTGCACAGGTGACGGCGGCGCTGTCAATTGGTGTGGCGAGCTATACCGGTATGCCGGTGTCCACCACCCATGTTCTTTCCTCTGCGGTTGCGGGCACCATGATCGTTGATGGTGGCGGTGTACAGGGCAAAACGGTTAAGAACATCCTGCTGGCATGGGTGTTTACGCTGCCGGTTTCTCTGGTGATGTCCGGCGTGCTGTATTGGTTGGCGCTGAAACTGATTTAATCCGTTAGGGTTGAAACTGCACGCAATAAAAAGGCGATTCGAGAGAATCGCCTTTTATCTTTGTCGGTTACACATTGTTAAATACCCAATCGATCAATACCACATCAACATGGACACCAGACTCACCAGGATGAGTCCGCACAGTGCGGAGGTCAGCATAAACTGGCATCGTACCCGCTCACAGCGGCGCATAAACTCTTCATCGTGGTGTTCCAGATAGCGTTGTGCGTAAATGTAGCGAACCAGCCGAATCTGCTTACTGGGCTGTCCGTGGGAAGTGAAAAATCCTCCGCCATCCACATACTGGTACAACAGCGGGTCGCAATCGCGCAGGATCATCAGCAGTACGCGCAAAGAAGAATAATAGCGCGCCATGTTGATGACACAGACGATGCACAAGGCCCAGAAAAGCGCAAATGTACTGATCATGCTCCCCTCCCGGATAATGTTATTCGTCAGAACGAGGATGTAGTGAACATCCTACGGCGTTTCTGCGAATCGTTTTGCCACACGTTCATTACGCGATTTTATTAAGCGGGCGAAGAAAGGGTAAATCGCCCTTATCTTTTGCTCTACCGGGCAGTATGCAGTACGGTAATCGAGAGACCTCAAGCACCGCAATGGAACACCGCTCGACTCACCCTGAAATGAGAGGCTCAGCAGCCGAATGGCACGTTTATATCCCCCCTCATTGTTATTGTAGAAGAGGAAAACAGATTTTTGCCACAGAGTGACCGATATCAAATAATTTTGACGATTTTCCCTACTCTTTTTCCTGGTTTTGTAGCAGATCGTCGGGAGCCCAGACGTGATAAGGAGCTGTTTCTACTACATTTATCAAGGAGTACAAGAATTTTACGGTCAGATCGCCGTTCCTGTGAGCCGTTGTGCAGTAATCACTTGCACGGCGCACGGGCGCGGTGCGGGTCATCTCGCAGAATGCGGTAAATATGCGGCGGTGTGATCTGCTGAACATAACAAAAATCGGCAGGGGTGGTATTCTATAACCAAGCCGTTAAGTATTGGATTAGCAGGCGGAAAAATCTGCTGAACCATTAATGTGTCTTTACGGAAGGAGCTTATTATGGCTTATAAACATATCCTGATTGCTGTTGACCTTTCTCCAGAAAGTAAAGTGTTAGTGGAAAAGGCGGTCTCGATGGCAAGGCCGTACAATGCCAAAGTCTCGTTGATCCACGTCGACGTCAATTACTCCGATCTGTACACCGCCCTGATTGATGTGAATCTGGGCGACATGCAGCAGCGTATTTCTGAAGAAACGCAAAACGCGTTGACCGATCTCTCTAAAAACGCCGGTTATCCGATCACAGAAACCTTGAGTGGCAGTGGCGATCTGGGGCAGGTATTGGTGGATGCTATCAAGAAATATGATGCTGACCTGGTGTTATGTGGGCACCACCAGGATTTCTGGAGCAAGCTGATGTCTTCCGCGCGTCAACTTATCAACACCGTGCATGTGGACATGCTGATCGTTCCGTTGCGTGATGACGAAGAGTAACGTCCTCGTTCTCTTCCTCTCCCCGGTTAAGGCCGGGGAGCCTTTTTAGCTAGTGCATTTTTTTGCAAATTGACCGATTTTTTAGTCGATCGCATTTTTTTACCTCCCCTCTGTTAACCGCTTTTTTGTGCACTGAATTGCACTTTCTTTTGTTATATAATAGAAACTTATGACCAATTTTTATCATTTTTTATGTGAGGATAAGTGCCTATCTCATTGGTTTTTAAGCATATAAAACGTTAAAAAACGCTTGCTTGAATATCCACCAGCAGTGCTATAGTCGAAGCGGCACAACATCATTCAACCGCGATCCCACAGGCTTTTAACGTGCATAACTTTCACCGTTTTCACGCGGCCAGGCACTTTGCTGCGCGTGAAAGGGTGCGAGATAAAAAAAGCACAGTCCACCGGACGCTTTTTCTTTTTTGCAGGAGTTGGTAATGGCTCAATTAGTCTCTCTGGAAAGTTTTCTTAATCAGGTTCAGCAGTGCGACCCGCATCAGCCGGAGTTTTCTCAGGCGGTCAGGGAAGTTTTCTCTACCCTGTGGCCGTTTCTGGAACAGAATCCGCGCTATGCAGAGCAAAGCCTGCTGGAACGTCTGGTCGAGCTAGAGCGTGTTATCCAGTTTCGAGTTGCCTGGACGGATGACAAAGGTCAGGTGCAGGTCAACCGCGCCTGGCGCGTGCAGTTCAGTTCCGCCATTGGTCCGTATAAAGGCGGGATGCGTTTCCACCCTTCGGTGAACCTCTCCATTCTCAAATTCCTCGGTTTCGAGCAAACCTTTAAAAACTCGCTGACCACGCTGCCAATGGGGGGCGGTAAAGGCGGTTCTGATTTCGATCCTAAGGGTAAAAGCCATGGTGAAGTGATGAGCTTCTGTCAGTCGTTGATCACGGAACTGTATCGCCATCTGGGGCCGGATACTGACGTACCTGCCGGAGACATCGGCGTGGGTGGTCGTGAAGTGGGCTTTATGACCGGGATGATGAAAAAGCTGACCAACAACACCGCGTGTGTGTTTACCGGTAAAGGACTCTCTTTTGACGGCAGTCTGATTCGCCCGGAAGCGACAGGGTATGGGCTGGTCTACTTCACGCAGGCGATGCTGGAGCGTCACGGCCTTGGGTTTGAGGGCATGCGTGTTGCAGTCTCCAGATCTGGTAACGTGGCACAGTATGCCATTGAAAAAGGGTTGTCTCTGGGCGCTCGTGTGATTACCGCTTCGGACTCCAACGGCACGGTAGTGGATGAAGCGGGCTTTACGCCGGAGAAACTGGCGCTGCTGGCGGATATCAAAAACCAACGTTATGGCCGTGTGGGAGATTACGCGCGCGAAGCCGGTCTCACGTACCAGCCAGGCCAAACGCCGTGGAACGTGCCGGTAGACATCGCACTGCCGTGCGCCACGCAGAATGAGCTGGACCTGACTAGTGCCAAGACGCTGATTGCTAACGGCGTGAAAGCCGTGGCGGAAGGGGCCAACATGCCGACCACGATCGAAGCGACGGATGCCTTCCTGGAAGCCAACGTGCTGTTTGGGCCGGGCACAGCGGCAAACTCCGGTGGTGTCGCAACCTCTGGGCTGGAAATGCCACAGAATGCGGCGCGTATGGGCTGGAAAGCGGAGAAAGTGGATGCGCATCTGCACCACATCATGCTGGATATCCACCATGCGTGCGTGGATTTTGGCAGTGAAGGCCAGCACACCAACTACGTGCGCGGCGCGAACATCGCGGGCTTTGTGAAAGTGGCAGATGCGATGCTGGCACAGGGCGTAGTGTGATCGGAATGCCTTGTCATCATTGATGGTGTCGATTCGGTTTTGGTCTTTTGGCCTTCACTCGCGTAAAAAATTACTCTGAGGTGGGCGTGACCGCCGGGTGAGCGGCATGGATGCCGCGAAAGTCAGCGCCGCGCCGGGAGCGCGCCGCTGGCGGCTCGAACCGCGGGCACGAACGCCGAAGGAACCGCATAGCGGCGTGATTTCTCGCGAAAAGCCTGGAGTCACGAGGCGGCGGCGATTAAGCGCCTCGTGTCGGGCGCGTGCTGCAACGGTTGCAGAAATCCGTGTTGGTTAACGCGCACGAAACATCATCGGTCTTGCAGAGAGTCGCTTCTTTTCCGCGGCGTTCTCCGTCATAACGGGGAAAATAGCTTCAGCCCAAGTACTCAATTATCGAGAGCCCACCGTTATAATCCGTGCTGTAAATAATGCCCTGTGCGTCCACAAACACATCACAGGACTGAATGACTCGTGGGCGGCCCGGACGGGTATCCATCATTTTCTCTGGTGCAGCAGGCACCAACGCGCCGGTTTTCACGGGGCGATACGGGTTGCTGATATCGTAAGCGCGTACGCCTGCGTTCTGGTAGATGGCGAAAATCAGGGTTGAGCTGATAAAGCTGCCCGGTCGGTTCTCGTGCCGGTTATGCGGCCCGAAGTGCGCACCTTTGGCTACGTAATCCACTTCATCCGGTTGCGGAAAGGTGGAAATGCTGACCGGGTTGCTCGGCTCGCGAATATCGAACAGCCAGATTAGTTTCTCGCCATCTTCCTGATTGTCCAGCACCGCCTCATCCAGTACCACCAGCAGATCGCGATCCGGCAACGGCAGCGTGGTGTGGGTGCCGCCGCCGAACGGTGGGCTCCAGTTACGGTGGCTGATGAGCTGCGGCTGATGGAGATCGCTCACGTCCAGCAGCGTCAGGCCACCGTCACGCCAACTGGCGTACGCGGTATTGCCGCTGATAATCGCGTGGTGCAGCGCATAGCGTTTTCCTTCCGGCCAGTTGAGCGTTTCGCCTGCGGCGCTGTGCATGCCCGGCAACCACCAGCGCCCCGCCACTTCCGGTTTACGCGGATCGGCAAGATCGATAGTCAGGAAGATATAATCACTAAAACCGTCCAACAGGGCAGAAACGTAGGCCCAACGCCCGCCGACGTACCAAATACGGTGAATACCAATGCCGTTCAGCGGCAGAAAGCCGATTTCACGCGGCATGTCCGGCGTTGAGATACCAAACACGCGCAGTCCGGTGCTCCAGCCTCTGTCTTGCACGTCACTCACCGTATCGGCAACGGAGCGCGTTTAATAGACCTTTTCATCGGCAAAGCGGGTGTCGGCAAACAGATCGCGTGCGTTAATCACCAGCAGCAGATCGTCATGTGCCTGCAAATGCACATTCCAGGTGCCAGGCGGGGCGGGCACATAACCCGCCGCCCTGGGGTTTTTCGCATCACGCACATCGACGATGGAGAACCCCTGCGACACCATGTGCCCGATATAGGAGTAGCCGCGATGGACCATCACCTGTACGCCGTCTGGCCCACCACCCTGATCGCTATGCCCGATCAACCGCATATTGCGGCTGTAATCGGGACGCGGCAGTTCCTGCTTTGCCATACTGTAGTTCCTTATTTTTTCTGTTTGGCTTCCAGTGTAGCGAACCACGTCGCAATGAAATCATCGCTCTGGCCCCAGCCGGGAATAATCTTGCCGAGTGAAGAGACGTTAACCTGTCCCGGCTGGCTCACCAGTAGCGCCTGTGGAATGGTGGCGGCTTTGAAATCATAGGTTGCCGGGGTAGGTTCGCCTGCAATCTTGTTGGCAATCAGGCGCACGTTAGTAGCACCGATCAGTTTCGGGTCAACCGCCACACTCACTTTCCACGGGCTGTTGGCCTCGCGCATCAGTTGCACATCCTGATTGGAAATATCGATTCTGTAGAGTTTGATTTCGGTGCGGCCATTCTCTTTTAGCGCCTTGTAAGCGCCCTGGCTGAAGGCATCCCAGGTCCCCCAGATGGTATCGATCTTACCTTTAGGGTATTTCGCCAGCACTGCACCCACTTTGTTGGCGGTGTCACCTTGTACATCGGAAGAGACCGCGCCAATGGACTCCAGCTCTTTAATGCCAGGATGGTCTTTCAGGATGTTTTGGTAGGCCGCCTGACGGCGCTCCATCGGCGGGAACCCGGCTACCCACAGCTTGATGATGTTGGCCTGATCGTTGAAGTCTTTCACCAGTTGGCCGAAGGAGAGCTCGGTGAGCGACGCGTCATCCTGCTGAGTCAAGGTCACACCGGGAACGGTGCCATTAACGGCGGTATCGAAGGTGGAGACCGCAATGCCACTGTCAACGATGCGCTGAACCAGCGCAGTCGAGTACGGATCGCGGCCCTGAGACAGGATAATCCTGTCATACTTCTGGCTGATGGCCTGATTGACGAAATCCTGAAAGCGGGCGTCATCGCCGTTGCTCAGGAAGGTATTGACGGTGAACCCCAGTTTCTTCCCTTGCTGGATGGCTCCCGTAATAAACTGGGTGGTGTTATCGTCAGAGCCAAGGTTACGGATGACGGCGATGCGAATCGGCCCGTCCTGTTTGGCGATAGCGTCCGGCACGGGGGCAGGTGTGGCGGCAAAGGTGGGGGCGATGGTCAGCAGGCTCAGCGCCAGCAGTGAAAACGTCAATTTCTTCATTATAGTTTCCTGTCTTTCGGGATTAACGGCGTTGAGCGTAAGTGATTGCCAGAGCGGCGGCCAGCACCAGCCCTTTGATAATATCCATGGCGTAATAGGGAACGGAGAGCATGACCAGTCCGTTCTGCAACACGTCGAGGATCACGGCGCCGACCAGCGTACCCAATGCGTTAGGTTTGCCAGAGCCAGCGAGTGAAAAACCGATCCAGGTCGTTGCCACTGCATCCATCAGGTAACCGCTACCGGCGTTGACCTGGGATGAGACGATGCGCGATGCCAGCAAAATACCGCCCAATCCTGCCAACAGTGAGGCAGGCCGCCACGCGGTAACGGGTGGTACGGATGCCGGAAAGCCGTGCGGCTTCGGCGTTACCTCCGATGGCATACATGCGGCGGCCGTGTTTGGTCAATGACAGGCCCAACTGTGCCACCAATGTGACAGCCAGCATGATAATCACGATGGTCGGCACCTGACCGAGCAGTGAGAAGGCATCAGGGATAACGCCCTCTGCCATCTCCCCGCTGGGTAGCACCATATTTTGTGTGATGGAGCCACCATAGCTGTAGCTCATCGCGACGCCCTGAATCACGAACAGGCTGGCAAGTGTTGCTAACATGTCGGGAATTTTCAGTACCACGATGAGAAAAGCATTAAACAGGCCGACCAGTGTACACAGCAGCAGTGTCACCAGAATCGCTTCTGTGGTGCCAAAGCCGTGCCAGACAAACAGTGAAATCACCAGTGCGTTAGCCAGCGAGGCGGTTGAGCCCACCGAGAGATCGAACCCTCCCACCGTGAGTGAGATGGAGACGCCAATGGCGATCACCGTGACGATGGCAATTGAGCGCAGAATATTTATGATGTTGTACGGATCGAGAAAGTTGTAGGAGGCGATACCAAACAGCGCGATCAGCGCTACCACCGTCAGCAGCATTCCCCACTTGTAGAGAAAATCAAACAGCTGTTGGCGGCCCGAAACTGTCGCCTTAAGGGAAAGTGCTTTGCTCACGCAGGGGTTCCTCCGTTGGAGTAAAGTAAAAGGGTTTCTTCGCTGGCTTTGCGGCCATCCAGTTCTGCCACAATGCGGCCATCCCACAGCACGCAAATGCGATCGCACAGCCCGACCAGTTCAGCGAATTCGCCGGAGGCGTAAATCACGCCTTTGCCTTCGCGAGCCAACTGATCGATTAAAAGAAAGAGATCGGTTTTGGCTTTGACATCAACGCCTTTGGTCGGCTCATCAAAGATCAAAACGTCGGCATCGTTGCGCAGCCATTTGCCAATCGCGACCTTCTGCTGGTTGCCACCTGACAAGCGACGCAGCGTCTGTGCTGGCCCGGTGGTACGCACGCCGAGACGTGAAATAATCTCCTGTGCCCAGCGCCATGCGCGCCGATGACTAAAAAGGCTCCAGCGAGAAAAGCTGTCGTTTGCGCTGATGCTCAGGTTCATCGCCACCGACTCGTCAATAAAAATGCCTTCTTTGCGGCGCTCTTCCGGCACCAGAGCAATGCCTGCGGCGACGGCATCCGCCGGTGTGGTCGGCTGCCAGGGCTTGCCGCGCAGTTCGCCGGATCGCACGCGGCTGGCATTGGCTCCAAACAGCGCTTTGCACAATTCGGTTTTCCTTGCGCCTGCCAGCCCGGCAATGCCAAGAATTTCGCCTCCGCGCAACTGCAACGAGATATCGTGCAGCAGTGTATTGTCATGCAGACCTTCAATCGCCAACAGTGGTTTACCGGTTATCGCCGGTCGGCGCGGCGGATAGATGCATGGCCGAGCATCTTTTCGACGATCGCTTCGCCGCTTAGCCTATCCATTGGACTGCTTTCAATCAGGCGACCATAGCGCAATACCGTCATGCGATCGCAAATCGCTTTTAGCTCATGAATACGGTGCGAGATAAACACCACGCCGATACCGCTGTGCTGCAAGTGGCGCACCACGTTGAACAGACGCTCGCTTTCATTCTGATCGAGCGGTGCCGTGGGTTCATCAAGGATCAGGAAGCGACAGTGGTGGGAGAGGGCGCGCGCCAAGAGAATCTGCTGCTTTTCGGCCAGTGAGCATTGCTCGATGCGACGACGCACGTCCAGATCGATACCCATTAGCTCCAGCGCGTTGCGCGCGCTATGGCGAATACGCCGCCAGCGATAGCTATGACCTGGCTCCGCCAACTGATCGAGCATAATGTTTTCCGCCACGCTCAGGCCTGGCACTAACGCGACGTCGACTTCCTGCTGTACCACATGGATGCCGAGCTGCTTGGCCTGACGCGGTGAGCGAATCTCAACGGGTTTTCCATCAATGACAATGGTCCCCTGATAGTGCTCATGCGCACCGGAAAGTACCACCATCAGCGTTGATTTGCCTGCGCCATTGGCACCGGTCAGCGCGTGGATAGAACCGCCTTTCAGGGTGAAATCGACCTGCGTCAGCGCAGCGAAGCCGGAAAAGGCAATGGAAATCCCGCGCATTTCCAGTTTGTGTGGCGTTGGCCGATGTGTGTGCGTCATGGCGGTCATCCCAGGAAAAAAATCATCTGATCGGCCAGATCTTTCACGGGGTGATAACGCCTGGCAATGAACGAAAACGCATAAGATAAAGCAAAATATTATTAGCCTTACAGATGTCCAGATGTAACATGAAGATAATTCATAAAACAGACGCTTACAGAGCAACATGAAAAAAATGCATCATGATGCCCTTAATATTTATAGCCATCCAGAAGTCTGTTTGTGATAAGGTAGTGATTATTCACCGATGACAGTCAACACACGACAGGATGTAGCATCATGACCAGCACGGCAATTCGCGTGGTAACCGGCCCCGCCAACTATTACTCCTACCCCGGCGCGTTGCAGGAGCTGGAAAACCTTTATACCCCGGCACAGTTGGAAAGCGCGGTTTGGATTTATGGTGAACGGGCGATTGCGGCAGCCACCTCGTTTTTGCCCGCAGCGTTCAACGTAGTCGGTGCGAAGCACATTGCTTTTGGCGGTCATTGCAGCGAAAGCGCGGTGGTGCAACTCTGTGCTCAAGCGGGTGACGATCGTCAGGTGGTGATTGGTGTCGGCGGCGGTGCGTTGTTGGACAAGGCTAAAGTGGTGGCGCGTCGCCTCGGCTTACCGTTGGTGGCTATCCCTACCATCGCTGCCACCTGTGCCGCCTGGACGCCGCTTTCCGTTTGGTATAACGATGAAGGTCAGGCGCTGCGTTTTGAAATTTTCAACGATGCCAACCATCTGGTGTTGGTGGAGCCCACTATCATTCTGCGCGCGCCGCAGGAATACCTGCTGGCAGGGATCGGCGATACGCTGGCGAAATGGTATGAGGCGGTGGTGCTGAGCCCACAACCGGAAAATCTGCCGCTGACGGTGAGTTTGGGGATTGAAGCGGCGCTCTCTATTCGTAATGTGCTGCTCAATAGCAGCGAGCAGGCGCTGGCCGATCAACGGCGTGGCGAACTGACGCAGGCTTTCCTTGATGTGATCGATGCGATTATCGCTGGCGGTGGTATGGTTGGCGGCTTGGGCGAACGCTACACCCGCGTGGCTGCGGCGCATGCGGTGCATAACGGGTTGACCACTTTACCGCAAACCGAGCGTTTCCTGCACGGCACCAAAGTGGCTTATGGCATTCTGGTGCAGAGTGAACTGCTCGGACAGCGCGACGTGACCGAGCAGTTGATTGCGGTGTTTGCGCGTTTCAACTTGCCTACCAGCCTGAAGGCGCTGGATGTGGATATCCATCATCACGCCGATGTGGAGAAGGTCATTGCACGCACGCTGGCACCGTTCGAATCGATACCATGCGCTGCCTGTGCCGCTGAATGCAGAAAGCCTGCGCGCTGCCATCGAGCGGGTTAAGGCGTTATCGGTGTAAGGTTGCTGAGTGACCTGTCAGGGACTAACAGGCCACGCGTTATCCTATCAATTGTGCAGCGCGTCGCATTTGTGGATTATCAAATGCAGGGATAAAGGCGTCGATATCAGCGTTGGTCATGCCGACAGTGTAGCGGATTGCTGATGCCTTCCAGTTATTCACCGCATGGTAGACCTGCGTTAGGATTGCATTGGCCTGTTGAGGCGACAAACGGAAGTAGGTTGCTCTTGCCAGAACGGCGTCGATCGAATCGACGGGGCCGTAATCCTCATCGAGCCACAGTTTTAACTCTTGATCCTTATCGGGGAACGGGTTGAGGTCAAAGGCAGGAGCCAGTCGCCATTGCCCGTGTTCGACGTGCAGAAATCCGTGATTTTGTACGTGATCGTCCACATTGGTGATTAGCAGGTTAAAGACAATACGCCGCCATAACTCTGCCAAATCTTCCAACGGTGAGATGCTGTGCATGAGAATAACGTCGGCAATTTGGCTGTAAGCATACTCTTCCGTCCGCGTGGCTTGCAGCATGGAACCTGCGGAAAGGTAAGGGATTCTGCCACCGTTTGGCGTGCGATCAAAGCGGCGTATCAACGCCACAGGAATATCCTCTGACATAACGGTGCGTGATTCGGCTACCCGAATACCCGCCGTTGCAGCGAGTTGTAGTGCCAACACTTCGCCCCGCGTGACGCTGCGATCGTCCTGTATGCTGGGAAACTTGCCGATAGCCAAATATCCGTCATCATCCATGATGGAACATTTGGGCCGCATGCCACCCAGAGAAGTCCCTTTACCTCGCAGGTATTTCAGATCGGCGGCCGTTTCTTTGTTCATTTCGACGGCGTGAGTGGCACTAATCAGTTGCTGTAATTCAAGCAGCGGTGGTGTACCTCGACCACCGTCCACCGTTGAGCGTAAAAAATTACCTTCGGCATCCATCAGCCGCAATGCACCGATACGGCTCGCATCATCCACGCCTAACAGAAAATCCATTTCTGTCAGGGCAGTACTTACACTCTGGCCAACCTGGGCATTCTTGCGGAGTTTAGCGTGATCGCGTGCAATCACGCGGCAGCCCCATCCGTCAGGTTCGGTATCGGCAAAAGCAAAATGGAACAGGGAGTCTTCCTTGCCGGGCGCTTTGTGGTATTGATAGCCTGCAATCAGCGCAAGGTCGGGCGAAATTTCAAAACGATTGGCCGTCGCTAACCACGTTTCATCATAAGAAAATGCGGAAAATTCTCTGCGCCCTTCCTTGCTATATACCAATTCTCTCACCGGCAGTGCTGATTGACCGATGGCGACCCGAACTGCTTGCTGTTTTGCCGACATGACTATAATCCTCCCGAACCTGACGTGATGCGTTTGGTGCGTACGCGCTGAGGAAGCGCATCATTCATCATCATCAGCCCAATGTCATCCGTGGCGGTGTCCAGCAACTCGTTTATTTTTGCTAATTCACCCAGTATCAGCAGCGCCTGTGCCAGCGTTCCTATGGAGATACGCGGATCGCCCTTTTCCAAACGGCGTAACGTAGCGACAGAGATACCAAAGCGTTCTGCCATTGATACTTGTGTAATATGTCGCCGCCGCCGTGCCAGAGCGATATCAGCCCCTAACTTTTTGAGTACCCGAACGACAGGGGCGGAAAGCGACCGGGTATTAGGTTTAGCGATCACATATGATCCTTTAAGCATGTTAAGCGCTCATCTATAAGCGCTTAATAAGATTTTATCATTGCTTCCTCAAGTGTAGCAGTCGTTATATTTTAATCAATACACAGAGAGTTAAACGCTCATACATAAGCGCTAATATAGGTTAAGTGCTCATATGTGAGCGCTTAAATGGATAGAAGACAAAAATGAGGGCCGTGAACTACAGCGGCAAATAAAAATCAAAGCGGTGGCTTTTGGTGGTCAGCATCGATTGGGCGGCAATGCCCGCCAGCGGTGGGGCGTAGTCAGGGCGTTTTACCACCACGCGCTTTTTCGCCAACGCCCGCGCGGGAGCCAGCAGGGCATCGGCATCGTCGTCCGCGCCCACCAGTGATTGAAACACCCGCATCTCTTTCTTTACCAGCGCACTTTTTTGCCGATGAGGAAACATGGGATCGAGATAGACCACATCCGGTGGCGGTGTGATATCGCTCAGGGCTGTGTGGCTTGAGGCATGAATCAGCGTCAATCTTTCGCGCAGCCACGCGCCTATCTCGGCATCTTCATAGCCACGTCGTAAACCATCGTCGAGCAGCGCGGCAACTACCGGGTTACGTTCCAGCAGACGTACACGACAGCCTAACGAGGCCAGTACAAAGGCATCACGGCCTAATCCGGCGGTGGCATCCACGACGTCCGGCAGATAATCCTTTTTGATGCCGACCGCTTTAGCAACCGCTTCGCCGCGCTCGCCGCCAAAGCGACGGCGGTGGGCCATTGCACCAGAGACGAAATCGACATAAATAGCGCCGAGCTTCTCTTCATCCTGCTTGTGCAGCTCCAGACGTTCTGGCGTCAGCACCAGCGCCAGCGTCACGCTGGGGTCGTCCTGCAATCCCCAGCGTGACGCTAATGCATCAAGGGCGCCTCTATCGGCGCCCCCTTCTGTCAGCAGGCTGATGTTCACCCTTTAATACCATAGTGGTGCAGCATGGCATCAAGCTGTGGTTCACGGCCACGGAAGCGCTTGAACAGATCCATCGGCGCTTCGGAACCGCCACGCGACAGAATATTATCCAGGAAAGACTGGCCGGTGGTGCGGTTGAAAATGCCTTCTTCTTCAAAGCGCGAGTAGGCGTCCGCTGCCAGAACATCTGCCCACAGGTAGCTGTAGTATCCTGCGGCATAGCCGCCTGCGAAGATGTGGCTGAAGGCGTGCGGGAAACGATTCCAGCTTGGACTCGGCACGACGGCGACCTTGGCTTTGACATCGGCCAGTGTCGGCAGAATTTGTGCCCCTTTTGCCGGATCGTATTCTGCATGCAGACGGAAATCGAACAGGCCGAACTCAAGTTGGCGCAGGATAAACAACGCAGCCTGATAGTTTTTGGCCGCCAGCATCTTGTCCAGCATGGCCTGTGGCAACGGTTCGTCGGTTTCGTAGTGACCGGAAATAAACGCCAACGCTTCCGGCTCCCAGCACCAGTTTTCCATAAACTGGCTCGGCAGTTCGACGGCATCCCATGGCACACCGCTAATGCCAGCCACCCCTGCGGTATCTATCTGCGTCAGCATATGGTGCAGGCTGTGACCAAATTCATGGAACAACGTGGTGACTTCATCGTGGGTGAACAGCGCGGGTTTGCCGTTGACCGGACGGTTGAAGTTACATACCAGATAGGCCACCGGTTTTTGCAGTTCACCGTTGCTCTTGCGCAGGCGTCCCGCGCAGTCATCCATCCAGGCACCGCCACGCTTGTGTTCGCGCGCATAGAGATCGAGATAGAAGCTGCCGCGCAGTTCGCCGCTTTCATCAAACAGGTCAAAGAAACGTACTTCGGGGTGCCATACGTCTACGTCGTGACGTTCTTTGGCCGTAATGCCATAAATGCGTTTCACCACTTCAAACAGCCCTTCAACCACGCGCTGTTCTGGGAAATAAGGGCGCAGTTGCTCATCGCTGATGGTGTAGAGGTGCTGCTTTTGTAATTCGCTGTAGTAAGTGATGTCCCACGGTTGCAGTTCGCCAGCGCCATTATGCGTTTTGGCGAAGGCGCGCAGTTGTGCCAGTTCCGCTTCCCCTTGTGGGCGGGCACGCGTTGCCAGATCGTTGAGGAAATCCAGCACTTGTTGCGGATTTTCTGCCATTTTGGTGGCAAGGGACTTATCAGCGAAGCTGCCAAAGCCTAACAGTTGCGCCAGTTCATGGCGCAGCGCCAGCTCCTCGGCCATCACTTCACTGTTATCCCATTTGCCCGCATTCGGCCCCTGATCGGAGGAGCGGGTTGCGTAGGCACGATACATCTCTTCACGCAGCGCCTGATTGGCACAGTAGGTCATGACAGGCAGGTAGCTGGGGATATCCAGCGTCAGCAGCCAACCTTCCAGTCCTTTAGCCTCGGCTTGTGCGGCGGCGGCGGCCAGTGCGCTTTCCGGCATCCCTTCAAGCTGCGCAACGTCAGTGATGTGCTTATTCCAACCCATGGTTGCGTCGAGCACGTTGTTGCTGTACTGCGCGCTCAGTTCAGACAGACGCGCGGCAATTTCGCCATAGTGTTTCTGTTTTTCCGGCGGCAAACCGATACCGGACAGTTCAAAGTCGCGCAGCGCATTATCCACCGCTTTTTTCTCCGCGACGCTCAATGTGGCGTAGTGGGATCCTTCTTTCAGGTCGCGATACGCCTGATATAACCCGGTGTGTTGTCCAACCCAGGTGCTGTATTCAGAGAGTAGCGGCAAGCATTGCTCATAGGCAGCACGCAGCTCAGGGCTATTTTTCACGGCATTGAGGTGGCCGATCGAGGAAAACAGACGGCCCAGACGATCGTCGCTCTCTGCCAGCGGTTGACACAGATTTTCCCAGGTGAACGGTGCACCCTGCGCTACCACGCGCTCAACCGCACTGCGGCAGTCTGCCAGCGCAGACTGAACGATGGGGACGATGTCATCAACAGTGATGGCGGAAAACGGGGGCAGGGTAAACGGGGTCAATAATGGATTCGTCATATCACGGTCCTATCGTTATGTGTCAGCCAGTGACAAAGGCAGTCGCGCGAGCGGCGGCGCTGGCAAAAAAAGCGAATTACTGATTAACATGAGGCCAGAAAGGGCAAAAATCAATGAACGGGGGAAAATTCCCTGGGCATGTGAAAACCGCGCGTATTGCACACGTCAGCATGGGTTACTGTGCAGATGTTTCACTGCGGTGTGGCGGGCAGTCTGAAGAGAGCGGTGCTGTGTTTAACGTATGGTACGTGCTGCCTCATTCCCCCCTCCCCAGCGTATCATAACCAGCATAAAAATAGACCACAGTTTGTGGATTGCCGTATTCGCTAAAAAACTCGGTGATACGGTCACGCTCCAGCCCATAGCTCCGTGAAAGCAGGCCAGCCTCAAACGCGGCTTTTTGTCGATCGCCCACCGCTTCCGACAGGTTATACGAGTAGCCACAGATATAACCACGTCGATATTCGAGACCGTGGTGCTGAATTTCGCTCAGGGGTTGTGGCGTTTGGGCCTTAAGCCCGTCCATAACGCCATCGCCAAAGGGGTTTGCCATGATGTTCTCCACTCACTATCGCTATATATTTAATAATATAATGATCGATCGACCCTTTCGGCAAGGGGATTGCAAGAGGATTGCGTTATGGTTTTCCGGTGATATTTTCTGCGGCAGAACGTTTATATGTGCGGGATATGATCTTGCCTTCGGGCGCCCAGTTTATTTCACCGGAACAAAAACCGTTATGTTGAGTTATCGCCACAGTTTCCATGCCGGCAACCATGCCGACGTACTGAAGCACACCGTTCAGAGCCTGATCATTACTGCGCTCAAAGAAAAAGAGAAACCGTTTCTGTATCTGGATACCCATGCAGGAGCCGGGCGTTATCAGCTCAGCGGTGAACATGCGGAGCGTACCGGGGAGTATCTGGAAGGTATTGCCAAACTGTGGCAACGGGACGATATTCCCGAAGCGTTGACCCCTTATCTGAACGCGGTTAAAGCCTACAACAGTAATGGCACGCTACGTTTCTACCCCGGTTCGCCGCTGATTGCCCGCCAACTGCTGCGTGAGCAGGACAGTATTCACCTGACGGAGTTGCACCCTAGCGACTTCCCGTTGCTGTGCGGTGAATTTCAACGTGATTCGCGAGCCAAAGTGGTGCGTGAAGATGGCTATCAGCAGTTGAAATCCCAACTGCCGCCCGCCTCTCGCCGTGGATTTATCCTGATAGACCCTCCCTACGAATTGAAAATCGACTATCAGGCGGTGGTCAAAGGGATTCAGGAAGGTTACAAACGTTTTGCCACCGGCGTGTACGCGCTGTGGTATCCGGTGGTATTACGCCAGCAAATCAAACGCATGCTCAAAGACCTGGAAGCCACCGGTATCCGTAATATTCTGCAAATTGAACTGGCAATGCTGCCGGACAGCGATCGCTATGGCATGACGGCGTCAGGCATGATCGTGATCAACCCGCCGTGGAAACTGCACGCGCAAATGCAAGCGCTGCTGGCGTGGCTGCACAGTGTGCTTGCGCCTAATGGCACTGAGCATACGCTGATTGAGCAGGTGGTGCCGGAATAGCCTGACAGGTTTTGACTGTTGCACTCATCGGCAAAACCGACGTTAACGGTTTTGCCGCAGACCGAGTTCAGGGGTTACACTGTGTTTTATTCTCTTCACTTAACCATGGATCTTCTCATGACAAAGCATTATGACTATCTCGCCATCGGTGGCGGCAGTGGCGGTATCGCGTCCATTAACCGTGCGGCAATGTATGGGCAAAAATGTGCGTTGATTGAAGCAAAGTACCTGGGCGGCACCTGCGTTAATGTCGGCTGCGTACCGAAAAAGGTCATGTGGCACGCGGCGCAGATTGCCGAAGCGATCCACCAGTATGGGCCGGACTATGGTTTTGATACCACCGTTAACGCCTTTAACTGGGATGTCTTGGTGAAGAAACGCAGTGCCTATATCGATTGTATTCATCAGTCCTATAACAATGTGCTGGGCAAAAATCAGGTGGACGTTATCCACGGCTTTGCCCGCTTTGTCGATGCGCACACCGTTGAAGTGAATGGTGAAACCATTACTGCCGACCATATTGTGATCGCGACGGGCGGCCGGCCGACGCGTCCTTTGATTCCCGGTGCTGAGTACGGCATCGATTCCGACGGTTTTTTTGCGCTTGACGGGTTGCCAAAGCGTACGGCAATTGTCGGTGCGGGCTATATCGCCGTTGAGATCGCTGGTGTTGTGAATGCGCTCGGTTCCGAAACCCATCTGTTTGTGCGCAAGCACGCGCCGTTGCGCAGCTTCGATCCGCTGATCTTCAGCACGCTGGTGGAAGTGATGAAGGCAGAAGGGCCGATGCTACATACCGAATCCACGCCGCAGGCGGTTGAAAAAAACGCTGATGGCAGCCTGACCCTGCATCTGACCAACGGTGAATCTTATACCGTGGATTGCCTGATTTGGGCAATTGGCCGTGAACCGGCAACCGATAACCTGAATATTGAAGCGGCGGGTGTCATCAAAGATGAGCGCGGTTTTATCAAGGTAGATAAATACCAGAACACCAACGTGCCGTGCGTTTATGCGGTGGGTGACAACACCGGCGCTGTCGAACTGACGCCGGTGGCTGTTGCGGCAGGGCGCCGCCTCTCAGAACGGCTGTTTAACAACAAGCCGGAAGAGCATCTGGATTACACCAATATCCCGACCGTGGTGTTCAGCCACCCGCCGATTGGCACCGTCGGGTTGACCGAACCGCAAGCGCGGGAAAAATTCGGTGATGATCAGGTTAAGGTCTACACCTCTTCCTTCACCGCGATGTACACCGCAGTAACCCAGCACCGCCAACCGTGTCGCATGAAGCTGGTGTGTGTTGGGCCGGAAGAGAAAATCGTTGGCATACATGGCATCGGCTTTGGCATGGATGAAATGCTGCAAGGCTTTGCCGTAGCGGTGAAAATGGGCGCGACCAAACGCGACTTCGACAATACCGTGGCGATTCATCCGACCGCATCGGAAGAGTTTGTGACGATGCGCTAAGGTCGCTGTCTGACGACCTGTTCAATGCCCTAAAAGAAGCTCAATCCTGAGCTTCTTTTTTATGGGTGGCACTCTACGGTTTACTGCTTCGACGCTTCAGCCCGATAAGCGAGCAGAAATACTGTGATGGCGCGAGAGACCGCGTCTTCAATGCGTTTGGCGTCTGGTGCAGTGTCGACGCCCAATGCTGCGACAAGAAACAACTCTGCTTCAATCAGCCCTTTCAAATGCATCGCTCATACCCAACTGTCTGAGTGACGCAGAATGCCTTCGTCGCTTTTTTTACTCAGGTAATGGCTTAACCGTTTCCAGCCCTTTTGTGGCCCTTCGGCATAAAACAAGCGGCCAATGTCGCTACGTTCTGATTCACTGATCGCGATGCGCCAGATTGCCATCAGGCCGCTGCTCAGCACTGAGGAGAGGTAATTGCGGCCAAATTGGTTAAGCGTCGTTTCGATATCTTTCTTTGGGTCTAGTGATTCGAACGCTTCCGCGATGTCGGTTTTGGCTGACGATGCCATGACAGCAGAGAAGATGTCTTCTTTGGAACTGAAATAGTTATAGAGCGTTGATTTGGAGCCCCCGACGCGACTAGCGATCTCCGACATCGACGTGTTGTTGAATCCCTGCTCTATAAATGCGCGCGTCGCGATATCCAGAATGGTTTGACGCTTGGTTTCACTTTTAACTCGCATACGCTTCACTTTTCTTTCCGTCCAATGCGCAAGCTTCTCTTGACTATCGTTTTATGTCAAATTATAACAAAACCGTACTGTTCGGTATTAAAAAGGTGTATCTTGAAAATCAATAAGTTAATAAATCGCAGCCTGTTACCTCCTTATTTGCGGTTTTCAATGCTTGCCGTGGTGCTCATCCTGGCGGGCTGTTCAACCGCCCCAGACAACACACTGAGCCACATAAAACGTGCCGATGAGTTTGCCTCTTCACAGTCGCTGACCACCGAAAAAGAGGGCCGCTGGCCAGACGCGCAGTGGTGGCTACGCTACCACGACGGGCAGTTGGACAGCCTGATGGAAGTGGCACTGGCTTCTGCGTCAACCTTGAAAATAGCTGAGTCTCGATTAAAGAACGCGTCCGGGATCGCCGAGCAAATTGGCGCGATTTGTTCTGTACAAGTTGGCGCGTCAGCGTCTGCGTCAAAGAGTAAAGTGAGCTATGCCTATCAGGCCTATATGCCACCGCACGGCTGGAATGACTATGGCTCTGCGACGGCTAATCTGAGTTTTAATCTCGATTTTTGGGGCAAAAACCGTGCTGAAGTCGCTGCTGCAACGTCAGATTATGCGGCGGCGGGTGCGGAAATGCAGTCGGCAAAATTACTGCTCCAAGCCGCTTTGGTGCAGTCCTATATGGAGCTGGCACGTTTGTACCTCAACCGTGACACGACGCAGAATGCGTTGGAGATCCGTAGCAAAACCGTTGAATTGATGACAGAGCGAAATCTCAATGGGCTTGAAACTGACGGCGTGGTCAAACAGGTGCAGGCGTTGAAAGCGAGCGCTGAGGCCGAATTGATTGCCTCCGATGAGGCCATCCAGCTACAGAAAAATGCCATTGCCGCACTGTTGGGCGACGGGCCAGACCGGGGGCTTTCTATTCAGCGTCCGGCGATCCATCTGGATGAATCCTTTAATTTGCCTGCTAAAACTGGCATCAAAATTCTGGGCCACTGTCCGGACATCAGCGCCGCGCGTTGGCGTGTTGAAGCTGCGGCAAAACGCATTCATGTCGCCAAAACCGCGTACTACCCCGATGTCAGCATTACCTGTTTTATTGGCTATCAGTCGTTCAGCCTGAATAATCTGACGTGTTCTGGCAACGATGCCGGAAGCATTGGGCCTGCGCTGTATCTGCCTATTTTCACCGGTGGCCGTTTATCCGGGCAATTAACCTCCGCTGAGGCCAACTACGAAGAGTCTGTTGCGACTTACAACAACACGCTGACGCTGGCATTGCACTATGTGGCGAATGTGGTTACCCGCGCCAAGCTCATGCAGTTTTTGGCGACGTGTCCATCTTCAACTCTGGTGATGGAAG